>NZ_JBEOXO010000047.1:0-43181 GCF_040296605.1 Streptomyces sp. NPDC002088 | reverse complement strand
CCCCACCGGGCGGTGGTGCGGGGGGCGGCGCCGGGGGGGGGGGGGGGGGGGGTCGGGGTCCCCCCCGGCGCGGGGGGGCCCCCCCCGGGGGGGGCCCCCGGCGAGGCGGTCCTTACCGGTCGTCCCTCGCCCGCGCGGCATGCCTCCCACCGCGCCCCAAACATCCAGGCACCGTCGCGGATTGCGAGCTCGGCTGCGGACCGTCGGCGCGAGTCGATAATCTGCAGCAGCTATGTCTGCCCCCGCTACTCTGCGGCGCCGCTGGCGCCCACCCCGCCCCTACGACCTGCGCCGCTCGTTGCGCGTGCTGCAGTGTGGGCCCAAAGACCCGGCTTACCGCGTGGTCGGTGGCGCCGTCTGGCGAGCCAGTCGCACCCCCCTCGGCCCAGGCACGGTGCGGCTAGCTGCAGACGGCGATGAGGTGGCCGCCGAAGCCTGGGGCCCAGGTGCTGACTGGCTGCTTGACACCCTCCCCGCCCTGCTCGGTGCCGAAGACGAAGAGTCCGCAGCGGCCTTCGCCCCTCGCCATCTGGTCGTGGCCCGCGCCTGGAAACGGAACCCAGGCATCCGGCTCGTACGCACCGGCCGGATGCTGGAATCGCTAATCCCGGCGATCCTGGGCCAAAAGGTGACCACGGACGAGGCTTTCCGCGCCTGGCAGCTGCTCTTGCGGTGGCATGGAGAACCTGCCCCCGGCCCGGCCGCGGCGTTGCACATGTACGTGATGCCGGACGCACGCGGATGGGCGACCATCCCGTCCTGGGATTGGCACCGTGCGGGAGTGGATCAGAAGCGCTCAGGCACCGTAGTGCGTGCCGCACGGGTCGCGCACCGATTGGAAGAGGCGGCGGCGTTGGCACCACAGGCGGCCGCAGTTCGTCTCCAAACGGTCTCCGGCATCGGCCAGTGGACGGCGGCAGAAGCCATACAACGCGCCCTTGGCGCCCCGGACGCCGTGACAATAGGTGACCTACATCTGCCGCGCATCGTCGGCTACTTCCTCACGGGCGAAAGGGATGCCGACGATGCGCGGATGCTCGAGCTGCTGGAGCCGTACGCGGCGCAAGGGCAGCGCCACCGTGCCACCCGCTACATGACCCTGGCCGGCGCCATGCCCCCGCGCCGACAACCGAAACGGCAGATCTGGGACATCGCACAACTCTAGTGTGACCGCGACTGACGCCCCACCGTCCGCTTCCCCGGCCCGGGATCTCGTCAACCGTTCCCGAGCGACCTCAAAAACGGCAGGTATCTGGACATCCAGGCCGAGCTTGCGCGAACCGCACCAGCACCGGGGCTCGCCCGCCAACCGGAGGGCGCGCCACTGTGCCAGGGCATCAGGCTCCTGCGGCCTTCCGATGAATACCAGCTACCGCCGTGCGGACAGCACCGATGACTACGTGTGCACCCGCGCTCGCACCGACGCGGTGACCACACCGGGCTGCGGCTCCATCGCCACGGCCGCGGTGAACCCGGCCCTCGAACTCGTGTTGGCCGCCGTTGATGGCGTCCACGCACAGCACTGATAGAAACCGCCCGCGATCGAGCGGCCGGTTCTGCCATTCGGTCATGCCCTCGATCACCTCGCCGGTGATGTTGGCCCCACTGTGGGCGAGGCCCTCCGGCAGCACCATCTCGTCCACCCCGGACAGCCGCCGCTGACGCTACTCGACGATCCGCGGCTCCAACGTGCCGGCGGCGTCCCCGCGGCACCTGCCCCTCGACCTGGCCGACATCGGCCAACATGGTCATGGCCCCGGTGTCGTTGCGGCTGCTGCTGCCGCTGCTCTTCTCGGCCGGATCGTGTTTGTCATAGCCGAGGTGGTCGGTGATCTCACCCTCCAGGCGGTCTCCAGCGCCCGCTTCCAGTCCACGAGCATCGCGATCAACTGCTCGTCACTCGCCGTACCAGCCGGCACCTCGGCGGGCTCGACGCACTCGGACTCAGGGAACCCCGCGAGGCCGTTGAGCGGAAGGCGCCCCTCTTCCGCGGCGGCGGTAGAGGGGCGCCAAGCCGGCGGCGGTTCTCAGCCCCGGTTCATGACGGCAGGGGAGTTCTGGTAGGCCGCGAGCAGCCACTTGCCGCCCTGCCGGGTGAGCACCCAGCTCGCGATCACGACGCGGTCCTCCGGCACCTCGGTTTCGCCCGGGAAGAGGATGCCCGTCTCGCTGATGACCACAGCGGCGTCGTCGCTGAGGAAACGGATGTCCCGTACCTTGTCGGTAGTGGTCGAGCCCTTCAGGTAGGTGCTGAAGCCTGCCTTCATGCTCTCGCGGATCTCTTCCCGGGACTTCCGGTAGGACCCGGGCAGGATCGCGCTGGCGTCCTCGGTGTACTCGGCCACGAACGCATCAGCATCGTTGGCATTCCAGGCCTCGTAGACGCGCTGGAGCACGTTGCGGATGGCAGTCTCGTCAGCTGCACGCGTCTGGTTCGCAGTCAAGGTCTTCCTCGCTTCTTCGTACCGGTGCGGATTACCGCTTTGCGGCTTTCCGGGAGTCGTTTGCGCTCCGCAGATAGATACCGGCGGGGGGGCTGGAACTCATCGCGCCTACAGAGATATTTTCAAGAGCTGGTCAGCAGCCTTGTGACCAGTGGTGATGTGCGCGGGTCTGGTTGGCGTACCGTCCGGCGACGAGGCGACCAACCGCCTCCCAGGGTCCCACCGTACGGCGGCGGCCGCCCTGCAGCGGCTGAACGGACTCACGTGACGGGCGCGCGTGCTTGGGGACTGGCGCTATTCGTCGTGTCCGGTCAGCGGCAATACCGGGCGCATGGTCTCGGTGGCGGTCATAGAGAAGCCGTATTGGGTCGGGGGTCGAGCGGGCTCGGCTCCGGCTGAGCGGGCACCGGCTGCCGGGCGCGGTGCAACATGTGCCGCTCGAGGCGCTCCGGCAGCGCCCAGCGATACAGCGGCACAGCCCCTGCGCTGGTGATCACCGCGACCAGGACGAGCATCGAGAAGATCTCCTTTGTGATCATGCCTTGAGCGAGGCCGATGTTGATGAAGAGCAGGATCATCAGCCCACGCGCGTTCATCAGGCCACCTATCGCCCAGGACTCGCGCCAGGAGAAGCCGATGCCGCGCATGGCGGCCGCGCACCCGACGTACTTGCCGATGAAGCCCGCGGCAAGGATGGCCAGGAAGGGACCGAGCATGCTCCAGCCGGCCAATCCGCCTAGTTCCGTGTTGAGGCCGGAGAAGGCGAAGAAGATGGGCAGCAGCAGGACGCTGGTGAGGTCCATCATGCGGCTGTGCAGAGCCTCGCGGAAAGCTGCGTTGCGGGGCATGGAGAGCCCAGCGACAAAGCCGCCGAAGACCGAGTAGATGCCGATGTAGTCGGTGAACAGCCCGGCCAGAAGTACGATGCCGACGACGACGTACATCTGGTCGAAGCCGAATCGACCGGTGCGCTCAACCTGCGCACCCATCGGCCGCAGCATGCGGGCCACTGCGGTGAGCATGACGCCGACAAACACTGCGGTGAGTCCGATGGTGCGCAGTGCGGCCATGATTCCGGAGCCGCTGTGCATGGCGGACAACACGGCAAGGAAGCACCATGCCACGGCGTCGTCGACGGAGGCACCGAGCAGGGTCATGCGGCCAAGCCGGGAGTTCTCCAGCCGCCGCTCGTAGAGGATGCGGGCCAGCATCGGGAACGCTGTGATGGACAGTGCGCCGCCAAGAAAGAGCGCGAATTCGAAGGGGCTGACGTCGGGCCGGGAGAGCCGGTCGTGCAGTACATAGCCGACGCCCGCACCGAGCAGGAGAGACGGGAGGATGCCTGCGCCGGCCAGCACGGCAGCGTTCTTGGTGTCCCTCTTGGCGGTGCCGCCGCCGTGGTCGAAGCCGGCTCCGACGAGAAACATGAAGACAGTGAGTCCGATGGTGCTCAGCACATACAGGATGGGCTTCACCTCGGGCGCGAAGATGGCCTTCTGGGCGGCCGGGAACAAGGCGCCGAACAGGGTCGGTCCGAGCAGCACGCCGGCAACCATCTCGCCCAAGACGCGCGGCTGCTTCACCAGCAGGGCGAGTCGTCCGCACACGGCGGACGCGGCCAGAATGACCACGATCGCGGGCAGGACCTTGAGGACGAGTTGAAGGTTCTTGTCGGCGGTGGCGGTGGCCAGTTGATAGGTGCTGTGCTGCACGACGACTCCCGTGGTCATCCGGTGAGCGGGGCTGGGTGGGGCGGCTGGTCGGCCCGGTTCCGGGCGGGTAACGCGTCGGGATGGCCACCGTGCGGATGGTCAAGCTCTGCGTGCGGCGAGCGCCGATGGTGGCGCAGGCTCCGCGACTGCGGGCGGGACGCGTGGTTCATCGCGCGGGTTCGACGTTCATGGGCAGGCCGCCGCGGACCCGGAGAGTGAGCATCGGCTCGCCGGCGACCTCGTAGCCGGGGATGGTTCGCAGCCGCAGGTCCCGCGCCAGCATTGCGAGCACGATCGTTGCCTCCAGCATGCCCAGGCTGTTCCCGACACAGAATCGCGGGCCGGCCCCGAAGGGAATGTATGCGTAGCGATGCCGGCCGACTCGGGCCTCGGGGGAAAAGCGCTGGGGATCGAAGCGCTGTGGGTCCGGCCAGAAGGATGGGTGCCGGTGCAGCAGGAACGGGCAGATGAGCACGTCGGCGCGGGCTGGGATGCGGTAGCCAGCCACCTGGTCGGCGGCTTGTGCGATCCGGGGCAGGATCCACACGGGCGGATACAGCCGCATGACTTCTTCGAGCACCATCGTCGTGTAACGCAGTTGGTGCAGTGATTCAGCCGTCACCGGGCCGTGGCCGAGAACCTCAAGGGCCTCGGCGTGCACCTGTTCCCGGACTTCAGGGTGGCGGTCGAGGAGGTGGAGGGCCCAGCTCAGGGTGCTGGCCGTTGTCTCATGTCCGGCCAGCAGGAGGGTGACGAGTTCGTCGCGCATGCGTCGGCGCCCGAAGCGGGGGTCGGGCTCCTGGCGCACAGAGGTGATCAGGCGGCTGATGACGTCGTCGGTGCCGGGATGCCTCTCCCGCTGTGCAGCGAGCGTGTCAGTGATCCGCTGCAGGTATCGCTGCGCTTTGCGGAAGCGCAGTGCGCGCGGGAGGGGAAGCCACAGCGGGACCATTCCGAGCGACATCATCTCGAACATCGCCTGGTTCTGGACCGTCTCGAAGGCGTCGCCGACGGAGTCGAATGCTCCCAGGTCGGCGTCCAGCAGCGTGCGGCCGAGGACACCGAGGGTCAGCGCCGTCATCTCCTCTCGCATGTCGACGGGTCCGCTGCCGATGTGCGTGCGGAGCCGGCCAATCAGTGCCTCAGCCTCGGTGACGATCGACTCGGCTTGCCGGGCGATCCTCTTGGGTTGGAACACCGGTTGGATCACCTTGCGCTGCTTGCGCCACAGGTCGCCCTCGCTGGTCAGCAGGCCATCGCCCATCACCCGGCGGGCCTGTATCAGGCCGATGCCTTTGTGATAGTTGGCTGCGTTATCGGCTAGGACGTGGCGTGCGTGGTCGGGGTGGTTGAACAGGTACAACGTCTTGGGGCCGAGTGGTATGCGGGCCGCGTCGCCATAGTCGGCGGCGATCTGGTCCATCACCTCAAGCCGGTTGCGGATCATCCGTGGCAGCAGTGCGATGGCTGCGCTGCGGGGCGGGCCGGGCGGAACCCGGGGGCCTGGGGGCCGCGTGGTCGAGAGGCTCGTCATCGGAGATCACGGGCGGTGGCCGCGTCCTTGCCCGAGGTGAGGGATTCGGCGATGCGCTGGCGCCAGACCTCGAATGCCGGTTCACCGGCAGGCGTCGACTCCGAGCCGTCCGGCAATGAATCCATGCATATCCTGGCCGCGTTCTGCGGCGTGGTGCCGGCGAGTATCCGCGTGGCGAGCTCGGTGTGCGGCACGACCAGGTCGGCACGCACGCGGGCCGTCGCGGCGAACGCACTGGCCTGGGCGACTTCCGGCAAGTAGTGGCGGGCCCGCTGCTTGAATACCAGTAGTTCCGCTTCTTCCAGGCCTCCTGCGTAGGTCGCGGCGAGGCTTGCCCCGGCATAGAGGTCGGCGCGCCGCGATTGCGGGAAGGTGTCGACAGCGTCGGCCAGCCGGTGCGGATCGGCGCCGTTCACGAACCACATGGCGCGTCCGATGCCCTGGTCGATGACGCGATTTGCGTACGCCGGCGGGCCCTGCGGCGGCCAGGGGAAGTCGTGGCGCACGAACTGCCCGCGTACGTACTTGTCGGTGTGGAAGTACGCCTGGTGGAATCCGTATCCGTCCAGGATGAGCCACCGGTACACCGGATCCGGCAACGCGTTCACGGCCCGCTTCCACAGCATCGGCGGCACACGCCCCAGAGCCCAGCCGGCGCCGACGTAGACCAGGTAGATGTGGCTGTCGGCGCGTCCCTGCAGGAACCGGGCGTTGTAGCGCGTACGCGTCGGGGCGATGGCGTCACGGATCGCAAACGCCATGCCCGCCCCTTCGTAGGCGAAGCCACGGAACCGTCGTGGCACTTCGTCCAGGCCTCGCTCGGCGTTGCAGGGTTCATGCGCCTCAGCCGCGAGAGCAAATCCGGTGAGGAACGTGGCTCCAGCCTGCTCGAGCAGGTGCGTGGCTTCTGGGCTCTTCTCGTGGAAGCCGCGTCTCGACAGCTTCGTCTGCGACGTACTCGGTGTGAGAACGCGGCGCCGCAGCGCCGCCCACGTGCGGGCCAATGGCCTCCCCTTTCGGCGGAATGCGCGAATTCCCGGCGTCCCGGCCCATCGTTGCATCGGCCCGGATGCGGACCTACTCGCGGCTTGCCCGACGGGGAGCTGCGCGCGAACGGGGCAACGTGCAAGAAATGCGAGGTAGCAGGGCAGGAAGGCAAGTAGCGGCTGCTTGCGGGTCATCCGCAGGTGCAGCTTGTCCGTTGCACAACAGCAGGCGCATGACGTGAGCTGGGCTGTTCCCCTGAGAGGCGCCACCGCACCGCCACTTCCGTGCGATAGGGTGCCCGGCAAGGGGACGCATCGGAAGGGATCGGGCGTGGCGACCACGACGGAGGACTTCAACCGCCAACTCGAGCCACACCGGCCGGAACTGCTGGCGCACTGCTATCGGATGCTCGGCTCGGTGCACGACGCGGAGGACCTGGTTCAGGAGACGTATCTGCGGGCTTGGCGGGCCCGGGACCGGTACGATCACGCACGCGGTTCGCTGCGGACTTGGCTATATCGGATTGCAACCAACGCCTGCCTGAATGCTCTGGAGAGCCGCAGCCGCAGGCCGCTGCCGTCAGGCACCGTGGCAGAGAGCGACCCGCTCCAGCCGTTTGTCCATGGCGGCGAGGTCACCTGGCTGCAGCCGATCCCCGACGCCTTGCTGCACCTGGGAGACCCGGCCGGCTCAGCCGTCGATCGGAGCAGCCTGCGCCTGGCGTTCGTCGCCGCGCTGCAGCACCTCTCGGCGCGTCAGCGTGCTGTGTTGATCCTGCGCGAGGTGCTCGCCTTCTCGGCGGCCGAGACCGCGGACGTGCTGGACACGTCGGTCGCTTCGGTCAACAGCTCCCTGCAGCGGGCACGGGCGCGCCTGAAAGAAGCGGGCGTCCTGGAGGACCACGTCACGGAACCCTCCCAGACGGAGCAGCGGGCCTGCGTCGAACGCTATATGAAGGCCTTTGAGCAGGCGGACATCGAAGGACTCAAACAGCTCCTCGCCCACGATGTCCTCATGGAGATGCCGCCGATGCTCAATTGGTTTGTCGGTCGCGCCAATTACGCCCAGTTCATGGGCTGGGTCTTCGCCAAGGCAGGCAGCAGCTGGCGGCTGGACCCGATCGCGGCAAACGGCCAGCCCGGCTTCGCCGCCTATCGTCGCGGCGACAGCGGCGCGTACGAGTTGCACACCCTGCAGGTGTTCACCGTCACTGCCGCCGGCATCAGCAGAACCACCGTGTTCCAGGACGCCGAGGTCTTTGCGGCGTTCGGGCTGGATACCGTCAGCGCATCCTGACGGCGTCCGCGCACACCGCCGGTGTGCGCGGCGCCTACCTCGCACCCGCTGCGCCCCGAGGGCACCGTGGAAGTAGTGGACGTCCAGCCTGGGCCGCGACGATCGGGTCGGGCGACGACGGGTCGCCCTCACCATGACGTGCGACCAGCAGGGGGCGAACGTGCGAGTGATCCCGGCCCGGCTCATCGACCTGTCAGCCCTGGCACTGCGCTGCGGTCGCGTGAGCATGGTGATGCTCGGCTACGGCCTGGCTTTCGGCGCGTCCGCCGTCGCCGCGCGCTGGCGCCGCTCCCCGCACGCACGGGGTTTACGGAACGGCGACCGATGGGTCAGGATGCTCACGCATCTCGGACCCTCATACATCAAGATCGGCCAGCTGCTGAGCACCCGGCGAGACCTGCTGCCCGACGATGTCACCCAGGCACTGAGCCGGCTCACCGACGCCGTCCGGCCGCCGGGCCGACGCCGGATTGAACGCGCCGTTCGGCGCAGCTACCGCAACCGCCCGTGGCCGTTCCGCGAGTTCCACTGGGAGCCGCTCGCCTGCGGCAGCATCGCTACGGTGCATGAGGCGGTGACCCACGACGGTCGCCGTGTCGCGGTCAAAGTGCGGCGTCCTGGCATCGACCGGATGATGCAACGAGACTTTGCACTGACCGCGGCGATGATGGGCATGCTGGGTGTGCTCCCCCCGCTACGGCAGATGCCGTTCCGGCTCATGCACGCGCAGGTGGGCGGGGCGATCCTGCGGCAGCTGGACTTCGAGGCCGAGGCAGCATCGTTGACCGTGCTGCGGGACAACTTGGCGGACTTCGGGAACGTGCATATCCCCGCCCCGCTGCCCGAGCTGTGCACATCCGAGACCGTGGTCATGGAGTACATCGGCGACCTACGGCGGTTCGAACCCGACGAGCTGGCTGTCAACACGCGCCAGTCCGCTGTGCGTGCCGTCTTGGCCGCGGTCTACGAAATGCTGTTCGTCGACGGCATCGTGCACTGCGACATGCATCCCGGAAACATCTACCTCGACCGCGACGGCGGCCTGGTGATCCTCGATGCCGGTTTCGTCATCCGGCTGCCCGAGCCCGTGCGCCGGTCCTTTGCAGACTTCTTCATCAACATGGTGATGGGCGACGGCAGCATGTGCGCACAGATCGTCATCGACAGCGCAGCACAGATGGCCGACGACTGCGACCTCGAGGGCTTCCGCGCCAGCCTGCGAACGCTGGTCGAGGAGGCCTCCGGCGCCAAGTCCGGCGACTTCGACCTGGCGCGCTTCGCCGGCCGCCTGTTCGAGCTGCAGCGCCGCTTCGGGCTGTATCCGGTGCCCGAGTTCGCCTTCCCCCTGCTGTCGCTCCTGGTCATCGAAGGAATGATCAAGGCGTTCGACGCGGACGTCGACTTCCAGGCCGAGGCAATGCCCGTGCTGCGTCGCCGCAATCTCCCGCGCGTCGCCGCTGCCAACCTTGAGAGGTGAACTGAGCATGGACGATGCAACCGCCAACGTCCGAGTGCCACTGATCGCCGAGGAGGAGGCCGACGGCCGCCTCGCGGAACTCTACGACGAGATAAGGAAAGCCACCGACCTGCCGTTCGTCCCGGACATGTTCCGCCTCGCGTCCACCCGACCGGATCTCCTCGAGGTGATCCTGTCCGGCTACAAGGGCATCTTCCTCGACGGCATCCTGCCGCGGCAGACGAGGGAGCTGATCTCTGCCTGGACATCGAAAGTGAACCAATGCCCCTACTGCGTCGGCACCCACAGCTTCTTCCTGCAGGTCTTCGGCGGCCCCGAGGAGCTGGCGCAGGCGATCGCCACCGCCGACTCCCCGGACGACCTGCCAGTCGACGACCGCACCAAGGTGTTGCTGCATCTGCTGACCCGTCTCAGCCGGGAGCCGTACAAGATCACAGATGCGGATTGGCAGCAGACCCTGGAGGCCGGCTGGAGCTCCGATGAGCTGCTGGAGGCGTTCTTCACCACCGCGCTGTTCAACTTCATCACCCGCATGGTGGACGGCCTTGGGCTGGGAACCTCGGTGACGGCGAGCCGCATCTCACAACAGGATGTCCCCGCCTCCGGTGGCGACACATGAGCCCGTCCCGCGCGGTCCTGATCACCGGGGTGAACTCCCGCAGCGGGCTCTCCTCCGGTACCGGTCGCGCTACCGCCTTGCGTCTGCACCGTGCCGGCTGGCCGGTCTACGCCACCGGCCGCAGCACAGAAGGCCTGCAGGACCTGGCCGACGAGGGCATCACGACGCTGCGAGTCGACGTCACAGACGAGGAGTCGATGGCCGCCGCGGTCAAGCGTGTCACCGAGGAGCACGGCGCCGTCGGCGTCCTGGTCAACAACGCCGCATACAGCCTGAACGGCACGATAGGCGAGACGCCGATCGACGCGGTGCGCGCGCAGTTCGAGACCAACTTCTTCGGCCTGTCCCGCATGACGCAGCTGGTGCTGCCCGGCATGCGGGAGCAGCGCTCTGGCCGAATCGTCATGATGTCCTCGATCTTCGGTCTGTTCGCCACACCAGGGCGCGGCTACTACCAGGCCACCAAACATGCGCTGGAGGCCATCAGCGATTCGCTGCGGTTGGAGGTCGCGCCGGCCGGGATCAAGGTGGTGGTGATCGAGCCGTCGCCGATTCTCGGCTCGTTCGTGCCGACCACCGTGGACGATCTCGCTCTGGACGCAGACAGCGACCTGTACGCCGACTTCTGGGAACAGTTTGTCGAGTGGCACGGCGCATACCGCGAGGTGGAGCACCCCAAGGGGCGCGGTCGGACCTCCGTGCGAGCGGGCGATGTCGCCGCCGTCGTGGAGAAAGCGATCACTGCGGCCAGGCCGCGCATCCGGTACCGAATCGGCACCCCGGTCAGGCTGCTGCGGCCGCAGCGCGCAATCTTCGGCGACCGTGCGTGGGAGGCATTCGTGTCCCGGTTCTTCCCCACCCCCTGACACCTCCCCACAGAAGGGCGGCTCCGGATCCCTCGATCCGGAGCCGCCTTGTGTGTCAGCCGGTCACACGGCGCGGAGCCAATCCGCCGTCCGCTCCCCGATCATGATCGAGGTGAGATTGGTATTCGCGCGCACCGTCGCCGGCATGATCGACGCATCGCAGACGTACAGGGCATCCAGGCCGTGCACTGCGCCGCGCTCGTCGACGACGGCCGACGGGTCGGAGGACGGCCCCATCCGGACGGTGCCCACCGGATGATAGGCGCTGTCCAGGCTCGTCTTGACGTACTGCCGCACCATGTCATCGTTGTCGATCATGGCGTCGCGAAGCACCACGAAGCCTTGCCCCAGCGAGGCGATGCCGGGATGCTGCGCCAGCCGCCACGCGGTGCGGACACCATCCATGAGAATGTCGATCTCGCGCTCAGTGTCGAGGAAGTTCAGCTCAATCGCCGGCAGCGCCGTAGGGTCGGCGGAGGACAGCGTGATCCTGCCGCGGGAGCCGGGACGCTGCGCCACCACCATCACGCCGAGGATCTCGTCGGCGCCGGCCAGCATCTGCAGTTCCGGGAAAGGCGCCAGGCCAAAGTAGTTGACCATGTAGTACTGCAGGTCGTTGAACTCGCCCGAGACCGGCGAGGTGGTCCGCAGGATCTCCTGCAGGAACGGTTGGCTCGGATCGGTGGCACCTGGCTGCGCCACCATGAACGCGCCGGTGCGCTGGTGGTCGACCAGGTTCGCGCCGACGCCGGCGGCATCCGCTCGGATGTCTATGCCATGCCGGCGCAGGTCCTCCGCGGGGCCGATACCGGAACGCAGCAGAATCATTGGGGAGGCGACCGCACCGGCGGCCAGTACGATCCGGTTGGCCTCGATGAGCTCGTAGGAGCCCCCGGCTATCGCCGCCATCACGCCGATCGCCTTGGAACCACGGAACACCACCCGGTCGACCATCGTGTGGGCCCTGACTTCGAGGTTGTTACGCCCCCTGGCCTGCGCGAGGTACGTCGTCGCAGTGGTGGCCCGCATCTCGTGGTCTGGCCGGCTGGATGGAATCGGCCCGACACCGGTGGCCTCAGGATGATTGTGATCTTTAACCTCGGGAAACCCCGCTTGCACGCACGCTTCGACGAATGCCGTCTGCCCCGGTGCCAGTTCCTCGGGCCGCCACCGGCGGATCGGGATCGGGCCGCCGCAGCCATGGAACTCGCTCTCACCGAAGTCGAGATCATCTTCGAGTTTCTGGAAGTAGGGAAGAACCTGCGACCAGGACCAGGCTGGGTTGCCGACGGCCGCCCAGGCGTCGTAATCGGCCGGTATGCCGCGCAGCGCGACCGTTGCGCCGACGGCCGAGGATCCGCCAGTGGTCTTGCCGCGCGGGTAGCGGATCTTGCGGCCGTCCCGGACGTCGGCGCGGATATCCCAGTCGTGGTCCACGAACGACATGCTCCGGCCGTAGCGGATGTCCTCCGGTGTGCGTTGCGCTGCGGTGTAGTCCGGGCCTGCCTCCAAAAGGAGCACCCGTCGGCCGGGGTCCTCGGTCAGCCGGGCCGCTAGCGCCGCACCGGCCGATCCGGCGCCGACGATGATGTCGTCATACTGAGCCGTCATATCTGTCCTCGGGAGCTCGGGCGCTTCAGGCGCGAGGTTCGGCCAACTCCCGGCGAGCGTCGCACCGGCTGGCTGGTGCGTACTACTCACTCATTGCCTGGCGGCGATCGCTCCCGGCAAGGGCACGCACGGAGAAGCCGGGCGTGCTGCCGGTGGCCACTCTGGACATGTCCGGCCACCAGGGCCGGAGCTTTGAGGACTGGAGGGCGGCAGCGTGTCAGACAAGGCTGCGTCAGCGAGTCAAGGCGCGACGATCACAGTGGCGGCTCCCCCGGGCGTCGACCCACAGACCCCGCATGTTCCGCGGGTGATGGACTATCTGCTCGGCGGTGGCGCCAATTTCGAGACCGACCGGCAGGTTGCCGCCTTCGCCTTCGCCAACTGGCCTGGTGAGACCGGTGGAGTCGAAGGTGTGAAGGTCGACATCAAGCATGCGCGTGACGCGCTGGGCCGGGTCGTGCGCTATCTGGCCTCCAACTTCGGCATCACACAGTTCCTGGACATAGCCAGCGGACTGCCGACCATGGGCAATGTGCACCTGGCGGCGCGTGAGGTAACCCCGGATGCGAAAGTCGTCTACGTCGACAACGATCCGCAGGTGGTAGCACACGCCGAGCACCTGCTGGCGGCCGAGACCGACGGCAGCGTGGTGTTTCTGCAGGACGATTTCCACGCCGCCGAAAGCGTATTGGGACGCGCCGAACAGACGCTGGACTTCTCCCGCCCGGTCGCCTTGATTCTGTTCGGCATGCTTCATTTCGTGGAGGACTTCGGTGAGGGCGCGCGCCTGCTGGACACCTACCTCGACCGCATGATGCCCGGAAGCTTCGTCGCCGTGTCGCACTTCGCCAAGGACGATGAAGACACAGCGATGAACGCCACCCTGGACGCGCTCGACAAGCAGCTGGGCGAGGCCGTGGTCCGCCGCACCAGGGGCGAGGTCGCGCGCTTCTTCGACGGTCTTGATCAGGTGGAGCCCGGTGTCGTGGAGACGCAGAACTGGCGCCCGGTCGACACCTCGGGCCCCAAGCCGCTGCCGATGTGGGTCGGCGTCGCCCGTAAGCGCTGAACCCGAGCCCAACCGATGCGGACACGAAGGGAACGTCTCGCGTGAGCGACCATCGACAGCGGCCGCGGCTGCCCGAGCCGCCCGTACCGCCCGAGCAGGCCGATTGGCTGGCCCGCGTGGAGAAGCTCGCCCCGCTCATTGAGCGGCACCGCGAGGAGGCCGAGCACACCCGTCAGATGCCGCGCCCGGTATTCGAGGCGCTACGCGATGAGGGCTTCACCCGGATGTGGGTCTCCCGCACGTTCGGTGGGCAGCAGGTCGCCCTGGACACCGGCATGGCCGTCCTGGAGGCTCTGGCCCGCCTGGACGCGTCAGTCTCCTGGCAGACCGGCGTGCAGGGCGCCATCGGCAGGCTGTCCGACTACCTGCCCGAAGAGAGCTCACGTCGGCTGTTCCTGGACAGCGACGGCTTTGTCGTCGGCGGCGTCAAGCCGTCCGGACTGGCGGAGCCGGTCGATGGCGGCTACCTGCTGCGCGGCGAATGGGCTATGGCCAGCGGCTCGGCGCACGCCGACTGGCTGGTCTGCACAGCCCTGGTCAGCAAGGACTGGGAGCCGGTCATGACGCCGGCCGGTCCGGACATCATCATGCTGTTCGTGCCGACATCCGCAGTGCAGTACCGCGACACCTGGTTCACTGTCGGCCTGCGCGGCACTGGCAGCAACCATTTTCGGATCGACGAGCGGTTCGTGCCGGACGAACTAGCCGTGCGCAAGGCACGGATGGCCAAGGCCCCTCCGGCGCGGGCATCACGCGGCTATCCGATCGGGTACTTCGACTTCGGCCCGTTCTCCACCGCACCAGTAGCGTTGGGCATTGCGCGGGACGCGCTGGACACCTTCCATGAAACCGCGCACGCAAAGACCCCGGCCAGCGGAACGCAGACGCTGGCGGCGAACCACGTAGTGCAGGAGCGATTCGCACGGGCAGAGATCGCCGTGTACTCGACGCGGCTGCTGCTGCACGAGGCGGCGCGGCAGATCGTTGCAGCGGCCGGGGAAGGCGGCGACGAGCTCAGCGCGTTGATTCGCCTGGCATCGGCATCGCTCGCCGAGAGTACGACCGCGGCCGTGGAGGCAACGTACACGCTGGCCGGGACTACCTCGCTGTATGCGACGAGCCGGTTGGAGCGCTGCTTCCGCGACATGCACTCGGTGACGAAGCACATCGCGCTGTCGTACACCCATTTCGAGACGGTCGGCGACTACCTGATGAACGATGACCTTGTGATGCGTCGCTGAGCAGCTGCCTCGGGTGCCATACGCCGCGCGATCGGCCCGATCGCGCGGCGTATGGCATGTCATCAGGATGCGAATGCCTCACACACGGCCATCAGGCTGTCGCGGAATCCGCCCTGCGGCATGCCCTTGCCGGCGCAGAACAGCAGCGGCTCGTCGTAGAGACCGTCGAACATCGCGGCGTAGCGCTCGAGGGCCTCCTTCGGGGTGCCGTAAGCGGCGAGTACGTCGAGCATCCGGTCCGAGACCGCAGCCACAGCCGCAGGAACGTCGCGGCGTGCGAGGGCGTCGCGGATGTCGGCGGCTTCGGCCCCGAAGCCGTGGAAGGCCATCAGCGGGGCGGCCGATGGCCGGGCGGCAAAGACGGCGACCTGTTGGGCGGCGAAGACCCGCGCCTGGGCGGAGTGCTCACCGACCGCACAAATGATCACGCCCGTGATCGGGATCGGCCCGGCCCGGCCGGCTCGCGCCGCGGCAGCGTCCAGTGCGGGACGCACCTTCTCCTCGACGAACGCGCGACTGCACAGCGGCAGGCCGATCAAGCCGTCGGCCACGGCGCCCGCGGCGCTGATCATTGGGCGGCGGCCTCCCGCCACGAGGATCGCCGGCCGGGAGTGACCGCGCTGTCCGGATGCGTCGGCATCCGCCAGCGGCCATGCCGGAAGCAGCGGATCGGCCGCGAGCCGACAGCGATAGAACTCGCCGTCGTGTTCCACCGCGGTGGTGTCGAGCTCCCAGATCCGCCGGATCAGCGGTACCAGCTCCGCCAGTCGTGCCGCGGGCCGCCGTTCGTCCGCCCCATGCCAATCCGCAATGACCTGCTGATTTCCCGTGCCCAGGCCGAGGGTGATGCGTCCCGGCGCGAGCTCGGCCAGCGACCGGAATTCCGTCGCCAAGGTCACCGGGGTACGGCCCAGACCCCAGGCGATGGCCGAGCCGAGCCGAATCCTCGAGGTGGCGGCCGCCGCAGCAGCCAGTGTCACCACCGCAGAGCGATCGTAGAACTCGCTCGACCAGAACGACGCCAGTCCCCGCCGTTCCGCCTCCTGGGCGACCTGCACGGCCAGCGGCACAGTTCCGGCCTGAATCGCCAACCCCGGCCTCGCCATCGCTGCATCTTCCACAGCACTCTCCCCTTCCGATCGGCGTGATGCCCCATCTGGATCTGGACGCTATGGCCGAGTCCGGTGCCCGACTACTTCGACGCTGCGCAAGTCGGAAGAAGCCGTGAAGGCCCGATGCAAGCAGGCTGAAGTGAGTGAGGGAAGGAGAGAGGGATGCGGCGTTTCGACGACATCGTGGTGGGCGCAGGCGGCGCGGGAGCCGTTCTTGCGGCGCGGCTGAGTGAGGAGGGCGGCAGGCGCGTCGCCCTGATCGAGGCCGGGCCGCACTACGGGGACACCGCTGCCACGCCCGCGGACCTGCTCGACGGCAACGCCATGTCGCTCGTTCAGCATTCCTGGGGTCTGACCGCGGCTCTGACCGCTCGTCGCCGCGTTCCGTTCCCCCAAGGCAAGGTGACCGGCGGCTCGTCGGCTGTAGGGAACACAGTCGCCATCAGGGGTACCCCCGCCGACTACGACGAGTGGGCTGCCCTCGGCAACCCACTGTGGTCCTGGGAGCAGACCCTGCCGACACTGACTGCGCTCGAGGATGACCTGGACTACGGAGACCGTGAGTTTCACGCGGCCGGCGGTCCGATCCCCATCCGGCGCTGGCGGGCGCATGAACTGACACCACTTCAGCAGGCCTTCCTGGACGGCTGCACGGCCGCCGGGCATTCCTACGTCGCCGATCACAACCACCCCGCGTCCAGCGGGGTGGGGGCAATCCCGTCGACCCGGCGAGACGCCTCGGTGCGGGTGTCCACGGCGATGGCTTATCTGTGGCCCGCCCGGGACCGATCCAACCTGGAGATCATCCCCGGCTGTCGCGTCGACCGGGTCCTGATGCGCGATCAGCAGGCGGTCGGGGTTGTTGTCGACGGCGAGGAACTCTCCGCACGACGCGTGATTCTCGCTGCGGGTGCAATCGGCTCCCCGGCGCTGCTGTGGCGTTCCGGTGTGGGGCCGGCTGACGAACTGCGCCGCCTGGGCATAGGCGTCCACGCCGACCTGCCGGGCGTCGGCGCCGGGCTGATCGATCAGCCACGCATCGGGGTGTTCCTCAGTCCCAAGCCGGACGCGGCCGGCGAGGGCGCTCCCACCGGCCAGATTGTGCTGCGCACCACGTCATCGTCCGGCAGTACGTCCCGCTTCAATGACATGTACTACGCGATGGTCAACCGGTTCGACCTCACACACCACTTCCCGAAGCTGCGTGAGGTCGCCGGGGCGCGGAGCGTCTTCGGTGTGATGGCGGTGGCCAGACGCCCGCACTCGCGCGGGCGCGTCTTTCTGGAGTCGGCCGATCCGAGTACGCCGCCGCGGATCGACCTCGGCTACCTCACTGACGAACGCGACTACCCGCTGCTGGCCGAGGCCGTGCGCGGCTGCTGGGATCTGGCTCATTCTCCGAAGATTCTCGACCAGGGTCAGGAGGTGGTCCTGGTGGAGCAGAAGACCCTCAGCGACGAGGAATTGATGCGCAACTACATCGACGACGCCGTGGACTCCGCATACAACCCGGTCGGCACCGCGCGGATGGGCCCGGAAAGCGACGAGACCGCGGTCGTCGACCAACGCTGCGCCGTCCACGGCGTCGGCGGACTCTACGTCGCCGATGCCTCGGTGATGCCGGCCATGGTGTGTGCCAACACGCTGCTCAGCGTGGTGATGATCGCCGAGAGGGCGGCAGGGTTCCTGGCTTGCCGGTGACCGTTTCACAGCGGCCTGCTCTGCGATGAGGGCCCTGCGCATGCGCCCGCTCAGGACAACGGCGGGGCATTGGGCTGGCTGTGCCGTCGCTTCGCCGGCCGTTGAAGCCGGCCGGTGGCCAGTATTCGGAGGTCCCGCCCGCGCCTCGGCCTCGCATGCGCGTCGTGTCCGGGAGGTCCACCCCGTTCGAGTGCTGCAGTCGCCGTCAACGACGCTCGGGCCGAAGTGCCGCCAGCAGCATGAGAGGACAGGCCGCCGGGGCGGGCGCGGGCATCGCGGTTGGCATCGTCGATGTGATCGGCCGCGCGTCGGACCGGCCGTCCCACGCGCGTCCATCCTCCGGGTCGCGGGATGAATACCGGGCATCGGACATACCAGGACGCGATCGCACTTTCCGTGCGCTAATGCGGTGGACTGCGACATTTTCTTCTTCGCTGCTTCATTTTCGACGGAACCGTAACCCCTGTACAGCAACGCGACCGGTGTCTTGGTGCGCAGCGTCTTTACCAAAGTTTGCCGAATTCACAGGCATAGTCCGCTGACATGCTTGATCCTCGCCAAGAGGGCAGCCAGGAAGAAGCCGCCCGGGGGGGTGCAGCGAAAAACTCCGATCGCGCACGAGTGCGAACGCGGTGGTCCGGCAGGGCTGACCTGAACGCCGCAGCAGCCACGAGCCCCTGGTCAGCGTTGACCGAGAGGGTCTTGTCGCCTGTGGCATCGCGGCTCGCGGACGAATGGGAGGTGATCACGAAGAGGTGATCAGGCGGGTTCAAGTATTCAAAAATGGGGGAGAATCTTGGACGTTACTCAACTGGCAATAGAGCGGGCCGTAGCCACAATATGGAACCGCTACAACGAGCCATTGTCGCTGGACGATATAGCCGACTCGGCGATCCTGAGCAAGTTCTATTTCTCACGCACGTTTCGTGAAGCGACCGGCACATCCCCGGGGCGCTTCCTGGCCGCGGTCCGGCTGTTTCGGGCCAAGAATCTACTGCTGGAGACGAGTAGGAGCGTCACCGATATCGCCTACGCAGTGGGATACAACAGCCTCGGCACCTTCACCAGCCGCTTCGCGCGCAGCGTCGGTACTTCTCCGGGTCGCTATCGCGCGCTGTCGCAGGGCGGCCTGCTCGCCCTGGACGCCCGCGCGGCGAACGAAGGCTCCCGCGGGACCATCACCGGCACAATTCGCATCCCGGAGACCGACAAGTCAGTCCGCGTCTACGTGGGGGCCTTTCGCACCCCGGTCGTCGAAGGCTTTCCAGTAGCGTGCGACATCCTGGACTCCTCCGGCGCATACACCCTCACGGGCGTGCCGCCGGGAACGTGGTGTGTGCGTGCCGCAGCGGTCTCCATGAGCGATCACGAGCCGCGACCATGGCTGCGCAAGCCGGTGTTCCTCGGCCGCGGTGCACGGTTAGTCGTCCGACCGGACAAGACGCATGCCAGCCAGCACATCGGCTTGCGCCCGATAAAGGCCGTCGATACGCCGATCCTGCTGGCGCTGCCGGAGCTGGACAACTGGGGCGCGCCGGCGCTGAACGGGGTCGCCTGAGGGCTCCGCGCCGGGCCCCGGCCTCTGCTCATTCCACCGGGTCGAGCGGAGGCCGGGGCCCGGCCTCTGCTCATTCCACCGGGTCCAGCGGAGGCCGGAATGGCCCCCAGCCGAACGCCTCCAACCAGGCCCCGGGATCCGTGGTCCATGCCAGCTCCCTGATCTGCTGAACCGTGCGACGCCCCACCAGAGACCGGTACAAATCGTGTCCGGTTCCGAACACGATCGCGTGCGGGGCGCCGTCACCGACGTGCCACGCCCCGTCCGTCGTCTCCAGACGCAACGCAGGACATCCCCGCATGAGCACGGCTGCACGGAAGCCGTCCACCGCAAGCTCGAAGGCGGCACGAAAAGCCGGGTGTGCCACTGGGACCGGCAGTCCCAGGGCGTGGCGGATATCGACCTCGTGCGTGTAGGCATCCATCACGAGAACCGAGCCTGCGCTGGGACTGGCGGACTTACGCAGGCCGCGATCTACGCGCGCACCGCTGCGGTTCCATTCGGCCAGTAGTGCGGGAAGCTCGCCCCGGACGTGGTGGGGCGGTCGACCTGCGAGGTTGCGCTCGGCCAGGCGGCAACTGTCGACCAGGTGCGCCACGGTGTCGTGAACCGTCCACCCAGGGCACGCTGGCACGTCCGTCTGTGCGGCATCCGGGAGGCCGGCCAGCGATTGTGTCAGGTTTCGGCGAATGTGGCGATATGCTGCCATCTGGGGGGTTCCGGATATGGTCTCGGCGCGCCGTGGCGCACGGTATCCGGCATCGCCGTTCATGCTGAGTCCCCCCTCGCGTATTGACGATCATTCAATACCTGGCAGCTTCCCACCTGACGCGAAAGAGGAAGCCGCCTCGTGCCATTTCAGGACACCCGTGTCGGGCCAAGGTAGTGTGCGGCAGTTGCAGCGCAACGGCGGTTAATGGGCTGGTCAGACCCTTTCCGGAGTTGGCGTGGCGTCCTCGGTGATGGACTCCAGACGTCGAGCCTTGGTCTCCGGGCCGACGCGGAGCAATGCCAGTGCCGACAGTAGCAGTGGGATTGCGCCGAAGATTGCCGTGGCTCCGATCGACGGCACTGTCTTGATTCCCACGACGACGGCGAGGATAAGCACGCCGCCAGCCTTGGTCAGGGCGGCCGCCAGTCCTGTCCCCCGGGCGCGCATCCGGGTCGGATAGACCTCGGCGGCGTAGCCCACGGCCACCGCCGCCAGCGAACTGGTCCCTGCGATCGGCACCACCAGCAGGAGCGACAGCAACGTTCGGGTGTGCGCCAGCTGGTCCCCCCAGATCGCGAACACGGCGAGTGCTGTCGAGGTGACGAGCGACACTGAGAGCAGCGTTCTGCGGCTGCCGAGCGCCGCATACATCCAGGCGGACAGGGCGGTCAACGGCAGCCCGATCAGCGACGCGTTGCGGATGGTGTAGTCGGACTTCACTGAGGTGTAGCCCAGTCGCTGCAGGTTCGTTGGTACCCACTGCTGGAAGCCGTAGGTCACCAGACCGATGCCGAGGCCGAGGCAGGCGATCGCCAGGCTGGTCTCGAGCAGCGGCGTTCTGACGCGGGGCGCGACGCCGACGCCCTCGCCAGGCTCGCCGATCCGGCCGTGGCTGATGTCGTGCGCCGCCGCGCCGTAGTGCGCCATGACTGCCCGCGCCTCTGCGGTGCGCCCGCGGGCGATGAGGTAGCGCGGCGACTCCGGGATCCACCGGCCGACCACCATGAACAACAGGCCGGTCGGCAGCCCGATCAGCCACAGGATTCGCCACGAGTAATGCGGTGTCAAAGCCCCGCTCAGCCAGCTGACCAGCAAGTAGGCTCCGACGCCGTTGCCGCCGATCAGCACCATGGCCCAACCTCGGTGCCGGGCCGGCATCGTCTCCGCCAACAGCGTGAACGCAACCGGCAGCATGCCGCCCGCCCCGATACCCATCAGCGCGCACATGACAAGGTTCCAGGTGAATCCGGGCATGGTTCCGCAGATCGAGGTCGTCACGAACAGCATGCCGGCGAAGAGAAGCGATGCGCGGCGGCCGATGCAGTCACTGAGCACGCCCCATATCAGCGAGCCAACCACGGTGCCGGTGATGCCGGCCAGCGGAACCCACGCCACCGTGACGTGTCCGTGCGGGTTCGCCGGCAGCAGCCCGTATTCCGCGGCCATGCCCGGCGTGACGAAAGACAGCGTCGTCGGCTTCATCACGTCGATGGTGATCGCGACGGTCATTGCCAACAGCAGGGCCGCATGCTGCTTGCGCAGTGGCGCATCGTCCAGGGCCCGCACCCGGACCCGGGAGGCGGCCTGCCGGACCTCGGCGCCCTTCGCGGGCAGCAAGCCATAGAGCACGCTGGCCAGGCCGACGACGACCAGCACCATACCGACGAGCATCGGTGTGTCGGCCTGCATGCCCGCCATCCGGTAGCCCATGTCGCGAGCGTGGAGATACATCGGCAGGTGCAGGACGACCCCGGCTGTGCAGGCGATCACGCCGAGCCAGAAGGCCAGCGGGCGTTCGACCCCCGGGCCGGCACGGTCGCCAAGCGGCATTGCCGTCATCCGTGGTGCCCCTTCTCGTTGAGTGAGCCGCGCAGTGAACGCAGATCAGCCCCGGCGGCACACAAGGACCCCCAACCGGAGCCGTCCGCACGTCTGTCACTACGTGCTCCGGCGCCAGCCATGCTGGCGCGCCCGGCGAGACCAGGGCTTCTCTTCGCGTGCTGACCTGCGACGGCCCCGATGGAGCGAGACCGCGGCAATCGAAGAGTAGGCGGCCAACACGATGCCACTGGACGCTGGTTGCCGCGTGGCGTGCAGCACTACCGACGAAGGCAGGGGCAATCGTGACCGTTACCAGCACTCGCTATGACGTCGCCATCCTGGGCTCCGGCATCGGGGGGTCGATGCTTGCCTGCATCCTTGCCAAGCACGGTGTCCGCACCCTGTTGCTGGAAGGTGCCTCACATCCGCGGTTCGCCATCGGAGAGTCGCTCATCCCGGAGACGGGCATCCGGCTGCGGATCATCGGGGAGAAGTACGGGGTTCCCGAAATCGGCTGGCTTGGTTCCTTCCACACGTTGCGGGACAACATCAGCAGCGCCTGCGGCGTCAAAAGGTCCTTCAGCTTCATGTACCACTCCGCCGGTCGCGAGCACCAAGGTGAGCACGTCAATCAGCTGCCGACGCTCACACCGCCGATCGGCCCGGACTCGCACCTGTTCCGGCAGGACACCGACGGCTACCTCGCGGCCATGTCCGTCCAGTACGGCGCGGACTTCGTCTCCCAGGCCCGGATCGAGGACATCGCATCGCACGATGCCGGCGTCGAACTGAGGGCGGCCGATGGAGCGGTGTACCAGGCCAAGTACCTGATCGACGCCTCGGGCATGCGGTCACTTGTCTCGGACCTGTTCGGCATGCGGGACGAGACACCGCGGTTCCGCACCGACACCCGCACGCTGTTCACCCACATGATCGGTGTGAGGAGTGCGGACCTGCTGCTCGACAAAAAGGCCCGCAAGAAGGTGCCCTCGCCGCTGGGCGAGGCGACGATGCACCACATCTTCGACGGCGGCTGGCTGTGGGTGATTCCCTTCAACAACCACCGTGAGTCGACCAACCCGCTCACCAGCGTCGGGTTGATGCTCGACCGCACACGCCATCCCCACCCAGAGGGTCCTGCGGAGGAGGAGTTTCGACGCATCATCGCGCAGTACCCGACGATCCAGCGGCATCTCGCACCGGCCAAGGCGGTACGCCCGTGGGTGTCTTCCGGGCGGCTGCAGTACTCCTCACCCCACATGCTCCTGCCCCGGATCCTCCAACTGCCGCATGCAGCGGGCTTCGTCGACCCGCTGTTCTCCAGCGGGATGTCCGTCCTCGTGGTCGCCGTGGACCTGATCGCCGAAGCACTGCTCAAGGCCGTCGCCGAGGATGATTTCGCCACCGAGCGGTTCCAGCACATCGAGGACACCGTCAACCGGGCCTTCGACTACTACGACGACGTCGTGTCGACCTCGTTTGAGTCGTTCGCCAGCTACGACACCTGGAACGCCTGGAACCGCAACTGGGTCCTGGGGAACGTGCTCGGGGCCTTCGGCCCGCTGTCGCTGCTCGTCCGCTACCTGAAAAGCGGCGATCCAGCAGACCTGGCCAAGACCACCGAGCCGTCCCGCATGGGCGTTCTCGGCAGCCACCTGCCCGAGGTGGTCGCCACGCTCCGCGCCTCCCAACAGGACATCGCGGCGGCGGCGAGCGGCGAGATCACCCACGCAGCAGCCTCCGAACGCATCTTCACCCGGCTCGGCCAACTCGACTTCGTGCCGCCCTACATGGGCTTCGGCAAGCCAGAGCAGCGCGCGGTCGCGACGTTCACGCTCCCGGCCGGTGCACGGCACGTCACCTGGTATCGCAGGCACGGCTCGGCCGCCTGGCGAGAGAACTGCACCTTCCCCCTGCTGACCTACGCGCGCCACGCCCTCGGCTTCGTCCTCAACTCAGCGAGCAGCGCCTGGCGCCGCGGGAGCACGGCGGCCCGGGACGTCGCCGTTGCCGGCAACCGCGACTGGACGTACCAGCCGGCCGCGATGAGCGCACACGGCAAGAAATGGGCCCCCATCCCGCCAGCCTCCCGCCCGGTCGGCCCGGAGCCGATCACCGAACGCGAAACCGCAGCGCTATGAGCCGTCGATGACGGCGCCAGCCATGCATCCACCCCTGCTACCCGGCAGCGCTGCCTCTCCCGCGGCCCTGCCCGCACACGCACGCACGAAGGAGAAGGCCATGACAGTTCCCGGCCCGCTCACCATCGGCCCCGGGCCGGTGATCGCATGACAACCCCGCGGATTGCCGTCGTCGGCATCGCCCTGCGCTACCCCGACGCCGACAGCCCCGAGGAGCTGTGGCGCAACGTGCTGGCCGGACGGCGGGCCTTTCGCCGACTGCCGGACGAGCGGATGCGAGCGGAGGACTACTACTCTCCCGATCCTGACGCACCAGACCGGCACTACAGCCGCATGGCCGCAGTGCTTGAGGGATTCGAGTTCGACCGGATCGGCTACCGGATCGGCGGCTCCACTTTCCGCTCCACCGACATGACCCACTGGCTCGCCCTGGACACCGTGATGCGTGCCCTGGACGACGCAGGTTTCCCGCACGGGCAGGGCCTCCCCAAGGACGCGACCGGCGTTGTCATCGGCAATACCCTGACGGGCGAGTTCAGCCGCGCCAGCCTGATGCGGCTGCGCTGGCCATACGTCAAGCGCACCGTAGGGGCAGCCCTGCGCGAACAGGGCTGGGCTGACACGGACCTCGCCGCCTTCCTGGACCGCCTGGAAGACCGTTACAAGGCGCCCTTCCCACCGATCACCGAGGACACCCTGGCCGGCGGGCTGGCCAACACCATCTCCGGCCGCATCTGCAACTACTTCGACTTCGGCGGCGGCGGTTACACAGTGGACGGGGCCTGCTCCTCCTCCCTGCTGTCCGTCTCCACCGCCTGCACCGCGCTGGCCACCGGGCAGATCGACGCCGCGGTGGCCGGCGGCGTGGATCTGAGCATCGACCCGTTCGAGCTCGTCGGCTTCGCGAAGACCGGAGCACTGTCCACCAGCCAGATGCGCGTATACGACCAGGACTCCAACGGATTCTGGCCGGGCGAAGGCTGCGGCATGCTCGTGCTGATGCGCGATGACGACGCCGTGCGTCAGGGTGTCTTCCGATACGCCACCATCGCAGGCTGGGGGCAGAGTTCCGACGGCAAGGGCGGCATCACCCGGCCCGAGGCCACCGGCCATCGACGCGCGATCAGCCGTGCCTACGCGACGGCCGGCTTCGGGGTGGAAAGCGTCGGCTACTTCGAGGGCCACGGCACCGGGACCGCGGTCGGCGATGCCACCGAGCTGGAGGCCTTCACCGGTGCACGCCGCGCCGCCGACCAGGCTGCCCCGCCCGCCGCAATCAGCACCATCAAGGGCAACTTCGGCCACACCAAGGCCGCGGCAGGGGTCGCTGGCCTGATCAAGGCCGTGCTCGCGGTCCGGCACCAGATCATCCCCCCTGCTACCGGCCACAGCCGGCCACATCCGGCACTCGCAGGTGATGCGCCTGCGCTGCGTGTCCCGGACAGCGCCGAACTGTGGCCCGACGGCGCCCCGATCCGGGCCGGTGTCTCCTCGATGGGCTTCGGCGGAATCAACGCCCACATCGTCGTCGAGCACGCCGACGGTGTCCGCCGCACCGGCCTGGGAACGACGACGCAGCGCCTGGTTCGCTCGCGGCAGGACACCGAGCTGCTGCTGCTCGACGCGTCCAGCACCGCGGAGCTGCGCGGCCGCGTTGCGCAGCTCGCCGAGTTCGTGCCGCAGCTGTCGTTCGCCGAACTCGGCGACCTCGCGGCGACGCTGTCCGGCGAGCTGGCGGGCGGGCCGATCCGGGCCGCAGTCGTCGCAAGCTCCCCGGAGGAGGCCGAACACCGCCTCGGCAAGCTGCTGGAGGCCCTCGACAACGGCGCCCGCCGAGTCCTCGACTCCGCCGGCGGCGTCTTCCTCGGTGCCACTGGGAAAGCACCGCACATCGCCTATCTGTTCCCTGGGCAAGGCGCGGGCCGCCGCGCGGACGGCGGCGCGCTGCGGCGCCGGTTCCCCACGGTGGATGAGCTGTACTGCAGCCTCCAGCTGCCGACAGACGGAGACCAGGTCGCGACAGCGGTTGCGCAGCCGCGCATCGTCGCAGGCTCGGTCGCCGGCCTCCGGGTGCTGGCGCAGCTCGGTGTGACGGCGTCGGCAGCTGCCGGGCACAGCCTCGGCGAGCTGTCGGCGCTGCACTGGGCCGGAGCCATGGACGAGGACGCTCTGCTGCGCGCGGCCGCTGCCCGAGGCCGGATCATGGATAAGGCCAGCGCCGGCGGTGGGGCCATGGCCGGGATCTCGGCCTCGGCAGGCGATGTCCAGGCCCTGATTGGCGGCGAGCCCGTGGTCGTGGCCGGCTTCAACAGCCCCACGCAGACGGTGATCAGCGGCCCGGCAGCGGCGGTCCAGGCCGTGATGGCACGCGCCCAGGCCCGCGGCATCGCCGCGACCCGGATCTCGGTCTCGCATGCGTTCCACTCCGAAGCCGTCGCCCCGGCCGCGCAGGCCTTCCGCGCATACCTGGCCGGGCAGGCTTTCACTCAGCCGACCCGGACCATGGTCTCGACGGTCACCGGTGCGCCGCTACCGCCGGACGTCGACGTCCCCGAGCTGTTGACCCGGCAGATCCTGGATCCGGTCCGGTTCAGCGAGGCGATCCAGACGCTGGCTGCGGACGCGGACCTGTTCATCGAGGTCGGCCCCGGGCAGATCCTGCGGAATCTGGCTCTGCAGATCGCACCGGCGGTGCCCGCGGTCTCGGTGGCAACTGACGGCCCGTCGCTGGCCGGGCTGTTCCAGGCGCTCGGAGCGGCCTACGCCCTGGGCGCCCCGATCCGGCACGAGGAACTCTTCCGCGACCGGTATGTCAAGCCGCTGCCGCTGGACAAGCAGTTTTCATTCCTCGCCAGCCCGTGCGAGGCCGCGCCGGACGTGGACTTTGCCGTCGGGACGCAGGACCCTCAGCCCCTCGACGAGCCGTCGGCCGGGATCGAGCAGCCGACACCGGGGGCCGACAGCCTGACCGTGTTGCGGCGGCTGGCCGCCGAGCGGGCGGAACTGCCGCTGGAGGCGGTGCATCCGGACAGTAATCCGATCGACGAGCTGCATCTGAGCTCGATCACGGTCGGTCAGATCGTGACGCAGGCTGCCCGCGAGCTCGGCGTGAGCGCGGTGCTTGCGACGTCGGCCTATGCCACATCGACGCTGACGGAGCTGGCGGCGATGCTGGATGAGCTGGCCGACACGGCACTCAGCGAGGACGGGCAGCACGAGCAGGTCGCAGGCGTCGCACCGTGGGTACGGTCGTTTGCGGTGGACCTGACACCGACTGGGCCGGTGCCGCCGGTCGTGCTTCGCTCCTCGCCAGCCGAGTGGGAGCTGTTCGCCACGAGTTCCCATCCACTGGCAGTGCCGCTTCAGGAGGCGCTAAGCACCGCGGGCCTCGGCGACGGTGTACTGCTGTGCCTGCCGCGCGAGGCCGACGACGACCACGTGCCGCTCATGATCTCGGCCGTGCGGGCGGCGCTGTCCCGAGCCCGCAGGACCCCGGTGCGGCTCGTTGCGGTCGGCGGCCGACGTGGTGCCGCAGGCATCGCCAAGACGCTGCACCTGGAGGCCCCGAACGTCACGACAACCGTCGTAGTCCTGCCGGATCCGGAAGCGCTGTCGGAGCGGCAGGTCGCCGAGGTAGTCGCCCGCGTGGAGGCAAACGCAGCGGCGACCGACGGTTTCGCAGAGGTCTGGTACGACGTCGAAGGCCGCCGGTCGGTGCCGGTGCTTCGTGCCCTGCAGCCAAGCGGCGCGCCGCCAGCCGCACCGGTGCTGAGCGATCAGGACGTGCTGCTGGTCACCGGTGGCGGCAAGGGCATTACCGCCGAGGCAGCACTAGCGCTCGTTGAAGACACCGGAGCTGGGCTGGCACTGCTCGGGCGCTCAGACCCGGGCTCGGATCCGGAACTGGCGGCAAACCTGGACCGGATGAGAGATGCCGGCCTCCGATTCCGCTACCTGCAGGCCGACGTCACTGCAGCGGATGAGGTCAAGGCGGCTGTCAAGGAGGTATGCCGGTCGCTGGGACCGGTCACCGCCATCCTGCACGGCGCCGGCCGAAACCATCCGCAGGCTCTGGTCAACCTGGACGAGGACACCTTCCGCCGCACCCTGGCCCCCAAGATCGATGGGCTGAAGACACTGCTGACGGCCGTCGATGACGCTCCCCTGCGGCTGCTGGTGACGTTCGGGAGCATCATCGGCCGGGCGGGACTACGGGGGGAGGGCGACTACGCGACCGCCAACGACTGGCTGACCGATCTCACGCGCCGCTACGGCGAGCAGAACCCGCAGTGCCGCTGCATCGCGATGGAGTGGTCGGTGTGGTCCGGCTCCGGGATGGGCGAGCGGCTCGGTGTGCTGGAGTCGCTGATGCGTGAGGGAATCTCGCCGATACCGGTCGCCGAGGGCGTCGCGATGCTCAAGGAACTGATCGGCGCACCCGAGACACCGGACGCCGTCGTGGTGATGGGACGCGCCGCAGGACTACCGACCATCGCACTCGAGACCAATGAGCTGCCGCTGGGCCGGTTCCTGGAGCGGCCGCGCATCCACTACCCGGGGATTGAACTTGTCGCCGATGCCGACTTGTCGGCGGCCTCCGATCGCTACCTCTCCGATCACATGCTCGACGGCGACCTACTGTTTCCCGCCGTGCTCGGCATGGAGGCGATGGCTCAAGCGGCCGCTGCGCTGACCGGCCGCACCACCACACCGACACTGACCGATGTGGAGTTCCTGCGGCCGATCGTGGTGCCCGCCGACGGCAGCATCACGCTGCGGACTGCGGTCCTGGCCGCTGCCCCAGGCACGGTCCGGGCCACGCTGCGCTCGAGCGACACCGGCTTCCAGGTCGATCACTTCCGGGCCACGCTGCGCTACGAGTTGGCCGCACCGGCAGACATCCCGCGGCCGAGCGGCGGAGCGGACCCGGCGATCCCTCTGCAACCCGCCGAGGAGCTCTACGGCTCGGTGCTCTTCCAAGGCGACCGCTTCCAGCGTCTGCTGGGCTACCGGCAGCTTTCTGCACGCAGCTGCGTGGCACGGCTCTCAAGCCGCCCGCGTGATGACTGGTTCGACGGCTTCCACCCGGCCGAGCTGACGTTGGCCGATCCAGGGGTGCGGGATGCGCTGATGCACTCGATCCAGTGCTGCGTTCCGGACGCAACGCTGCTTCCGGCGTCGATCCAGCAGCTGCGGCTGGTCGATCCTGGACGACTTGGGACAAGCACGGAGGTGACGACGCACGCTACGGAGGTATGGCGGGAGGGCGATACCTATCTCTACGACATCGAGGTGCGAGACGCAGACGGAGCCCTGGTCGAACGCTGGGAAGGGCTGAAACTCCAGGCGGTACGCAAGCAAGACGGCGCAGGTCCGTGGCGGCCGGCGCTGCTGGCCACCTATCTGGAACGCCATGCCGAGCCGCACCTGGCCGCCAGCCTGCGCACCGCAATCGTCCCTGCCGGACCGTCGACGACGCCCTCGCGCGATGCCCGGCGCGCAGATACCCGTCAGGCAGTGAGCTGGGCCGTCGGCCGGGACACGGAGGTCGGGTATCGGCCGGACGGCAAGCCGCTGGTTGCGGGCCTGGAGGTTTCCTCCTCACACGGCGCGGGTGTCACGTTCGCCGTGGCCGCGGATGGCCCTGTCGCCTGTGATGTGGAGGTCGCTGTTGCACGCACCGACCGTGAGTGGGCCGATCTGCTGGGCACCGACGGTGCTGCGCTGGCCGGGCTGCTCGCCTCTGAGCGGGGCGAGAGCTACGACATCGCGGCCACCCGGGTCTGGGGTGCGATCGAGTGCCTGCGCAAGACGGGCCATGCGCAGACCACGCTGACCAGCGAGGCTTCGCTGGGCGGTGCGAGCGGGCCGTGGACGGCGCTGCGCGGAGGATTCACCCGGATCGCGTCGTTCGTGACGACGCTGGCCGGAGCCGCGGAACCGGTGGTGTTCACGATGGCGATAGACGAAGGCGGGGTTGGAGAGTGAAAGAGTTCTACGAGTACCGGCATGTGGTCGGCTTCGAGGAGACCAACCTTGTCGGCAACGTCTACTACGTCAACTACCTGCGCTGGCAAGGCCGGTGCCGGGAGATGTTCCTGCGTGAGCAGGCGCCGGACGTCATCACCGATCTGCAGCGCGATCTGAAGTTGTTCACGCTGACCGTGGACTGCGAGTTCCTGGCCGAGATCACCGCATTCGACGAGCTCTCGATCCGCATGCGTCTGGTGGACCTCACCCAGACACAGATCGAGTTCGCCTTCGACTATGTGCGGCTGAGAGACGGTCTGGAGGAGCTGGTGGCACGCGGACGGCAACGGGTCGCCTGCATGCGCGGCCCGAACGCCGCGACCCGGCCGGCTCCGGTGCCAGTATCGCTTCGCGCCGCTCTGGGCCGCTACACGAAGTCGGCAGGGCCGCCGACACACGGTGCGGGCAGCCCTGTGCCGGCCGCCACGACCCGCGCTGCCGGATGAGGGTTGGTGGCCATGAGTATGAGCAGCGCGGCTCGCCCCTCGCCAGCAGACCCGCCGCGGGCGCTCGCACCCCGGCCCACCCGGGTCGGGGCGCCGGAGGGCCGGGATCTCGACCCCGGGGAACTGCGGGGGATCTTTGGCCGATTCGCCACCGGCATCACGGTGATCACTGCAGGGCGGGATGAGCCGCGCGGCATGACGGCCAACTCGTTCACGTCGGTCTCCCTCTCCCCGCCGCAGGTCCTGGTGTGTGTGATGCGCGACGCCTCCATGCATGAGGTGATCCGAGAGCACCACGCGTTTGTGGTGTCGGTGCTGTCAGACCGGCAGGAGCGGCTGGCGCGCCATTTTGCCGACAGCCGTCGGCCGCGCGGCGCGCAGGAGTTCGAGACCGTGGACGCGATTCCGGGGCCGCAGACGGGGGCCCCGATCCTTGGCGGCTCCCTGGCCTGGTTCGAGTGCGACCTGGCGGCCGTTTATGACGGCGGCGACCACTCGATCTTCCTCGGCGAGGTCCTGAACCTGGGCCATGGCCCGGGTGAGGATGCGCTGCTGTTTTATGACGGGGCGTTCCGTCGGCTGGAGAGCCATGCCGACTGGCGTGAACACGTCTCCTAGGCTCCGTCGGCACATGCCTCCCCCGTGGCGTGTGCCGACGGTCGCGTCACGTCCTGACGCTCGGAGGGGGCTTGCTGTCCCCGTACACCGTGTGGTGGTCGAGGCCGGCCAGCTCGGCCGCGGCACGGTAACTCCCCGTGAGGTCGTACGCCTCCAGGACTTCCATGATCTCCCTGCTGTTCTTCACACCGGCCAGCTTCGCTGGCCGGTGTCCGTACAGGTCCGGGGAGGTATCCGGCCGCCGGTGGGGAAGCTCGCAGCCACAAAGTGCTAGATAGAAGACCGCCTACGGGGAGTATCCACAGGCCGCCGTCAATCGAGTCGCCGACGATCTGCTGGTCGGTCGGGAGAGCGCGGCGGATCCCGTACCGACTGCGTCCGGTACGGGATCCGTGGAACTTTATCCGACGCCTCATCAGGCCTGGACCATTACTCATGGTCCGGTACCTGAGGCCCCAGCAACACACAAACCGGAGCCCGGCGTCAGCTGAGATGCTGCTGGGAAGAAGCGTTCGGCAGCGGTCCCTGCACCAGGCCGTGCGGGACAGTGAACGCGCACGGGCACGTGCACGGGGACTCACATCCGGCTGGGCTGTCGTATCCGCGAAGCCCGAGGGCGAACGAAGGACCGCGGCCCCGGGGTGGGGCCGGACCCCTGCGTTTCCACGGTTTCGACGCCGCGTGAGCGGACCGTGGCTGACTGCTGCGGCGTGAGCCGGAGCAGTCAGATCTCGGCGACATACCCCTGGGCGACGATCCACTTCGCGGCGTCCCCGAAATAGCCAGGATCGTCCGGGAGCGCGGTGTCGAGACAGGTGACGTAGCGGTTGTACATGCAAAACGCGGCGGCGATCAGGACGGTGTCGTGGATCTGCGCGTCGTCGGCGCCAGTCGCCCGCGCGGCGGCGACTATGTCGGCCCTGAGGGACTGCACAGGCCCGCATACCTCGGCCGCGATCCGCAGGAGTGCCCGCAGCCGCGGCGTGATCGGCGCGGTGTCGGGATTTGCGAGCACGGCGTCGACGACCTTGGGCCCCTCTTCGAGTTGGGCGGCGGCGAACGCCCCGTGCGAACCGGAACAGAAGGGCGTGGAGTTCACGTGGGATGCATAAGCGGCGATCAGCTCCCGCTCCCCGGGCGGGAGCGACATGGGGGAGCGCAGGAGCGTCTCGGCTAACTGACTCAGCGGGGCCGCGGTATCCGGCCGCTGGGTCATCAACCCGCGGATCCCGGGCTCGTTGTTGTCAATGGCGATGTGCGGCATGGCGGATGTCCTCTCACGAGCGAAACGGCGTGGCCTTGATATGGGTCCCTTCCATACTCCGCCTCCGGAGGGGGAGTGGGCCACCCCGAGTGCGAAGCAGTGTCTTCTGTGCTGCCCCCCAGCCAGCGCCAGACCGGTCCCGCCGGGCACTCGTCGGGCCGCTGCTGCAAAGCGCGTAGCTCCGCGTGCGCCCCGATCCGGGGCCAGCGCCCGCAGGCGATCACAGGGGCCGCGTCACGGTGAGCACCGCGCCGATCCGCATCTCTTTGATCGCTTGGTCACCTGGCGCGATATGACCTGGGGGCGGACGCCGCGGCTGGCGCGGGCGTGTTTCCAGTCGGCCGGACGCGTGGCAGCGATGGGCGGGGAAGGGGCGGCGGCGAAGCCTCCGACCAGATCGCCGGGTCAACCCTTGTCCGTGAATTCACGCCGATGAGCTCATCTTTCATGAAATCTGCTTTCAGTTACCGTGGATCATGTCGGCGAGCGCCGCAGCCACGCCGCGGCCTGTGGCGTGCGGAGATGCGGATCGAAGTGCAGGTCGCGCCCGCAACGAGTCGGCAGCGTAGTAGGTCCAGGCCCCCTTGCCCGGGTCGAAGGCGCTTCCTATGGTTCGGCGCATGAGCATTCCCACTGAACCGATCGGCAGCATCCCCCGACCCCGCGCCCTTCAGACGGCCCTCGCCGAGCACGCCCAAGGACGCCTGGGCGACGCCGCACTGGCGAGGCTCCAGGACCAGGCCACCGCCGACACCCTGGCCAGACTGGAGGCGTTAGGCTGTTCCGTCCTCGTCGACGGGGAGCAGGCCAAGCCAAGCTTCGCCACCTATCCGATCACGGGTCTGACCGCCCTCGACCCGGGAGGCGCGGTCATCCCGTTCGCCGACGGCCACATCCGGCAGCTGCCCTGCCTGACCGCGGGACCGTTCCGCTACCAGGTCCATGCAGAGACTTACCTGCGCAGCGCCCGACGCCACACCGATCGACCACTCAAGCAGGCAGTGATCGCGCCTTCGGCACTCAGCCTGCTTTATCCGGGCGAACCCCTCGACGGCTACTCCCGTGAGGCGTTCCTCCGGGACCTGGCCGACGAGGCGGAGGCCGACATCCGCGGCTGCCTCGACGCGGGTGCCCACGGGGTGCAGCTCGACTTCACCGAGGGCCGCCTCTCCCTCAAGCTCGACCCGAGCGGAGAGCTGCTCAACGATTTCATCGCGCTGAACAACGCGGTGCTCGGCCGGTTCACTGAGGACGAGCGGACCCGGCTCGGGGTGCACACCTGTCCGGGCGGCGACCACGACTCCACCCACAGTCTGGACGTCGACTACGCGGATCTGCTGCCCAAACTCTTCCGGCTCGAGGTTGGCAACTTCTACGTTCAGTTGGCCAGCGAGGCAGACCCCGAGCGGGTATTGCGGATCATCGCCGACCAGCTCCGGCCGGGCATCCGGGTGTTCGTGGGGGTGACCGACCCGATCGGCACCACCGTCGAAACGCACGAAGAAGTGCGTGATCGGATCCTGCTCGCCGCCCGCTACATTCCCGTGGACCAGCTGGGCACGTGCGACGATTGCGGCTTCTCGCCGTTCGCCGACGACACCTCCACCTCCCGCAACCTTGCCTTCGCCAAGATCGACGCTCGGGTGCGGGGAACCGCCATGGCCTCCCAGGTCCTCGGCGTGTGAACGGAGCCGAGGCGCCCCACGTTCGGCCCGACAGCGAACCCGGCACCGTGGGACGCCGGTCCGGACGGCGCAACCGCTCGATGATGTGGCCGAAGCCCCGGTGCGCGGGCCCAGCACCTCCAGCCGCGCGAGCGGGAACTGATCGCCGCCCGCGCCTGTCCACACCGGGGGTTCCTCCTCCGCAACGGCTGGTCCACCATGTTCGCGGCCGCGTAGCCGCTGAGCGAGGCTGCCGCCCAGGTGAGGTTCGGTCGCTTGGCCGGGGTCCTGCTGGTTGGCTGTCGTCACACGGAAGTGCGGCCGTTCAGGGTTTGCAGGGTGGCCTTCACCGTCGAGTGCAGCGATGTGGCGTCGGCATCAGCCCGGGAGCGCAGGTTCACGCCGTAGGCGAGCAGCGTGAGCAGCTCGGCACTGGTACTTGGGTCAACGCCAGCGGCGAGCTGCCCCTGGGCCTCTGCCGCGACGAGTGCCGCCTGCATGGCGTCCCGCAGTTCCTGGTGATGGTGGTCGAGAAGGGCGCGCACCTCGGGGTCGCTGTGCTCGGCGCCGGCGTGCGCGTTGGAGACGAGGCATCCCCACCGGGCGTACTCGCCCGCGCACCGCGCCTCGATGAGCCGGTCGAAGAACCCGGCGACGGCCGGAAGACCCCGACCGTCCTCGGCGAGACGGCGAAGCACCGGCCGGGAGCGCTGATCAAGGTAGCGGCGCAGCGCGGCACGGTAGAGCTCCTGCTTGCCACCGAAGGTGGCGTACAGGCTGGAACGGTTGAGGCCGGTCGCGGTAACAATGTCCTGGATCCCGGTCGTGGCCACGCCCCGTCGCCAGAACAGCCGCATTACGGTCTCAAGGACCGCATCCGGGGCAAAGTGCTTGATGTCCGGCATGCTCAACCCACCAACCTGGAACGATGATTTCAAGATATACCCACCACCCGCTGGTATGGGATCGCACCCGCCACTATCTTGAAACGGTCATTCCAAGTTAATCGGATGCCGACTGGAAGGACCGGACACCATGACCACCCTCAACGCCGAACTGCGCGCCTTTTACGAGGCGCGCCAGCAGCAAATCCCCGCCGACGTACAGGAGATCCTGCGCACAGCGGGGCAGGAACTGGCTGCCTCAGGGCAGGCCGACCGTGCCCTTAGCGTCGGCGCTCAGGCTCCGCGGTTCCAACTGCCCTCCGCCACCGGCGAGTACGTGGCGCTGGCCGACCTACTCTCCTGCGGCCCGGTCGTGTTGACCTTCTACCGCGGCGCCTGGTGCCCGTACTGCAACATCACCCTGCGCGCTCTCCAGCAGCACCACACCGACATCACCGCGCGCGGGGCACGCCTTGTCGCCCTCTCTCCGCAGATCCCCGACGAGTCACTCACGCTCAGCGAGAAGCACTCCCTCGCCTTCGACGTCCTCAGTGACATCGGCTCCGGCACCGCCAAGCAATACGGCCTCGCCTTCGACCTCCCCGACGACCTTGCAGCCGTTTACGACAAACTCGGCTTCGACCTCCAGCGCGTCAACGGCGGCTACCCGCGCACCCTCCCGCTGCCCGCCACCTACGTCATCGACCGCCACGGCACCATCCCCTGGTCCTACGTCAACACCGACTACACCACCCGCGCCGAACCCGCCGACATTCTGGCCACATTGGATGCCCTGAGCGCAGGGGGCTAGCGCCGTCACCAGAGACGATCACCGGGCAGGTACTCACCGGCCAGCGAGGCGGCTCCAGATCATGGAAGACAGTCACCAGCAGATCGGCCACGTAGGTCTCTTCCGTCACTCCCTCAGGGCTGCCTCGTGTAGTCGCCGGCGCTCCTCCGTGAGAAAGCCACGGCTTGGGCCTGGCCGAGCACGGGCATGCCGAGCGGCTGCTGACGTTGGTGAGGTGCGTCGAGCCCAATCTGTCAGGGGCGCGTCCGAAGGAGGATCTGCTGAAGTTCCGCGGTGCACAACATATAGCCGTCGGGGGTCGGCAGGTGCTCCAGGTAGTGGGCGAGGTCCGACCCCAGCGAGAACACCCGCACAGGGGTCTCCGCAGTGCGCGCGGACTCCACTACCTTCCGAAGTGCGTCCATGACGGCTGGGTGCCGGGTCTGGTAGATGTCGGCCACCAGGTGGTTGCTCCGGTCCGCCGCGAGGTAGAACTGCACCAAGTCCTTCACGCCGACGAACAACTCGTTTGCTCCCGCGGCGCAGATCGCCGCCGTGGCGTGCACTGCTGCGGGCGTTTCGATGAACGCGGACAAAGGCACGCCAACTGGCAAATCCAGGTGCACCCTGAGCTGGGCGAACTCCTCATCGTCCGTGACGAATGGAACCGAGAGGCACACTCGGTCCGCAGCGTCGCCGAGACCTTCGCGCAGGAAGCCGAGTACGGCGTGCAGGGCATCCCGGTACGCGGTCGAACCACGCAGCCAACGCGCGCCGTGCAGGCCCAGCTCGGGGTTCGGTTCGACTGCGACCGTGGCCAGCTCGGTGACCTCGGCGGCGTGGTCGGAGCGGAGGTCGAGAAGCCGTAGGACAAGCCGTTGGCCGGGCAGGAGTGCATGGACGAAGGCGCACAGTCGGTCCGCTACGGCACGAGCGTAGGCGTTGATGTCGGCCGGGTTGCCCGCCAGGGCGTCGAGCGGACGCAGTCGCGCCGCCAGACAGAGGAACTCCTCCCGAATGAAAAAGGAGTCGACCCGCTTCGCGTCAGGACCGGACGAGTTGATCGTGCGGATGTCCTGCAGGTCCGCGATGACTGCACATGCCGAACCGAGATCGTCCGGTGAGGGGCTCAAGGCACTCGCGCCGCGCTCGACGACGATCGATTGGCTTTCCAGATCCAGCGTCACTTCGCCGACCAGATCGGCGAGGTCCGCCTTGTCGACCCGGAGCACGGGTATCCCCCTGCCGCGGCAGAGGGACTGCATGTGGCCGGTCAGCCCACCCGAACCGCAGACGACCGCCCGCGCAGACACGATCGCTTCGTACAAACCCGCTTCGAGGGTAGGTGCGACCAGGATCGATCCCTCCAGCGGACTTCTTGTGCGGTTACAGACACCTCGTAGTACACGCTGTGCGCCGCTGATCAAGAGGGATCCCTGAATACGGTGCCTGTTCAACTAGACCTCCAGGTCTTCGGTGTTCACTATCCCTAATTGCCGACGTAGCTGCCGTGGAGTCACGGTGACGTCCGTGAGCCGCTCGACGGCGGTCCAGTGCACGAGGGCTCTGGTCACGCGGTCGTGCCGGAACGCGCAGGGGGAAAGGATCGGAGGTTCGTCCATGGATCGGATGCTGACGGTCAAGCGGGAAGCGAGCAGTTCCCGCTCTTTGCGCGAATTCGCGACCAGCCTCCTCACCTCTAGGTTCACAGCGTCCTCGAATTTCGCCAGGGCTGCTTCCTTCATATTGCTGACATAGCGCTGGAGTTGATCACGGAAGGGAGCCAAATCCTCTTGCGACTCCAATTCCTCGACCGCGCGCGCGGCGACAACAATTGACTGGTTCTTGATGGCGGCGAGATTGAAGGTGAACGCTCCGATGCGCCCGTTCCGCACCATCTCGTCGCCCTCGCGTAGTGGGCCGACCGCTGAGATCGGCCTCACAGGCGTCCCGCGCAGGTCCAGGAGCGCGCCCCGTTCGTCGACCTCCACGCCGCGCCCGGTACGCTCATGGGGTACCGCGATCCCCCTCCGCAGGAGATTCGCCCAGAGAGGCTGGCTGGCCCTTCTGTAGTCCCACTCCCGGCTGAAGTTGGACACCACCAGATCGGCGTCGAGGGTGCGTTTCCCTTCTGGGGCCGTGACCGAAACGGCCAGTCGTCCGGCGCCAGTTGGCGTGATCCTTTCCACCTTGCCGACGACCAGCTTCACCCGCCCGTCGGCCGGGTGCATTGCTCGCTCGATGATCGCCATCGTGTGCTCCACCGCGCCGACGCGGAACGAGGCCATCGCGGTACTGAACTCATCCAGCAGGCCCCGCAGTTCCGAAGAGGGAATCTGCCCGATGGCCTCGGGCAGATGTGGCTCCCAGGCCTTGGCTACCCGCTCCGCGACCACGGCAGGGTCGATGCCTGGGTACTCCCGGCTGATCGCCGCACACGCCGACGTCCACTCCGCCCGGACCCGGGCCAGGAACTCCTCACGATTCCGGTATGGCTCCATCAGCGACCTCGGGCAGGGCAACCGCACCACCTCGTGCTCGTGGCCGCGAGGGTACGTCCGGAAAATCGTTCCAGTCTTCGAGATGAGGTAGATCCGCCCGGTGTGGCCTTGCCGCAGCAACAGACCCGCCGAGTCGTACGCGCTCAGCGTGGAGCCAACGATCGCGACCGTCGCCTCCGGCGAGAGCCCGTCGAGCTTGCTGACGCCAGCCGCGGAAAACGGGTTGCGCACGAAAGAGGCATGCGCGAGTACCTCGGCCGCGAAGGGCGGCTCCCGGAGTTCGAGGCCGGTCGCGAGAACGACGTGATCGGCAAAGATCACCGCCGGTTCCGGGCCCTGCGAGGCCGGAAGACAGCTCCCCGGCGGCGCAGACCACTGCCGCACCGTCACCTCGACTCCCGGGGAGCACAGTTCCATGTCGATCGCCTCACCGTCCGCCTCGACGAGCACGACACCGGAACAGGCCTCTCGTCTGGCCCTGGCCAAACGATCCATCAAATAGTCCTGGAAGATACGCCGGGGCGCCGGCCCCTGCTCGGCGAACTCGAACTCGGCCCAGGGCGCCGGCCAATCGCTACGGTCCGCTTCGTCGTTGGCCCAGCGGACGAAGTCGAGGACATCCTCCCGAAACACCGACATCCGGCCCGCCTGGATGTTGAAAACATGGCCCCAGGGGTTGCCGTCCCGGTGGTAGGCGACGCCCGCGGACCGATACTCGGAGTGCCGTTCGAGCAGGACGATCTCCAACGGCCTGCGCGCAAAGCAGAGCAGACGGATCGCCGTGGCGGTGCCGGCCAGGCCGGCACCAACGATGAGCACTCTGGGGCATAAGCGTGTTCGACTCACAGTAAGACCCTCCCCGTTGAGCGGTGGAAGCCCGGCGGCGCTGGCCCAAGCCGGGCGCGATGTTCCGTATCAGCGGCTGTGCAGACATGCATGCTGCCCTCGCACCCGCCTCGACGGACATGGTAGAGAGCGAGTGAAACCTAAGGATGTCCCCGACACCCGGCCGTCTCTCCGCCGCCCCGCTCTGCGTCCCTGTGGGAGGCAGTAGAGGTGTGGCGACGGTGAGATCGCTTGGTGAGAGTTGGCGCCACTCTGCCGGGCTCGCGCCGGGTGGGAGCAATGCCGCACCACCTGGTAGGCGATCAGAAAGCTTGCCACATCCCCTACCGGGGAACAGGAACGCTGGATGGAACACGATCGCGCCCGCGGGGCGGTCTGGGCGATGCGGCGCAGCCGAGATGGTCGGGTCAGTGCTTGGCCCGTGCTGGACGAACTTCGCCACCGCGCCGGCGACCGCCTCTGGTGCGTCTATGAAGGGCCAGTGCAGCTGGGACGGATTCGACGAAACCAACCTACGGACTGCTTTGTATCGATATGCCCCTGCTGGTGTCCTTGACGCGGCCCTTTAAGACGGCGGCGGCGCGGAGTTGGCCTGCACATGTGGTCCGAGTTTCTGACATTCCGTCAACAGGTCCGGAACGCCGGAACCTGAGAGTTCTGCCAATCAGCAGTACATCGACACGTCCAGCTAGTTGAGTGGTTGCGGGGAGATGCCGCCTGGGGGTGGCTCGGGAAGGATCCCCATGCTACGACCAAGCCAGCGGTGCCTGACGGCCGGCACGTCCGTCACCCCAGCCTCCGTGTGGGCCGATGGCGCGCTCTGGAGCTGTTGGGCTTTTGGCTCCACGCTCGGCGTGGGATCTGGCCACAGATTACCGGAAAGACGCGACGAGCGTACTCCCACGCATAATTTGTTTGAAAATAGCGAGAATTGAGGGGAGGTTAGATTCAGGATTTAGCAACGCGAGAGTGCGGGATGAGGGGAGGCAGACAGAATTGAACTGAAACAGCGTCAATTCCGCTTCAGAATCCATCAGCCCAGCGCGATCCGCTACCGCCTAGAGCTCGTAACACGATCTTGTTGAGGTGCCCTGGTTGGGCGTGACCGATGTGACGATTCGGCCGTTCGGGAGAGTGTGAGTACTCGGCCATGGATGGTGGATGACGACTTGTGGATGCTGATCAAGCCGCTGCTGCCGTCCTGGCCTGAGCGATCACCCGGGCCGCGGCCGGTGGCGGACAGGCTGTGTCTGCAGGGCATCCTGTACGTGCTCCACAACGACATAGCCTGGCAACTGCTGCCCCTGGAGCTGGGGTTCGGCTCCGGACAGACCTGCTGGCGGCGTCTGGAGCGGTGGCAGCAGGCCGGGGTCTTCGACCGGCTGCACCGCATTCTGCTCGCCGAGCTGAATGCGGTCGGCGAACTCGACTGGTCCAGGGCGTGTGTGGACGGCTCCCACATCCGTGCGAAAAAAAGGGGGACCGACACCGGTCCGTCACCGGTCGACCGGCGGAAGACGGGCAGCAAGCACCACTTGATCTGCGACGGCCGCGGCACCCCGCTCAAAGTCATCACCACCGCTGCCAACGTCAACGACGTCACCCAGACCCTCGCCCTGGCCGACGGCATCCCGCCCGTGGCCGGGCCTCCCGGCCGGCCACGCCGCCGCCCCGATTCGCTGCTCGGCGACAAGGGCTACGACTCCAACCCCCACCGCGAGGAGCTGCGCAAGCGCCGGATCCTGCCGGTCAACTCCCGCAAGGGCGCTCCGAACATCAAGGGCATGGGCAAGCTCCGTTACGTCGTGTAGCAGACCTTCGCCCTGCTCCATCAGTTCAAGCGCCTCGCCGTCCGCTGGGAACGCAGAACCGAACTCCACGACGCCTTCGTCTCATTGGCCTGCGGCCTCATCTGCTGGAGGCGACTGAAGAAGCACCGATCATGATCGTGTCGCGAGCCTTTAGCTACAGCTCACACCACTCACCCAGAGGGCCGGCCGCCCGCGTCTGGGTGAAGTCGTGCACCAGGTCCCACGCCCGATCGATATCCAGGACAAAGTCGCCCGTGAACGCGGCGAGGTCGTCCATGATCGGAACTTCGACCTCGGCACCCGAGGGCACGGTGCCGTCTCCTACGAGCAGAGACATCCGCTCGGTGTCACTCATCAGATGGACGACCGCGTGATCATCTCGGAAGGCCAGGATCAGCACCGGGAACTCCCCGTTCGGCGAGCGAACCTCGACGTACCCCTGGCCACGGGAACGCAGGTCATCGAAGCGGTCTGACAGATCCTTCACCTCTGAACGTCTCTCAACCGGATGGAACAGTCCCGATTCCGGCGACGTCGCCGCCCACACCACGCTCATCCAGCCCCTCTTCCCCACACAGGTCAACGCCCACGATCCAGGGCCACGTTCCCACGCTCCACCACGACACGACTGCTGGGACTGGGTCGCATGATCGTGTTACGAGCTCATAGGGCAAACATCTCAAGCCTGACAGTCATGAAAGTTACTTACCGGCATAGAGCATCTCTAAATGCCCACTCAGAGGGCGTTTAGGTGGGTTCAGAAGAGATATGTCGCCTTCGAGGTCGGCGGCTTTCGGGATACTTCGCTCCATAGGAGCACAATCGCACCCTTCGAGGCGATGATCGGATCGCCCGATTGGTTCGCACATGGCGCTCGAATTCCGTCTGGTTTAGCAATGGGGTGGAAGCTCCCCAATGGTGGGGAGCTTCCTGGATTTCAGGCCGTACGCGTTGGCGACAGACGCGGCAAAGTGCGCTGAAACGGTCAATGTGAATCAACATCAAACGCCCACTCAGGTTCCGACGCTCCCTTGACCGACATCATCGGGGGCGCCGCGGGTGTGGTGCTGACCGCGGTCTGGGCGGGCGGTGAGTTCGCCGAGCCGATCGCGACAACCGGCGGTGAGGCCCTGCTGCGGATGGCCGACCGTACGGAGACGGGCCTGGACTGGGCGATGGCGCCGGGCTGGCAGGGGAGGATGCCGAACTACTCGCACGGCACCGCCGGGGTGGCCGCGGCGCTGGCGGTGGCGGGTGCGGCGCTGCACCGGGAAGACTTCGTCGAGGCCGTGGTGGAGGGAGCCCGGCACGTCCTGTCCGTGGGGTCCTTGGAGGACGGGGGATTCATCGTCCCGCACACGATTCCGCCGTCGAAGCGGGAGGTGGAGCCGGTGACGTACACGTGGTGCCACGGTCCGGCGGGCACCTCGCATCTGTTCGCGGCCCTGTCGCACGCGGGAGTGACCGAGGTGGCGGGCCTCGGGGTCGCCGAACTGCGGGACCGCTGCCTGACGTCGATCCTCACCTCGGGAGTCCCACAGCGGCTGCGCCCCGGCTTCTGGGACAACGACGGCCGCTGCTGCGGAACGGCAGGCGTGGGCGACGTACTCCTCGACAGGGTGCAGGACTGCGCGGGCGCGGCATGGGCTAAGGGCGTGTAGATCTTTAACACGCTTTCTTGATCTTGCATGCGCTTCCAGGAGCGGACGGACTTCCTGTTTCGCGCGGCTGATGGTCATGGCGGTGACGCCGAAAAGTTGGCCGAGGAGGTCCATGGTGGCGAGTTTGCGCAGGTGGAGCACGGTGGCCAGGATCCGGTCGGCTGGGGTGAGTTTGGCCTTGGCGCCTGTGCCGGGGGCGACCAGTCGCTCGTGACCGCGATGCGTGCGGAGCACTTGCTCGCGTTGGACCTCGAGCGCGGGAGTCAGTGTGTCGATGAGTGCGCTGAGCTGTTGGCGGGTCATACCGGTCAGTTCCGGGTCCTGCAGTAAACGTGGCGCGAGTTGATGTGATGTGTTCGCGGGGGCCTGGTCCGGCGTGCTGTTCGTCGGTGTTGCGTCCAGCGGCTGCTGGGGGTGGAGGGTGTAGTTCCAGTCGCCGTGGAAGCGGTGCCGTGTGATCGGCAGGGCGGCGATCTCGTCGTCGCTGACCTGGATGCCGGTGGGGTACGGGTTGGTGTCGAGTTCGGCGTGCACTGTGAGGCCGGTCTTGGTGGTGGTCGCGGCGATGCTCTGGACGATGACTTCGTGGCTGGTCAGGGGCCTGCCGCGCCAGTTCATGGTGATGTGGGAGAACAGCCGGTGCTCGATCCGGTTCCACTTCGAAGTTCCGGGACAATGCCGTTGCTTGACTACTGAACTATCGAGGGCTGCAACGTGATGACCTTGGCGGTGATCCGCCGAGTCGGTCGCCGGTCCCGGGTATTG
>NZ_JBEOXO010000046.1:0-48791 GCF_040296605.1 Streptomyces sp. NPDC002088 | reverse complement strand
CCGCGATACCCGCCCGCGCACCCAGATGCCCGATCGCCTCGGCCACCATGCCGCGCACCTGCCCCGACAGGCGGGCATTACCGCGCCGGTGGCCATGCGCCTCCAGGGTGGTGAGGTCTTCCAGGTAGATGACACTCGCGCCGAGCGCTGCTGCCTGGTCGACGGCCCAGCCGGCCGCCGCCCAGGCCAACGCATGGTTCAGATGCCGGATCCGGGCACACACCCGCCCATGCTCGACCTCCAACACCCGCGCCCGGTCGAGGTACTCACCCCAGCGAAGGTGCGGGGAGCCGAGCCCGTCCGCGAGCGCCCAGTGGTGATCACGTTTGGCGGCGAGGTGCTCACGCACGCCGCGCAGCCGGTGCAGGGCGGCACTGACCGTGGTGGCATCGAAGACCAGCGGCCGCCCGTCGGTGACCACCCGCTTGCTCTGTCCCTTGCCGGTCAGGCGGCCGAGGACGCCGGTGAGCAGGGTGTTGACGCCCCAGTCGAAGCCGAGTGCCACGGCATGCCCGCTCGCCTTGACGGGCGGGGCGGGCCGGGAGTCCGGCAGATCCACCGCGATCCGGCCCTGTGGAGTGGGGCGCAGGGTCGGGGTGTGCAGCACCGCGTCCGTGGTGACGGTGCCGGGCAGCCGGATGTCGATCACGTGCCAGGCCCAGTCCCGGCCCGTGGCAGGGACAGCGTTCAGCGGAAGCTTGAGACGCAGCCGGGCGGTGGTCTCGTCCACCCGCACAAGGGTGACCTGCTGACGGTCCATCGCCGCAAGGAGCACCTGCGGTGCCACCTGCGGCGGGCCCTCCAGCACGCACAACCCGGCGGGAAGCTTCCCGTGCCCGGCCGCGTACGCGCGGATCTGGCGGGTGCGGTTGCGGATCTCGGCACCGCTCACCCCGGCGGGCAGGAGTTTCCGCAGCGCCGACCATTCCGCCTCACTGCGCCGACGGGGGTCGGCGGGCCAGGTGGCCAGGACCGCGGTCACGATGGCGCGGCGGTGCAGGGCCAGCCGCAGAGTCCGGGCCGCGTACTCCTCGGCCCCCCGCCGCACTCGGTCCGACACATACACCCCGGCCGGGGGTGTGACGTCCTGCGGCCAGTTGAGGCGGCGCATCGCCATCCACCCCTTGGACGGCAGCACCTCACCCCGCTCATCCACCCCGGCAGCCAGCACGTCCAGCGAGGCCTCATCCCACCGGGAAGCCACCAGAGCACCCGTCAGCCCCCGGCTCAACTCGGCCAGAAAACCCACCCGTTCGAACAACACGCCCTGCCCGACCCGCTCACCACTGCTCTCCAGGACACCACCAAAGGCGGTACAGGTCGCCGTCGCCATCAACCCGGCCACACCCATCACCCCCCTTCCTTTCCGCACGATCCCGGTCAGTCTCCCGGAGCGGCCCGCCCCCGGCGCTTTGATCGGACTAACGAACGACCCTCACACAAGGACACGGCCTCGCCGTGTCCCGTCGATCCGCCCGAGCCCCCCAACCCCGAGCGGCACCGCAACGCACGGGAAACCACGACCGTCGCCATCCCGCGACGCAGCGAAGGAGCAACACCTCCACTCGCAAAAACAGCGGAAGCCGTTACCAGGCAGGAGGAAACGGGTGGCAGAGTCCAAGGAACCGTCCCGATGACTCGAAGCAGCATCAACCAGCCTACTTAAGCCAAACCCCAACAGTTGAAGACCCTGCCTCCTTGACCCGTCAGTGACTCGTGGCGGGGCTGGTTCGGTCGTGCTCGTATACGGAGACCCTCACTCGCCCGTTCCTGCCACCGTTACGGTGGGGATGGCCATGTACGGACCCCGGGGGAGCGAGGTGACTTTCTCCTGTACTGCGGTCAACTCCAAGACAGGCATCCGCTCGACGTGCTAGAAGGACCTAGTGGTGGCAACGCTTCCAGAGATCACAGCCCTGTTGGGCGAACCCCGGTTCAACTGGTCGGATCCGGCTCCATGGATCGAACTGGAGCAGGAACTCGGTATCGAATTACCGGCAGACTTCCGTGAGATCGTGGACGCCTACGGTTCGATCGAGATCAACAGGCAGTTGTATCTGAAGCACCCCGCCGGCCATCTTCTGCACAGTCTGGGAGAAAACATCAGGGGGGATCTCGAGCTCTGGCGCGAGGAGGACATGGCGGAGTTCCTGCCGAGTCCGGTGGGGGCGAACCCCGGGGAACTGATGCCGGTGGCGTCGGCCACGACGGGCGAGGCGGTTTTCCTTCGCATTCCCGACAACCCCTCGTCGCCCTGGCGCATCGTGGTCCAGGAGTTCGACAGTCCGGCCTGGACTCTCTACGAGATGACGTTCAGTGAGTGGTTGCTGGCTTATCTCAAGGGCAGGGACGTGACGTTGTGTTCTCGCAACTTCGCGCTTGACGGCCCGGTTTACGAATTCCTGCCCTGAAAATAAACGCGAACTACTGTGGAGCAGCTCCGCGGTGAACACCTGGAACGCCCGGCGTGCGTCGGTGCTCTCGTGGCTGGGCTGGTGCGATGAGCGCGGGTACGACGGCCCGGCGGACCCGGCCTGGGCGAATCGGCTTCCCCTGCCGGACTCCGAGACCATGCTGCCCCGCCTTCTCAAGGGCCGTACTCGCGGCCCGGTGTTCGTCACCCACCGCAAGCCAGGTCCCGGCAAGGTCGTCAGCCCGCGCGACATCTGCCCGGACACCGGGCTCGCCCGCCTCTCCTACGGGCAGGCCCGGATGCTTTTGGACGAGCACACGGCCCTGGGCGGCGAGCCGGGCACGGGTGGGATCTGCATGAGTGGCGACACTCCGGCCTGACCCACCTCGGCGAGGGTGGGACGAGCCTGCTCATGCTGACGGCGAAGTCCCGGCACAAGAAGGCGGAGAACGCGCGGAAGTATTTCCACCCCTCCCCGGAGGCGATCGCCAACGTGACCAGCCTGCTCGCGCTGGGCGACCGCCGACGCTGAGCACGGGCGGGTTGCCTCCCATACGCTCCTTCGTTGCACTGGGGCATAACTACAACTCGCCTGCGCGCATGCAACGTTCCCGAAGTCCGCCAGGACCTCCTCCAGCGGGGACACTGTCAGGATCGTCATCGACGGCTCAAGGTCCCACTCAGTGCCAAGAGTTGGCCGCAGGCGCCGCAACCTGGCCAGGAGCCGGGCCCATGGAGTCGACGAAAGACCCCGCCTCTACGATGGACCGATGGCGTCGATCAAGCAGATCCAAGTCACCTTCGACTGCGCAGAACCTGAGCGCGTCGCTCGTTTCTGGTCCGAGGTGTTGGGGTACGTCGTACCGCCGCCACCGGAGGGGTTTGCTACTTGGGACGACTTCGATCGCGCAATGCCGCCTGAGCATCAGGGTCCAGCGTTCGCATCGTGCACTGATCCCTCAGGTGCGGGCCCCCGACTGTTCTTCCAGCGAGTCCCCGAAAGCAAGGTCGTCAAGAATCGGGTGCACCTTGACGTGCGGGTCGGCACCGGGCTCGTGGGTGAAGAGCGCCTGGCCGCACTTGAGGCCGAATGCACACGACTGGTCGCGCTCGGCGCGGTACGCGTGCGACTACTGCTTGCCGATGGCGTCAACGAGTCGTGCCTCCTCATGCAGGACATCGAGGGCAACGAGTTCTGTCTCGACTGAGTGGCCGCGAACGTGGCACCTTCGCGAGTCGACTGGTGCAGTTCGCCATCACGAGGGTCGCCGTCCCGCGGCACGCCAACGGTCCTGATCCAGAACACCCTTCGGTGTCCACGAGCAGGGACCGGTGCGGGGTGGGCGCCGACCGCGTCAACGACATCAACGACGACCAGCTGAGGGTGATCCGGACACTGCTGGGCACCCTGCTGCTGATCCGCCGGCCCGCCGACGCCCGGCGCGGCCTGTGGCGGTCCGAGGAGGTCCGGCCCGCCCCCGACGACGACGGTGGGGCCCGGGACACCACTGGCCGCGTCTACCGCCACCAGTGGTTCGTACGCCCCCCACCGGCGCACGTATCCCGGCCAGGACGACCCGAGTGGCTACTCCCGCAAGTGGGTGGGCCCCTAGCTGGTCACCCCCGCCGGGTGCGAGGATGCCCCCCATCCTGGTCAGGGAGTGGGTCGTCAGCGTCCTGCGCCACTGACGACCCGTCGCCGGGCCTCATCCCTCGTCGGTGGCGTCCGGATCGCGCAGCGGACGCAGCGCCGGATCCTGCCCGTCATCGCCCGCAAAGGCGCCCCAAGGGCGAAGATCGCGGACTGTTCCAGAAGCCGACCCAGCCGTAACCTGGCGAAGTTCCACCCCTTTCTTGGAGGTTGAGTCTTGCGAAGACGTACGTTCGTCACTGCCCTCGGCGCCACAGCCGCCGCGTCCGTCGTACCGGGGGTGGCACGGGCCGCCGCGTCGCTCATCGCACCCACGCTGACGGACCGGGACCTGGCGGCGTCGATGAACGCGCAGGCGGTGTACAAGCACCTGGTGTCGCTGGAGAACGCCGCGCGCTCCGGGAATGGCCCGATGACGATCATCGGGCAGCACATCGAGACCCAGCAGGAGCTGTACAACGCGAGCTACGGGGACACGGGCGGCACGACGTTCTCCGGTTACTACTACAAGAAGGCCGCGGACATCACGGGCAAGCTGTCCGGCTTCATCGAGATCGACCTCGGGCCCGGGTACGGAGCGACCGGCTGGGGGACGTACGCGGATCGGTCCTACAACCGACCGCTGGGGCTGCCGACGGGGCAGCGGGCATGGCAGTACACGGACGACGCCGTCGACCTCGCCTTCGGCGTGTGGAAGGGGCTGCCGCGCGCGGCGGACGGCTCGTACAATCCGGACGGCACCATGACCCGGCTCGACGGCACCACCGCGACCCTCACCAACGGCGGCGCGGCCTCCGGGATCGTGGGCATGAGCTTCCACCAGCCGTACCCCGGCTCCTCGGTGAAGTCCTGGAGCCGGGTCCTCACCCAGGTCGAGGGGGAGCACCCGGGCGGTTACGAGTCCTACCCGGTGGCGACGCTCACCACCGACCAGGCGTGGTTCGACCGTGTGGTCGACTGGGAGTCGGACACCGACGAGTACCGGGCGCTCCTCGCGGACCTGGGCTTTCTCGCGGCCGCGCTCTCGTACTTCGCCGCATGGGACGTGCCCGTACTGCTGCGGCCGTACCACGAGATGAACGGCGACTGGTTCTGGTGGGGAGGGAAGACCCCGGCCTCGTACAAGAAGCTGTGGCGGATCACGTACGACTACCTGGTGAAGACGAAGGGCCTGCACAACCTGATCTTCGTCTGGTCGCCCGGCGCCTGGGACCCGCAGGGGGACGATGTGCCGTGGGACTACTACCCCGGGGCCGACCTCGTCGACGTCGTCGGCGTCGACGACTACAGTCCGTCCGCCTCGGACCTCACGCACGTGTACTACACGGGGCTGGTCGACTACGCGAAGCCGCGGATGCTCGCGGAGACGTACAACGTGCCGATCACGGCGGCCGGTTCCAACGCGCTGACCCGCAGTCCGTGGGTGATCTGGAGTACCTGGGGCTCCGGACTGACCAAGACGGCCATCAACACGAACGCGGATGTGAAGGCGACGTACTACGCCACGGACCAGGTGTACACGGGAGGCTCGGGCACCGGGTTCGGGCAGAACTTCGCCTGGGGCTCGATCCACGCCCACTGACCGGCGGCTCAGGCACAGGCGGCCGTGAGCGGCTCCGGAGAAGTGGACGGTCCGCGATTCACCTCCGCTCACGATCACGGGCCAGTCATCACCAGCGACAAACCGCATCTCAGACGTGAAGATCACGATCTACGGCTGGAGTACTTACTCCAGAGGACTTCGACGCTTTGCCTGCTCAGAGGGCTGTGCGGTGAGTGTAATGGGCTGATGCCACATCAGGGGCGGTCCCATGAGGACCGCCCCTCGATCGTGTGCAGCCCACCACACTCCGTACCGAGGTAGACGTAGCGCGCCGCCGTCTGCTGAGCTCCCGCCGCTTGAACAGCTTCGTGCGTGGGAGTGGCCGAGCTGGGTCACGCCCGTCTTGAACGATGGTGTCGAGGTGTTCGCTCTGCCGGGGCGACTGACCCGGGCATTGGCCAACGCCAGCTCCAGCGAACTGTTCGAGCTTGCCGCTCGCTGGACCACGAGGCTCAGGCGCGCCGATGGAGATGACATGACCGACGACGATCCGCTGGCGATCCTCCAGGGGGTTGCCCGGCTCGCGGCGTCTGCCGTGAGATCGGGCGGCGGCCACGCTCTCCGCCTCCTTACGGTGCGTCAGACGCCCGGGGGCGGTGGCGAGGCCCGGGCGTCCGCGGCCAGGTCCGGGCGATCGATCACGGCGCACAGCCGCTTCCAGACGTCGTCGCCGCGTACCTCGACCGCGCACCACTCGTCGTCGCCGGCGCAGGGGAAGAGGCCCTGCGGGGCGTCCGTGGTGCCGGTGTTGCCGAGGGCGGTGACCGTGCCGGGGCGAGGGACTCCTGGAGGAACAGCTGGGCCATGGCCGTCAGACCGATCTCCGCCTGGGACATGCCGACGGTGCCGCCGCGTCCGGTGCGGCGCCGCTCGACGAGGCGGGCGAGGACCGCGGTGGCGCCGACCCGGCCGACGAGGTGGTCCGGGAAGATCGTGATGGCGTCGCTGAAGCTGTCCTCGCGATCCGGGTAGCGCCACAGGCCGGTCAGTCCGGCACAGGCGCGCACCAGTGGGCCGTAGCCCATGCGGTTGCTCCAGGGGCCGGTGGAGCCGAGGGCGCTGCTCTCCGCCATGACGAGGCCGGGGTTGACCTCGGCGAGGACGTCGGGGCCGAGGCCGAGGGATTCGAGGGTGCCGGGCTTGAAGTTGGACAGGACGACGTCCGACTGGGCGGCCAGGCGCTTGAACAGGTCGACGCCGCGCGGGTCGCGCAGGTTCAGGCCCAGGCTGCGCTTGTTGCGGTGACCCCAGGCGAAGGAGCACACGCGGGCCTCTCCTATGTACTGCCCGGCCTCAAGCAGGCCGCGACCGCACTCGCGGGCCTCACCCACTGGTCCCAGGTTCACCGCCGACTCGCCGAGAGCCCCCGGCCGACGGAGCCCGAATCGGCGACCCCGTTCCCGGTGCCGGACCGAGCCGAACGGCGCGGGGCGTGGTCCGAGCACGCCGCGCGCCGCATGCTCCAGGACGCGGGCGTTCCCCTCGTCCCCACCGTCCTCGCCACCTCGGCCGATCAAGCCGTCGAAGCGGCAGCCGAGTTCGGCGGCCCGGTCGCCCTGAAGATCGTCTCCGTCGGCATCCTGCACAAGAGCGACATCGGGGGCGTACGCCTGGGAGTGAGCGGAGCCGACGCCGTGCGGGAAGCCTACGAGGCAGTGCGGGCCGGCGCTGACCGGGTGCCCGGGGCCGCGGTCGAGGGAGTGCTCGTCTCCCCCATGCGGCCAGGCGGCACGGAACTTCCCGTGGTGTCGTACGCGACGACCAGTGAGGGCCGGTACTCGCCGTCACCCTCGGCGGGGTGTACGCGGAGGTTCTCCAGGCCCGCGGAGAGCGAGGCCGCCACTCCAAAGGCGGCGAGCGCCGGGCTGGAGGCGACGCGCGACGCATACGCCTTTCACGGCCGGCGGCCCGGACCCCGCCCACCGCGGCCGGCCCGATCGCCCTGGGCATCGCCATCAGTTCCACCCCGACCGTCATCCGCGCGGCCTCCGACCAAGCCCACCGCCGCGTCTGCAACTGGCTCACCTACTGGGTGGACGACACCATCGACTGGCTGTCCGGCGACCCGGTCGATCTGTCCACGGGCCTGCTCACCGACTCCCCCACCGAACTGGCCGTCGACGACGCCCTCACCCCCGTCGACGTCACCCGGACGAGAGGGGCCGCCAGAGGCGTACGGACAGCCGCAGCAGGCGGCGGCGCAGGGCCGTGGTGCGCGGGCACGAGGCGCGGCGAGCGCTGCGTAGGTGGCATCAGTCGGCTGAAGGTGGCGTTGGGCCGTTGAGGCTGCGTGGATGACCGTGGATCCGGCACAGTGGCGCAGGGCTTGGAGGAGGCTCGTTTCACGGAACGGACAGGGGGCCGGTGCTGTGGGGTGGGGGATGCGCGCCCAGGTGGGGCGGGGCCGGTGGCGTTGGATTCTGGCGCGGCTGTTGCTGGCGCCGGTGGCGGCCGCGGTGGCGGGGCTGGTCGTGTGGGCGGTTGCTCACTTCGGGTTGGACAAGGCCGATCAGACCTCAAGTGTCGTGGGTGGCTTCGTCGGTCTGGTCGGCCTGCTGGTCTCCCTGTATGCACTGCGCTCCCCCTCCTCCGCAGACGGCTCCGGCGGAGGGGCCGGTGATGGAAGTCGGGACTGGGTGGGCTCTGCGGCCTCTCACCCTTCCTATCGGGCGCCGGTGCCACAGGTTCCCGTCCGGGGCCGGGAGGAGGAACTGGCCGTACTGCGCCGCCTCGCCTCCGGCCGGGAGAGCGGACTGGCGGTCGTCTGCGGCACGGGCGGGCTGGGCAAGACCACTCTGGCTGCCGAGACCGCCCGTCAGGCGAGAGCAGCCGGCCGAGCGGTGTTCTGGGTGCGCTGGCAGGACGATCCCAGCCGGCTCGCCGACGATCTGACCCGCGTGGCCCAGGCCCTCGGACTGCCGGATGGCCGTCTCGGCGAGGCCCAGGCCGGCTGTGCCGCCCTGGTCGACGTCGTGTGGGAGCATCTGATGGCGACGCGCGGCTGGGTCATCGTCGTGGACAACGTCGACACGCCCCGGCGTATAGGTCCGGGCAGCGATCCCCTGGCCGCCTACCGCGGGTGGCTCCGTCCGGACGGAGCCGGCCTGCTCCTGATCACCAGTCGCGACACCTCCCCCGTCACCTGGGGACCACGCGCCCGTCTCCTTCACCTGAGCCCGCTGGGCAGCCGCGCCGCCGGGACCGTCCTGCTCGACAGCGCGCCCACAGCGGGAAGTGCCGCGGAAGCCGATGCCCTCGGAGCCCGGCTGGGCGGCCTTCCTCTCGCGCTGGACGCCGCCGGTCTCTACCTCGCCTCCCCCACCAGCCGCTACACCACCTTCACCGCCTACCACCAGGCCCTGGACGGCGAGTTCGGCGACCTCCTGGGTGCCGAGCACCCCCAGGCCGCTGACCCCGACATCGCGCGCACCATGGTTCGCCACACCTTCGACCTGTCCCTGGACCAGCTCCACACCGACGGCTACACCCTCGCCCGGCCCCTCCTGCATCTCCTCGCCCTCCTCGAAGCCGCCCCCGTCCCTCGCTCCCTGGTCACCCCCGCCCTCCTCACCGACGCCACCGGACAACCGGTCACCGCCGCCGAACTCGACGCCGCCCTCGCCGGACTCCACCAATACGGACTCCTCACCGCCCCCAGCACACCTTCAGGCGGCGCCGGCGGGACCGTCCGGGTGGGGCAGGTGGTACTGCATCCACTGGTCCGGGAGGTCATGGCCCTCACCCCGCCCAGCTCCGACCCGGCCACCGCGATCACCGCTCTCGACACCCACCTCACCCGCGCCGTGAACGACACCGTCGCCGCCGCACGCGCCGGATGGCCCACCGCACGCCTCCTCGCGCCCCACCTCCCACCCCTCCTGGACCACGCACCGGACACCACCTTCATCACTGCACGCAACACCCTCGACGATCTGGCAAGGACCCTGCAGGACGCCGGTGCAGCCGCCGAAACACACCTCCTGCACCAGTGCCTCCTGGCCGCTGAAACCCACCGCCTCGGACCCGACCACCCGGACACCCTGACCACCCGTGACAGCCTCGCCGGCGCCGTACGTGAGCTCGGTCGTCGTCGCGAAGCCGCCGACCTCTACCAGCGGGCCCTCGCCGACCGCATACGCGTCCTCGGCCCCGAACACCCAGACGCCTTCGCCAGCCGCAACAACCTCGCTCTCGCCCTGCATGAACTCGGTCAGTACCAGGAAGCCGCCGACCTCCATCAGCAAGTCCTCACCGCCGCCGAGCGCAACCTCGGGTCCCAGCACATCGACACCCTCACCAGCCGCAACAACCTCGCTCTCGCCCTGAACAGACTCGGCCGCCACCAGGAGGCCGCCGACCTCCATCGACAACTCCTCACCGACCGCGAACGCATCCTCGGCCCCGAACACCCCCACACACTCACCACTCGCGACAACCTTGCCGGTGCCCTACGTGAGCTCGGCCATCGTCGCGAAGCCGCCGACCTCTACCAGCAAGTCCTGGCCGACCGCGTACGCATCCTCGGCCCCGAACACCCCGAAACTCTCACCAGCCGCAACAACCTCGCTCACGCCTTGAGCGGACTCGGCCGCCACCGGGAAGCCGCCGACCTCCACCAACAAGTCCTCACCGCACGCGAACGCATCCTCGGCCCCGAACACCCCGACACCCTCATCAGCCACAACAACCTCGCCGCAGCACAAGACGCAACCAGGCGCATCCGCCGAATTCGGCGACATCTGTGGCGGCGTGCACGGTCGTAATCCATCGACGGCTGAACGACAACGTGCCTTATCACGAGCTCGGCGGCAGCTACTTCCCCAACGGGATCCCGAGCGGGCCGCACGCCGAGCCGTGTCCCGGCTGAACCAACTCGGCTACCGCGTCACCCTCGACCCGATGGACGCCGCTGGATGAACGAGCGTGGCCGAAGCCCGCGGAGACGACTCCGACCGGGCCGGCACCCCTGCCCGAAAGAGCGCCTGCCTGCAGTTATTTGCGCGTCAGAGTCAAGCTCGGAGCCTGTGTCTGGTCCCTGCATGACAAGTTGACGGTGGCCGGATTTCTCTCCCGCCACGGGCATGTGTAGTAACGGTGGAGGGGTGCCCTATAGCCGGTCTTTTACACGGCGCGCCCATGTAGCCTGCCGCCGGGTGATGAGCTAGGTGTGGGGGCGGCCTGTCTCCGCTGGCGTAGCTCGCCGACAGGGATTGCAGGGGGGATCTTGCTTAAACTGAACGCTCCGTCTGGCCACTTTTCTGAGTCTGTGATTTCCAACCACGATTACCCGGAATCAGAATCTCTTTATGGGGGTTCCGGCCCGGGGTGGAGCTGGATGTGGGTGCCCTACCCCTTCAGCTCGCAGCACGTGCAGGGGCGGTTCACTCGCCATGTTTTCAAGCGCTACCAGACGTCACATAGCGACCTCCGGGCCTTCATCGGTGAAAACCTCGCTGGAAATGATCAGCGTTGGTCCAAAGCCGCCGTTGCCGCTCTTCGAGACGTAACCGCGCAGGAGTTTGTCCTGGTCTGCTCGACCGTCTGGGCGTTTGCGTCGTTCGAGGTCCGCTCGGGCCGGAGTGCGGAAGCAGGTACGGCCTTCTATAACGGATGGGTCGGAGCAATGAACGCCGATCCACGGGCCCCGTACGAGCTGATGGCTTCCGAGAAGCCGACAGTCATGATCATGGGCTAAGAAGCTATGCCGGGTCCTTACATGACAAGCAATTGAGCGAGCGCGGCATCGAGGACGTTCATGCGGTCGGCGGCGGTGTTGGCTGCGGCGTTGCAGGGCCTCGCCGGTGTTGTCGAAGAAGCACAGCAACGGGTGGTAGCCGCAGCCGTGCTTGCAGGTCGGGGCTGCTTGCTCCTACTCGGAGGGCCGGCCTCGCCCGCACAAGGGCCGGCCCAGGCCCCGTGGTCCGCGATGCCGACATGGCACGTCGGCCTCCGGCGCGGTGAGCGTCCCTCGCCCGTCCCCACGCGGCAACGAAGAGACAGCAGGTGACAGCCAAGAGGCGGGGACGGGCGGGCAGCCGCTAGAGACCGGTGGCGACATCCCGTGCCACCGCCTTGATCGCGGCGGACTCGGTCGGGTAGTCACCGAGCACCTCGGCGACCATGCGCACCGCGCGCTTGCGCAGCTCAGGAGGGTAGGAAGAAGGTCGTGCCATGACTCTGGCCCTTACACGGAATCGAGTCTCCATTCGAACCGGGGCGGTTCAGCGCCAGGTGGACCAGTTCAAGGCGTGAGTGCGGGGCGAGCATCGTGGCGGATGCGGAGCCTGGTCATGGTCGGCCACGCGTGGTACCAGGAGTGAAGCGCTTGACCCTCACGTGGCGTCATGCCGCATTGTCGGTGGCGTGGAAGAGCACCTGACTGTGGGACGTGTGGCCGAGCTGGCCGGCGTGAGCATCCGCACGCTGCATCACTATGACGAGATCGGCCTCGTGCACCCGTCCGCGCGGACCGCGGCCGGGTACCGGGCCTACTCGGCGGGTGACGTGGAGCGGCTGCGGGAGGTGCTCGCCTATCGGCGGCTGGGCTTCGGATTGCGCGAGATCGCGGATCTGGTCGACGACCCGACGACCGACGCGGTCGCGCACCTGCACCGGTTGCGCGGCCTGCTGCTGGAACAGCGCGACCGCGCTGCTGCCATGGTGACGGCCATAGACAGGGAACTGGAGGCACGGGCAATGGGGATCAGGACGACGCCAGAGGAACAACTGAAAGTGATCGGTGCGCAGTTGTACGAAGCCATCGGATCCGCTTACCCAGCGACGCGGCGCACCGAGCCGCGGATCGCCGCGAGGATCTGGGATGCGCTCGGGGACGCACGGACGGTACTGAACGTCGGGGCCGGGACCGGCTCCTACGAGCCCCCCGACCGCGACGTCACGGCGGTGGAACCGTCGGCGGTCATGCGGGCACATCGTCCCGCGGGCGCGGCGCCGTGCGTGGCCGCCAGTGCGGAGAGCCTCCCCTTCGAGGACCAGTCCTTCGACGCGGCGATGGCGGTCAGCACCGTTCATCACTGGCCGGACCCGGTCGCCGGGTTGCGCGAGATGCGGCGCGTGGCCCGCCGCGTGGTGGTGGTCACCTACGACGCCAGTGTCACCGGCTGGCGTGAGCGGTTCTGGCTCACCCGCGACTACCTGCCTGAATTCGCTGACCTTCTCGTCGGCTGGCCTTCACTGGCCGACCTGACCCGCGCGATCGGGGGCCGCGCGGAGCCGGTGCTCATCCCGTGGGACTGCGCTGACGGCTTCTTCGAGGCCTACTGGCGCCGGCCCGAAGCGTACCTGGACGAACATGTGCGCCGCGCGGTATCGGTATGGACCAGAGTCGGGCCGGAGGCCGAGCAGCGGGCAGTAAGCAGACTCCGCGACGACCTTTCCTCAGGCCGGTGGGTCGAACGCAACCGCGACCTCGTCGCCCTCGACGCGGCAGAGCTCGGCCTCCGCCTTCTCGTAGCCTGAACCATCGTGCGTGAGAACGCCGCAAGGAGCCGACCCGCCGGAATCAGTAGACGTCGCCGCGGCGTCACTTGGCCTCGATGGCGAACTCAACCTGGGGGTTCTCGCCGTACAGGTCGCATGGACCGGTCGGCCCAGCCCATCAGCCACATCAGGGCACCCTCGGAGCGCGCTACGTCTACTTCGATCGTGTGCAGCGGTCGTTGGTAGTGAGCGCGAGTCGGCTCCGTCTCTTCGCCAGGGCCGCTCCGGGCAGCTTCAGCGTGAGGAACTGCCCGGGGCGGTAGGTGAAACGGTCCGCGGCCTCCGGCGGCGGCTGGAGCACCAGGGAATGTGCGTCGGCCGTCTCGGCGATCACCTCGATGACGCGCAGCCGGTGCGTACGCGATCCCGACGCCGGCCCCGGCGTTGACCCCGAGGCCCGCCCGGACGACGGACCCCGCCACCGGTCCTGACGTCGGCTCAGACATCGGCGACCTCCAGGGTGCCCTCCTAGACCGCGCGGTCGATGCTCATCCGCAGGGCGCGGCAGGTGCGTATCCGGGCGCTGGTCGCTCCCTCAGCCACCCTGCCGCGGAACTCCGCGCAGACGACGGCCGCGTCGGCGGTCCACTGCACCGAGGTGTGGGCCATGCTGAACTTGTCGCACAGAACCTGGTTGCCGCAGGTCGCGCACTCCACCGGCTGTGTGTCAGGCCCCGGTCCCCGTCGCCGCCTCGGCCTTGATACGGGCCAGACTCTCCTCGACCTCCGCCCGCCAGGCCGCATTGGCCCGCTGGGTGTCGATCTCGAACTCGAACCGGCGCGTCATCTCGGGGCCTTGGGCTGTTCGGGGCGGCTGAGCGGGGTGCCCTCCGGCGGGGAGCGCGAATTCCCGCTGACCGGGAAAGGTGCTGCGAGTGACCGGGAAAGGTGCGGTGAGAAGACGCTGAACGGCCCGGAGGACGTGGACCGCGGCCTCCGGGCCGTCGACAGAGCTCTCCACCCTGGCGGTTCGCTACCGCGCTCCGTACACCGGCTGCGGGGGCTCGGACTCGGCGAGCAGCTTCAGGGCCGCCTCGCCCGCCTCCGCAGGGGTCCAGCGGGCGCCCTTGTCGGCCGTCGGCCCGGGACGCCAGCCCTCCATGACGGTGATCCGTCCGGCCTCGGCCTCGAAGACCCGGCCGGTCACCCCGGCGGAGGCGGCGGAGCCCAGCCAGACGACGAGGGGGGAGACGTTCTGCGGGGCCATGGCGTCGAAGCCGCCGTCCTCGGGGGCGGCCATGGTCTCGGCGAAGGTCCGCTCGGTCATCCGAGTGCGGGCGGCGGGAGCGATGGCGTTGACCTGGACGCCGTAGCGGGCCGTCTCGGCGGCGGCGACAAGGGTCAGGCCGACGATCCCGGCCTTGGCAGCGGAGTAGCTGCCCTGACCGACGCTGCCCAGCAGACCGGCCCCGGAGCTGGTGTTGATCACGCGGGCTTCGGGCATGCGGCCAGCCTTCGCCTCGGCGCGCCAGTGTGCGGCGGCGTGCTTGAACGGGAGGAAGTGGCCCTTGAGGTGGACGCGCATGACGGCATCCCAGTCGTCCTCGTCGAGGTTGACGAGCATGCGGTCGCGCAGGAACCCGGCGTTGTTGACAAGGGTGTCGAGGCGGCCGAAGGTGTCCAGGGCGGTGGCGATGAGCGAGGCCGCGCCATCGGGGGTGGCGATGTCACCGCCGTGGGCGACCGCCTCGCCGCCGAGCGCTTGGATCTCGTCGACGACCTGCTGGGCGGGTCCGGCGGCCTCTCGGGTGCCGTCGAGGCCGACGCCGAGGTCGTTGACGACGACCTTGGCGCCCTCGGCGGCGAAGGCGAGGGCGTGCGCGCGGCCGAGCCCGCGGCCCGCCCCGGTGACGACGGCGACGCGTCCGGTGCACAGTCCGGTCATGGTGCGTGTCCTTTCAGTGAGCTGACGAATGGCTTGCGACAGGCAGTCCGGCGGGCGAGTCGACACCTGAGCCGGTCACTTGTTGGCGGTGGCGGCGTCGAGGAAGGCGGGGCGCTCCCCTCCGCCGTGGACGAGCAAACTGGCGCCGCTGATGTACGCGGCACGGTCGGAGGCGAGGAAGACGCAGGCGTCGCCGACCTCGGCGGGGTCGGCGAGCCGGCCGAGCGGTACGGTGCGGCCGACGGCCGCGATGCCGTCCTCGTCCCCGTAGTGCAAGTGGGACAGTTCGGTGCGGACCATGCCGAGGACGAGCGTGTTGACCCGCACCAGCGGCGCCCACTCCACGGCCATGGAACGGGCGAGGTTCTCCAGGCCCGCCTTGGCGGCTCCGTACGCCGCGCTGCCCGGTGACGGGCGGGTCCCGCTGACGCTGCCGATCATCACGATGGACCCGCCACCGCTCTGACGGCGCATCACCTCGTACGCGGCGAGCGAGGCGGTCAGCGGGGCGAGGAGGTTCAGTTCGACGACGCGGGCGTGCCGCTCGGCTCCACCGTCGCCGAGCATTCGGAAGGGGCCACCCCCGGCGTTGTTGACCAGGGTGTCCAGCCGCCCGCACTCGCTCCGCACCTGTTCGAAGAACCCGCTGACCGCCTCCGGGTCGCGCAGGTCGACGGGAAGGAAGCGAGCGGTGCGCCCGGCCGCTGCGATGGGCTTGTCCGGCGCCCGACGCGCGCAGGTCACCACCTGCGCGCCGGCCTCCAGGAACGCACGGGTGATCCCTGCTCCGACGCCTCTGGTGCCGCCGGTGACGACGGCGACGCGTTCCGACAGATCGATGACGGCTGCCAATGCACACCTCCCGCAGTGCGAAGACCGCTGCTATCTTCCACCTAACAAATGTTTGGTGGAAAGGTAGCTGATCTGCTCATGGGTGTCTCCACCTCCGCCCCCGAACAGGGCGTCGCCGTCGTCACCGTGGACTTCCCTCCGGTCAACGCCCTGCCCGTACAGGGCTGGTACGACCTGGCCACCGCCGTGCGAGCCGCCGGGGCCGACCCGAAGGTGCACTGTGTGGTGCTTACCGCCGCGGGCCGCGGCTTCAACGCCGGCGTCGACATCAAGGAGATGCAGCGCACGGCCGGACACGACGCCCTCATCGGCGCCAACCGCGGCTGCGCCGAGGCGTTCGCCGCGGTCTACGACTGCGAGGTCCCGGTGATCGCCGCCGTGCACGGCTTCTGCCTGGGCGGCGGCATCGGCCTGGTCGGCAACGCCGACGCCGTCGTCGCCGCCGACGACGCGACCTTCGGCCTGCCCGAGCTGGACCGGGGCGCGCTCGGCGCGGCCACCCACCTCGCCCGCCTGGTCCCCCAGCACCTGATGCGGGCGCTGTACTACACCTCGCGCACCGTCACCGCCGAGGAGCTGCACCGGCACGGCTCGGTGTGGCGGGTGGTCCCGCGCGCGCAACTCATCGAAGCGGCAATGGAGCTGGCCCGGGAGATCGCCGCCAAGGACGGCTACCTCATCCGCCTCGCCAAGGCCGCGATCAACGGCATCGACCCGGTGGACGTCCGCCGCAGCTACCGCTTCGAGCAGGGCTTCACCTTCGAGGCCAACCTCAGCGGCGTCGCCGACCGCGTCCGCGAGACCTTCGGCACGGACAAGGAGCACACGGGCAAGGAGGCGCAGCAGTCGTGAGCAGGGACAAGACGATGACCGTTGATGAGGTGGTCGGCCGCCTGACCAGCGGCATGACGATCGGCATCGGCGGCTGGGGCTCGCGGCGCAAGCCGATGGCGCTGGTGCGCGCGCTGCTGCGCTCGGACGTCACCGACCTGACCGTCGTCTCCTACGGCGGTCCGGACGTCGGGCTGCTCGCCGCCGCCGGGAAGATCCGCAAGCTGGTCGCGGCCTTCGCCACCCTCGACTCCGTCCCGCTCGAGCCGCACTTCCAAGCCGCCCGGCAGCGTGCCGCGTTCGAGATGGTGGAGTTGGACGAGGCGATGTTCATGTGGGGCCTGACCGCGGCCGCGCACCGGCTGCCGTTCATGCCGATCCGGGCCGGTCTCGCCTCGGACGTGATGACCGTCAACCCGCAACTGCGCACGGTGACTTCGCCGTACGAGGACGGTGAGGAACTCGTCGCCGTCCCGGCCCTGCGGCTGGACGCCGCGCTCGTCCACCTCAACCGGGCCGATGTGCACGGCAACGGCCAGTACCTTGGCCCCGACCCGTACTTCGACGACCTGTTCTGCGAGGCCGCCGACGCCGCGTACGTCTCCTGCGAGCGGATCGTGGACACCGCGGATCTGCTCAAGGACAGCGGACCGCAGTCGCTGCTGGTCAAGCGCGCCTTCGTGAACGGCGTCGTGGAGACCCCGAACGGCGCGCACTTCACCTCCTGCGCCCCGGACCACGACCGCGACGAGGCGTTCCAGCGCGCCTACGTCCAGGCCGCCCGCGACGCCGAGGCCTGGCTGGCCTTCACCGAGCGGTTCCTGTCCGGCGACGAGGACGCGTACCAGGCCGCGGTGGCGGCGTTCCACGAGGAGGAGGCAGCAGCATGAGCGATGTCGCTACGACATCGGCGACGCGGGCCGAGTACTGCGTGGTGGCCTGCGCCGAGGCCTGGCGGGGCGCGGGCGAGGTACTGGCCAGCCCGATGGGCACCGTCCCGACGATCGGGGCCCGGCTGGCGAAGCTCACCTTCTCCCCGGACCTGCTGCTGACCGACGGCGAGGCCCTGCTCATCGGCGACGTCCCGGCGGTCGGCGCGACGGCCGAGGTCGTGGAGGGCTGGTTGCCGTACCGGCAGCACCTGGCCCTGGTCGCCACCGGGCGGCGGCACGTGATGATGGGCGCCAGCCAGCTCGACCGGTACGGCAACCAGAACATCTCCTGCATCGGTGACTGGGCCCGGCCCAAGCGGCAACTGCTGGGCGTGCGCGGCGCTCCCGTGAACACCCTCAACAACCCGACGAGTTACTGGGTGCCGCGGCACTCGACGCGGGTTTTCGTCGAGCGGGTCGACATGGTGTCCGGCGTCGGCCACGACCGCGCCGCCGCGGCCGGCCCCTCCGCGACCCGCTACCACTGCATCCCGGACGTCATCAGCGACCTGGGCGTCTTCGACTTCGCCACCCCGGACCGGACGATGCGGCTGCGCTCGCTGCACCCCGGTGTCACGGTCGAGCAGGTCGTCGAGGCCACCGGCTTTGCGCTCACCGTCCCCGACGAGGTGCCGTACACCCGCGAGCCCACCGCCGAGGAGCTGCGGCTGATCCGAGAGGTCATCGACCCGAAGGGGCTGCGCGAACGCGAGGTGCCGGCGGCATGACGGACCTCCGGATCAGCACCCCGTTGACGAAGCTCGTCGGGGTGCGGCACCCCCTTGTGCAGACCGGCATGGGCTGGGTGGCCGGCCCCCGTCTGGTCTCGGCCACCGCAGAGGCGGGCGCGCTCGGGATCCTCGCCTCGGCCACCATGACGGTCGAGCAGCTGCGCTCCGCCGTCCGCGAGGTCAAGTCCCGTACGGACGCGCCCTTCGGCGTCAACCTGCGGGCGGATGCGGGAGACTCGGCCGAGCGCGTACGGATCATCATCGACGAGGGCGTGAAGGTCGCCTCGTTCGCGCTCGCGCCCTCCCGCGAGCTGATCGCGCGGCTGAAGGACGCCGGGGTGATCGTCATCCCGTCCATCGGCGCCAGGCGGCACGCCGAGAAGGTCGCGGCGTGGGGCGCCGACGCGGTGGTGGTGCAGGGCGGCGAGGGCGGCGGCCACACCGGCAACGTCGCCACCACCGTCCTGCTTCCCCAGGTCGTGGACGCCCTGGACATCCCGGTCATCGCGGCCGGCGGCTTCCACGACGGCCGCGGTCTGGTCGCGGCGCTCGCCTACGGCGCCGCCGGGATCGCCATGGGCACCCGCTTCCTGCTCACCTCCGACAGCACCGTTCCCGACGCGGTCAAGGCGAAGTACCTGGCCGCGACGGTCAAGGACATCACCGTCACCACCAAGGTGGATGGCCTCCCGCACCGGATGCTGCGCACCGAGCTGGTCGACACACTGGAGCGCTCGGGCCGGGCCGCCTCGCTGCTGCGAGCGGTCCGCCACGCGGCGGCCTTCAGACGTGACTCCGGCATGAGCTGGACACAGATGATCCGCGACGGCCTGGCGATGAAGCACGGCAAGGAACTGACATGGAGCCAGGTCCTGCTCGCCGCCAACACCCCGATGCTGCTCAAGGCCTCCATGGTGGAGGGCCGCACCGATCTCGGCGTGATGGCCTCCGGCCAGGTCGCGGGAGTGATCGACGATCTGCCGTCCTGCGCCGAACTCGTCGACCGGATCATGGCCGAGGCGCACACCACGCTCCGGGGCCTGCCCCGCTGCGGCTGAAAGCCCTCAAGCATCATCCGCCTCATCGTCGTTCCTCTTCTCCACTCCAGAGAACGCCGCATCCCACCTTTGGAGTCAATCCGACGCGTACCACGCGCATCCCTCGTGTCGCCCGAGTGGTGATCTCCTCTCTCGCCCTCGGCAAGCTGACCGACGCGGACGTCGCGACGCTCTCCGCGCTGGACCTGCGCACCGTGATGGAGGCCGTCGCTTCCAAAGACCCATTCCCTCGCGGACCTTGCGGTCGGCCTCGGCGCGGAAGTCGTTGGACTGCGGGCAGTCCTCTGCGGCGGTGTCGGCCGGGACGCCGACGGCGCGCAGCAGGAGGTAACCCGGCCCGACGACTGCCGTCCGGCGCCCCGCTGACGGTCCATGCCCGTCCACGGCCCGCTTGGCAGGCAGGCCGTGGACGGGCATCGCGTCTCAGAGACGCTCGATGATGGTGACGTTGGCCTGGCCGCCGCCCTCGCACATCGTCTGCAGGCCGAACCGCCCGCCGGTTCGCTCCAGTTCGTGCAGGAGCGTGGTCATGAGCTTGGTGCCGGTGGCGCCCAGCGGGTGGCCGAGAGCGATGGCGCCGCCGTTGACGTTGACCTTCTCCGGGTCGGCGCCGGTCTCCTTCAGCCAGGCGAGCACCACAGAGGCGAAGGCCTCGTTGATCTCGACCAGGTCGATGTCGTCGAGCGTCATCCCGGTCTTCTTCAGCGCGTACGCGGTGGCCGAGATCGGCGCGGACAGCATCCGGATCGGGTCCTCACCGCGCACCGAGAGGTGGTGAATGCGGGCCCGCGGAGTCAGCCCGTGCTCCTGTACGGCCCGTTCGCTCGCGAGCAGCATGGCGGAGGCACCGTCGGATACCTGCGAGGCGACGGCGGCGGTCAGCCGGCCGCCCTCCCTCAGCGGCTTCAGGCCCGCCATCTTCTCCAGCGAGGTGTCGCGGCGCGGGCCCTCGTCGGTGGTCACGTCCCCGTACGCGACGAGCTCACGGTCGAAGCGGCCCTCGTTGATGGCCCGGATCGCCCGCTGGTGCGAGCGCAGCGCGAACTCCTCCATGTCCCGGCGGGAGATGTCCCACTTCTCGGCGATGAGCTCGGCGCCGTGGAACTGGTTGACCGGCCGGTCGCCGTAGCGGGCCCGCCAGCCCTCGGAACCGGCGTACGGGCCTTCGGTCAGACCGAGCGGCTCAGCGGCCTGGCGGCTGGCGAAGGCGATCGGCACCTGGGACATGTTCTGCACGCCGCCCGCGACCACCAGGTCCTGGGTGCCCGAGAGCACCCCCTGCGCCGCGAAGTGCACGGCCTGCTGCGAGGAACCGCACTGCCGGTCCACCGTGACGCCCGGCACCTCCTCCGGCAGCCCGGCCGCCAGCCAGCAGGTGCGGGCGATGTCGCCGGCCTGCGGGCCGACGGTGTCCAGGCAGCCGAAGACGACGTCCTCGACGGCGGCCGGGTCGGCGCCCGAGCGTTCCATCAGTGCCTTGAGCACATGGGCGCCGAGGTCGGCCGGGTGCGCGGCGGACAGGCCGCCGTTCCGCCTGCCGACCGGGGTGCGGACCGCTTCGACGATGTATGCCTCGGCCATGGCCACTCCTTCTTGATGTCTACACTCTCGCTGTCATTCACGGAGGGCGATACCTTCCAGCACCATCGACAGGTACTGGCGGGCGATCTCCTCCGGACTGTGCTGTCCGCCCGGCCGGTACCAGGACGCTGCGACCCAGACGGTGTCGCGCACGAAGCGGTAGGTGAGCCGGATGTCGAGGTCGGCGCGGAAGACCTTGGCGGCCACTCCGCGCTCGAGGGCGCCCAGCCACGCCTTCTCGAACTTCACCTGCGAGTCGGCGAGATAGCCGAAGCCCGGCTGGGTCTGGAGGTGCCTGGACTCCTTCTGGTAGATGGCGACCGCGGCACGGTGCCGGTCGATCTCGCGGAAGGACTCCGTCACGAGGGCCACGATCGTCTCCCTGGGTCCGAGCCCGGCGGCGAGCACCGTGTCGTACCTGGCCCACAGCTCGTCCAGGAAGGTGGAGAGGATCTCGTCGAGCATCGACTCCTTGGAGTCGAAGTGGTAGTAGAGACTCCCCGCGAGCATCCCGGCGGCGTCCGCGATCTTGCGGACGGTGGTGGCGTTGTAACCCTGCGCGGCGAACACCTCGGCGGCGGTGGCCAGGATTTCCCCACGCCGCTCGGGCGACGGGCTCATCGTGGTCTTCTGACTGTTACTGCTGCTCTTGCTATTCGGCACCTGGCCATTGTTGCCTCACGGGTGCTGGCTGCTGACGGACAGGACCTCGCCCGTCATGTACGAGGAGTAGCCGCTGGCCAGGAAGACGATGACGTTGGCCACCTCCCATGGCTCGGCGTAGCGGCCGAAGGCCTCGCGGGAGGTCAGCTCCGCCAGCAGCTCGGGGGTGGTGACCTTCACCAGGTGCGGGTGCATGGCGAGGCTGGGCGAGACGGCGTTGACCCGCACGCCGTACTCGGCGGCCTCCAGCGCGGCGCAGCGAGTGAGGGCCATGACCCCGGCCTTGGCGGCGGCGTAGTGCGACTGGCCCTTCTGGGCCCGCCAGCCGATCACCGAGGCGTTGTTGACGATGACGCCGCCGCTGCCCGCGGCCTTCATGCGGCGCAGCGCGGCGCGGGTGCAGCGGAAGGTGCCGTTCAGGGTGACGTCGAGGACCTTGTCCCACTGCTCGTCGGCCATGTCGACGAGGTCGGCCGTACCACCGAGACCAGCGTTGTTGACGACGATGTCGAGGCGGCCGTGGCTCCTCTCGGCGAGGTCGAACAGCGCGGCGACCTGAACCTCGTCGGTCACGTCGCAGGGCAGCGACGCGACGCGGTCCGCACCGAACTCCGCGGCCAGCTCCGCCTCGGACGCCTTGAGCCTGCGGGCGTGGGCGTCGGAGATGACGACGCGCGCGCCTTCCTCCAGCAGGCGCCTGGCGGTCGCGCCGCCGATCCCCGCCCCGGCGGCAGCGGTGACGACGGCGGTGCGGCCCTCCAGCAGGGCATGGCCCGGCACGTACGGTGGATGCGCGTTCGGCACGGTCACGAGCGGACCTCCTTGGGCAGGCCGAGGACGCGCTCGGCGATGATGTTCCGCTGGATCTCGTTGGAACCGGCGTAGAGGATGTCGGAGCGGGAGAAGAGGAACAGCCGCTGCCAGTCGGTGAGGTCGTACGGCTCGCCGGCCGACGGCATGCCGTCGGCGCCGCAGACGTCCATGGCGAGCTCGCCCAGCTCCCGGTGCCAGGTGGCCCAGAAGATCTTTCCGATGGACGCCTCGGGAGCCGGCGCCCCGGCCGCGACTCCATCGAGCATGCGCAGCGCGTTGAACCGTATGGTCTCCAGGCCGGGGCCCGCACCCGCGCCGGGAACCCGGCGTCCGGCTCGCTGTAGCCCTGGCACCACAGCTCCTCGACGCTGCTCATGGGCGGCTCCGGACGACACTCGACGGCTGACGGTTCGCACGTTAACCTACCAAACACTTGTTAGGGAAGGAGGGCGGATGTCCGCTGCCCGCACGGCACCCACCGCACCCACGGAGCCCGTCCGCTACGAGCGCCACGGCCCCGTCGCCGTCGTCACGATGGACCGGCCCGATTACCGCAACGCCCAGCACTCCGCGATGACCTACGCACTGGACCGGGCCTTCTACCGCGCGGCCGACGACGACGAGGTCAAGGTCGTCGTGCTCGCAGGAGCGGGGAAGCACTTCTCCGCCGGCCACGACATCGGCACCCTGGAGCGGGACGCGCACCTGCCGTTCGACCGCAAGGCCGGGCTGTGGTGGGACCACTCGGACAAGACGGGCGCGGAGAGCCGCTTCGCCCGCGAGTCCGAGGTCTACCTGGGCATGTGCCGGCGCTGGCGCGAGCTGCCCAAGCCGGTGATCGCCTCGGTGCAGGGGGCGTGCGTCGCGGGCGGGCTGATGCTCGCCTGGGTGTGTGACCTGATCGTCGCCTCCGACGACGCGTTCTTCGCCGACCCGGTGGTCCGCATGGGCATCCCGGGGGTGGAGTACTTCGCCCACCCGTGGGTGATGCCGCCGCGGATCGCGAAGGAGTTCCTCTACACCGGCGACCGGATGAGCGCCCAGCGCGCGTACGAGGTCGGCATGGTCAACCGGGTCGTGCCGCGTGGCGAACTCGCTGACCACACGATGGAGTTGGCGACCCGTATCGCCGAGATGCCGCGCATGGGCCTGGCGCTGACCAAGCGCGCCGTCAATCAGGCCGAGGACCTGCAGGGCCTGCACACCGGGATGGACTCCGTCTTCGGGCTGCACCACCTGGCGCACGCGCACAACGCGGAGACGGCGAAGGACTCGCTCGGCGGCATGGACGCCCGCGCGATGAAGGCGGCTGGTGCGAAGGAGGCCGGTGCCTGATGGACCTCGACTTCTCCGCCGCGGAGGACGCTTTCCGGGCCGAGGCCCGCGCCTGGCTCGCCGCCCATGTGCCCGACACCCCGCTGCCCTCCCTGGAGACGGCGGAGGGGTTCGCGGCCCACCGGGAGTGGGAGCGCACCCTGTTCGCCGACCGCTGGTCGGTGGTCTCCTGGCCCGAGGAGTTCGGTGGCCGGGCGGCCACCACCTTCGAGTGGCTGGTCTTCGAGGAGGAGTACTACGCCGCCGGCGCGCCCGGCCGGGTCAGCCAGAACGGCATCAACCTGCTGGCCCCGACACTGTTCGAGCACGGGACGGCCGAGCAGCGCACCCGCATCCTTCCGCCCATGGCGAGCGGCGAGGTGCTCTGGGCCCAGGCCTGGTCCGAGCCGGAAGCCGGCTCGGACCTTGCCTCGCTGCGCTCCACGGCCGTACGGACCGACGGCGGCTGGCGCTTGAGCGGCCAGAAGACCTGGTCGTCGCGGGCCGCGTTCGCCGACCGCGCCTTCGGCCTCTTCCGCAGCGACCCGAACGCTCCCAAGCCCCACCAGGGCCTGACGTACCTGATGTTCCCGCTGGACGCGGACGGGGTGACCGTACGGCCCATCGGGCGGCTGGACGGCAAGCCCGCCTTCGCCGAGCTGTTCCTGGACGAGGTCTTCGTGCCCGACGAGGACGTCATCGGCGAGCCCGGACAGGGCTGGCGGGTCGCGATGAGCACGGCGGGCAACGAGCGCGGACTCACCCTGCGCAGCCCGGGGCGCTTCACCGCGGCCGCCGACCGGCTGACCCGGCTGTGGCGCGAGCGGGGCGACCCGGCCGACACCGCGCTGCGCGACCGGGTCGCCGACGCGGTGATCGGCGCCCGCGCCTACCAGCTGTTCGCCTATGCCAAGGCCTCGCATCTGGCCGCTGGAGGGTCGATCGGCGCGGAGTCGAGCCTCAACAAGGTCTTCTGGTCCGAGCTGGACATCGCCCTCCACGAGACGGCGCTCGACCTGCTGGGCCCGTACGGCGAGCTGTCGGACGAGGCCGAGGAGGCGCCTGAACACGGGAGTTGGGCCGAGGGCTACACCTTCTCCCTCGCCGGGCCGATCTACGCCGGCACCAACGAGATCCAGCGCGACCTCATCGCCGAGCGGCTGCTCGGCCTGCCGAAGGGACGTCGGTGATGCGGTTTCTCCTCGATGACGAGCAGCGGGAGTTCGCCCGCTCGCTGGACGGCATGCTGGCGGCGGCCGGCACCCCCGCGGTCGTACGGGCCTGGGCCGCCGGGGACCACGGCCCCGGACGCGTCATGTGGGCCCGGCTGGCGGAGGCCGGGGTCTTCGGCCTCGCCGTCCCGGAGGAGCACGGTGGCCTGGGCCTGCTGCCGGTCGAGCTGTCCGTCGCCTTCACCGAACTGGGCCGCTACGCGATGCCGGGCCCGCTGGTGGAGACGGTGGCCACGGCCGCCCTCCTCGACCGCCTGGGTGACGAGGCGGCGGCCGCCGCCTGGCTGCCCGGCATCGCCTCCGGCAAGACCGCCGCCTCCCTCTGTCTGCTCTCCCCCGACAGCCCCTTCGCCCTGGACGCCGACGCCGCCGACGCGGTCCTCGTCGTGGACGGCGACACCGTACGCCTGGCGGAGACGGCCGGACCCGTCCAGCCGTCGGCCGACCCGGCCCGCCGGCTGGCCCGGCCGCTCGGCGGAACCGTCCTGGCGAAGGGGCCCGAGGTGGCCACCGCGGCCGCGCACGCCGCCGATGTCGCCGCCCTGGTCACGGCGGCCCAGGCCCTTGGGCTGGGCCGCACCCTGTTGGCCCGGACGGTCGAATACGTCAAGCAGCGCACCCAGTTCGGGGTTGCCATCGGCTCGTTCCAGGCGATGAAGCACCGGCTCGCGGACGTCTCGATCGCCCTGGAGTTCGCCCAGCCGCTCGTCCACGCCGCCGCCCTTGCCCTCGCCTCGAGCAATCCGGACACGGGCCGCCAGATCGCCGCGGCGAAGGTGTCCGCCGGCGAGGCGGCGTACGCCTCGGCCCGCACGGCCCTCCAACTCCACGGCGCCCTCGGCTACACCGAGGAACTGGACCTGTCCCTGTGGATCCGTAAGGCCCGAGCCCTGCGTGATGCCTGGGGCACCCCGGCCGTGTGCCGCGCCCGCGTACTCACCCCTTGACCCCACCCGTGGCGGGTGTGCGACGCGAGGCCGTGGCCGCCATGGACTCCACCCGGTCCCAGGCGCGCGTGGTGCTCGACGGTGCCGAGAGCCGCCTCGTCGGCGCGGACTGCGGAGGCGGCCGGGTCCTGGGGCGCGTGCCGGACCTGGCCTACACGGCGCTGGCCGCCGAGCAGGTCGGCGCGGCCGAGCGCTGCCTGGAGCTCACGGTCGCCTACGCCCAGGACCGGGTCCAATTCGGGCGGCCCATCGGCTCCTTCCAGGCCGTGAAGCACCGGCTCGCGGACGCGTACGTGCTGGTGGAGTCGGCGCGTTCGGCGGCGCTGGGAGCGGCCTTCGCCGCCGCCGAGGGCTCGCCTGAGACGACCCGCTTGGCAGCCGTCGCCAAGTCCGCCTACTCGGACGCCTTTTCGGCGGTGGCGAGCGAGATGATCCAGCTGCACGGCGGCATCGGCATCACCTGGGAACACGACGCCCGCCACTACTTCAAGCGCGCACACGGCTCGGGCCGGCTCTTCGGCCCCCCGGCATGGCACCGGGGCCGGCCGGCCGCCGAACGCACCCGCGTAATCAACCGGTTGCGCTGGCCCCTACACGAACTGGACCCGGCACTCGACCCTCCAGCGCGCAGTCTCACCCAGCCCAAGCAGGTACTCACCGTGACAGACTTCGAGGAGTTCACCGGCCGCTGGAGACCGCGTAGTACTGAAGGTCCTGCACGGTGACCGTACGCCGCGCCGGCCAGCGGGTCGTGACGGCGGCGACGGCATCCCCCGCGCGGCGGACCACGGCTTCGGTGCGGCCAGGTCTCAGCGGCAGGTCCTGGGCATACCCGCCGGCGGGAGCACGATAGGTGTGGGGCACGGTGCCCACGCGCGCGGAGACCGTGGCAGGCGCGGTCAGGAAGGTAAGCAGTTCCACCTGGTCGCGCGGGGACGCGGTGCCCGGACGCGGGCGCATCAGCCGGGGCTGAAGCGAGGCACTGCCGACATCCGTGAACTGGACCCGGGAGGTGACGTACACGGTGTCGCGGACGATCCGCGGCCAAGCCCCGGTCTTGAAACGGGTGAGGTAGTAAGAGGAGATGTCCAGGTACGTGTGGCCGTTGTGCAGTGAGGGGGCGAACTGGCTACCTTCCGAGTAGTCGTTCCAGGTGGTGAGCTGCACCCAGTCCGCACCGTCGGAGATCGCGTGGTTCCAGGTCGACCGCAGGGTGGCGGTGTTGCCCGCCTCGTCGTAGACGCCCTGGTTGGGCCGGGCGTCCTGCACGGACACGGCCTGCATCCACTTCTTTCCCAGCGAATGGGCAAGCTGGATGTCGCCGGGAACGTTGTTCTGGCGGGTGTAGCTGCGATTGCCCCAGGACGAGAAGGCATGGCTGATCGGCGCGAACCTCTCGGCGTTGGCGCGAAAGTCCAGAAAGACCGGGACGAGCGCGGTGCCGATGCCGTGGTCGCTCAGCCGCGCGATAACTTGACCCCACCAGGCGGGTTCCTGGGCCTCGGCCTTGAACGGGGAGATCACGAGGCGCCCGTCGGCCAACCGGTATGCGGACGGGGACGCGGCAAGCCGGGCCAACTGATCGGCGAGGGTGAGCGGGTCGGTGTGCAGGGACGTCATGTCCGGCATCAGCACGATCCGGAAGCCCGGGTCGACGCGCTGCGCCGCGCGCAGCAGCATGTCGACGCGCTCACGGTTGCTGCCGGTCAGGGAGAGGATATCGACGGTGAATCCGTCAAGCCCGGCGTCACGGGCGGTCCTCACCTCCGTTTCCAGGTTGGCGAGTTGCCAGTCACCGCTGGACGGCGGCACGGGCAGGGGCCGGTCGCGCAGCAGTCCCCCGTAGGCCGCGTGCTTGCCCTGCTCGCCTTGGGGCGTGAGGTAGTTGCGAGCGTAGTAGTCGTACTCGGCGGGCTGGTTGTCGAGGGAGAGCGGATACGGCGGAAAGTAGTGCGCGAAGACCAGATGCGGGCTGTCGCGCAGCACATCGGCGGCCGGCAGATCGAAGGGAAGCGCCGCGGCGTTCGTTCGCTCGACGCGGGGCGCGGCGTCCTCCTGGTCGCGGGCCAGTCCGGTGCCGGCGATCAGTCCGATCAGGAGCAGACCGAACAGGGCACCGAGTGCGGTACGCCGCCGCCGGCCTGACGGTCTTTGGTGCCGGTGCGTTGGACGAGCGGGCTGATCCGTCATGGGTGTCCTCCGCGGACGCCGATGGGCCACCGGGGCGAACTCTACCTCTGGTCTTGCGCAGTGCTCCCCCGTTTACGGGAGAGGTGAAGTGCCTCCTTGGTCGCCCGGCGCGGAGCGCCGGGGCATCACTGCGAAGCAGGAAAGCTGCTCACACGGGGCGCTGCTGGTGCCCGGAAGCGGGCCAGTGGCGAGCATCGCCAGCGCGCCAGGCGAGGCAGCCGGCCGCCCATCGGACGGAAACGCCTCTGCGAACAACGCGTCGTCGAAGACGTGCCCCAGACTGTCGCGCAGCCGGATGGCTGACGACCCCTTCGGGAGAGCCGCACGAACCACCCGCCGCGTCAACTCCGGGATCTCTCCCCCCGACCATGACTCCCACGACACTGGAACATCACCGCCAACCAATTCGATCCTGCTTTCCGCCCTTCCGCACTCGCACCCGGCATGAGGGCAGATTCGAGAGATCAGCAACGGGGTCCTTCAGCCGAGAGAGCACTTCAATGTGCGTGCGGCCCGTTGCATGACGAACCGTCACCAGACGGTCGTTCGGGGCGGTCGCCGCGGTCCCGTCAGGAAGTCGTGGCGCCGAGCAGGTCGGCGTCGTGCGACTGCAGATAGATGTCGAGGGCGTCCTCGCGCATGGCCCGCCACAGATCAGTGCCGGCGCCGGAATCCAGGAGGACCACAGACTGACCGGAGATCGTGTCGGTTCCCTTCGCGGGAGCGTTCATGAACACCATGTTCCCCGGGCGGACCTTCTTGTTGTCCCACAGCAGGGCACGCAGGTCGCCGTCGTCGAGCCGGTCGTCGACGCTCACGGCGGCGGTGAGGTCGTCCAGCACCCTGGCAGCCCTGACGGGGTTGGAGAAGGTCGAAGGACGCATGACCTTCGCCAGCAGCGTCCGCAGGAAGTACTGCTGCCGGTGTGTGCGATCGAAGTCGCCGCGCGCGAGGTGATGACGCTCACGCACGTAGGTCAGGGCCTGCGTGCCGTTCATGTGACGGCTGGCGCCGTCCACGACAAGGTCCACTCCGCCCACGGAGTCGGTGAGTTTCTTGAAACCGTCCCAGTCGATGACGGCCAGATGGTCGACGCGCACCTTGGTCAACCGTTGCACGGTGTCGATGAGCAGCGGCGGTCCGCCCCAGGAGAAGGCGGCGTTGAGCTTGGCCTTGCCGTGTCCGGGGATGTCCACCCACGCGTCTCGGGGCAGCGAGACGACGTACGCGCCGGAATGGTCGGCCGGGAGGTGCACCAGCATCATCGTGTCACTGCGCTGGGCCCCGTACTTCCACTCGGGGGCCTTGGCGTCGCGGCCCGTGGTCGGCAGCTCGGAGCGGCTGTCGACGCCGACGAGGAGGAAGGTCTGCCCGCCGTCGGAGGGCGCCGGCTGCGCCGCCGCGGGGACCTTCGTCGGGAAGACACCGGAGATGCGGTCGACCGCCCCGGTGTAGTGCTCGACGGCCCACCAGGCGACCCCGCCCACCATGAGCAGGCCCACGGCGAGTAGTACGAGCGCCCCGAGGAGCACCCGCCGCGCGCGGCTCTTGCGGCGCCGGGGCCGCGCCTGCATGGTTCCGGAGGCGTCAACCCCCTTTTGTGAAACATCGGTTGAGGAATCGCGAACGTCACCAACCGGGTCGGATGCCATCGAACCGGCTCCGCCCGCCCCTTCCTCCCGGTCTGCCGCTTCGTCCCGGCCCGTCGCTTCGGCCTCAGCCGTGTTCTTGTCCCCCACCATGCATCCCCCACATCGACGCGGTGCGGCCCCTTCCGCACCGGGCGCACACTGTAGCCAGCACGTTCGATGTTCGTACCGCTTTCCGCAAGACCATGGCGCCCACGGGGTCAACCGGCGTGCACGGCGCGGCATTTCGTACGGCTCGGTGCTTCTCGGTGACGTTCACGTAAACGCCCCCATGCGCACACAAGTTTGCCGTACTGTTCACCATCGTGCCGCATGTTCGACGAACGATTGTTCGCGACATTCGGCAAGTCGTGCCGCAGAACGTGCCTGGGGGGGTACATGTGGGATGTTCAGGCCACTGAATCCGACAGATCACGCAAGGCGCGCTCACAAGCGCGCTCCTCACTGTGGATGGGACGCAAGTCCCGCTGGTATCTTCCCGCGTCGCTGATCACCGACCTCGTCGGCGCCGGGGTGCCGGTGGCGCTGGTGCTCTTCGCCACACACCAGCCGTGGGCAGTGCCGAGCGGCATCGTCGCAGGGCACGCCTGGGCGGGAGTCCAGCTGTTCCGCTCGCGCTACGCGGCCCGGGTCATCGGCGAGAGCCGGGGCACGCTGCCGGTGCTCCACGACTGGTTCATCCTGCTGGGTGTGCTCGCGGTGGGGCACACCACGGCGGGGGTGCGACTGCGCGCGCCGCTGTGCCTGGCGGCGCTGCTGCCCGCCCTGGTGCTGACCCTGGTGTGCCGCAAGGCGGTGCACCGTCACCTCGCGACGGTGCGCCGCAGGGCGCAGGCGGTGATCAAGGTCCTGGTGGTTGGCGAGCCCGCCGCGGCGGACGGTGTCACCGCGCACCTCGCCGCGCGCACCGACCACCCGTATGTGGCGGTGGGTGCCGTCCCCGTGGGATGGGGCCCGTTCGCCTCGGGGATCCGGACCGGGGAACGGCTTGCCGCCACCGCGCCGGAGTCCCCCGGAGAGGATGCCAACCTGGTCATCAGCGCAGTGCACCGGCTCGGCGCCGATCTGGTGCTGGTCGTCCCGGGCGCCGCGACCTCCGGGGAGCGGCTGCGCCGCCTCTCCTGGGGCCTGCACGACGCCGGCATCGAGTTGTTCGTCGCGCCCGGCCTGGTGGACGTGTCCGTCAAGCGCCTGGAGACCGGATCCGCCGGCGGGATGTCGCTGCTGCGCGTGGCCCCGCCGGTGCGGGAGGGCTTTCAGCCGCTCATCAAGGAGGTCCTGGACCGCAGCGCCGCCCTGCTGGGCCTGCTCGTGCTGGCGCCGGTGCTGCTGGTGGTCGCAGCCGCGGTGAAACTGTCCTCGCGGGGGCCGGTGCTCTATCTGCACGAGCGCATCGGCCGGGCTGGACGCCCCTTCGTGATGTGGAAGTTCCGCACCATGCGGGTGGGTGCCGACCGCCAGAAAGCCGAACTGGCCCAAAACAACGAGCACGACGGCCCGATGTTCAAGATGCGCCGAGATCCGCGGGTCACCCGGGTCGGCCACTGGCTGCGCCGCGCTTCGCTGGACGAATTGCCACAGCTGGTCAACGTCCTCAAGGGTGACATGTCCCTGGTTGGTCCGCGTCCGCCACTCGCCGACGAGGTGGCGCACTACACGCCCGTCGAGTGGCGGCGGCTGAGCGTACGGCCGGGCATGACCGGGCTGTGGCAGATCAGCGGACGCTCCGACCTGTCCTGGGACGAGACCGTCCAGCTCGATCTCAGCTACGTCGACAACTGGTCGATCACCAGTGATGTGGACGTCATGGCCCGCACGTTCCGCGCCGTCGTCGACGGCCGCGGGGCGTACTGAGAGCGCCGCTCATGGCCGCACAGTTCCCCGGCGCGCGCAGCGCGCCGCCGAAGTCCGTGCGCAAGCGGGGCCCGTCAGCCGTCGAGGCCGCTGCGCCAGTGGGCGTAGGTGGCGGCGATGCCGTCACGCAGCGGGATCGCCGGCTTCCAGCCGGGCTGCGCGATCCGGGAGATGTCGAGCAGCTTGCGCGGGGTGCCGTCGGGCCGGGTCGTGTCCCAGGCGATCGGGCCGCCGAAACCCGTGACCTCGGCGACCGTCGCGGCCGGCTCGCTGATGGTGAGGTCGTTGCCGCAGCCGACGTTGACCGGCTCGTCGCCGTCGTAGGAGCGCAGCAGCACGGCGCAGGCGGCGGCGAGGTCGTCCACGTGCAGGAACTCCCGGCGCGGGGTGCCGCTGCCCCACAGGACGATCTCCTCGCGCCCCTCGGCCACGGCCTCGTGGAAGCGGCGGATCAGGGCGGGCAGAACGTGCGACGTCTCCAGGTCGAAGTTGTCGCCGGGACCGTAGAGATTGGTCGGCATGGCGCTGATGTACGAGGCGCCGTACTGGCGCCGCTTGGGGTAGATGCACGACGGTCCCAGGAGGAGCAGCCGACCCACACCGGCGGCGTGGGCCCCGGCTATGACGCTGAGCTGGATCTGGAGGTTCTCCTCCAGGAACTGAACCGGTTGAGTGCTGTTGGCCATGATCCCGCCGACCTTCGCGGCGGCGGCACCACCGCGTCGGGGCGCAGGGCGATCAGTTCGGCCGCGGTGCGCGCGGCGTCACTGAGGTCCAGTTCGGCGCGGGTACGGGTGAGCACCTCGTGCCCGTCGGCGGCGAGCCGGCGGGCCACGGCAGAGCCCACCAGGCCACGGTGGCCGGCGACGAAGACACGGGCGCGTTCGGGCAGCAGCAATGCGGTCATGAGCCGGATCATGCCAGGAGCCGCGTGACCAGCATGCCCGTACCAGCAACTCTCGTGACATTTCCTGTAGTTGGCGACATGCGACCCGCGCACGGCGGGTGTACGGACCGGATCCGCCCCGGGGGCGGGTCCGGCGGGGAGGGGAACACCACATGACCAAGACCGCGCTGATCACCGGCGTGACCGGGCAGGACGGCTCGTACCTGGCGGAGCTTCTGCTGTCGAAGGGATACCGCGTGCACGGCCTGGTGCGGCGGTCGTCCAGCTTCAACACCGAGCGGATCGACCACATCTACCAGGGTCCCCAGGAGGCCGAGCGCCGCTTCGTGCTGCATCACGCCGACCTCTCCGACGGGGTGGCGCTGGTGAACCTGCTGCGCGACATACAGCCTGACGAGGTGTACAACCTGGGTGCCCAGTCGCATGTGCGGGTCTCCTTCGACGCGCCGCTCTACACCGGCGACGTGACCGGCCTGAGCACCCTGCGCCTGCTGGAGGCCATCCGGGCGAGCGGGATAGAGACTCGTATCTACCAGGCGTCGTCCTCGGAGATGTTCGGTTCCACGCCGCCCCCGCAGAACGAGGACACCCCCTTCCACCCGCGCAGCCCCTACGGCGCCGCGAAGGTCTTCGCGTACTGGACCACCGTCAACTATCGTGAGGCGTACGGGATGTTCGCGGTCAACGGCATCCTGTTCAACCACGAGTCCCCGCGCCGCGGCGAGACCTTCGTGACCCGCAAGATCACCCGCGCCGTCGCCCGGATCAAGGCCGGCCTCCAGGACCGTCTCTACCTCGGCAACCTCGACGCGGTCCGCGACTGGGGATACGCGCCCGAGTACGTCGAGGCGATGTGGCGGATGCTCCAGCACGACGAGCCGACGGACTACGTGGTCGCGACCGGAGTCCCGGCCACCGTGCGGCAGTTCCTGGAGACGGCGTTCACCCATGCCGGCCTCGACTGGAACGAGCACGTGCGCTACGACCCCAAGTACGAGCGTCCCAGCGAGGTCGACGCACTGATCGGTGACGCGTCCAAGGCGCGCGAGACGCTGGACTGGCGGCCCACCGTCCTGGTGGACGAGCTGGCACGGATCATGGTCGACGCCGATGTGCGGCAGGTGGAGAAGGAGCTCGCGGGCGCCGTCGTGCGCATCGACCACTGACGCCTGTCACATGCGGAAAGGCGGACGCGCGCCCGTGTGCGGACGCCTGATGCCGTGGGGCCACCGTGAACACATTGAAATTTCCTGCTAGATGAGTCACATGTGTTCCATAACGTGTCATGTACTCGTATGGTTCGCGAGCAAACAGTTCATACGGCCCGTTCGGATCCAGGGGGATTCCGGCGGGCTCGTCGAGGCAGAGGACCCGCGACCGGGTCCAGAAGCCGGGGGGTTCATGCACAGATCCAGAGGGCTCAGCGCCGCCCTCGTCCTGTCCACCGCGGCGGGCCTGGGCCTGGTGGCCCTGCCGCAACCGGCCGCCGCGCTCACCGCGCCGGTCGCCTTCACCGCCGACGACCTGCCGACCTGGCAGACCAACGGCGTCGTGTGGGCGCTGGCGGAGGCGGGCGGCACGGTCTTCGCGGGCGGTACCTTCTCACAGGTGCGCCCGCCCGAAGGAGGAAGCGGCACCGCGCAGAGCGCAGTGAACTTCGTCGCGCTGGACGCGGCGACCGGCTCTCCCACCTCCTGCACTCTGTCCTTCACCATCGGCAGCGGCACCGCGACGGTGCGGGCGCTCGCCGTCTCACCGGACAAGAAGACGCTTTACGCGGGTGGTTACTTCGGCGCGGTCAACGGCACGCAGGTCAGCAGCCTCGCCGCCATCGACATCGCCACCTGTACGCCCAAGGCCAACTTCCGTCCCAGCGTCTCGGCCACCGTGCGTGCCCTCGCGGTCACCGACAACACCGTGTACATGGGCGGCGACTTCACCTCTGTCGGCGGCAGCGCGCATGCGCGGTACGCGGCCGTGGACGCCACCAGCGGCGCGGTCAAGACGTTCCAGGCCGACGTCGACGAGCCCGGCCGGGCCGTCGCGGTCACCCCGGACGGCCAGAACGTGATCCTCGGCGGTGACTTCTTCACCGTCAACGGCGCGAACTCGCACGCCTTGGCCGTCGTCGACGCCACCACGGGCGACAACGTCCGCACCTACCCGGACTTCATCGAGACCAACTCGGTGGTCAAGGCGCTCGACACGGACGCCACCGGCTTCTACACCGGCAACGAGGGAACCGGCGGCGGCGTCTTCGACGGCCGTATCGCACTCGACCTGTCCACGCTCGACCAGCGCTGGCGCGACACCTGCCTGGGCGCCACCCAGGCCGTCGAGTCGTACGAGGGCGTGCTGTACAGCGCCTCGCACGCGCACGACTGCTCCAGCGTCGGCGAGTTCCCCGACGGACGCCGGCATCACCTGCTCGCGGAGCCGACCACCGGCACCAACAAGCTGGGCTGGTTCCCGGACACCAACGACGGTCTGGGCGAGGGCATCGGCCCGCGCGCCATGGCGGTCTCCGAGACCTCCGGCAACAAGTACATGTGGGTCGGTGGCGAGTTCACCACCGTCAATGGCTCCGCGGCCCAGGGCCTCACTCACTTCGCGGCCTCTCCCGACACCGGCGCGCCGGGGGTCCCGCAGGTCGGCGCCGAGTCGGTGACGCCGGCCGAGGCCCATGTGCGCTGGCGCTCCAGCACCGACCTGGACGACACCAAGCTGACGTACAAGGTCTACCGCAACGGTGGCTCCACGCCGGTGTACACCGTGGACGGCGACTCGGTGGAGTGGTCGCGTCCACAGCTGTCGTTCACCGACACCAACGTCACCCCCGGCTCCACCTACAGCTATCGGGTGACCGCCACCGACAGCGCGGGCAACGCCTCCGCGCTGTCCACCGCGGCAACGGTGACCGTGCCGATCTCCGCCCAGAAATACCCGGCGAAGGTGCTCGAGGACGGCGCGAACCTGTACTGGCGCTACGACGAGTCCGTCACTCCGTTCGTCGGCGACACCTCACCCGGCGACCAGAGCGGCATCCACGTCAACGGACCCTCGCTGCGCCAGACCCCGGCCGCCGTGACCGGTCCGTCCACCGCCATCGGTTTCAACGGCAGCGACCAGCAGATCTACAGCGACAAGCGCACCACCGTGCCGAGTCAGTACTCGATCGAGACCTGGTTCAGGACGACCACCACCCAGGGCGGCAAGCTCGTCGGGTTCGGCAACAACACCACGCAGGCCAGCGGGAATTACGACAAGCACGTCTACATGCGCAACGACGGCAGGCTGGTCTTCGGCGTGTGGACGGGCACGGCCCGCACCATCACCTCGTCGGCCGGCTACAACGACGGCGCCTGGCACCACGTAGTCGCCACCCAGGGCTCCTCCGGGATGCGGCTGTACGTGGACGGCAACGAGGTCGGCACGCTGGCCGAGACCAACAGCCAGAGCTACAGCGGCTACTGGCACGTCGGCGGCGACAACCTCAACGGCTGGCCGGACCAGCCCTCCAGCAACTACCTCGCCGGGCAGATCGACGAGACCGCGATCTACCCGTCGGTGCTGAGCGCGTCCCAGGTGCAGAGCCACTACACGCTGGCCTCGGCCCCGGCCGACAGCGTGCAGACCGTCCGGGCGTCGGGCGACACGTACGTCAACGCCGGTGCCTCGGGCAGCAACTACGGCACCTCCACCTCGCTGGCGGTGCGCGGCAGCTCGGCGTACGAGACGTATCTGCGCTTCGATCTGCCGTCGGCCCCGGCCGGGACGGTACTCAAGAGCGCGCGGCTCGCGGTGAAGACGACCACGTTGAGCAGCGCGGGCAGTACGGACGACATCTCCGTGCGGCCGGTCACCGGAAGCTGGACGCAGGCGGGGACCACCTATGCCTCCAAGCCCGCCGTGTCCTCGACCGTGGTGGGCACCCTGAGCGGGGCCACCGGCATTTCGGCGGTCTACTCGGCGACGCTCGACACCTCGGCGCTGTCTCCCGCCCTGGGAGGCACCTACGACCTGGCGCTCACGAGCACCGGGACGGACGCGCTGTGGCTGTGGTCCAGTGAGGCAGCGGCCGCGGAGAACACCCCGCAGCTGGTGCTGACCTTCGGGGCGCCGTAACCCTCACCGCGTCCCCGTGTGCGGGGCGCCTGACCGCGGTCCGGCGCCCCGCACACCCCGTTCGGGCCCGCACCTTCGTGTGGGCCCACCTCCATACCCAGGCCCACCGGGGCCGCAGGAGCCACCATGCACACTCGTACTCTTCGGTCTCTTCGGCGCGGCGCCGCCGCCAGCGCTCTCACCGCGCTTCTCGCGCTCGCCGGCTGCAGCTCGGGCGGCGGCACGCAGGCAGTGCCGAAGTCCCCGCAGCGCATCTCCGACGACCAGGCCGCCGCCGTGCCCGGCGACCAGGCGAGCCCCGCCCCCGAAGGCTCGTCGGCGTCCCCCAAGGGACCGGTCCTGCCCGACGCGGAACTCACCCCGGCGACCGGTTCCTTCACCGCCAAGGAGAAGAAGTACCTGCACGGCCGCGTACCCGAGAACATGGACCCGGCCGCCGTGCTCCAGGCCGGCCAGGAAACCTGCCAGCGCATCGAGCGCACCGCCGCCCACGACAAGGACGCCGCGATCGGCGCGATCATCGCCGGGGAGGTGCCGTCCGCCGTCGACGCGATCACCCAGCTGTGCCCGAAGCAGAAGCCCCTGCTGGACGCCGCAGAGACCGGCTTCACCGACGGCACGCACACGAAGCCGGAGCCGGGCACGTACCGGGCGCTGACCACCGCCGAGGGCTGCACCTGGAAGGCGCTGGGCGCAGGCGCCAAGGTGCTGGCGTCCGGGCCCGGCCCGGACGGCCCGAAGAAGGTGACCGCGAAGATCCCGGCCGGGACCCGTACATTCGTCTCGTCGGGCTGCTACGCCTGGCTTCCCGCGTAGGGGCTGCCGTCTGGCCGTGTCGTCGTCCTTGGTCTGCTGCACCCCGGCGACCGGGGCTCAAGCCAGACGCGAGGAGCCCTGACCTCGACCGGGCCGGCAGCAGTGACCACGGTGCGGGGCCGGTGGTGCCCGTTGCGGATGACCAGCCGGCGTCCGACTGCATCTGCCTCTGCCGCCAACTCGGCTATGTACTGGTTGGCTTCAGCCTCCAGTGCGGCGGCCGGCATCCCGCGGGCACCCTCGCGCACGATCTCGTCGATCAGGTAGCCGGACTCGGTGGAGCCGTCAACGGTGACAGGCGTGCCTTCCCGACCCGCACTGCAACGCAGATCTACTCCGTGACTTCTCGATCCATCACCCGGGAAGGTACGCCCTTCGCGCGCTCCCCAGAGAGCTGATCCACAAGTCCTGAGCATTGCTCGGATTTTTGAGCTACTACTCGCGCTACGCTGCTGTGTCGTGCAGAAGACGCGCCTCGACACTGCTCGGATCCGGGCGGCCCGCCGGGTGATCGACCCGGTTTTCCTCGACACTCCGCTGTACCGCTGCGAGGCACTGAAGCCCGGCCTCGGGTGCACGGTGAGCATCAAGCTCGAAACGGCGAACCCGGTGCGCAGCTTCAAGGCCCGCGGCACCGAGGTCGTCGCGAGCCTGCTCGCCGAGAATGGCTCGCGAGACGTGGTGTGCGCCAGCGCGGGCAATCTTGGCCAGGCCCTCGCTTGGTCCGGTCGCGGCCGGGGGCTTGAGGTGACCGTCGTGGCGTCCCGCTTTGCGACTGTGGCCAAGCTTGACCGCATCCGCGCGTTGGGCGCCAAGCTGGAACTGGTGGACGGCGACCACGAGATGGCCCGCGAGCGGGCGGCGGCCATCGCGCGGTACGACGGCATCCGGCTGCTCGAGGACAGCCTGGACATCGAGACCTGCGAGGGCGCGGCGACCATCGGCCTGGAACTGGTGGACACCGTGCCGTCGTTCGACGCCGTCCTGATTGCTCTCGGCGGCGGTGCGCTGGCCACCGGTGTGGGTCATGTGGTCAAGGCCTGGGCGCCCGAAGTCGAGGTGATCTGCGTCCAGCCGCTGGGCGCACCGGCAATGACCCACTCGTGGCGCGGGCGACGCGTCGTCACCACCGACTCGACCAACACCATCGCTGACGGCGTCGCCGGCCGGCGACCCATCCCGGCCGTCCTGGACGACCTCCTCCTGGTCGCTGACGACGCCGTCCTGGTCCAGGAGGCGTCGATCACCGCCGGTATGCGGATGCTCCTCGACCACGCCGGCCTCGTCGTCGAACCGTCGGCCGCGCTCGGCATCGCAGCGATCCTCGAAGACCGCGACCGCTTCGCCGGCCGGCACGTAGTCACCATCGTGTGCGGGAGCAACGTCGACGTAGACGCCTATCACCACTGGGTCGGTGCGGCTCCCATCCGCAGGTCTTGATGCGATGAAGGGGCGGGGCCTCCGCCCCCGCGGGGCCGGGTATATACCCGGTGTTCACGTTCGTCATGGCGAAGGAGGTCCCTGATGAGCGAGTACGACGGACATCAGTACGTCGGCATCGACCTGCATCGCAGGCGCTCCGTGATCGTGCGTCAGACCGCGGACGGCACGCAGCTGAGCGCAGTACGTATCGCCAACGACCCGGTCGCGCTGGGCCTGCAGATCGAGCAGGCCGGCAGCAGCCCGGACGTGGTCGTGGAGGCTACCTACGGCTGGTACTGGGCAATTGACGTGCTTCAGGCCGCCGGGGCCGAGGTCCACCTGGCCCACCCGCTGGGCGTGAAGGGCTTCGCCTACCGGCGCGTCAAGAACGACATCAAGGACGCCTCGGACCTCGCCGACCTGCTGCGCATGGGGCGTCTTCCGGAGTCCTGGATCGCCCCGCCCGACCTGCGGGAGTTACGCGAACTCGTCCGCTACCAGGCCAAACTGGTGGCCCTGCGCAGTGGGCTGAAGGCCCAGGTGCACGCGGTACTCGCGAAGGCCGGGGTCCTCATCGCCGTCTCCGACTTGTTCGGGACCGACGGCCGCCGCCAGTTGGGGCAGACCACGCTGTCCGGCGCCTACGCCCAGCGCGTGGCCTCTCTGCTGAAGCTGATCGACAACCTCGACGCCGAGGAAGCCGTCTTCAACATCCGGATCGCCGAGCGGCTTCGCGGCCACACCGGCTGTGGGGCCATCCGGTGTCTGCCCGGCATCGGACCGGTTCTGGCCGCCGTGCTGGTCGCCGAGATCGGCGACGTGCACCGGTTCCCCTCCGCCGACCGGTTGTGCTCCTGGGCCGGGCTGACTCCGCGCCACTACGAATACGACACCGTCGTGCGCCGCGGGCACGTCACCAAGCAGGGCAGCAAGCTCGTGCGCTGGGCCGTCGTGGAGGCCATCCAACGCGGCACCACACCCAAGATCGCCGAAGACCGGGCACGGATCGAGGCCCGCCGCGGCAGGAACATCGCGAAGGTCGCCGCGGCCCGCAAACTGCTCACGCTGGTCTACTACGGGCTGCGCGACGGACACATCCGCGCCCTGGCCCGCCAGGCGGCGTGAGCAGCTTGGTGGCGGCACTGCCGGCCTTGCCGTAGGTGACCGAAGAGCTCCGGAGCCATGGACCCAATGCAGGAGACCGTGCTGAACGCTGTCGTCGGTGAGGCCAGCGCGGGCGCAGCGGCTGGCTCCGCGCATCATCGCTGGCGGCACTGACATCGACCCGCCCAATCAGTTTCAGCCTCGATCTATACCGATGGCTGATTTATGGTGCATGGTGTGCATGCGGGATCTCCCCACCCCCCAGGCGGAGAATCCCTCTGCCGGGCCCTGCCGTCTGCTGCGGATGGCAGGGCCCGCCGCGCCTCCCGGCTCCCCACGGGAGGCATGCGGCTGCCCGCAGTCGTCCGTTGAGGTGGCTGTTGCCGCCTGCCTCCGCCACACCTTGGCCTTCTCCGTCGAGAGCAGCGGTGCGTGCCCCCTCGCCCGTTGAGCCCGTACTTGATGAGCCACTCCGGGACGGCTGGCCTGGACACACCCGCGCTCACCGACATCCTGGGCGGCTGCCCGAACACCGCCAATTGCCCGAGTACCGCGTACCGACCGAGTGGACGCCACGGCGGACCTCGGTGATGGGCGGCCGCAGCCGGTACACCCGGGACCTTGTCCCCTCCACCAGGGACCGCACCCCGCTGCCATTCGGCCTGCCCCCACTGCGACCCGCGCGTGACAGCCGCCCGCGGGCGACCTCCGCGAACTGCGAAGTGATCCGGGTGTTCTGCTGGCCGAGGCGCTTGCGTGGACCTCGCCAGTGAGGCGTCTCATGGTCCTGGCAGGCGTCACCGTTGGAAGCGGATGTGCAGAGGTTCGGGTAGTTCTGCCAAGGGCGTCGTGTAGGAGAAAAGACCCAGGCCGAGGCTTCGGTGGCGGATCAAGGCGCCCGCCTCGATCGTTCCTTCTGCGAATTGGCCGGCGGTGATGCGGACGATGAGACAGAGGCGCTGGATTCCGTGGAGTGCCTCGCCGAACAGCCCCAGCTGCGACCGCAGCTCTCGCGAGCCCACCCAGGACCTCGATGGCTCTTCCCGGGCATGGTCCCGGGCAAGCCGATCTCCACGCACAGCATGACCCAGAAGCTGGGCCGCCACGGCATCCCGTTGGCGCCGCCCGCAAGGCGGCACTGACCGCTCTCTCTGCTGATCTCCCCAGCCCGATCCTCACCGACGTGACCGGGATGCACCGCCACACCGCACTCCGCTGGGTCGCCTACGCGAGACGCGACTGGGCCGCGTACCTCGCGGTGCGGGCCGAGGACCTGAAGGAACCGTCCGGTGGCGATCGCCGATGAGGGCCACGATTCGTGCAACGGCCGGGCAATCGATAAGGTGCCAGGTCACTGCCGCACCCGTTTCATCCACGGGCCGGTCAGGGCTCTGCCGCAGCTTGTGGCACCTCCACGGCTGCCTTGCCGACCCCTGCCTGGCTGGGCCCTGGGACACGGGGGCGATCTTCGCGGCGGGGCAGTCGGGCCCCGGCCGGCGGGTCAGGAGGAACGAGTGGCACAGATCATCGCCGAGGTCTCACGAACGTTCAACGAGTTTCTGCTCTTGCCGAACCGGACCCGGACCGACTGCTCCCCTGCGACAGTCGACCTGCGCACGCCCCTGGTGCGGCACGTCGTGGGCGAGCAGTCGGCGATCGAACTCGGCTCCCCGTTCACGTCCGCGATCATGCAGGCTGTCAGCACGCCGGAACTCGCGATCGCGGTCGCGCGCAACGGCGGTCTGAGTTTCCTGCACCACAACCAGTCGATCCAGGACCAGGCCTCAGCCGTGCGTCAGGTGAAGAACTTCAAGGCCGGGTTCGTCACCAGCGACACCAACGTCCGCCCGGACGACAGCCTGAGCCACCTGGTCTCCGTCATGCAACGCACCGGTCACAGCACCGCCGCGGTCACCCACGACGGCACCGCCACCGGCCGCCTGCTCGGCCTGGTGACCTCCCGCGACTTCCACCCCCAACGCCACGACCTCGACGGACCGGTGGGCGGCCGCATGACCGCCATCGCCGACCTGCCCCATGCCGGGGCCGACACCACGCTCTCCGAGGCCAACGCGCGGCTGTGGGACCAGCGGCTGGACTGCCTCCCCGTGCTGGGCGCCGAGGGCCACCTGCAGTATCTGGTGTTCCGGTCCGACTACGCGGACAACAAGCGCTTCCCGAACCAGGCCGTGGACGCCGACAAGCGCCTGCGCGTGGGCGCGGGCGTCAACACCCACGACTACCAAGAGCGCGTCCCCGCCCTGTTGGAGGCGGGCGCCGACGCCTTGTGCTTCGACTCCTCCGACGGCTACAGCGACTGGCAGGCGCAGGCGCTGATCTGGGTGAAGAAGCATTATCCGGAGATCCCGATCGGCGGCGGCAACGTGGTCGACGGTGAGGCGTTCACTTTCCTCGCCGAGGCCGGTGCGGACTTCGTCAAGGTCGGCGTCGGCGGCGGCTCCATCTGCATCACCCGCGATCAGAAGGGCATCGGGCGCGGCCAGGCCAGCGCCGTCCTGGACGTCGCCGCGGCCAGGGACGCTTTCCGCGAGCGCACCGGCGAGTACGTGCCGATCTGCTCCGACGGCGGCCTGGTGCATGACTACCACGTGGCCCTGGCGCTGGCGATGGGAGCCGACTTCGTCATGATGGGGCGTTACTTCGCCCGTTTCGACCAGGCGGCGGGCGCGAAGCTCCCAACCCGGGACGGCTTCGTGAAGGAGTACTGGGGCGAGGGATCGAACCGGGCCCGCAACTGGCAGCGCTACGGACAGGGCAGCCAGGGGCTGATCTTCGAGGAGGGCGTTGACGGCTACGTCCCCTACGCCGGCGACCTCAGCGAAGGGCTCGCCCTGACCATCGCCAAGCTCAAGACCACGATGGTGTCCTGCGGCTCCGTCACTCTTCCGGAGTTCCAGTCCACGGCCCGGCTGACCCTGGTATCCGACCAAAGCTTCCAGGAGAGTCACGCAAACGTCACCTTGCGGGACACACCGGCAACCATCGCCTGAGAGGCTGCCAAGAGCCACCGACTACGGGCCGGAGGGGATTAGCGCACAGTCGGAATAACCCCCTCCCGCCAGTAGTCCGCGACATTCTCACGGACTCGGTCGTCGAGCACTACGGCAGCCCTGTGGTGAAGGCGACCAAGCACAAGCTGGACCCGGACCTGCCGAGCCGGCACTGGTGGATCATCGAGCCCGTGGCCAAGGCGATCATCACAGCGGCCGAGCTGTCGATCGATGATGCGTACACCACCGCGTCCTTGCAGGCCAAGTCGCCCATCAGCCACTTCGACAGCGGCGACGCGATCAACAGTTTCGTCAGGCACGCCAACAACAACCGGCACGTCGCCGGGCTTACGCACATTGTCGGCGTACGTTCAGGTGTACGCCGACACCTCCTGCGCGGCGAGATCCCGCCCGGCGGAAAGTGCGACGTAAAGACCCTCGCCCGCAAAGCAGCCGTCGACCGCACCGCCTTCTACGGCACCCGCCCCTACGCACACCTCCGCGCCGAATTCGAGCGACGTCTCCAGGCCCTGCAGCAGGCCGGAGACATCCCCGACCCCCGCGAAGCCAACATCACCCGCCTCAAAGCACAGAACACCAAGCTCAAGGAGCGGCTGGCCCAGTCGAAGCGGACGATCGACGAGCTCACGGGCTTCCGCACCCAGGCCCTGGCCCGCCTCGCCGCCCAACACGAGGAGATCATTCGACTCCGCGAAGCCGCCGCCGGCACCACTCGGGTCAGCCGCCTGCCACCACCCCGAACCACCGTCATCGGGACATGCAGCTGACGCCGCATACCCGACCGGATGCTGGCCCTCGCATGGCGAGAGTCGGACCTCACCAGCGATCAGATCGAAACCTCGTCGGTCAGCGAAGGCACGGCGCATGGACGGAGGAGCATGAGCGAGTCTTCCAAGGTCGCCACCATGGCAAAAGGGAACCGGTCGAGCTCAAGACAGAGTGCGACGTCATCAGGATGGACTCCTTGACGCACACCCTCCGCCAGCTCGGCGGCGGCGCGCGACTCGCCAGCGCGGCGGAGGAACTCAGCTGCATCCGTCCCAGCCTCGGTGGCCCTCCGAGCGATGTATTGAGCGCACGCCAGATCTTCATCGGCGTGCCCATCGTCGCCAGTGACCACGAACGTGACACTGTCACACTCGCGCGTCCGCAAGAGACGAGCCGTTGCCTCCGCCACCACGAAGCCGGCACACAGCACCAGCGACGCCTCCTTGACCGCAAGGGCGCCGACCGTCCCTGCCGTGGTTTTCTGCACAACGGTCCGTCCGCCAAGGTCAATCGACCGCAGCAGGCCCGGTGAGTTGACGGTGTCGAACCCGGGTGCGGGCGGACCGTCTTTGAGCGCCACCCAATCCGGGTGGCGAGCCTTGAGCGCCAGGGCTTCGTCCAGCGATTCAGCAAGAACGATCTTTTCCGCCCCCTGGGCAAAGGCCCAAGCAGCCACCGTGAAAGCACGCATGACGTCGACCACGACCGCCACGGACGGGGCTTCGACCAGCTCAGCGATGCCAAGGAAACGAGCGTCCATCCGGTCATGATCGCGCATGCCCGACCCGAAGCACCCAGACAGTGATACGCATCACATCGAAGGTCTAGGAATGCAACACCTCCGGTGCCTGCGCCGTGAAAGCAGTGCGCAACGACACGCCTGCTCAATCGCCACATGGGGTCACCCGCACACGTTCTCGCGGGCACAAGCCACACCATGGCAATGCTCACCCGGAAGTTTCCCGGCTCGGAGATCGCCGTCGGGATGCAGCTCAAGCACGTCGCCACGCGCACGCTCGCGAACACCACCGTCCAGGGCTGCACCGAGCCCTCGCCCACCTGGGCCCAGCACCTCAGGACCGCCATCAGCGAGCGCCGCTTCGAGCGGCTGGCCGAGCTCTTCAGGCGCAGTTGGTCGCGCGCCTCCAGGCTCTCGGTGCGCCGCCCGCCCACGTGGGCCAGGGCAAAGGTGCCGTGGACGGTCCTCGCCCGGACACCACTCCCCCTGGCGGCCGGCTCGCCTTCCACGTCTTCCCCGCCCTGGCGGGGTTCATCCGTGAACTCATCGTCATCGGCACCAACGAGTGCCTGGCCGCCGCCCGCGCCCGCGGCCGCATTGGTGGGCGCCCCAGCGTCGCCACCGAAGAAGTCATCCGCGCGGCCCGCGACCTGCTGCCCGACCCCGGCCGCTCGATCACCGCAATCGCCAAGCTACTCGGCGTCTCCCCGGGCACGCTCTACAACCTCATCCCCGACCTCCAGGAACTCCGGTCGGGCACGGTGCCCCGCCAGCTCGAAGCCCCTACGAAGTAGCCAAGTCCCAGCAAGATCATCCTCATCGCCGCACCCCGGATAGATCACGCGCCGTGATTGAAATTGCTGCGGGAAGGCAGTTGCGCCGGAGGCGGTTGGTGCAGAGAACCTCGGTCCACTCGATCGAACTGCGATCACTCACGGCCGGCCCTCCATCCCCTCGAACCGTGCCTGTCCGCCGTTACCACCGCGGCCCGTTGTCTGCCCAACGAGGCGCCGCATGACCGGACACCGGCATCCAACCACTCGGCTGCCACGCAGCGCCCGCCACCCCGAATTTCGAACATGTGTGCCCAGCCTGCGAGTTGGCGTGAGTGTTGTAAACAGGGCGCCGTCATGCGGCGAAGCCGACGTTGGTGACGTACTCGTACTGCCCCCACTGCGAGCCGAGGTCGACGACCTGGTCCACCCACGCGTCGTCCAACTCTTGGTCGTCGCCGACCGCCCAGGCGGCGACGATGCGGTCCCAGCGGCGCACGTTGAGGGTGCGGAACTCCACCACCCGCCGGCGGGGCCCGTCAACCTGGGACTGGTTGATGGGGTGGATCTCGACACGGGTGCCGCGGCCTTCGTGGTTGAGGCGGGCCAGCAGATAGCGGGCGACGTTCTCGCGCCGCACCGTCCGGTAGGCCTGCTCGATGCGGTCCAGGTTCTTCCTCGAGGGCGAGCGGGTGCCCTCCAGCCAGGCGCGCAGGGTGCGGTCGGTGACGGTCAGGCCCGCCGCGCGGGCGGCGGCGCGGGCGTGGTCGGTGCGGGTGAGGTAGTGCAGGCGGGCGAGCAGGCCGCGGCGGGCCGTGGTGGGGGTGGCGATGTAGCCGGCGAGCGCGTCCAACTGGCGCGCGACCGCTTCGTGGCCCTTGATGCCGCGGGCGCCGTACTTGCCGAACTCGATGTTCCGCTCAGGCATGTTCTCTTCCGGTTTTCGAGCTTGCGGATCACTGTACGGGCTTCGTCACGTGCCCGAGGAACGGTGGTCGGCCTCGTCGGGTTTCGAACCGACGGTGTACACGTCTTTGATCTTCACCTCGGCGACGCCGCGTCCCTCGGGGAACACCGCCCGCCAGTCGCCGATGACGTGCAGTTCGTCGGTGCCCATCGCACGCACGACCATCAGGCCCTCATCGTAGGACCGGTGCGCCTTCCACCACAGGTTCGCGAAGGCCTGTGAGCGGATCAGGTGCATCCAGTCAGTGCGGTACAGCTCCCGGTTGTAGTTGGACTCCCCCATCGTGGAGACGAACTTGGAGTACATCGCCTTGATGTACTCCAGCGTGACCTCGTCGTCCTCGGCGATCGCCCGGTCCCGGGCGTCTTTGAGGGCGACCCGGAACTTCTCCAGCAGGCCCTCCGTGGCTCCGGAGGTCCAGGACTCGTGGATCTCCGGCCGGTCGCATAGTCCGTACTTCGGGCCGGACAGGCGCAGCAGCAGGCGCAGGGTGGGTTCGGTGACCCACAGCGGGCCGGGTTCGTCGCGGCTGCCGATCGGGTTGGGCAGGTAGGTGTCATGGGCCCATTCCGGCGGGGTGATGAGGTGGACGCCGGCGCGGCGGCGGTCGTGGTGATTTCCGGTGGAGTGCTCCAGCTGGCCGAGCGGGAGGTGCGTCTTCAGCGCGGAGAGGTAGGCGCCGTTGATGTCGAGAGCGGTCACTTCGAGTTTGCCTGCGGGCAGTTCGGGTCTGCTCCACTTGGGGCGGGCTTCCCAGACCTGGTCGGCGCCGCGGGAGGTCTGCTTGCGCAGGATGTCCGGCAGCCAGGGGTGGGCCACGATGTCGTACCGTCCACCTTTGCGGGTTTCGTCGAGCAGTGCCATCGCGTCTGGGATGGCCCGCTTCACCAGCGCGGCGGTCGCGGCCTCTACGTCCCCGGCGTGCGCCGCGAGTGCGGCCGCGACGGCGGAGCCGATCAGGTCCGGGGTGTCGGCCGTCTGCACACGACGCCCAACGGGCACGATCTTGACCCCGCGTGCCGACAGGGCCTGGCTGCCGGCGGATGCCGGCTGCCGCGGCTCGGCCTGCGGGGCGGGCTTGTCCTGTGGTGGGGGTTCGACCGTGCCGCACTCGGCGGGGTCCAGGTGCTGGGGGAATCCCGCGACCTGGTGGCGGGCAGGTTGTCCGCACAGTACACATGGCTGCGGCGCGTGGAGGACTTCGACGTCGTCCTGGTCGACGGTCTGTTCAGCTTCCGCCGCGCCGTCACCGACGGGCTCCTCGGCGGGTGCTTCCTCAGCTGCGGCGGCCAGCTTGGTCCGCGCACCCTCGAGGAAGTAGGCGTACTTCTCCCGCACTTCTCCGCTGGGGTCGCGTCCGGACTCCCAGCCTCCGACGGTGGACGGACTGACGCTCAACGCCTTCGCAAGCTGCGCGCGTGAGAGGTTCAGCCCGTCACGCAGTGCCCGGCGCTCGTCGGCGGACGGCAGCGGGGCTTCCTGCTTGGCTCCGGCGAGCAGCGCGTCAATCGCGTCGAAGCCCGTCATCGCGTTTCCCCGTCCTGCACGACTGCGACGCGTGCCGCGTTGGCGTGACGGCCGGGAGCTCGTCGGCGGTCCGCGGACAGCGACTCCGTGGCGCGAGTGGGCCCCGCCAGGAGGTCGAGGACGTCGATGCCGTAGTGCGCGGCTACCGCGTCGCAGTCGGACAGGCTCCATGTGGCGGTGGCCGACTGACGGCGGCTCACCTGGGCCTGGCTCACCCCCAGGGCGGCAGCGAGATCGGTCTGCGACTCGCCTGTCGCGTACAGGAGGGCGGCCATCGTGGCCCGTACTCGCTCATCGAGACTCATACCCATGGCATCTACCCTACACCTAAACCTTATACTGTATGCGTAAATCGCATTACTGACGCGTTCGTGAAGTAGCCAGACCCGGTCAGGTGAGTCCGGTGCGGGCGCAGAACCCCGCCGTGGATACGCGCGCGCAGACAGGCCTGGAAGCGTCGGTTCGGGCCTGGACACCGGGGCCGATGTCGACCCCATCGAAGCGAGCAACCTGAACGACCGTCCATCTCCGTGGACAGGCCGCTGGGCGTACGAACCGTCACCCGCACGCTGACCACGGATCGCCACAGGACGGGCGGCCCGCGGACATCCTGAGCGAGGTGAGCACGTATGCCCATCAAGCCCACGTCAGCCTGTCGCGGTTGTGTCCGGGCGAGTACGACGCCTACCTACTGGCCTGCGACTACCTGACAGGGGCGGCGTCCACGGAGTTCACCCTGTCGGTCACCGTGGTCCGGCGTGAACTTGCCACTGGCGAACCGCTGCTGGAAATTCCGCCCCTGCCGCTCCCGGCGGAACTAGGGTGCGTTTCATAAGCGGCCGCCCGCTGATCTCCGCAGCATGATCGGCCAGTACAGTCGCCCTCGTGGCAACACCGGCACTGCGGGCGATT
>NZ_JBEOXO010000045.1:0-53332 GCF_040296605.1 Streptomyces sp. NPDC002088 | reverse complement strand
CGGCGCCGGCCCCCCGGGGGGGGGGGGGGCCGCCCCGCCGGGGCCCCCCCCCCCCTCCCGCCCCGCGGGGGGGGGCCCCGGGGGGGGGGGGGGGGGGCGCGCCCCCCCCCCCCCCCCCCGACGATGGCGGCGAAGTCGCGTGGCGGCAGGTCAGTTCCTCGAACGCCCAGCCGCGCCCGGTCGGAGGCGGGATGACGACCTCGGTGAGGAGCTCATCCGGTTCCACGGCGGTCCGGAAGGTCGCGACGAAGAAGTCCTCAGCGGTGACCGTGCGGGTGCCGCGCGGTCCGGCGATGACGAAACGGGCGTCCAGTGCCAGCGCCGTGGCGGGCAGTTCGGCGGCAGGGTCGTGGTGGGCGAGTCTGCCGAAGACGGTGCCGCGGTTGCCGAACTGTGGATGCCCGATGTGCTCGCTGGCGGCCGCCAGCAGGGGCCAGCCATCGCGCACCGCGGGGTGCGCGGCGGCCCGGGCCTGGCATACGGCGGCGCCGATGTGCAGGGCTCCGGACGCGTCCACGCCAAGACGGTCGGGCTCGGGCACTCGGCCGCGACGCGACGCGGACGTCCTGGCGGGCGGCGCACCGGCCCGCGAGCGGTACGGCGTCGGTGACGACGACGCCTTCTCGGCGGGACTGACCTGCGATGACGTTGTGCGACGCCCGACCCGCCTTCGCGGATGCGCACCGGTTCCCGGACGCCCACGAGGTCGTCATCCAGGAGTTCGCCCATGGCCCCGTTTGACGCGCCCGCCGATCTTCTGCAGCTGCGGCACCCCAAGGCGGTACGTGCGTGCTCCTGGGCCCTCCCTGCGCTGCCTCGGCCTCAGGCGTGACGACGGGTCAGTTCTCCCGGCATGCCACGTCGCTGAAGCCGGCAAGCGCGCAAACGGCGGGCCGCCCGTCAACGGTGCGGGGAGCGCCCGCCCACCCAGCACCGTGCCGAACGGTACGTCACTGTGTCACGAGCACGTCGTGTCACGTGCGGGGAGTGTCCCGTCGAGGAGGTAGGTGTCAACTGTCCTGCTCGCGCACTGGTTTTGGGGATACGACCCGTGGCCTTCGGCCCGCACGGTCAGCAGGACGCCGACCTTCTCGCCCAGCTCGCTCACCATGTGCCCGGCTCCCGCGTACGGCGTCGTCGGATCGCCGGTGTTGGCGACGACCAGGATCGCAGGAGCACCGTCCGCGCTGACGTCGGGGGTGGCGCGCTCACCGTGGAACGGCCAGTCGTAGCAGAGGTAGACACTGAGGGACCAGGCTTCCCCGAAGACGGGAGAGGCCGCCTCGGTCTCCTTGATCCATTGCTCGGCCCGGGTGTATCCGGGGCGCAGGTTGGAGTCGGCGCAGGTGATCGCGACAAGGGCGGATGTGCCATTGCCTCCTGTGGGCTCACTGCGGGCGCCGGCCCGGGGCAGGGCCCGGGCGCCCGGGGCGTGGTCGTACGCCTTCTTCATCAGTTTGCTGCCGGTGCCCTGCTCCATGACCTCGCGGAGCGCCTTCACCAGCGGCCCCCAGCCTTCCTTGCCGAGGTCCAGGTAGTTCGAAATGGCGTGGGCGGCGAGGTCGCCGTCGAGTTTCTCGTCGCCGCCGGTGGCGGCGGGAGTCTTCTTGAGCTTGTCCAGCAGCTCGATGACGCGTTGGTCGGCCTGCTCGGGGTCGCTGCCGGTGGGGCAGTCGTCGTAGGCGTCCGCGCAGTGGCGCGCGAAGCGGTCGAAGGCGGACTGGACGGCCTTGACCTGGCTGATGTTTTCCTGCAGAAGGTTCTGCGTCGGGTCGACCGGGGCTTCGAGCACGAGCCTGCCGACGTTCTTGGGGAACAGGTGGGCGTACACGCCGCCCAGTTCGGTGCCATAGGAGACACCGAAGTAGTTCAGCTTCTGGTCACCGAGGAGATAGCGCATCAGGTCCAGGTCGCGCGCCGTCTGCGCGGTGCCGACGTACGGCAGGAGCCTTCCGGAGTGCTTCTCGCAGACGTCGCTGCCCTCGTACGCCTTCTCCCCGCAGTTGACGGGGATGGTCCCGCCGACACCTCGCGGATCGAAGCTGACCAGGTCGTAGCGCTGCCCCAGCGAGGCGTAGTCGCCCGCGAACTCGGGGAGCCCCATGACACCGGACACGCCCGGTCCTCCGAAGTTCAGGACGAGCGAACCGATGCGCTTCCGCTCCGGTCCGGTGGCCCTCTTGCGAATCAGGGCGACGTCGATCGCGCGGCGGCCGGGCCTTCGGTAGTCCAGCGGCGCCTTCATGGTGGCGCATTCCCAGTCACCGCCCGGAGCGTCACCGCCGCCCTGAGCCGCGGAAGGTGCCGGGCAGGCGGACCAGTTGAGCCGCTGGCCGGCGGTGAAGGCCGCGGGCAGCCCCGCTGGCGGGTTCGTCGCCTTGGCCGACGTGGGCGGACGCGAGTCCGAGCCCCGGTCCGAGAGGGCATCGCACCCGGTCCCCGCCGCCACCACGACGACGGCGAGCAGGCCCGCGGCAGCGCGGCGCCCCAGAGCGGCCGACACCCCGCCCCACCGCACACGCCAGACCGAACACCCCGATATCCAGTTCCGCGCACCCATCCCCGAGTCCCCCACCTCCCGGCACACGTGAACGCCGTGTCCCCTCAAACGCCGCTCGCAGAAGCCTACGCAGCCGGTGCACCCACACGTACTTCAGGCCGGGACTCACGGCCGCGCCCCTCACCTGATGCACTGTGGTGCCGGGCAGGCTCGGCAGCGCAGCGCAGTCCGTGACGGACTCCGTGCCGGCCCGGCCCCACGGCAAGCGGACGACCCCGTCGGGATCCACGAAAGCGGTTCCGCGAGGGCACCGTGCTCATCGTGGACGGCACTCTCGTGCCCACCCGGGACCACGCCGTCGCCGAGCAGTCGAAGAATTATCGGTACGCCACCAACCACCAGGTCGTCATCGACGCCGACAGTCAGCAAGTTGTTGTCGTGGGTCGCCCGGTGCCCGGCAACCGCAACGACTGCAAGGCCTGGTCCGAGTCCGGAGCAAAGGCGGCGGTCGGCAACCAGAAGCAGGTGCGCGCCGGCGTCGAGCACGTCTTCGCACGGATGAAGACCTGGAAGATCCTGCGCGATTGCCGACTCAGGAGCGACGGGGTCCACCACGCCATGCTCGGCATCGCCCGCCTGCACAACCTCGTCCAAGCCGCATAGCGGGCTACCCCATTCGGCGTTCGATGGAATGGTCACAAGTGGCCATGCTCCCTGCCGCCGTGATCAGGTGCCTGATACCTCAGTACACTCTGATCCCGTGGTTGACGAGTGACCGCACCTTTGTCTCGCTCTCGAAATCGACGAACGTGGGGGCTCACTCGTGGATGGAGCACTGATTCGGCCGCACGCTTCGCCGTAGCTGCCGGAAAGGACCAAGGCGTTGAAAGAGTACATCCTCTTCGATCACGACGGCGTTCTGGTGGATACCGAATTCTGGTATTACAAGGCCGGCGAACGCGCCCTGGCGGACGTCGGTCTGACTTTGGATAAGGATCAATACCTCCGGGACATGAACCAGGGATTGGGTACGTGGACCCAAGCCAGGGCGGCAGGCATTGACGAACAGACCATCAGCAGGCAGCGCGTGGCTCGCGATGATTATTATCAGGAATATCTGAGAAAAGAAGCCATTGAGATCGAAGGCGTCGTCGAAGCTCTTGCCGAACTGTCAAAATACGTTCGCATGGCCATCGTGACGACTGCGAAGCGTCGGGATTTTGAAGTTATCCACGAAAAGCGCCAGATGAGACAATTCATGGATTTTGTCCTTGTTCGCGAGGACTACAAGCTCGCCAAGCCGCACCCGGAACCCTACCTGACCGGCCTCAAGCGCTTCGGAGCCACCAAAGAAGAGACGCTGGTTGTAGAGGATTCGGCCAGGGGGCTGAACTCGGCTGTGGCGGCCGGTATCGATTGCGCCATCGTCTATAACGACTTCACAAAATCACATGACTTCTCGCAGGCCAGCCATCGCATCGAAGCCCTGATCGAATTGAAGGACATCGTCCGTCATGTGAACTGAAGAAGCATTGATCAGCGTGCATCGGCGTCAGCCCCACGAACGCTCCGAGATCCGTATCGACAATCGGATCGCGACGGCGGCATGCGCCCTCGTCATCCGGAGTGAGTTCCTTCGCGCGTGGTGCGCTCGAGCCCCTCGACGTCGATGTGGCGGGTGGAGTACACGCCGACTCGCGAGCTGATCGGCCCCGAGGTTTGGGAGCCGGGTCGGCTGGAAGTGCACGACAGCGGCTCAAGGAGCACGGTCGCCACGACCAACGCCGCAGCCAGCAACCGCCCGAAGGGCAGAACTGGAGGTGACTCCGGGGAGTTGAGCGTTTCCCGTTCGGTTGGTTTGACCACCTGTTAGCGTGCGCGGATGGAAGATCTGGGACCCATAACCTGGCCGCCTGAGCCGATCAGGACCGAGAGGCTCGTACTCCGTGAGCCCGAGGCCCGGGACCGTGCGGCGTTCATCGAACTGCTCGCCTCGCCAGAGGTGCACACCTACCTCGGCGGCCCCCGGCCGCGTGACGAGATTGAGCGCGAGATGCCCGAGGTGCCCGAGCGGTGGCCGGGGAGTTTCGTCGTTGAGCTCGACGGGGCGATGATCGGCCAGATCCTGCTCAGGAGAGCAACGGGGCACCGTCGCCCGGCTGCCGCGGGGAAGGCCGATCTCGGCTACCTGTTCCTGCCGCGGGCGTGGGGATTCGGATACGCCGCCGAGTCGTGCGCGGCGGCACTCGGCTGGCTCGCAGGCGTGCTTCCCGGCGAGCCGGTGGTGCTCGCCACCCAGACTGCCAACGTCGGCTCGATGCGTCTCGCGGCGAAGCTGGGGTTCACTGAGGTAGAGCGGTTCGAGGCCTGGGGCGCCGAGCAGTGGCTCGGCCTGCGGTCCCCGGTCACACCGTCCGCTTGAGCCCAAGGTCGCCAGGTCGGGTAGCCCGAGGGTGAGACTCCCTCGGGCTACCCGACCTCGCGCGGGTGCACCCACAGAATGTCCAGGTGGTCGGTGCGGAGCCGGCGCAGCGACGCCTCTCCCACGGTGCCGACGGTGTCATGCTGCTGGCCCTGCGCGAGAACGATCCACTGGCGAAGGTGGCCGAGGCAGGGGGCGTCCCTGTCGTGCACGGAGGCCGCCCCCTGGACCGGGCCCCGCGCTGGTACGTGGACGCCGACAACCGGGGTGGGGCCCGCCAGGCCGTGGAGGACCTGATCTCGACGGGCCGTCACGCCATCGGCACCGTCACCGGCCCGCAGGACATGCACGCGGGTGTCTCCCGCTACCTGGGCTTCCGCGAGGCGGTCGCCCTGGCCGGTCTGACGGACCATCGTGTGGTCCACTCCGACTTCAGCGAGGCGGGCGGCGCCGAGGCGACCGCCCGCCTGCTCGACGAAACCCGGATCTGGACGCGGTGTTCGTCGCCTCGGACGCCATGGCGGCCGGTGCCCTGCGCGTTCTGCGCCAGCGCGGCCGTGCCGTCCCCGAGGACGTCGCGGTCGTCGGGTTCAACGACATCCTCACTGCCCAGCACACCCAGCCGGCCCTGGCCACGATCCACCAGCCCATCGTGGCCCTCGGCAGCGAGACGACCCGGATGCTGGTGCGCGTGCTGAGCGGCGAGGAGCCGACGCCCCTGCCGACAGAACTGGTCACCAGGGGATCCGCGTACCGCGACTGTCCCCACCTGTTGGAGCGCACGGCGACGGCCCTGTCCTCGTGACGCGCGGCCGCCGCCGTCCTTGGTCCCACAGTCCCTCAGTCCCAGAGGATCAATACGCCGTCGTCCGGGACTCCAGATAGTCCTTCAGGAACGCGTACTTGGCGTCGCTGTCGGCCGCCGGGAGGGTGGCGAAGTGGTCGCCGAGTTCCATGGAGAGCGGCTTCGTCGTACGCAGGGCGGGCCAGGCGGGCAGGGAGCGGCCGTTGGGGTTGCCGGTGGCCACGAAGTTCGCGACGTACGAGGACGTGGTGTCGGCGATCGCGTAGTCGGCGTCGGTCCAGGGGCGGTCGGTGCCGTAGAGGTTGCCGAAGAGGTAGTACTTCTCGGCGCCGTGGTACGCGCCGGCGCCGTTGGCGGGCTCGATCGGGTTGGTGGGGTCGGAGCCGGGCGGGGCATGGGTCCACCAGTAGTTGTAGATCGGGCTGCGGTTCCCGGCGGTGTTGCGGAACTGGGTGCCCCACAGGAAGGTGGAGACACGTTCCTCGTCGCGCGCGTAGTTGTTGTACTGCGCGGACGCCTCCGCGTCGGTGGTGGCGGGGTAGAGCGCGAGGAAGTCGGCTGCCTTGTCGCCGAAGGTCGTCGAGGCGTACGCCTGGTACTGGGCGACGGTCATCGCCAGGGTCACCGAGGCGCCGTTCTCGTCCTTGTTGTTGCCGGTGAACACCGGTACGTCGGCCTCGGCGCCGGACTCCATGGCGGCGGTGTAGCTGGTCGGCAGTACATAGCCGTCCAGGACGTTGCCGAAGTCGGTGCCAACGGCCGGTGCGCCGGACGCGTAGACCTTCGCCACGATCTCGTCGGCGGTCAGCGCCCGCAGGCCGGCCAGCGAGGAGGCGCCCATGTAGGTGCCGAACGCGGTGCCGTTGGCCTCCGCCGCGGCGAGGGTGTCGTAGCCGCCCGCCACATGGCCGAGCGCCGGGTCCTTGGTGTACTGCACGCCCGCCGCCAGCAGCGCCCGGTGGTACAGGCCCCGGGCCAGCTTCGAGATCATCAGGATGTTGACGAACGACGAGCCGTGCGACCAGCCGGCGATGGTCACCCGGTCCGGGTCACCACCGAACGCGGCGATGTTGTCCCGGATCCACTTCAGTGCCGCCACCGTGTCCAGCACGCCCCAGTTGCCGGAGCCGCCGTGCCCGCCCTCGGCGCTCAGTTCGGGGTGGGCGAGGTTGCCGAAGGCGCCGACGCGGTGGTTGTAGGTGACGACGACCGCGCCCTTGGCGGCCAGGTTGGCGCCGTCGTAGACCGGCTGTGAGGCCCACATGGCGGAGTTGCGGCCGCCGTAGATCCACACGAACACCGGGCGGCGCTCACGCGAACCGGCCGCGCCCGTCCAGATGTTGAGGTTCAGGCAGTCCTCGCTCAGCGGCGGCACCTTTTCGGCGGCGATGCCTGTGACCGGCTGGGGGCAGGCGGCGCCCCAGGTGTCGGCCGCGCGTACGCCCTTCCAGGACGGCGCGGGCTGCGGCGCGCGCCAGCGGTTCTCGCCGGCGGTCGAGGCCGCGTAAGGGATGCCCTTGTAGACGGTGATCCCGTCCAGGGCGGCCGGGACACCGGTCACCAGGCCGGATCGCGTGCGCACCGGACGGTCGGCGGCGGCGCGGGAGGTGGCCGATGCGGGCCCGGCCGTCAGGCCGCCCAGCAGAGTGGCGCCGGCCGCGGCGCCGACGGCGCTCCCGAGTACACGGCGGCGGCCGATGCCCTCGGTGTCGTGGTCGGGGTGGGGGACGTCTCTCAAGCTCACAGGGGCTCCCTGTCGCAATGGAGGAACGGACGCTCCAGACGCACGGCTCGGCGTCCGTCCCGTCTTCGGTTGAGTCGTCTCATGCTGTGGTCGTTTCAAGAAGTGCAACAAGCGGTGTCACATGGACTCACAGCTTCCACTGCGCACCCTCAAGTTGCGTTCCATGCGGTTGACAGCGCCGGGCTTGGACGGGGTGAGGCACTTGCCTTCACTTTTCGTGGCCAGCATCCCGAATCCGCAACTTAAGCATTCGCTCCCGAGGTGGACGGCTCCGCTTGGCTCCGTCCTAACGTGACGGCCCCGCAAGGTCGTTTGACGTGGAGGACTGGCATGAGCAGAAGCAGTGGACGTTCCCGTGTGCTGGGCGCAGCGCTCGTCATCGGGCTGACGGTGTCCGCCTGCTCGGGTGGGGGAACGGCCGCGCAGGCCGGAAAGGTGGCCAGCACCGACGGGGCCGCGCCCAAGGGTGTGACGCTCACGCTGTGGCACAACACAGCCGATTCGCAGGCTCTGTTGGACCTGTACAAGGCGTACGAGAAGAAGTCCGGCAACACGATCAAGCTGGTCGACATTCCGGCCGACAGCTTCCCCAGCACCGTGCAGACCAAGTGGGCCACCGGCGCCCGTCCGGACATCCTGGAGTGGCACGGCAACCAGACCGATGCGCTCTCGCTCAACGCCGCCGGAACCATGCTCGATCTGAGCGAACTCCCCTTCGTGCAGAAGGAGGGCGACCTGGCCGACGTCTCCGGCAGCGTCGACGGCAAGACCTACGCGGCCACGATCGGCCCCCTGTCGATTTCGGGGATCTTCTACAACAAGCAGGTCTTCGAGAAGGCCGGCCTGGAACCTCCGCAGACGTACGCCGACCTGGCCGCCGACTGCAAGGTCCTCAAGGCGAAGACGCCCGGTGTCGCCCCGATCTTCGAGGCGGGCGGCTCCCAGTGGCCGCCGCAGATCCTCAGCGCCTTCAACTACCTGGCCGACACCAACGAGAACCAGACGTACGACACCGCGGTCCTCACCGGCAAGGCCGAACTAAGCGACGCGAACGGCCCGTTCGTGGCCGGTCTGACCGCCTACGACCAGCTGCGCAAGGCAGGCTGCTTCAACGCGGACCGCACCACCGCCAAGTGGGAGGACCAGATGAAGGCGGTCCTCGACGGCAAGGCAGCGATGGTGGCGCAGAACTCGGACAGCATCGGTCTGCTGAACGCCGACGCGAACGGCGACACCGCCAAGGCCGACGCGGCGGTCGGCTTCGTCGGCGTCTCGGCCACCAAGGCGGTCACCACCTACGCGCCCAGCCCCCTCGGCACCTACTACGTGCCGAGCACCGGCGATTCACAGAAGGAGCGCGCCGCGGTCGACTTCATCGAGTTCGTCACCGGAGACGGGTACGCGGACTACGTCGCGGAAGCAAAGATCATCCCGACGCTGTCCGGTGTCACGACGCCCGAACTGCAGGGGCTTCTCCAGGATGTGAAGAAGGCGTACGACCAGGGCTCCACGCTCTCCTTCAACTCCGAGATCCCGGGCTTCGGCAACTTCGGCCCCGAGTCCTCCAAGCTGCTGGCCGCCCAGGAGACGCCCCAGCAGACGGCGAAGAAGATGCAGGCGTTCTACCAGCAGGCCGCGGCCGCGGCCAAGCAGTGACGCGGCTGGTGAGCAGCGAGATGACCTCACGTCGCCATGCGCCCCCGGCCGCCGAGACCGATACCGGTGGCGGGCCGGGACTCAACCGGCCCCAAAAAGGCGGAAGTCGGCCGACGGACCGCTCCCTCCTGCACCCGCGTCGCAGGCTGTACCACTACGCCTTCGCGCTGCCCTCGATCTGCCTGGTGCTCGTCTTCTTCGTCGTCCCGTTCGTCGCCAACGCGTTCTTCGCGTTCGTACAGTGGACCGGCTACAGCAGCACGCTGACGTGGACCGGTCTGAGCAACTTCGAACTGCTGGACCAGGTCGGCCTCCTCAAGCACGCGATCACGGTGACGGCCGTCTACGCCGTCACCGCGATGGCGGTACAGAACGCCGTCGGTCTCGCCCTGGCCACCGCGTTGCAGCGCACCAGCCGCGTCAACACGGTCTTCCGCTCGCTCTTCTTCGTCCCTGTCCTCATCTCCCCGCTGGCCGCCGGCTACATCTGGGCGGCGGTCCTGGACGAGCACGGCCCGGTCAACGCCTTCCTGTCGGCCGTGCTGCCGGGCGACTTCCACTACGCGTGGCTCGGGCACGACACCTCCGCGCTCCTGCTGGTCGCCTCCATCGACGCCTGGAAACTGAGCGGACTGATCACGCTGGTGTACATCGCCGGACTGAACCGGATCCCCGAACAGGTCCTCCAGGCGGCGACCCTCGACGGCGCGGGCGCCTGGCGCCGGTTCTGGTCGGTCAAGCTTCCGCTGCTCGCGCCGGCCGTGACGTTCAACGTCACCGTCTCGCTCGTCGGCGCGTTCAGCGCACTGGACGTCGTCTTCTCCACCACCGCGGGCGGTCCCGGTGACGCCACCACGCTGCTGAACGTCGCCGTCTACACGCAGTACGGGCAGAGCTTCTTCGGCACGGCGAGCGCGCTGAGCTTCGTCGTCACCCTGATGGTGATCGTCACCGCCGTCCCGCTCATGAGCTGGCTGCGCCGACGAGAGGTACAGATGTGACAGGGGTACAGATGTGACTACGACCCACCTGACCCCCAAGACGGCAGGGCGGCTGCGCACCGGCGTCCGCTACCTGTTCCTCACCCTCTTCGCCATCCCCTGGATCGCCGTCCCGTTCTGGCTGCTGATCGTCAACTCCTTCAAGACGCAAGGTGATTCGAGCGTCCTGTCGCTGAGCTGGCCCGAGCACTGGAACGCCGGCGCCAACTACCGCACGGTGATCGAACAGGGCTCGTACTTCCTCGGGCTGCGCAACAGCCTGCTGCTGGCCGCTCCGACCATCCTCGCCGTACTGCTGCTCGGGTCGATGGCTGCCTGGTCGTACGGCCGGTCCGGGTCCCGGGCGCTGCGGCTGGCGTACTACACCTCGGCGCTGTCCATCGTCCTGCCACCCGCGATCATTCCCACGATCTACGTGCTGACCCAACTCGGCCTGAACGGCACGCAGTTCGGCTACATGCTCGTGATCGCCGGAACCCGGCTCGGCGTGGTGATCTTCCTGACCACCGGTTTCGTACGCACCCTGCCGCACGACTTCGAGGAGGCGGCGCAGCTCGATGGGGCGAACAAGTGGCAGATCTACTGGCGGATCGTCCTGCCCATGCTCACGCCGGTGCTGTTCACCGGCGCGGTGATGCTGATCATCTCGGTGTGGAACGACTTCTACTTCGCGCTGTTCCTGCTGCGTGGATCCGAGCGGGCCACCCTGCCGCTGACGCTGTACCAGTTCGCGTCGACGTCCACGCACGGCGTCGCCTGGAACCTGGTCTTCGCCCATGTCGTGCTCACCAGCCTGCCGTTGATCCTCATCTACGTCGTGCTGCAGAGACGGGTGCTGAGCGGGCTCACCGAGGGAGGCGTGACCGGCTGAGCAACCTTCCGTAGACCTACTCAGAACCCCGACTTCATCGGAAGGCATCCATGCGCCTGACACCCCTGCACGACCTGACCGAGGAGCAGACCCGGCTCAAGTCGGGTCTCACGGCTCGCCGCGGCGGGGTCCACGGTCCCTTCGGGGCTCTGCTCCACAGCCCTCGCCCGGGAGAGCTGGTGGAGGAACTCAGCTCCTACTGCTCACGCGAATCCCGGCTTCCCGAGCGGCTGCGCGAACTGGCCCTGCTCGTCGCCGCGCGCTGCTTCGACGCGCAGCACTCGTGGATCGCCCACGTCGACAAGGCCGTGGCGGCCGGCGTGGACCGCGCCGCACTGGAGCGGCTGGCCCGTGGCGAGGAACCCCGGTTCGCCCGGTCCGACGAGGAGCTTCTGCACCGGTTCGCGAGCCAGGCGCTGCTGGAGCACTTCGTCGACGACGACACGTATGCGGGCGCGCTCAAGGAGTTCGGCGAACCCGCACTCGTCGACCTGGTCATCTCCCTCGGCACCTTCACGACGCTCGCCCTGATCCTCAACACCTTCCAGGTGGACCTGCGGCCCGACCGTGAACCGCCCTTCCCTGACGTCCGCGGCTTCCAGCGGCTCCACCCCTGACCCCCTCGGGAGAAACCCTTGCCCACGGAGTACTCGCAGCTTTCTCCGGACACCACCGGCCAAGCGGCCCCCCGTCTGCGCGCCGGGGCCGTGAAGGCCGAGATCACCCCGGACGACCTCACCAACCTGCACCCCATGCCCGGTGAGTTCTCCGGCGTGCACGACCCCCTCTTCCTGCGCGCGCTGTATCTCGGCGACGGGGAGACGGAGACGGCCCTGGTGTCCCTGGATCTCATCGAGGCCGGCGACATCACCCCGCTGCGCGAGCGGATCCAGCGGGAACTCGGCATCCCCGCCGACCACGTCGTCGTCACCGCGACCCACACCCACAACGCCCCCCGGATCGCGGACGTCTCACCCGGGGCGCTCGCCCACGCGGGGGGCCCGGAGTCGTACGCGTACACCGAGGTCGTCTACGACCGTGTCGTCGCCGCGCTCCACAAGGCCCGCGCCGAAGCCCGCCCCGCCCGCTTCGGCGTGGGGACCGGCACCGCCGACGTCAACGTCAACCGGGAGCAGTACGCCGACGGCAGATGGATCCTCGGGCACAACCCCGAGGGGCCGTCGGACAAGACGGTCTGGGTGCTGAAGTTCGAGGCCCTGGACGGCGATCCGATTGCCGTGGTGGTCAACTACGCGGTGCACTCGACGGTGGTGTTCGGCTCGGGCGAGATCAGCGGCGATCTGGCCGGTGCCGCCTGCCGTTACATCGAGGACCACTTCGAGGACTTCAGCGAGGGCCACCGCGACGGCGACACGGTGGCCCTGTGGACCCCCGGCCCGCTCGGCGACCAGGCGCCCCGCGTGGACCTCGGGCTGCCGTTCGGCGTCGCACCCACCGAGCGGCACAAGGCCCGCGCCTACGCGGCCATGGACGCCCAGGGGCTGATCGTCGGCGCGGAAGTACTGCGCGTGGCGGCCACCATCACCGAACTCACCTCCTCCGTCCGGATCGGCGCCGAACAGCGCACCGTGCCGTGCCCGGTGAAGGAGGGCCAGGACGTCATGTCGACGATGCGGCAGGAACTCGTCGACACCGTCCCGCTGCGCCTCGCCCTCATCACACTGGCCGACGTGGCCCTGGCCGGCGTGTCCGGCGAGGTCGTCACCGACATCTACCGGCGTCTGGCGGGACGTTCCCCGCTCGCCCGCACGCTGCTGATCTCCATCGCCAACGACCGGATCGGCTACCTGCCCGACGACGCGCGCTTCGACCGGCCCGTCCACTCGGTCAACGGATGCCCCATCGCGCGCGGCCACGCCGAGACCGCCATCGTGGAGGGCGTGTCCGACATGATCGCCCGTCAGCTCCGCCTGCTTCAGGAGGCTGCACGGTGACCGCTCCCGGGCGCTCCTTCACCGCAGGCGCCGGGAAAGCCGCCGTAGAACTGCCCTTCTCCCTCCTTCCCGTCGACGGCTTCAGCTCCGTCCATGACCCGCTCCAGGTACGGGTGCTCGTCCTGGACGACGGCGAGGCCCCGCTCGCGATCGCGGTGATCGACCAGACCTCGATCTTCGACGACCAGCTTGCCCGGACGCGGAAGATCCTCCGGCAGACGTGCGGGGTGCCGCCGGACCGCTGTCTGATCGTGGCGAGCCACACGTTCTCCGCCCCCCACGTCCTGCCGCCCGACCGCGTGCCCGAGGCCGAGCGGAAGAAGAACGAGTTGCTCGCCGCCGCCGTCGACACCGCGGTGGCACGGGCCGCACACGATGCCGCGCGGACGCGGGGACCGGCCCGGACCGGCTTCGGCCGCGGCATCTGCCGCGTGGGCGTCCAGCGGGACGTGCCCACGCCGCACGGCTGGTGGCTCGGCGCCGACGACGCCGGACCGACCGACGACAGCGTGGGCGTGCTGCGGATCGACCGACCCGACGGCCGGCCGGTCGCGATCCTCGTGAACCACGCCGTCCAGCCCTCGGTGATGAACGGATCGGTGACACGGTCGGGCGAACGCCGGATCACCGCCGATCTGGCGGGCGCGACCGCCGAACGCATCGAACGACGGTACGGCGACGGCACGGTGGCGCTGTTCCTGATCGGCGCCGCCGGTGACCAGGCCCCCTACCTGACCGCCGTACGCACCACGGTGACCGACGACGGCGCACTGCTCCGCACCGACGTCCACGACGACGGATTCGCCCTGGTGGAACTGCTCGGCGAACGGCTTGCCGACGAGGCCGTGCGGGTCGCCGAGCGGATACGCGCCACCGCCGCCGTCCCACCCCTGCGCGTGCTCCACGACCGGGTGAAGGTCCCCGCCCAGGTTCCCCCGGCGGGCCTGCACGCCCTCCACCCGACCAAGGAGTACGACTTCACCCCGGCCGGCGACACCGACGCCCCGATCGTCGTCGCCCGCGTCGGTGACGCCGTCCTCGCCTGCGTGCAGGCGGAGTTGAACGCCGGCACCGGACTGGACATCAGAGCCGCCTCACCGTTCCCCGCCACCTGTGTCGTCACCATGACGAACGGCGCCGCCAAATACCTTGCGGACGCCATGAGTTACGACCGGATCACCTACGAGGCCATGAACTCCCGCTATGCGAGGGGCGCGGCCGAGAGGGTCGCCGAACGGATCTCCGAGTTGCTGCGCTCGCTCCGTCCTTGGGCGTCAGACGCCGACGGCTGAAGGATTGACGCCCGTCCTCACCCCGAGCCGCTTCAAGAATTGTCGGAACTTTTGTCATGCATATTGCTCACAATATTGCTGCGCGGTTACGTTCTCGTACGCACCGTCACTCGCACAAGCCCCACTGATGCGTCGGCCAAGTGATCTGGGAGACCAGTCGCCATGTCGCACACCACAACGCGCCGCAGAACACTGGCTCTACGGGCCTTCGCCGCCCTGACAGCCGCCTTTGTCCTCACCGCCGGCGGCAGCAGCGCCCCATCCACCGGCAAGCACCGCCTCTCCCCCCAGATCATGCACACCGGCACCGGCCCCACCGGCTACCAGGTCACCTTCCGCTACCAGGACCCCGACGCCGACCGTGTGCAGATCAAGGGCGAGTGGTACTTCGCCGACCCCTACGAGCTGTCCACGCTCACCACCGACGACGGCACCGCTCTCGAAACGCCCGGCACGCTGCCCGCCCACTGGCAGCCCGGCGACATCCCGATCGCGTACCCCAACTCCCCAGCCGCCAACTGGCCCGTGATCGACATGAAGAAGGGCCGCGACGGCGTGTGGACGTACAGCACACCGCTGCCGTCCGGAGTCTTCACCTACTCCTTCTACGTCGACTGCGCCGACGCCACCCAAGCCACCTGCACCGCCGTCTCCGACCCCGCCAACCCGCCGTGGAACGAGCAGGGCGGCAAGGTCTCCGGGACCACCGAGCGCACCAGCCAGGTGTACGTGCCTTCGGACGCATCGTTCGGGACGGTCGACTACGCCTGGCAGGGCCCGAGTTCGACCAGCGGGCACGGCACGCTCACCCACGTCACGTATCCGGCCCCGACCTCGGTCACCCCGCCCGGCGAAAACCACCTCTCCGTGTACACCCCGCCGGGCTACAACTCCGGCCGGGAGAAGCCGTATCCCACGCTCTATCTCTTCAGCGGCGACGCTACCGAGATGGACTGGAGCACACAGGGCGACGCGGGCCGCATCCTCGACAACCTCATCGCCACCAGGCAGATCCCGCCGATGGTCGTCGTCATGCCCAACACGGCCGGCTTCCCCGACTCCACCGGCTACATGTCCTTCGACCAGAACCTCACCGACACGCTCATCCCATACGTCGAGTCCCACTACCGCGTCTCCACCGCCGCCACCGATCGCGCCGCCGCCGGCCTCGGCTACGGGGCGTCCCTGACCAACTCGCTGCTCTTCGGGCACACCGCCGAGTTCGGCTCGTACGGCGTCTTCGCCCCTGGCCGGCGCGGCAACTACACGCTGCCCGACGCAGCGTCCGTCACCAGCGCCCAGGTCGCCGCGCTCAAGCAGGCCCGCATCTACGTCGGCGGCGGATGGCAGGACCCGAGCCACAACTACCACGCCGGCGAGGTCTCCCTCCTGACCGGCCTCGGCGTCTCGGTCACACCCGGCTTCGTCAACGGCGGCCACAACTGGTTCGCATGGCGCATCAACCTCAGGGACTTCCTCACCCGTACCGCCTTCTTCCCTCCCACGGCGGGGTGAACAGCCGCCCCGCAGCCCCTCCACTCAGTGATCGGGAGACCCGTATGACCGCACCAGACAGCCATGACGCCCACCCGCCGGACTCCACCCTGCGCCGACGGGAGTTCCTCGGCCGCACCGCGGGTGTCACCGCGGCCGCCGCCCTCCTCGACGTCGTAGGAACACACCCCTCGTCCGCGGCCGCGGCACAGCCGCTCGGCAGCAGACCGGTGCGGACCCAATCCGGCCTCGTCGCCGGCGTGCCCGCCTCGGCATCCGGTGTCACCGTCTTCAAGGGGATTCCGTACGCGGCTTCCACCGCAGGAAAGAACCGGTGGCGCCCGCCGCAGCCGGCGCCGTCCTGGACGGGCATCCGCAAGGCCGACACCTTCGGCGACGCACCTCCGCAGGCGTCCAGCACGCTCACGATGAGCGAGGACTGCCTCAACCTCAACATCTGGACCGGCGCCACGAGAAACGGGGAACGGCGCCCGGTGTACGTGTGGATCTACGGCGGCGGGTTCTCCGCAGGAACCGGCTCGGACCCGAGCTTCGACGGTTCGGTCCTGGCCGCCAAGGGCATCGTCGTGGTGACCTTCAACTACCGCCTGGGCGCCCTGGGTTTCCTCGCCACACCCGAACTGAACGCGGAGTCCCGCCACGACGTCTCGGGCAACTACGGTCTGCTCGACCAGATCGCGGCCCTGAAGTGGGTCCGGCGGAACATCGCCGAGTTCGGCGGAGATCCGCGCCGCATCACCGTGGGCGGCCAGTCCGCCGGCGCCGGCTCCACGAACATGCTGTCCATGTCCCCGCTGGCGACCGGACTCTTCCAGCGCTCCCTCGCCGAGAGCCAGGTCCGCTGTCCCAGCGACCCCGAACTGCGCTACCTCGGCGTGTCGCTACGCAAGATGGACACCGCCCTTGAGCAAGGACCCGCCTACGGCGCGGCGAAGGGCGCGACCACACTCACGCAGCTGCGCGCCCTGCCCTGGCAGGACTTCACGGACGGCGCCTCCCTCAAGGACGAGACGGTCGACACGAAGTCCGTCGCGAAGCCTCCGCTGTTCCGGCCCGTCGTCGACGGCTGGGTGCTCCCGGCCGGCTATCGGGCGACGTACGCCGCCCATGCCCAGAACGACGTCTGGTACCTGGCCGGCAACAACCTCGACGAGAGCGGGGCCGTACCCGAGACCGCCTTCGACTACTGGCGCGAGGCGGGCTACCCGGACCGCCCCGGCGCCCCGCCCGTCCACGTCACCCTGGACGACTACGTCACCGCCGCGCGGCGGAAGTTCGACACGATGGCCGACGAGTTCCTGCGGCTCTACCCGGCGAGTACGGACGACGAGGCCGCCCTCGCCAGCAACGACGCGGTCCGCGACAACTCCCGGGTCTCGACGTACCTGTGGGGCACGGAGTGGACCAAGGGCGCCGACCGGCCGGTGTACACGTACTTCTGGACGCACCGCCCACCGGGCCCCGACCACGACATCCGGGGCGCCTACCACGGCTCCGAGATCGTCTACTTCTTCGGCAACCTCTACCCGGGCACCCAGGGGTGGACCGACCAGGACCGCGAGATCGCCGACACCATGTCCTCCTACCTGGCGAACTACATCACCACCGGCAACCCGAACGGCCGCGGTCTGCCCCGATGGCCCGCCTACAGGCCCGATTCGCCGACCGTGATGGAGGTCGGCGAGCACTACGGGCCGATGCGGGTGGCATCCCCCGAGAGACTCGCCTTCTGGAAGCGGTACTTCGCAACGCAGGAAGCCTGGTAGAGAGGAGCGCTTCAAGTCACTGACCAGACGCGCGGCAGCCCGCCCCATGGCTGCCAGCATCGGCGCCGCATCCTTCATCGCGTCGACCGTCGAAGCAGCACTGGCATCGGCCCGTCAGGAAGGAGTTTTCCGTGTCCAGCTCGCGGTTACGTCGCTCGAGTTCCTTCAAGCGCGACCGCTCGGAGAAAGAAATACGAGCCCGACATGTTCCCCGGTGAGGATCGCGAGCCCGCCGCGGCGGGCACACTGTCCACGTCGGACGACGTAGGCGCGGACGAAGGGCCGGCTCAGGACCAGTCGCGTGTAGAGGCTGGTGATGATCGCGGGCGGAGCCCCGAACGCGGAGCCGAGGACGTCGGCGAAGACCTCGTGCTCGTCCTTCCGCAGCGGCCGCACGGACGCCGACTCCCGGGCGGACTCCTGCGCGACCCGGTCGTCCGCCGGCTTCAGCAGCATGAAGGGCTGCCGCGTGAGCGTCGTGAGCCCGTGGTCGGCGGCGACGGCGACGACCCCTTCCTCCGGCTCGCGACGCAGCCGGATGCTCCACGGAAGGCCCTGGACGTGCACCTCGGCCGCATCGCAGAGCAGGGCGATCTCCGCCTTGTCCGGGGTGGGATCCACGCTCGTGATCCCGTTGAGCGAGGAATCAGCGAGCCGGTGGTGGCCAGCAGAGCGCCATCGGGGCCACGCTCATGAAATCCGTTCGGGATGACGGCGGCGAGCTCTTCCACCGCCGTCTGAAAGGTCTGAATCACCTTCCCGGAACTGGTCCGCGACTTCCGCGAGTTGCTGGAGAAGATCTCCCACCAGCTGGATCACGTCCTCGGCAGCCGAGTGGTGATCGCCGTCGACGGACTGGACCGCCTGGGCGATGGCCAGACGGCCCGCAAATCCCTCGGCCAGTCGGTTTCTCACCGCCGCCTGCGGGCAGCCCGTACGCCCCCGATCACACTCGCCCCCGGGCGGGACGAGATCGCCAGGCTCTCCAGGGCGTGCCGGAGCATGCGGGAGTTCGGCTTCCCGTCCCCGAACTGTGGAGGAGCACCCAGGTCTTCGCCGCTTCGAAACCATTCGTGTGTCCGCGGCGAGTGACGCCGAACAGGTCCCGTCCGCTCGGGGGTGCACAGGTCGCCCGCGCGCACCGTGCGGCCGGGCTCAGACCCAGGTGTCGAGCCACATTCTGGTGCGCCAGTCGGCGTACGGGATCGTCTGTCCGGTGTAGATCGGGAAGAAATAGACGAAGTTCCAGGCGATGAGCAGGACAAGCACGCCTGCGGCCAACGCACCTCGTATGCGGCGTTTGTCAGCCGCTCCCGGCGGACCCAGCAGGGCTCCCAGCATCATCGTCACGGCCAGGCACAGGTACGGCACGAACACGACCGCGTAGAAGGAGAAGATCGTGCGGTCCTGGTACAGGAACCACGGCAGGTAACCGGCACCCACTGCACACAGGACGGCGCCGGCGCGCCAGTCGCGGCGCAGTGCCCATCGGTAGAGCAGGTACACGAGTGCGCAGCATGCCGACCACCACAGGAGCGGTGTTCCCAGGGCGAGGATCGTCTGTGAACAACCGCCCGCCGCGTGGCAGCCTTCCTGCCCGGGTTTCGGCGACTCGTAGGCGAACAGCACAGGGCGGCCGAGGACCAGCCAGCTCCAGGGGGTCGACTCATACGTGTGGGGAGTGTGCAGCCCCACATTGAACCGGTACACCCCGTACTCGTAGTGCCACAGGCTGCGGAGCGGGGCGGGAATCCATGACCAGGTGCCGCCGCGGCCGTCCGCCCAGTGGCGTCCGTAGCCGTTGTCGGACAGGAACCAGCCGGTCCAGGACGTCAGATACGTCACGACAGCGACCGGAACGAGGGACAGCAGCGACCAGCCGAGGTCCTTGCGCAGCACCGCGCGGTAGGGGCGGTACGCCCCCGCTACGCGGCGAGCGCCGACGTCCCACAGCAGGGTGAGGATCACGAAGAAGGCGAGGAAGTACAGGCCGTTCCATTTGGTCGAGGCCGCCAGTCCCAGGAAGAGGCCGGCTGCGAGCCGCCAGGGACGCACTCCCGTCCCGGCATGGTCGCCGGTGTGTCCGTCCGGGCGTACCGGGCCGTCCTCGTCGACCGGCAGGGCTGCCGCGAGCCGGGATCGTGCGTGGTCCCGGTCGAGCAGCAGGCATCCGAACGCCGCCAGCACGAAGAGCATGACGACGAGGTCCAGCAGCGCGCTGCGGCTCATCACCAAATGCAGACCGTCCACCGCCATCAGCGCGCCGGCCAGGCAGCCCAGCAGTGTCGAACGGAACAGGCGGCGTCCTATCCGGCACAGCATCAGTACCGACAGCGTGCCCAGGACCGCCGTCATGAAGCGCCAGCCGAACGGGTTGAGGCCGAACATCCACTCGCCGAGGGCGATCACCCACTTGCCCGTCGGCGGGTGCGCGACGAAGGACCCGGTGTCGGAGAGCGGGATCACCTGGGGATCGGCCAGGATCTGCGGGTTGGCGATCTTGCCATCCGGCCAGGTGCTCTCGTAGCCGAGCCGCAGCAAGGACCAGGCGTCCTTGGCGTAGTACGTCTCGTCGAATACGACCGCCCGCGGGCTGCCCAGATGCCAAAAGCGCGGCAGCCCGGCGATGAGCGCCACCAGCAGCGGCCCGCCCCATCCGGACCAGCGCGCCAGCCGGCACGCCGCTGCCGGGGAGAGCCCGAGCGTGCACCACGGCCGGGAACCGGGTTCGGGAAAGGGCACGACCAGGCGGTCGCGTACGGATGTACGCGGGCGCTCGACGTGCCCGAAGCGGCGCAGCCGCTGCTCCCAGGAGATCGGCCGGCGATTCGCCGCCTCCTGTGGCTCGTCGACGAACGCGGGCGCGTTCTCATGGATCACGTGGTGAGCTTTCTGACTCGTGGAGAGCAGGACGAGCGGGGATCAGCTGCCCGGTGGCCGGTGGTAGGCACGCCGGCTCGGTCACCCCTCACCCATCGGGTCCGCTTGAACCTGGCGCTACTTGGGAGGTGGTTGCGGTCCCTGTCGGCATCAGGGCCGGCTCGGGTGTTCAGGGCCGGTACGGCATCGGCACCGGCTTGGTGGTTGACGTGTAGGTCGGCAGCGGCGTCCCCTTCGCAGCGGAGGCGGAGCGGGCCGTCGACGGCGTCGGGACCGACTCGGCAGAGGTGACGGGGCGGGGCTGAGGACCAGTAGGCCCGCCCTGAGCGAAAGAGCTCGCCAGGACCACCAGTCCGACTCCAAGTCCGGCAATGGTCAGCACGGATCCGGTGGCCATCCAGGCCTTCCGGGCCCGCTGCCGGGCGCGAACGCCGGCTTGCAGGCGGTATTGGTGCCGGTCCTCGTAGGGCGTGTCCTCCTGGCTGTCACGCATCATGCGGGCCAGCTCCTGCTCGAAGTGATCCATGGCTCCTTCTTCACTCGACCGGCTTGACTGCTTCGGCCAGAAGCTGCCGCAACCGTGCAACGCCGCGTGCCGTGAGTGAACGGGCGGTACCCACCGGACACCCCAGCACTTCCGCGACGTGCTGCTCGGGCAGGTCCTGGTAGTAGCGCAGCACCACCGCAGCCCGCTGTCGCGCCGGCAGCAACGCCAGCGTGGCCTCCAACCGGGTCCGTTCGTCCACGGCGGCGGTCTCGTCTCCCACCTCGGGCGGGTCGGGCAACTGGTCCACGGGCTGCTCGCCCCACCAGCGACGCCGTGCCGAGCGAGCCGCGGCGCGGGCCAGGACCTTACGCACATATGCCTCGGGTGCCTGCTCGGCCACCTTCGGCCAGGCGAACCACAGCTTGACCAGCGCCTCCTGCAGCAGATCCTCCGCCCGGTGCCGGTCTCCGCCAGTGAGCAGCCGCGCCAGGTGAAGCAACGCCGACCATCGAGCGGCCACGAACCGGTCGAACTCATCGGCCCGCAACTGCCCCATCAGCGTCGACCCCTTACCTCCCTGCCGAGCACGCCGGCCTCTACCGCAGCCTCATGGGGCCGCAGGGCAACGCACGCGTCATCGACCACGTACGCCGCCGCACGACCGCGGACACGTCCCTACGCCTTTAATAAAGACACTGGCCCCTACCCTGCTATGCACCCCCGCCGTGTGGCGTGGATCACACACGCCGCCCTGGAGGTCATCGAGACCAACTCCGGCCCCGTCGTCTTCCACTGCACCGCGGGCAAGGACCGCACCGGCGGGACCAACACCGCACTGCTCACCCTGCGGGGTGTGCCGCGGGCTACCGTCGAGGCAGACTTCCTGGCCGGCAACACCTGCACCGGCGACCCCGAGGCCGTCGAACGGTCCTGGCTGAAGGCCGCGTTCGACGACGTGGACAAGATCTGACGAGGTGGACAAGAGATACGGCGACTTCGACACCTGTTTCCACGAAGGGCTGATGCTCACCGACGCGAACCTCGCCGCGCTCAAGGCCGAGCTTCTGGTCTGAACCCGGAGTGGGCCGTGGCAGGACGACCCCGGCCGAGGACCGCCCGTAACTGACTGGCGGAAGCGGGCCGTTGGAGCGGCCAGGCTGTGCGTGCGGGACGAGCGCGTCGGGACCCGTGGTCGTGGCGGGTCCCGACGCGCTCGTCGTCCGATTCGGCCGGGATGGCGGCAGGCGTCGTCCACCGTGCCCACGGACCTCCCCACCGGGGCGTGTTCAGCAGGCGCCGTTGCGCAGTTCCGCCAGCGTCGCCTTGGTCAGGTGCCGGGGGGCGGTGCCGGAGTCGGGTTCGACGAGGACCACCGTGCAGGTGGCGCTGTGACTGAGCGCGGTGGTGAAGCTGCCGTCGGCGAACTGGGCCAGGGGGCCACGGGGTGAGCGTCCGATGGCAATCGTGCGCGCGTGGACGTCGGCGGCGTGCTGGGCCAGGGCGCGCGCGGCCGCGGCGTGGTCGCCGACGCTGGACAGGACCTGGCCGCCGGCGGTGACGCCCTGGGCGGCGAGGCGGTCCAGGTGGGCGGCGACGGCGGCGCGGGCCTGCTCGGGGGTCTCGGTGTCGGTGGCCTGTTCCTCGACCACCGCGGTTTGCTGAACGTGGACGACCTCCAGCGGGCTGCCGGTGTCATGGGCGAGCCGGGCGGCGGCGTCGACGACGGACGCGGCCTGGTCGTGGGCGCTGACGGCGACGATGACCGGCGGTGCGTCGGTCGCGGCGGGGCCGCCCACCGGAGTGAGGGACGGCGTCACGGGCTCGCTGTCACCCGTGTCCGTCTCCGCCTCGCGCAGCAGACGGTGGCCGCTGGCGAGGACCGGTATCGCCAGCAGGAACGTGCCGGCGCCCAGGTAGAAGGGCACGCTCAGATCGGTGGCGTCGGCAAGCTTTCCCGCCACATAGGGCGCCAGGCCGCCGCCGATGAAGCGCAGGAAGCCGTAGGCGGAGGAGGCGACGGGGCGCTCGACGGGGGAGACGAGCATGACCGCCTGGGTGGTGAGGGTGTTGTTGATGCCGATGAAGGCGCCGCTGACGATGACGGCCACGATCACCACGGTGGGCGTGGAGACGCCGACGGCGATGACGGCCATCGCGATGCTCAGGCCGAGGAGGTTGGCGTACAGGACGCGGGCCGTGCCGTAACGGGCCTGCAGGCGCGGGGCGAAGAACACGCTGAAGGCGGCCACCAGCAGTCCCCAGCCGGTGAAGACCAGCCCGAGCTGATGGGCGTTCAGCTCCATGGGGTAGGGGGCGTAGCCCAGCATGGTGAAGAAGCCCCAGTTGTACAGCAGCGCCATGATGCCCATGGTCAGCAGGCCGCGGTGGCGCAGTGCCTTGAGCGGTGCGATCGGCGAGGTGGGGCGGGCCGGTTTGGGCAGGGACGGGACGAAGGCGAGCGTGGCGACGAACGCGATGGCCATGAGGGCGGCGACGCCGAAGAACGGACCGCGCCAACTGATGGCGCCCAACTCGCCGCCCAGCAGGGGGCCTACGGCGATACCGAGGCCGAGCGCGGTCTCGTACAGGATGATCGCGCCGCCGAAGCCGCCGCTGGCAGAGGCGACGATGACGGCCAGCGAGGTGGCGATGAACAGGGCGTTGCCCAGCCCCCAGCCGGCCCGGAAGCCGACGATGCCGTTGATCGAGCCGGAGGTGCCTGCCAGGGCGGCGAAGGCGACGATGACCGCCAGCCCGGTGAGAAGGGTGCCCTTGGCCCCGATCCGGCTGGAGACCCAGCCGACGAACAGCATGGCGACGGCCGTCACGATCAGGTAGCTGCTGAACAGCAAGGACACCTGGCTGGGCGAGGCGTGCAGGCTCTCGGCGAGGGCGGGCAGGATCGGGTCGACGAGGCCGATGCCCATGAACGAGATCACGCAGGCGAAGGCCACGGCCCAGACGGCCTTCGGCTGCCTGAACGAACTGGCCGCCTTGGTATGCGGTGCGCTCATGTGTCTCTCTACCTTCGGTTCTGGGAACAGGTACGAAAACGTGGTGACAGGAACGCGGTGGGTCGGGTCAGGAGGAGCGGGCCTGGCGGTCCTCGATGGCGCGGGACAGGGCGGGCAGGGCGATCCGGACCGCCTGCCGTTCCTGCTCGGTCAGTCCTTGGACGAGCAGATCCAGCGCGTGTGCGCGCTCCGCCCTTCGCTGGTGGAACACCTCGATGCCGGTGTCGGTGACCTCCACCAGCACACCTCGGCCGTCGCTCGCGTCGGCGACACGGCGTACCAGGTCCGCCCGCTCCATGCGGGTGACCAACTGGGTCATGTTGGGCTGCGACACACCCTCGGCACGGGCCAGTTCGGTCAGCCGGCAGGGGCCCTCCCGGGTCAGGCGGCTCAGCACCAGCGACGACGCGGTACTCAGACCTCCGGCGGTCGCGCTCTGGCGGACGTAGCGGAGCATGTGCTCCAGGGCGACGGTCAGGTTCTCGGTCGGCTCGCCAGCCTCCGTAACCGGCTTATCCATAAGCTCATTATGCAACTGCATGTAGCGTGAATCAATATGCATGTAGGGCGAATTGATATGGGAGTGGAGCGAGGAGGCTCGCTCATCCCGCCGAACCAGCTTTCCGATGCATCTCGCGCATCTCGAACATCTCGTACATGTCGCGTATCTCGGCGGGTCCGCTGGCCACGGCAGGGAGATTCTGCGCGCGCCGGCTTCCCTCGGTCCAGCTCACACCGGGCTACGTCCACGGCGTGATCACAGACGAGATGGGGGCGCTATCTCTACGACTGCACGCTGCTCTCCGCGCGAGCGGAGGTGAACCGTTGCTCCTTGGCGCTTGAGGCGGGTACGACTTGTGGAACTCCACGTAATTCCCAGCACCAGCCCCACCTTCCCCGCCCAACCGTTCGACAGGGCGCACAATTCGAAGTTGCGGGCGGCTGGGTGCAGAAGTGGTGGCTACACGGCCCCCGACTTATACCGCCAGACGGCGTGCTCCAAGATTGCCGATGTAGTCGATGCTCTTCGGTCCCACCCCCTTTACAGTGCGTAGAGCGGCGCGATTGGCCGCAGTGGGCGAGGAGTGCGCCGCGGGCTGAGGGTACGGCGCGGTGCTGCTGCCCGGTTTCATAGGCGTGGTGGTTCGGCGCGGCATCGACTTGATGTGGATGGCCCAGCTGCCCATCCAGGTGTCGGCAGCGGGCGAGGGTGAATGGGACATCGCCGTCGGCGGTAGGGACGCGGCCGACATGACCGAGTTCTCGGCGACCGACGCTCGCGACCTGTCAACCCGACTCAAGACCGCGTACGACGCCGGGTAGACCACGAATGGGCGAGGAGAACGTGCCAGGTGCCCGGGTGGGGGCCGTCGCTCTCCCGGTTCGGGCGCCTGGCACGTTCAGGCCAGGTCAGGGGCCTTGGCGGGTGTGCGTAACGGGTGAGGGCGAAGAGTGTGCCGGTGGCCGGCAGGACGGCCGGAACGGCGTACTCGTAGGTGAGGTTGGCGGCGATGCCGTGGGTGCCGAAGGCAGTGGTGAACCCGGCCGCGTACAGCGGCCACGTGGTGCGTTGCGGCGCGGGAGTCCCTGCCTGCGCGGTCATATGCCCTCCGTGGGCGCTGACGCCGAACCATCACCCCCCTGTCATGGTTATGGACACGACGAAAAGGGGCAACGGTGCCTGTGAGACGGACGGAAGAGGAGGTGCGTGGGAAGAGGTACGGAACATGCGCAGAATCGGTATCGAAGCGCTTTCCGGAATCCGCTGTGACGCACAGTCAACTGTGATTAACCTTTATCCCCTAGATATCAGGCGCAGTTGGTCGCGCACCCGGACCCGAAGGGGTTTCCCGTGTCCACACCGCCCCCCATCCCGAAGGGATTCCCCGACGACGAGGGAGCCGACGACTTCGTACGGATGTTCCGGCAGGCCTTGGCGCCTGCTGAACGGGAATCGCTGGCCTACACTCCGCCCCTCGTCGTCCTCGACGTCGGAGACGGCGGGGCGGAGTACGACGCCCGGGTGCGCCGCGTCGTCGACGCGCTGGAGCGGGCCTCGCGGAACGACCAGGACCGGCAGACGGTTCCGCACGCCCTCGTCACGGCCTCGAAGGACAGTGACCTGCTCAGCGGCACCGCCGCGCGGGGTCTCTTCTTCGGCCTGCCCAGGAATATGACGCCGGACCGGCTTCCGGGCTTCTGGCCGCTGTCGGACTCCGTCTCGTACATACGCGCCCTCGGCCAGGGGGCCACCGCACCCGGCTCCCACACGCTGCGCGACCACGCCTACGAGCAGCTGCGTCTCAACCGACGGCAGCGTCACGAGGGAGGCCCGCAGGTCTTCCTCTGGGCGTTCGGCGGCGGCGACGCTCCCCCGGTCGGCGGGTTGCGCGGCTGGCTGCTCGGCTCCCTCTGGCACGGGATCACCCGTACCCTCCCATGCCGGCACTGGGAGCTGCGCAAGACCCGCAGGCTGATGCGCCCCGGACGCCTTGCGCGCCGCAGGCGCCAGGGGTGGCTGGGCGAGGCGCTGGGAATGGCCGAAGGCTCCGAGACCGTGTTCGAGGTCATGGACGAAGTCGCGGACCGGCAGCTGCCCCGGCTGGCCCTGCCCGAGGACCACGCACGGCACCAGGAATCCCTGTTCGCCCTCGAAAAGCTGCTGACCCGGGCGCTGCTCGAAGATCTCGCCGACCCCCCGGTCGGCCATCGCCGGCCCCGGCGGCGGCGCCGTACCGCCCGGCCCCTGCTGCTGGTTCCGATACCCCGGGACGGCACACCGGGCGCGGCGGCCGTCGAGCGGTTCCTGCGCGCCTTCCACGAGGAGCGCGGCCACACCGCGAGCCGGCCCGGTCCGCTCGTCGTCGCGGTCGGCCGGCCCTCGCCGCGGTTGCTCACCGCCCTGGGCGACCCGACGGCAATCGGCTTCGGGCAGGCGGGCCGGTTGCTCCAGCAGTCGCAGCCGCCCACCGGCCCGGCCCTGGTGAAGCTGCGCGATGAGCCGTTCGAACGGGACGGAATCGTCGTACGGCACTGCCTTCCACGGATGTTCCGGATCGGCGGACGCACCGTGGCCACCACGGCGGTGACCGGTGTCAGCCTGTTCTCGATCCTGCTCGGCGTCGGCGCGTGGAAGATCATCGATGGTCCGGACGTCTCCTACGAGTGCGTCGGCGGCACCCGGACCGTGGCCGAGGACGCGGGCGCCAGGGTCACCGTGCACGCCACGGAGTGGTACCAGGCGGCCAGGGACCGGATCGACAAGCAGAACGCGCGCGTCATGGCGAGCTACGCGCAGCGCAGGACCGTAAGGACCGTCGTCGCCTTCGTCTCCGATCCGCCCGCCGACGAGGACGCGATCCGTTACGACGGCCTCATCCCCGAGCTGCGCGGCATCGCACTGTGGCAGCAGGACCTGAACGCCGACGCCTCCAACGACCCTTCCCTGGTGCCGCTGCTCGTCGACGTCCGCACCACCGGTGAGTCGTTCGCCAACGCCGAGGCCGAGGCCGAGAAGCTGGTCGGCGAAGTCCGTGGCGAAGCCAAGCAGCCCGCGTACAAGAGAGTCGTCGGTGTCCTCGGATTCGCGCAGAGCCGCGAGTCGACCCAGGCCGCGCTCCGGGTGCTCGACCGGGCCGGGATCCCGGTCATCGGCACCACCGCGACCGCCGACGAAATGCAGGACGCCGCCCGCACCAGCTACTGGCCGTTCACCCCGAGCAACTCGACGGAGGCCGCCATCGAGGCCTCGTTCGCGAGCCGGGAGAACATCGTGACCCGCCATGGCTCCGAGACCCAGTGCACTCCCGCGCGGCACGCCATCGTGATCGAGAGCTCCGCCGATCTCTACAGCCGCAGCCTGGCCGGCAAGTTCATCGATGACTTCCCCGGCACCGAGGCGGTGTTCGACTACAACCAGAAGGGGCAGTACGGGGACGGACCGCCCGCCGCAGGCCAGACGTCCAGCGCCTACACACTGACCCGGCAGATCTGCAAGGCGCTGGGGGAGCAGCCCGACTCGGTCGTGTACTGGTCGGCCCGGGCCAAGGACTTCAGCGCGTTCGTCAACGCCATGCATCGGGCGGGCACCTGCACCGACCACGACATCACGATCCTCGGCGGCAACGAACTCACCAACGTGGCACAGACCGGCGTCTTCGCGAACAAGGACTGGCTGCGCCTCTACTACTCCGCGCACCGGCTCCCGTCCACGGACAAGCGGGCCAGCAAGAAGACCGAACAGTTCGTGACGGAGTACATCGACCTGGTCGAGGAGACCGCCAAGGGCACCGATCCCTGGCGGCAGGACGGCCACTCGGCGGTCTCGTACGACGCCTTCCACGTCCTGTCCCAGGCGGTGATCAACGCCTATCAGGCTGACCCTTCCGTCAGCCGGACGAACGTGCTCCAGGCGCTCCAGTACGGCATCACCTTCGACGGGGCCACCGGGTATGTCTCCTACGGCCCGGCCGTCAACGCCCCGCCCGTCGACAAGACCCTGGTCCTGCTCCGGCAGGTGGCGGACCAGCCGGAGGCGGTGGTGGCGTGCGGGGCGTACCAGCAGGGCAAGGATTACCGATACCAGAAACAGGGGGTCCCGTGCGACGCCGCGGGGTGACGCTCAGCTCAGCGCGCACAGTTTCGGCCCCGGAGTCCTGGCCCAGACACCAGGGAACAAGTAACCCGCCAGTAGGTTTGAGGGGATCCGGACTCGCCGAGGGTGTTGACGCGGTTGCGGTTCTGGGGCCGAGGCGTCCTGGTGGTCAGCGTTGTGCTCGGGCATGAGGTCGGCGACGGCGTGCGGATGGCGCCGCGGCTGACGCGGTGTTCGCGGCCCAGACCGGCGATGGACTGGCCGCCCAGGCACGCGGCGCGCACAGCGGCGGCCCTCGCGGCCGTGACGGCCGGGCGGCGGCCCCCCTTGCCGACATCCCGGCTCCGCGGACCGATCTCGCCACCGCCGAGCCGATGAACATGGAGAACGAGGGAGCGGCCTGCGACTTCTGCCCGAACGGCCCGCTCGTCGGCATTGAGTCGCCGCCCGTGGTGTGGGCCTTCCCCGCCGGGGAGGCCACCCGGTCCGTCGAACTCGGCGCCATCAGCGTCGGCTTCCCCATCGCAGCGATGCTCGTTCTTGGCCGCGGTGGCATCGGCCAGGTCGGGTTCGGGCGTTGAGCGAGGCTCTGTAGCGGCGGAGCGCCGCGACGTGATCTCCGGGCCGGGTGTAGTGTCAGAGCACTGGAAGTAGAAACGTGTGTTCACTGCTGGGCATCGACGCCGGTTGATGGAGTAGGGGCCACGCGCGCATACGCGGTATCGGACGGGCCGCCACTTCTTCACATCGAAGGAGTGCGCAGTGAATGTCCCTCGTAATGGAGCTGTCGAGAAAGTCGGCGCTCCCACCGAAGCCTCTCGTTCGCCCCGCTCCCTCCGTGAAGCGGGGGTAGCCCTCGCAGGGCTGTCAGCGGTGTTTCTGTTCGAGATGCTCGACAACTCGATCCTCAACGTCGCATTGCCGACCATCGGCCGGGAGCTGTCGGCGTCGACGACTGTGCTGCAGTGGGTCACGGGCGTGTATGCCGTCGTGTTCGGCGGGCTGATGCTGGCCCTCGGCGCGCTGGCTGACCGGGTTGGCCGCCGCAAGGTCATGCTGGTCGGGCTGGTGCTGCTGGGTGTGGCAAGTCTGGCAACCGCGTTCGTCACCACGGCGGAGCAGCTCATCGCGATCCGCGCGGCGATGGGCGTCGCGGCCGCGATGACGACGCCAGGCTCTCTCGCCTTGGCGTTCCGCCTGTTCGACGAAGACGGGCTCCGCGTCCGTGCGACGACGCTGATCTCGACCGTGGGCCTGGTCGGACTCGCGATCGGGCCCACGGTAGGTGGCTTCGTGCTCGCGTTCGCTCCGTGGCAGGTGCTGCTGCTGGTGAACGTGCCGATCGCCGCACTCGCGTTCACCGGCATTCGACGCGGCATCCCCGCTGACAGGGTGGACGAGCTGCACCGCGACCCGATCGATGGCACGGGTGCCCTGCTCGGCACGGCCACGATCGTGCTCGCGCTGGTCGCACCGACGCTGTTCGTCGACGCGGGCACCGCATCGCCACTCCCGTGGCTGTCCACGGCAGCGGCCATCGTGATGGCAGTGCTGTTCGTCGTCCGCGAGCGTTCTGCCCGCTATCCGCTGCTCGACCTCAAACTCGTCGCTCGCCCACTCGTGTCGAGCGGCCTGGCATTCAAGGCCGCCGCAGGCCTTGCGACCGCCGGCCTCGGCTACCTCGTAACCCTGCAGCTCCAGCTCGATTGGGGCTGGACGCCCGCCCAAGCGGCTATGGGAATGTTGCCGCAGGTCGTCGTACTCATCGCTGGCGGTGCTCTCATCGGTCCACTGGTCACGCGCGTCGGTCTCGACAAGGCCGCCTGGCTCAGCGCCGGAGCTGTCGTGTGCGGGCTCGCCGTCTACGGGCTGCTGGGCCGTTTCGGGTACGTGTGGGTCGCCCTCGCGCTCGTGCTCGTCGCCGCCGGTATGCGCGTCGTAGGTGTCGTCGCCGGGACCAACGTGATGCGTGGCCTCCCGACCAACCGCACCACCATCGGAGCGGCGCTAGTGGACACCGTCAGCGAAGTCACCACCGGAATCGGCATCGCTGTCAGCGGGACCATCCTCGCAGCGCTCTTCACTGGTGATATCGCCACGTCGAGCTGGAGCACTTACCAGACCACGAAGTTCCGCGAGGCGGTCACCTGGGCTGGCCTCGCGCTCACGGTCTTGGCTGCGGCGCTGGTGGGATGGGGCATCATCCGTGCCCGTCGCGTCGCGGACAGCACGACGCCATCGCCCGCGGCCGATGCGGACGGCGAGTAGGCGCAAGGAACGAGCAGAGATCGTGGCGAGCATGCGTTGGAGATTGTCCTTCGCTTCCAGAAGTTGGCCTCTGCTGGAGTCCTTGGGCGTACAGAAGTCGCAGCGCGCGCAGGCCATGCGGTGCGGCCACTGCTCGAAGAACGAGTAGGTGCACAAGCCGTGCCCCAGGTCGTAGTGCTGCCACGCTCGCCGGCAGCTGCCGCGCCCGATTCGACTCGACCGTGATGCAGGTCGTTCAGGCGTCGCCAGAGCCCGGGCCATAGAGCGCAGCGATGTCTTCGGACGCTGCCCACCGGCTGTATGTGGGTGACTGAGGCCAGCCCTCGGGTGAGTCCTGCCATTCCTCCTGCCGTCCGTACGGCAGGACGTCGATCAGCGCGAAGGTGTGACTGAGCTGCTCGGTGCCCCGGCCGTTGGTGTGCCAGGTGCGGTAGACGGTGTCGCCGTCGCGCAGGAATACGTTGACCGCGAATCCTCCGTCGGGCGGTGCGCCGACATCGGCGCCGAACGAGCTGTTGGCAGTCGAGTACCACGTCATCTGGTTGCCGACCCGCTGCTTGTAGGCGAGTGCGTCTTTGATCGGGCCCTGGGTGACGATGACGAATCGCGCATCGTAGTTGTCCAGGAACGCCAGGCGGGTGTATTGCGAGGTGAACCCCGTGCAGCCCGGGCACTGCCATTCCTTGCCGGCGAACCACATGTGGTTGTAGACGATCAGTTGCCTCTTGCCTTCGAAGACGTCCGCCAGCCGAACGGGGCCGTCCTCGCCTTCCAGGGTGTAGTCGGGCATCTCGACCATCGGCAGGCGACGACGCTCGGCGGCGATGGCGTCAAGTTCCCGCGTCGCGGCCTTCTCCCGGGTACGCAGAGCCTCGAGTTGGCGTTCCCACGTTGCGGCGTCGACGACGGGTGGTAGTGCGTAGGTGGTCATGGTCCCCTCACAGAGCTCGTGCGCAGCTTTCGCTTGTGCAGAGGTAGACCCCACCGGGCCCCGGAATTCATCGGTCGCCACGGGGGGAATGCGGCTGACGTGGTGGACCCGCCGACGCGCTCTGGCAGAGGAGCACCACTGGCGGCGCAGCCAGCCAGCCAGCCTGCCTGCTGGCTATCTCCTCGCCGCCCTGCCCCTCGAAGCTCGTCGACGGCCCCCGGCCCGGGAGGTACCGAAGCGGACCTCGATTGATTCAGCGGGTTTGATCCACTTTAGGTCATGCGTACACACCAGCCGCCCGTTTCGGGCCGTGGGGTGATGTGCCGCCGCCGTGCCCGGTCGCGAAACTGCTTGGCCTACACGCCGAGCGAGTAGGGGGCTTGTATGGCAGCGACGAGGGACCACGAACCCAACGGCTTGCCACAGGTCCGATTCCGACTGGATGCTGCACGTGCCGGGGCAGGCCGGCGGGGTGGCAGGTCCATCAGCGCGAGCTTGGCCGGGTCGATCACGACCGTGATGTCGGTGATCCAGCCGTCGACGACGGTGAACGCGAGGACCGGGAGCGGGGTGCCGTGCTCGCGCCAGGAAATGATCGCCGGGAGGCCGTTGACGGGCACCGGCCGCCCCTGCGTGGCTGCGCTGGCGGACAGTTGTGCGCCGGCTGCGACCTGGGTGGCGCCGAGGGTGACGACCACGCCGGACGGGGTGTCGACGGTCAGTTTCACCTCGGGGTCGAGTATCCGCAGCAACTCCTCGAAGTCGCCGCGGCGAGCCGCTGCCAGGAAGGCCTGGACCACCTCTCGCTGCTCCCGTCCGACGCCGGTCGGTCGCTCAATCGTCTGCACCTTCCTGCGGGCGAGGCTGGCGAGCATCTTGGTGGCGGCGGTGGACTTGCCGAGGATCTGGCCGATCTCGTCGAACGGCACCGCGAACAGGTCGTGCAGTACGAACGCCAGCCGCTCGCTCGGTTCGAGCGACTCCGGGACGACGAGGAGCGCGAGCCCGACCGAGTTGGCGAGCACCGCGTCCTCTTCGGGAGCAGGATTGTCGTCGAGCGTCACCACGAGCTCGGAGAGACCGTCGTCGTAGGACGCCTCGGGGCGGGCCTGGCGCGATCGCAGGACATCGAGGCTGATCCGGCCGACCATCGTGGTCAGCCAGCCGGCGAGGTTGTGGATGGTCGCCGTGTCCCGGTGGGAGAGCCGCAGTCAGGCCTCCTGGACCACGTCCTCGGCGTCGGCGTGCGACCCGAGCATGCGATGGGCGACCGCGCGCAGCCGGTCGCGCTGGGCCTCGAACGTCTCGGCCATGGGGTCCGTCGGCCATCGACGACCCGAGCAGCAAGCCCGGGACGTCAGTCCCGGGTAGCTGACGAGGTGGTATGCCTGCGACGTGGCAGGGTCCATGGAGGTGTGTCAGCGGTACGACTCCACGGCCAGGTGCAGGGTGTCGGCGTACGCCGTGAACAGGTGGTGCGCGGCGGTCACTTCAGCGGTCTCGCGCTTTCGTCGTCGCTCTCGTGCGGCACCAGCGCGAAAAGGCGTTCCAGGCGCGTGTGGGCGTCGAGCGGAAGTGGGACCGCGGTCTTGAGTCCTCCAGCGAGATGGGCAGGGTCGCGGGTGGGCGGCGCTGGGATGGGTGGTGCCGGGCTGGCCGGTCCTCTGCCCGGCGCCGCACCGCGTCAGGTGACGACGCGGTGCGGGGCGGGACGGGGGCCCGTCAGACCAGGGCGCCGATGGCGGCGCGGAGGAGCAGGGCCAGGGCGGCCAGGCTCAGGTCGACAGCGCGCCGCAGCTGGCGGTACTTGCTGACGGTGATCAGGGACAGCACGCGGATGCGGGCGGGCGGGTGTCGCCTTGCATGCAGGCGCGGATGGCGGTGTCGTCCAGGCGGACCCAGTACGGGAACGACGCGTGGTCGTCGCCGCGCAGGCGGGGACGGACGACCAGAAGCAGCAGGACGGCGGCCGCGGCCAGGGCGAGGACGGCGGCCACGCCGTAGGCCTGCGTGGGGCTACCGACGAAATGCGGCTCGTGAGGTGACGGAATGGCGGTCGCGGGGTCAGGAGCTGCGAGCACCTCCCGCCCCTGATTCCCTCACCGATGCCCGGGCTGGTGTCAGAGCGTGGTGACACAGTATCCGGGACTGATCGATAGGAGGGGGAGACGATGGGTGACTTCTTTGAACGGATCGTCGACGTCGAGGTGACCGGCGAGGAGGCCGGGCCGCTCGCGGAGCGGATGGTCGCCTGGATGGTCACTGAGGGCCTGATCACGCGTGAGGTGTCCAGCGACGGGGTGTACAGCCTGACCGTGGACGAGGGCTATGTGCCAGGTCCTAACTGGGCGCGGGCCGTTGCCGACTCATCGGACCCGGACTGGCTGCCGGGCCCGGTGGCCGTCGTCGTTGGGCGCGACTACCACGTGGGCGGTCAGGGAGCGGACGATGCGGAGTACGCCGTCTGCCCGCGGTGCGAAATCAAGACCGTGATCATCAACTATCCCGAGGAGTTCGAGGCGGACGAGGAGGTCTGGCAGCCGTTCAAGGACGGCATCGCCGCCTGGAAGGAAACGGGTGAGGGCAGTGCCCCCTGCGCCGCCTGCGGTGCCTCGGTCTCGGTCACAGAGTGGCAATGGGAGTCCAATTTCGCGGTGGGTGCCCTCGCCTTCGACTTCTGGGGCTGGCCGCCACTCTCCGTCGGCTTCTGTACGACGTTCAGCCAGCAGCTGGGGCATCGCACTGTGGAGCACATGGGCAAGTTCTGACGGGAACCCTCACGCCTCAGGACCCGTTGCTGATCTCACAAATCTGCCCTCGTATCCGGTGCGGAAGCGGGATGGTGGGGTGGAGGATCGGATTCGTTGGCGGTGATGTTCCAGCGTCGTTGGAGTCGTGGTCGGGTGGAGAGTTCTCGGAGTTGACCCGGCGGGTGGCCCGCAGAGCCTTCCCGAAGGGCTCGCTGGCGATACGGCTGCGCGACAATCTGGGACAGGTCTTCGATGACGCGCTGTTCGCGTCCGCGTTCCCGGCTGATGGTCGGCCAGCGGCCTCGCCCGGCGCGCTGGCCATGGTCTCGGGCCCGGCCCGGCTGCTGCTCGGCCAGCCAGCCGCGCGCGACCAGGCGTTTCGCCTTCGACCGCAGCGCCTCCACCCGCGTCGGCACCACGTCCATGCCGAACGCCGGGGCCATCTCCTGGCAGTCAGCGGCCCTTGATGGAGCCGGGCCCGGTCCGCGAGCGCCGTGAGAATGCGCTGGTAGTCCAACGACAGCACCGACCATGTCAGTCCCTCACGCCACATGGGCACCTGTGACGTCGGCTTCACCGCGTCCCGGGGCGCCGAGGGCGTGTCCGTATCCCGCACATCCAGGTGATCTTCGTGCCGGCAGTGTCGCCGCCGTCCGGAGCCAGCACCGTATCGACCCGTCTGCGTGCGATCACCCACTCCTGCCATTCCTGCTCGGCCGCGGCCAACCCGGCCTGGATACGGTCGGCCTCCTCACGCAGCTCGTCCACGCGACGGCGAGCGCCCAGCTCACGCTGTTCCAACAGCCCGACCACCGACGGCATCCACGACCTCCCGGGGAGCGACAGCACGACAGGCCACGACTCCCACGTGACCGCCGACCCTACGCCCGACCAGCGGAAACGCAGCCCTCAAGCCCGGAAAGACAACAGCTTCTAAACGGGGACCTCACCAATGGAGCAGCGACTGCCCAGGCGGACCAGTTGGAGTGGACAGGACCCGAGCCCCCGGGGCCAACTGGGAGAAGAGGTCCGCTGGGGTCGTTTCCCGCGGCTGCCTGGATGCGCCGTTCGACACCATGGAGCGCTCGTGAAAGGAATCGCCGCGGTGACAGTGCCGGCGGTTTCCGCCATGCCGCTTGCTGCTGCAAGCGGCTGTCCCAGCCGGACGATCTCGTCCGCCTGTGCCAGGCCCACATCTGGAGCGTTGCCGGCGGGCATCCCCGTATACATCGGCTCGGCCGCACCCGGCAGCGCGGCCGCCGCCACTGGTACGGCCACGGTGCACTTCAGCGAGCTCGGCCCCGTCCTGGATGACGCCAAGGGGCGGACGCTCTACCTCCCCGAGGCCGCCAAGTCGACTACGCCGACCGTCGGCGGAGCATGCGCGTTTGCCTGGCCGCCGCCGCTCACCTCCGGCACGCCCAAGGCGGCCCCGTTCGCCAGGAGCAACCTGATCAGCATCTCGAAACGCTCCAACGGCATCAATCAAGTGACCTACACCGGGCACCCGCTGCACTGCTTCGCGGGTGCCACGACGGCCGGTGACACCAACGGCGAGGAAACCAGCGCGTCCGGCGCCACAGTGGTACGTCGTAAGCGCGCCCGGCAGCAAGGCGAACCCGATTGATTGGGGACTGATGACCGGGCACACGGGCGCGCGGATGCGGCGTCCCGCACGAACGGTGGCGGGCTTTTTGGCAGCTTTGCTGCCGATCGCGGTCGCGGTGGGGATGTACGCGTTCGGCCGCACGCACACACCCGACTACACCAGCGGCCTGTTCGGGCAGCACGGCCTCGGCGTCTACGATCTCAAGGCGCGCCTGGGTAGCGCTCTGATGGCACTCGCGGTCGTCCAACTGCTGCTCGGGCTGTGGATGTACCGGCGCCTACCGGGAGCGGGGGCCGCGCCGCACCGGGTGCACCCCACACACCGGCTCATCGGCCTCCTTGCCTTTCTGCTCTCGCTGCCCATCTCCTACCACTGCATCACCGCCTACGGAGTTGATTTCACGACCAGCCGAGTAGCGGTGCACTCCATCACGGGCTGCGTCCTGTACGGCGCGTTCGTCGCCAAGGTCCTGGTGGTACACAGCCGCCGACTGCCCGGTTGGGCGCTTCCAGCCGCCGGCGGCGCCCTGGTCGCCGCCATCGCACTGATGTGGTACACAGCCGCCTTGTGGTTCTTCACCGGCTCCGCCCCCGGCTTCTGATGAACCGGCAGCTCACGGTGCAGGAGTTCCGTCACAAGCTCGCCGGGACGTCTGCCACGGCAAGTGCGGGCAGATCACGGTTCCTGGAAAAAGACCGTGCTGTTTGCGGCCCAACCGCCCTGTATGCGGAGCTTCTCGGTGCGCTTGCCGCGCTTCCGGCCGGTGGTGACCAGACCGCGGCGTGCGGAGTGCCCGGTGAGCTTTACGTCCAGGCCCGCGCGCTCGGCGGCCCGGGTGATGGCGAGGCGGCAGCCGTCCGGTCCGAGCCGCTGTTTCCCGAGGCGGCCCTTCTGGTCGACGGGCAAGAAGGCCGGGCCCCGCGGTGAGCCCGGCGGCCTCCTGCCGGGCCAGCCAGCAGCGCACCAGGCAAGTGTCGGCGTTCTCGCCGTACGCCACGGCGACGTCGCGGGGCGCACCTCGTGGCCGCGCTCCAGCAGTCCGTCCACGCCGCACGCGCCCACTACGGTCAGGACGTCAGGGAGTGAAGTCGGGCCCCTATTGCGTGACATCCCGTGAATTCCTGAGTACCTGCTGCACCGCATAGGCCCGTGGGGCTTCTCCCCGATGGTGGAGGAGTGCCGGGCGATGATGCATCTTCAAGGTTGCCGAGTTCTCCTCACCTCAGCCGAATGTCCCTCGGCCCACCCGAAGGCGAGGGGGACTCAAGTTGGCGTTGGCGGGTGCGGAACGAGCCCCGGCCGCCTGCTCGGCGGCTACACCGGTGGGTGAGGTGCCCCGAGGTTTCCGGACAGCGATCCTGATGGATCCCTGTCCGGAAACCTCGGGGCACCTCAATCGGAGTGCCACCTTGTCTCGACCCGGAAGGTACGGCGCATGTCCCGGGGGTGTACCAGGAGGCGACGTGGGATTCGATGAGGTCCATGCGGGCGCCGGTGGACAGATGGATCAGCCGCAGGCGCCGTTTGATGGCCTCCGCGTGCGCCGACTGGCAGAAGAGCCGGGGCAATTCGAATGAGAACGGCTTGCTGACCGTGTACGACAAGGGCGCCGAGACGCTGTCCAACGGCAAGTTCTAACCCGCAGGTCAGAGCGGGGGCCGTCACTCGACCCTCACTTCTCCTTCACTGATCAACCACATATGATCACGCCACGCACGAACCTGTGGGGGGTACAGCTATTGACCAGCCCGCCAGACACCACCTGCCGTCACCTGACGGACCACCACAACCCGTATCCCTAGGGGGGATCATGTCCAGCCCGTTCAACGCCCCGCAGCCGAAGCAGCCCGCCAGAGTCCCGATCTACAAGCGCAAGGGCTTCTGGGTCGGCGTTGTCGTCCTCACCGTCATCGGCGCCGTCGCCAACGGCACTAAGGAGCAGCCGAGCGCCGACAGCAACGAGGCCGCCCCGACGCCGACGGTCACCGTCACCCAGTCCGCCGAGGCCCCGCAGGAGACCCAGGCGGCCCAGGAGGAGGACTCCATCGACGCCGAGCCCGCCGTTGAGACCGGTGATCTGCCGGACTTCACCGGCATGGTCCTGCAGGACGCCCAGGACACCGCGCAGGCCGCCGGGTTCTACAACCTGCGCGACAAGGACGCCTCCGGCCAAGACCGTTTCCAGGTCCTCGACAGCAACTGGAAGGTCTGCTCCCAGGAGCCCGCGTCCGGCAGTCACGCCCTGGGGATCACCGTGACCATGTACGCGGTCAAGCTCACCGAGTCCTGCTGACGGCCCTAGTTTCACCCACACCATGTACGCATCCCAGGGGGGATCATGACCAACCCGTACACCCCGGCACCCGGCTCGGGCCCCGCCGACTCTCGCAAGCTGTACAAGCGCAAGCGCGTGTGGGCCGGAGCTGTGCTGCTCCTCGGTATCGGCTCGGGCATCGGCGCCAACGGCCAGGACAGCGCCTCCGCCTCGCCCGCCCCGGCCCCGACGGTGAGAGTCACCACGACCGCCACGGCGACCGCGACCGTCACGCCGGAGCCGACCGCCACGGTCACCAAGACCGCCAAGCCCAAGCCCGCCCCGACCGTCACCGTCACCAAGACCGTGCGCGCCGCCAGCGGGACCAGCAGCGGCTCGTCTAGCAGCAACAGTGGTACCAGCACGGGCGTCTGCTCGATCAAGTCCAACGCGGGCAACTGCTACAGCGCCGGACAGTACTGCCGCAACAGCGACCACGGCGCCTCCACCACCAACGCCGCCGGTACGTCGATCACCTGCCGCTACAGCTCCGGCGACTGGCGCTGGACCTACTGACCCACCCCATCCCAGTGGCCGCGCCCGACCCCATCGGGCGCGGCCGCCCCATCCCGCCTAGGAGCCCCCAGTGACCACCGAGCACCGCTACTGCGGCGAGGACCTCGGCCGCGACCACCCGCCGCACACGTGCATGAGGCGCCCTGGTCACAACACTGTGTGCTGCCACGTCCGCGACCGGGGCACCGAGCGCTTCAGCGATGTCTGGGCCGCGTACTTCGCCGACCACCCGGAGATCGCGGCGAGCTGGAACCACCAGAACGGCTACATGCCGCCGGGTTACGGCGAGAGCTTGAAGTTCGACTCCACCGGCGAAGTAGAGGAGGAGATGAGCGATGCCCAGGTGCCCGGGTCCACACCGAGTCCGGGATTTCATCAGAAGGTGACGTTGCGTCACGTGAGGGGGCGGTCGCTGTCAGCTCTTGCCGTCCGTCGAGTACTGCTGGTAATCGGCCGCCAACCGGCTCAGCGTCTGCGCCACTGCCGACCTGGCCGCGTGGTAGGAGGCATCGGAAGGCAGTTCGGGGAGCGCCTTGAGACGAGCGGCACGGCCTGCCGTTCGCTCGACAGCTGCGGCCATTTCGTCGGCCAGGATCTTTCCCGTGGTGGCGAGCCTGGCCCACGCGGCCCGCACGCTGACCCAGCCGTCGTCGAGCAGTTCGAGCCTCGCCTCGTCGCCCAAGGCCGCGGCTTCGTGCGGCGAGCCGGGGCGGACCGGGACATCGCCATCAGTACCCGTTCCGTTTCGCACTGCACGGCGTAGTCGCACAGCCCGCTGGAGAGCATCTCCCCGCGCAATGGGGTGCCCCGGTGACGCTCAGCCTTCCTGCGTGTCGTCCGCGAGTGGGGCGGTGTCCTTGGCTGGTGGGGCTTTGATGGTCGTGGGCTGATTGATGTCGAGGAAGGTGATGGTCAGATCCAGCGGCCCGTCTCCAGTGCCGGCAAGCATGTCGTTGTGTTCGGCCCGCATACGGAACTGTTTGGTGCGGTCGTCGCCGTCTGTCCACAGGTCCATGGGGAGCGGGTCGGAGATTTCCAGCTGCATGAACTGATCGAGGCGCTCTCGAATCAGGCCGTCGCTGTTGACCGTCCCCTTGTAGTGCGTGGTCCTGGCGCCGTCGACCGTCTCGGTCCCGATCAGCCGCAGGTCCTTGGACCCGGTCAGAAGCGTGGGCTGCGCAATTGGGCTTGCCTGCAGCTGACTGGGCAGTACGCCGTAGGACTGGTTGTCCCCTCCGCTGCGTCCCCATACGGCCGGCGCAGCGCTGAGCCAGTGCTTGCCGTTCAGCTTGTCGGAGTGGACCGCGCTGCCTGCGGCGTACATGACCTCGTCGACGAAGCGGATCTCCAGTTGGCCGTCCCCGCCCTGAGAGGCTGCAGCGGTGATCTTCATGCTCATGGCCAGCGGTTTTGTGGTCATGGAGGCCTCGGCCTTCAGTCGGCCCTTCGCCGGCACGGTCCCGCTGATCCGATAGTGGAGCGATGTGATGTCCTCGGAGTTCTTCGCTGCCTTCGCTACAGCCGCCGCGGGAGCCACCTTGGGCGGGTCGTCAACCGCGGAATCGCTCTTGGCGCCGCCTCCGCAGGCAATGGGTCCCCCCACGAGCAGCACGGCCGCGAACGCTACGCTCGTCGCTCTGCGCGGTACGGAAATAAGAACGGAAATCCCCACAAACCCCCCAATGGTGGATGGCAGATCCATGCCAAGATCGCGAGCCTATCTCGGAGTGTGTTTCGTGGTCAGCCGGGGTCTTGTGAGGTGTGTGTGTCAGCCGTGCTCGTGCCAACTCTGCCAGCCGTAGAAGTGGTCGGACTCTCAGCTTGGGAAGCTGAGGGGAGACAGCGCCGATTCGATCCCTGAGCTGGATGAACGGCCGCTTCGCGGCCTCGGCGGGCGCCGTCGCTGTTACCGCCGTTCCCCGCCCCATCTGGTGCGCTTGTGGTGCGGCGTATCGACAACGTGCTGAGCGCCGTGCATCGGCCGCGACGGCCGGTCACCGTCGGACCCGAGGGATAGTCCACCATGCCCAATCCGCAAACGCCGCTGAGCGTTGATGTTCTCGGCTTGTCCATGACGAACCCCGTTGTCGTGGGATCCGGCCTCCTCACCGATCAGGAGCGCAACATCCGTCGGCTGCTCGCGGCCGGAGCAGGCGCGGTGGTCACCAAGACGATCCACCGCGACCCGCCCCGCCAACTCGACGAACGGATAGTCCGGTTGCCGATCGGCATGTTCAACAGCACCACGTATTCGAAACGGCCGGTCACGCGGTGGCTGCAGACGCTGCGCTCCCTCGCGGCGGACGACCTACCGGTGATCGCCTCGATGCACGCCGACCGACCGGACGCCCTCGGTCGGCTCGCCGAGCAGGTTGCCGCAACTGGCTGCCGTGCACTGGAACTTCCAGCTCCTGCCTGAACGAGGACGGCGCACCGGACGACACGCCAGACCGCGTGTACGCCTACACCGCGGCGGTCCGGAGGTGCACCGACCTGCCGATCTCCGTCAAGCTGGCCGCGGGCGAGGGCGTCGAGGTACGGGCCAGGGCGGCCGAATCCGGCGGGGCCACCGCGATCACGCTCAGCGACTCGATCGCGGGTGCCGACGTCTCGGTCACCGGCGAGCTTCGCCTCGGCGGCGTCTTCGGGTACTCCGGGCCGGGCATCAGACCGCTCGTCCTCGCAGCCGTCTACACATTGCGCCGCCGGGGGTTCGACCTGCCGATCCTGACGGGCTGATCCGCGATTGATCTTGGGGCGTGCTGGTCTGGTGGTTCAGCAATCGCTGGTCGGCCCGTTACTCGTACCGGTACTTCAGCGAATCCGCCTCCGCCTGCTCGATGTCAGCGATCGTCAGCTCCGGCATCCGCAGCTGGGCCAGCGTCACCTCGGCCGAGGTCGGCTGGGCGTCCGCCGGCAGCCACTGCTCCGGCTTCCAGGCCGCGCTGCGCAGGAGCGACTTGGGGCAGTGCGGGTAGACCTCCTCGATCCCCAGCACCAGCGCACTGGCCGGCGGCTTGCCCACAGCGGTCAGCTGCGACAGCAGCTCCGGGCGGGTGGAGACGCAGGCCCGGCCGTTCACCCTGAGCGTCGTGGTGCGCCCCGGGATGACGAACAGCAGCCCGGCCCGTCCGGTGGCGACGACGTTCTGCAGGGTGTCCAGACGCTTGTTGCCTGTCGCGTCCGGTATCGCCACCGTCCGTGCGTCCAGGACGGCGACGAACCCGGCGGGGCCGCCGCGCGGGGAAACGTCACAGTTGCCCTCAGCATCCGCGCTGGCGACCAGGACCAGCGTTGAGCAGCCGATCAACCGCCGGGTCTGTTCGGTGAGTTCGGTCATCTGCTTGCGCATGGCCGCGTCTTTGGGGAGTTCGTAGGCCCGGCGCAACGCCTGCTGGTCGGGCACGGCGTCGAGGCGGAGCGAGTCGAAGGCACTGCCGGCAAGGGGTGTCGTCATGCCCCCGACCCTAATGGGCCGACCTGCGATTGATCTTGGTCGGTGAGTGCGGGGACATAGAGACACCCGCGCGAGTTGTCTGGTGTGTGAAGAACAAACAGGCCCGCGCGGCGATGTCCCATCCTGCCTTCTGCGGGCTGTCGCGCCAACATCTGGGCGAGTTGGTCGCAGAACTCGCCCCGCGTTGGGTGGCGCGCTGTGAGTCCGGGCGCCATGAGCGACGTGAGGGCGACCGTCGGCGGGAGACGGGCGGGTCTACGTGTTCTGGCGGCGCTGGCGCGACAAGGGCTGGGTCCGTGAACTGCACGATCGGCTGCCCCCGGCGTGAAGGCCGAGGTCGACGACGGCTACCGCGGCCTGGCCAACGAGTTCCCCGGCCAGGTCAGCGCCCCGCGACCAGGTACCGGACCGCGTCGACCATCTGCCGGTGGCCATAGCCCTCCGGCCGGCCGCCCCTGCCCTCCAGTCACCCCGGCACCGGCAGCGAGTCCCGCACTGCGGCCCACTCGGCGTCCGTCATGTCCGACGGATACCTCGGCCTCCTGTGCGGCCGATCCCCGGCGTTCCCGAACCGGTGCGCCAGACAATCTCACGACAGAGCAACCGAGTTGGACTCACCTGACAGTTGCGGATGGGTGATCGGCGTTCACGAGCCCGTACAGTGATCCACCAATCGAGGTCCGGAAGAGACGATGCCTGAGCGGAACATCGAGTTCGGCAAGTACGGCGCCAGCGGCATCAAGGGCGACTAAGCCGTCGCACGGCAGCTGGACGCGCTCGCCGGCTACATCGCCACGCACGTTACCGCGCGACGCGGCCTGCTCGCCCGGACGGTACCGGCCAGGACCGCGGTGGCCACGCCGAGGGCAGTCGGCTCCTCCAGGGCCCGGGCGAGGTATGCGCTCGGGCCCTCGGTGTAGCGGTCCAGGGCCTTTCGGAACAGCTCCTCCTTGTTCCCGAAGGCCGCGTACATGCTGGTGGTCGAGATGCCCATCGCCTCGGTCAGGCCAGCCAGGCTGGCGCCCTCGTAGCCGTGTTCCCAGAAGAACAGCATGGCGCGTTCGAGAGCCTCTTCGGCGTCGAATCCCCGGGGCCGGCCGATGGGGCCGCTCTGTCTGGTAGTCACCCTCGGAACCTACCTCTTCCGCATCGATCGATGCGGAAGAGGTAGGGGATCCACGACGAGGGCACCGCACCGCCGAGCGCATCCCCCGTGAGAGCTACCGGCGCCGTCCGCTCGGGGGTGAATCGCGGATGTCGCGGTGTTCCTAGCGTGGTCGTCGGGTCGCCGCCGGAGCAGCCGACTACCAAGGGGAGGCCATGATGCACACGTCATCCACCACGCGCCACGAGGCGGGCCACGACCGGCTTGCGGACGTCTCCGGTCCGAGCGATGCCTGCGGTCCGAGCGGCGTCTCCGGTCCGAGCGGCGGCCGCGTCGGCCGGATCTGCCGCTCTCCGCTCGGCTGGATGCTGATCGGAATCGCCGGCGTCGGCGCGGTCTCGGCTGCGACCGCGACCGGCCCCGGACCGGTGCCGGTGCTGGGAGCGGCCGTTGCGGTGGCTGTCTACTGGGCGGTCATGCGCTTCGTCGCGCGACGGCCGATGCCGGAGATCGCCCGGCGCGGGGCCGTGCGGGAGGCCTTGCTCGGCGGCGGGATCGGCCTGGGCTTCATCCTCGTATCCGCCCTGGTGATCACGGCGTTCGGAGGCTACTCGTTCTCCTGGGCCGGAAACGGTTTCTTCTCCGTCGTGGCGTCCGCGGGCGCCGTGTCGGCGGGCGCGGTGGTCACGGAGGAGCTGATGTTCCGCGGCCTCGCCCTGCAAGCCCTGGAGCGGCTGTTCGGCAGCCGTGCGGCTGTCGCGATCACCGCGCTGCTCTTCGGCGCCGCGCACCTGGCCAACCCCGGTGCCACCGCGTGGAGCGCACTGGCGATCGCCCTCGAGGCGGGCGCGCTGCTCGCAGCGGCGTTCCTGTGGCGGCGCAGCATCTGGTTCGTCGCGGGTCTGCACTTCGCCTGGAACGCCACCGAGCAGCTGCTCGGCATCCCGGTCTCGGGCAACACCGCCAAGGGGCTGCTGTCCGTGCACGTCAGCGGTTCGGGCCTGCTGACCGGCGGCAGTTTCAGTCTGGAGGCGTCGATCGTTACCGTCCTCATCGGTGTGGCGCTGGCGGTCCCGATGTTCGTCCTCGCCCACCGGCGGGGCGCTCTGCTGCCCCGTCAGCACGTCGCCCGCTGAGCCCTGCGCGCGGCACCGCCTCCGGCTGACCGGAACGGAACGGAGACGGAAGTGATGATGCTCAGGTGGTCTCGGAGACCACCGCTGTTGCGAAGGCCGCTCGATTGGTTGACGGGGCGTCAGCAGTCCGTCAAGGACGGCGTTCTCGCGCTGGTTCTCACCGTGCTGGCCTTCGTACCGACCCTGTCGCAGATCGGGGCGCAGCTCGGCGACCTGCCTGATCACCCGTCAAGCCCGCTGAGCATCGGGCTGACCCTGGCGCAGACCCTGCCGCTGACGGTACGCACCCGACGGCCCGCGGCCTGCCTCGCCGTCGTCGGCTGCGCCTTCGCGGTGCACCAGGCGCTGGGCTGTCCGGCGACGTTCGGGAGTGTCGGGCTCTATGCGGCCCTGTACTCCGCCGGAGCCCACCAGGTCTCCTTCCGCCGCGCTCTCGCCGCCGCGGCGAGCACGGGCTACGCCGTGCTGGCGGTCGTCCTGCACCACTTCGGCTCACCGCAGCGGATCCCGGACTACCTCGCGTTCTCTCTGGTTCTGGCCGGGGTCTGGGCGGTGGGCAGCGGCGTACGCAGGCGTCGGGCGGAGGAGGCCGAGCGGCGGCGGCTGGCCGCCGAGGTGGCCACGGCCGCCGAGCGCGCACGCATCGCGCGTGAACTGCACGACGTGGTGACCCACCATGTGACGGCCATGGTGGTCCAGGCCGACGCGGCGCAGTTCCTGCTCACGTCCGCGCCTGAACGCGCCGGTGACAGTCTGACAGCTGTCAGCGACACCGGTCGCCGGGCGCTCACCGAACTGCGGTACCTGCTCGGCGTGCTGGAGGCGACCGGTCAGTCCGCCTCCGCCTCCGCGGACCGGGCACCCACCCTGGGAAAGGTGGGGGACCTGGTCGCGCAGGCCCGCATGTCGGGCCAGCCCGTCGAGTTCACCGAGCGGGGCGAGTGGCGGGCGCAGAGCGTGGACGTGGAACTGGCCGCGTATCGCGTGGTGCAGGAGGCGCTTACCAACGCGATGAAGCACGCGGTCGGGCAGCGGACGAGGGTCCTGGTCCAGCACGGTGACGAGCACATCGAGATCGAGGTGGCCACCGAAGGATCCGCCCCTCCTCGGCGTCCGCACCCGCTGCCCGAAAGGTGGGCCGTGGTGGCGGACGAGGCCTGACGGGGCTGCGTGAACGGGTGCGGATGCTCGATGGTGAACTGGTGGCCGGACCCCGGCCCGACGGCGGGTTCCGTGTCCGTGCCGTGATCCCCACCCAGCCCACGCAGGAGTGACCCGTGAGCGATGAGCCGCCGCCGATCCGCGTACTCGTCTGCGACGACCAGGCATTGGTGCGCACCGGCTATGTCACCATCTTCTCCGCCCAGCCCGACCTGGAGGTCGTAGGGGAGGCCGAGAACGGGCACGCCGCAGTCCAGGCCACGCAGCAACTGCGCCCCGACGTGGTCGTGATGGACATCCGGATGCCCCTGCTGGACGGCATCGAGGCGACCCGTCGGCTGGCCGGCCCCGACGCCGTGGCACCACCGAAGGTACTGGTCGTCACCACCTTCAACGTCGACGCCTACGTCTACGACGCGTTCCGAGCCGGGGCGAGCGGCTTCCTCCTCAAGGACTCGCCCCCTGCGGAGTTGGTGGGCGGCATCCGGACGGTCGCCCGGGGCGAGGCACTGCTCGCACCGGCCGTCACCCGCCACCTCATCGGCCACTTCGCCGAACGGCTGCGCCCGGCGGACACCTCCCGGCCGGCCAGGGAGGAAGTCATGAGCGCGCTGACCGTCCGCGAACTGGAAGCGCTCCAACTGATCGCCGAGGGACTCTCGAACGCGGAGATCGCCGCGGCGATGTTCATCACACCCGAGACGGTCAAGACCTATGTGTCGCGGATCCTGACCAAACTCGACCTGCGCGACCGCGTCCAAGCCGTCGTCCTCGCCTACCGGATCGGCCTGGTATCCGCCACGTCCTGAGCCGGCACGGCCTCAGAAGGCCGTCACGACGATCTTCTTCCCGGCGTGCAGCCCCTTCTCGAGGTGGCGGTGTGCCTCGACGACGTCGTCAAGGGAGAACACCTTGTCGTCGACGGCGGGCCGCAGTGCACCGAGGCGCACGCCCGCGTTCAGGAAGGCCGCCATACGCTTCACCACGACGGCGTCGAGGGTGTGCTCGAAGCTCCGGTAGCTGAAGATCGTGAGCGGTGGGCCTCCCGGGAAGGGCGTGGGCCGCGGGTCCAGGAAGCCTGCGGCGACCAGTGTTCCGCCGGGGCGGGCCGCCTTCAGGAGATCCTGCTGGCCGGGGCCCATGACAAGGTCGAGGACGATGTCCGCGCCGGTCCCGCCGGTGTGGTGGTCGACGGCTTCGGCGATGTCCGTGTGGTCGGTGGCGACGACCGCGGCGGCGCCGGCGGCGAGCAGCTCGTCCTTCCTCGCGGTGTGCCGAGTGACGGCGATGGGCACGGCACCGATCTGATGGGCGATCTGCATCGCCGCCCGGCCGACGGCGCCGGACGCGGCGGTGATGAGGACGTGGTCGCCGGGTCGGATCCTCGCCTTCTCGACGAGCGCGCCGTAGGCGGTGGAGTAGCCGACCCAGATCGCCGCTGCCTCCGTGATTCCGAGCCCGGCCGGCCGGGCGACGACCCGGCTTGCGGGGACCGTGGTGTATTCGGCGTAGCTGCCCCTGGCGCTCGCGTCCGGAACGGCCGTGAGAATGACCGGATCGCCGATCTTCAGCCCGGTGGTCTCGGGGCCCAGCGCGTCGAGGACGCCGGTTCCTTCGACACCGAGGCGAGCGTGCGGCAGGGGGACGGGTGCGGGCGAGGTGCCGGAACGCATCATCTGGTCGAGCGGGTTGACGGCGAACGCCTCCATCCTGACCCGGACCTCGTCGGCTGCGGGCTCGACGACGGGCTCCTCGACGACGTGCATGACCTCCGGCCCGCCGAACTCGTCGAACACAACGACTCGTGGCATGGTGACTCCTCCGCATCCGGTGCTGGTTGGTTGCTCGAGGAAGACGTTACGGAGCCGTGGGTTACCTCCTGGTACCTTCGACCTTCATGCAGAATGTGGACGGAGCAGCCTCCCTCGCCGACTGCCCCACGCGTCTGGCGGTCGAGATCATCTCTGACAAATGGGCCGTGCTCGCGCTCTTCGGGCTCAGCCAGAAGCCTCGCAGGCACGGTGAGCTCGTCGACCTCATCGGCGGCGTCTCGCGCAAGGTCCTCACCCAGACGCTGCGCCGGCTCCAGCAGTACGGTCTGGTCGACCGCCATGCCGAAGCGCCGCGGCGGGTCGAATACAGCCTCACCGACCTCGGCCGGACCCTCATCGAGCCCATCGAGGTCCTGACGAACTGGGCGAGGGAGTACGGCGGGGACATCGCCGATTTCCAGGATGCGGCGGAAGCCGCTCCTTCTGCTCGGGTTCGCCCGGCGGGTTGATCTCGGCGATGGGCGTCGCCCCGCCGGTGGGGCGACGTCGACGCCGCTCGGCCTCCGCTGCCGCTCCGTTCGGTCGCCACCGCCCGCAGCACACCCATTCCGCATCGATCGATGCGGAAATAGAAGGAGGTTGTTCGCATGGGACTGCTTGAGGGGAAGACCGCTCTCGTCACCGGAGGCGGCTCGGGGATCGGCCTGGCCAATGCCGTACGGCTGGCGGCCGAGGGCGCGCACGTGTTCATCACGGGCCGGCGCAAGACCGGCGGGCAAGCAGTGATCATGTCACGCGCACTTGGTCTTCACGCCCAAGTACCGGCGCGGCCCGTTCACCGATGAGATCCTTCGGCGCTGCGAGGAGGTCATGCGTGACGTGTGCGCGGACTTCGACACCGAGCTGGCGGAGTTCAACGGGGAGAGGGACCACGTCCACCTGCTGGTGCACTACCCGCCCAAAGTCGCCTTGTCCCGGCTGGTCGGATCCCTCAAGGGCGTCTCCGCCCGGCGGCTCCGTCAGGAGTTCCCAGCCCATATCCGTAAGTACCTGTGGGGTGACCACTTCTGGTCGCTGGCTCGATCTACTTTGACCGAGAGGGCTTCGTCATCCCCGGCGCATCGTGCCTGCCGCCTTCGCCCGCTGGAACCGCAGCGGGTTCGCTCTCGCCTTCCCCGCAGCCTCCGCCTGACCACATGATCACGACTGGAGACGGGCCCTGGGCGTTCGCGTCGGGTGACTGTCCCGGCGTGGAGAGGACCTGCCCGGTCCGGCGGGGTGTCACGGCGTGTGGGGAAGCGATCGGCAAGGGAAGCGGTCGACGAGGTTCATGTGTCGGTGCGGGCCTGGCCGTGGTCGGCGTGGCGGGCGCTGAGGGCCAGAGTGCCTTCGCCTTGCGTGCGGCGTTCGTCTCAATGCGGGTGCGGACCGCCGTGGGGCGCGCGATCCGGGATCCTGGTCGGCCGGGGGTGCGGTCGTGTTGCTGTGTGGGCAGGCGCCGGCGTTCCGGAGTGGGGCGGCTCGGACCGCGTCAGCTGTGGTTCAGGGACCACACGACCTGGTCCTCGTACCAGTGGGCGGTGCTGACACTGTGCCACGAGGCCGCTTCGTCGACTTGGTCCTCGTACCAGCGGGCGGTGCTGACACTGTGCCACGAGGCCGCTTCCTCGACTTGGTCCTCGTACCAGCGGGCGGCGCTGACACCGTGCCACGAGGCCGCTTCGCCCTCGTGGTCCGCAGCCCGTACGTAGCGCACAGTGTCCTGCCCACGGTGGTCGTCGCGGCGGTCGTCGTCCGTGTGGCGGCCGACTTGCTCGCTGCTGGTCGCGGAGGTGGCGGACACGTACTGCGTGTGCTGCACGGGCACCGACGTCGTGGCTGCCGACGCCGAGCCGCCGGCTCCGAGAAGGGCTCCGCCGGCCAGTGCCGTGGAGGCGAGTGCGATCGAGACGCGCTTGGTCATGCTGTTCATGGTCATTTCCCTTGCGAGACTGCCGCGGTTTCGCCGAACTGGCGGCCGCCGCTTCTATGTGAACCGAGATCCGGAAATCCCGGGTCAGTCGGCTTGCCGCAAGGTCATCCGGAGGGGTGCCTCATGTTCGGCTCTGCCACCGTACCCGAGGGGTGCCTCATGTTTGCGGTGAGGCTCATCACAGCACGTCAGAGGGGCGAGATTGCGATCGGAAACATGACAACAGCCGAATTCGAGGGGGGCCTCATGTTACGCTCGAGTCATGAGCCACCACCACGCCCCGTCCGCGAGGGAGACACCGGCGAAACCCCTGCGCCGTGACGCACAGCGCAACAGGGACGCGATCGTGGCCGCCGCCCGCACGGCCTTCTGCGAGCAGGGCCTCGGGGCGTCCCTGGAGGGCATCGCCCGCGAGGCCGGCGTCGCGATCGGCACGCTCTACCGCCACTTCCCCACCCGGCTCGACCTGGTCGAAACACTCTTCAACGCGAAGTACACGGAACTGCTCACCGCCGCGGAAGAAGCCGCGGCCATGGACGACGCCTGGGAGGGGTTCTGCCGCTACCTGGAGAAACTCTGCGAGCTGCAGGGCTGCGACCGCGCCTTCAACGACCTGGTCTCGGCACGGCTGCCCCTTCACGTGGCCGGCCGCGAGATGTACGAACGCACCAAGGAGCTCTGCGTCCAGATCATGCGCAACGCCCAGGAACAGGGCGTCCTGCGCGGCGACGTCACCGCGCAGGACATCGCCTTCGTGATCTGGTCCCAGGCCGGGATCATTCAGGCCACACGCACCATCGCCCCCCAAGCCTGGCGCCGCCACCTCCACCTGATGCTCGACGCCTTCCGCACCGAGGGCGCCCACGAACTGCCCGAACCTCCTCTGACCAGCCAGCAGGTCGACCAGACCCTCGTCACTCTCGAGTGCACCGAAGAGGACTGCCGCGAGCAGTCCTGACCACACGAGAGACGAGGCCGCGGACAACAGCTGCGCATCACACCGCACCGGCGCCACACCGGACCGGCGCCACACCGGACCGGCGCCACACCGGACCGGTACCTCGGCCGACCGGCCGGGAAGACCCCGGACAGCACTCCGGGCGGCAGGACCACGGGCCGTCCGACCGCCGTCTTCCGGCTGCCCCGGCCCGTGCTGTCACACGCCGCTCAGCGGGTCTCTGCGCGGGCTGCGGGGGTGCTGCGGTTCAGCAGCGGACTGGACCAGTTGACCCACGGCTAGGCAGGCAATGCGCCCCAGGAGATGGCCTGCAGGATGTGTCAGAACGCACTCGCAGCAGTCGGGCCCGCAGCCTCACAGGCAGGATCTCAGCACGTCGACTTCACAGCCTGGCGCGGTCGGGTCGAAGCCATGCTCGACCAGCCAGCGAACCACCAGCAGGCTTCGCAACGACCACCACGCGCGGATCACGTCGAGGTCCACGTCGGTGCCATAGCCGGCGACGACGTTGCCGAGGTGCTCCTCGTGTCCGAGCGTCAAGGTGGCGAGGTCGAACAGCGCATCGCCCTGGCCCGCCTCGGACCAGTCGATGATGCCCGTGATCTCGTCGCCGTCGACGAACACGTGAGCGATCTGCAGGTCGCCGTGCGTGAACACCGGAGTCCACGGCCGGAGCGCGGCCTCGGCGACCTGGCGGTTGCGGGTGACCAGGTCGGCGGGCAGGACGCCGTTCGTCACGAGCCACTCACACTCGCCGTCGAGATCCGCCGCCAACTCGTCGAGGCCCCGGCTTTGCCAGGGCGGCAACGGCGCGTCGTGCAACTTCCGGATCGCGGCGCCCGCCGCGGCCCACGCCGCTGGCGATGCGGTCGACGGCTCGCCGAGGCGGCCGAGCGCCGTCCCTGGGACCACGGCGATCGCGAGCACGGGCGGCTTGCACCACAGGACTTTCGGGGTGGGGACCGGCGCCAGGGCCATCGCCTCGACCTCGACGTCGATACGCGCCTGATCGGCATCCACCTTCAGGAACACGTCGCCGACGCGCAGCGTCGCACGCTCGGAATGGGCGACGACGACTTTGACCTCATCCATGGGCGACCAGTATCCCGGGGGCGATCGTCGACGTCGCCGGGTTTATCGCGTGCGATTGCGCGGCTGACCGCGTCCCGCTCCCCGGCAACGTCGTGCGCGACACCGACTGCTGACCAGGTCAAGTCCCCACTTGCGTTGGGAGCCCTAAGCTTCGCTTTTATCCCTGAGGGCGGTGGGTCGCGGGTCTTGCGGCTGTTTTGACTGCGGGGTGGCGGGGTGCGGGGCCTCGACGGGTGCCTTGTGGACGGCCTGCGGAGCGTCCGCAGGGTTGTGGCGGGTTGGCTGGTGTTCCCACTGCTGCTTGAACGTGACGAAATCGTCGGCGGACACGGCCGGGTGTGAGCCGGGCAGGCGGCAGTGGTTTCTCCCATGGCAGTCGGTGGTCGGCCACCAGGGTTCGGGCGAGGCGAAGTTGGGTGTAGGCGGCGATGATCAGCCAGGTCCACCGGTCAGCCTGCTCGGGCGTGCGGGGCCGAGGCAGGGTCCAGTTCAGAGTCTGGCGGGCGAAGCGGAAGGTGTGTTCAACGTCGAAGCGGCGGGTGTAGGCCCGCCAGAGCAGGTCCGGATCGGGGGTATGGCCGGGTGGCCCTGTCCACCACAGCCACAAGGTCTTCGGTGCCCGGCTCCGGCCGGGCAGCCGGTCGACGGTGAGCCGGACCAGGGTGCCGCGGACGATGGGGCGCGGGCCGCGGCTGCCATGGCCGTCGTGCTGCTGGGTCTTGGCGTGCAGGCGGTGCCACATCTGCACGGTCACTGCGCCGTACTGCTCGTCCGTGCACTTGTGGACGGTGTCCGGGGCCGGCCAGGTGGGGTGGGGTCGGGGCAGGCGAATTTCGCGCCGTGGCGGCGCGGTCGTCCGGCAGCTGTGCTGCGCCGGTGGGTTGGCGTAGAAGGACCGGTCGGACCGGACCCGGACGAGGATCTGGGCCGGGACGGCGGTGAGTTCGAGGGCCAGGCGGACGGAGTCGTAGCCGCCGTCGAACACGAACAGTGGTGTCTGCCGGCCCAGTCCGGGTCGTCGTCGCAGCAGTCCTCGGATCTGGCGGGCGGCGACCGTGCTCGGGTTCTCGCCCGGGACCAGGCGCCGGGCATCGACCGGAGCGGTCCACGAGTTCGTCGTCAACTCCAGGCCGACGAGCCAGGAGTAGGCCCAGCCGGCCACGATCGGCTGTCCCGCCGAGTGCCTGGAGGGATGGTAGTAGTAGCCGCGCCCGGGTGAGCACTCCGCGTCGCTGCGGACCCAGACGCTCACGTCCACCGCGAAGACCGGGCATGACGCGCCGGGCAGCGAGCCGGCCAACAGCGCACGTGCCGCTTCGGCACCCACGCGGCCGTTGGCCAGGTCCGCATAGGTGCCTGCCGTGACCACGATGGTGCAGCCCGTCCAGCGACAGATAGGGCAGGGAAAAGACCGGACCGGCTGCCAGCAGGGCGTCGGTCAGCTCGAACAACGCATCCGCCCGTCGGGACAGACAGTCGTACCAACCCCTGCGGAAGCGCATCAGGTTGGCCTTGCCCTGGCGGCCTGCCTCCGCCCCGAGCACACTGACAGCGACGGCCATCGCACCCTCCCCTGGTCTTCACCTACCTGGAGAGTCCCGCGATGGCCGTTCCATGTCCCCCACCTCACCCAACCAACCGTCCACGGGCAGAGCACAGGGATAAACGCGAAGCTAAGCGCGGGTGGCAGGGGGTGTCGACGTACTTCTCTGAGTGCTCCGCCAAGTACAGACAAACGTGCACCGCTTGGTGGTCTGCGTGATGGTTGGCCGTGGGCGGTGCAGGGGTC
>NZ_JBEOXO010000044.1:0-55039 GCF_040296605.1 Streptomyces sp. NPDC002088 | reverse complement strand
AGCAGCGGCAACGGCTGCGAGGCGGTGAGCAGTTCCCGCAGCGGATACCGGGCCAGGACCTCGTCCACCTCCGGCGTCAACGCCCCCGCCAGCCGGGACGCGGCCGGACGGGTCTCGTCGCGGAGGGCGGCCACGGCGGCGCGCAGGACGGACCGTTTCCCGCCGCCCTTCGGCACTCCGGCGGCCGCCCGCTCGTACAGCCGCGCGCCCTCCTCCAGGACCAGGCCCGTGTCGATCCCCGCCGGGATCTTGATGCGTGCGTGGTGCCGCCAGGTGGTGACCGGATCGCCCCACGCCTCGACGGTGTAGGTCCAGCGGCCGGGTGCGCCGGCGGTGACGGTGGCTCCCCAGCGGTCGGTGCCCGGGGCGAGTTCGCGCATCGGGGTCCAGGGGCCGGGGCGGCCGTCGGGATCCTTCAGTACGACGTTGGCGGCGACGGCGTCATGGCCTTCGCGGAACACGGTGGCCGAGACCTCGAACGACTCGCCGGTCACGGCCTTGGCGGGCCGTCGGCCGAGCTGGACGATCGGCCGGACGTCCAGAACGGGTATGCGCCCGACGGCGGTGGCGTCGCCCGCGGAGGATGGCTCCGGGGCCGGCGGACCGACGTCGGCGGGGCGCACGGGGGGTGCGTCGGTACGGGGTGTCGGGGGTGCTGACGAGTGGTGCGTGGCGGGCATGACCGCTCCTGTCCGCGTCAACGTGGGTGGGCGGATGGCTGTGGGGAGGTGGGTCCTGCGTTGGTCCACCTGGGGGTCAACCTGCGTGGTGTACCTGGGGTGTACCTGAGGGGTGACGGGTGTACCGAGGAAGCCTTCCCACCCTATTCGAGTGGGCAATCCGGCACTTTGTTAACTACTCACGCGTATGTCTGCACACAAGACCGGCCCCGTTCGAGAGGAACGGGGCCGGTACCGGGACTCTGCCACCACGAGCCCGGGACTCTGCCAGGACCGGTCCCGGACTCTGTCGTCAAGAGGGCGGCACCTGAAGGATTTTGTCCGGCGAGCCGAGCCCCCGGCCGGACACCTTGCCGTTCGCCGCCTGCGCGACCAGCGCCTTGGCGACCTGCGCGGGCGTGGCCTTCGCATGGTCGGCCAGATAGAGCGCGGCCGTGCCCGCCGCGTGCGGCGCCGCCATCGACGTACCGGAGTACGTCGCCCTGCCGGTGTCACTCGCATTGGACGCCGACGTGATCGACACGCCCGGCGCGAACAGGTCGAGGGCCGAGCCGAAGTTGGAGAAGGCGGCCCGGGCGTCCTTCTTGTCGGTCGCGCCGACCGTGACGGCCTCCTTCACGTCCGCGGGCGAGTACAGGGCGGCCGCGAGACCGTCGTTGCCCGCCGCGACCGTGTACGTGACGCCGGAGGCGATGGAGGTGCGTACGGCCGCGTCGAGCTGGGCGTTGTGGAAGCCGCCCAGGCTGAGGTTGGCGACCGCCGGCTTCTTCGCGTGCTGGGTGACCCAGTCGATGCCCGCGATGACCTGGGCCGTGGTTCCGGCCCCCGTGTCGTCGAGGACCCGTACGGCGACCACCTTGGCCTTCTTGGCGAGGCCGTAGCCCGTGCCGGCGATGGTGCCGGCGACGTGCGTGCCGTGGCCGTTGCCGTCCGCGGCCGTGCGGTCGTTGCCGACGAAGTCCCAGCCGTAGCTCGCGCGCCCGCCGAAGTCCTTGTGGGTGATCCGGATACCGGTGTCGATCACGTACACCGTCACCCCGGCCCCCGCCGACTCCGGCCAGGTGTAGCTCTTGTCCAGCGGCAGGTTCGGCTGGTCGACGCGGTCCAGGCCCCAGGACGGCGGGTTCTTCTGCGTGTGGTCCAGGGTCACGCGGGTGTCCTGGACGACCGAGGCGACGCGGGAGTCGGCCGCGAGGAGCTTCGCCTGTCTTTCGTCGGCCCGGATGGCGTAACCGTTCAGAACCGTGCCGTAGGTATGGCTGATTCTCACCCCGTACTTCTCGGCGACGTCCTTACCGGCCGCCGACGGGGCCTTCGTTCCCCCCTTCAGTGCCACCAGGTAACTTCCGCTGACGGAGCCGGGCTGTCCGGCGCCGAGTATCCGCCCTTCCGGTGCGGCGTGCGCGGGCAGGGTGATGGCCGAAAGCACCGCGGCCGTGGTGACCGCGGTCAGGCCCGCCCCCCAGCGCAGACGCCGTGTTCGCGTCCGTGCCATGGTCCGAGTTCCCCTCCTCGACTCGGCATACGGCAGCCGCCGCGCCGGGTGCACCCCGCGCCGGCCGGTACGCCACTGGCAGCCTTTCGTGCCGCGTGAAGCACCACAAGAAGGCCTACGGGGGTGGAATCGGCCATATCGGCCGGGTGCGTCTGTTCGGGCCGAAACGGGGGGTCTGCGGGCGTAGCCCCCAGCGACGGCGACACCAACGCCGGTACCGTCGAGAGCGACGACGAGACGCACACCGCCGTGCGTCCGCACAGCGACTTGCGCCGAGGTGGAATGTGAAGGCGATCCGTCGATTCACCGTCCGTCCCGTTCTCCCCGACTCCCTCCGGCCGCTCAGCGACCTGGCCCGTAATCTGCGCTGGTCCTGGCACGCGGAGACCCGCGACCTCTTCCAGTCCGTCGACCCCGAGTGCTGGGCCGCCTCCGGCGGTGACCCCGTACGCCTCCTGGGCAGCGTGCCGCCCGCGCGGCTCACGGAGCTGGCCGACGACCGCCGTTTCCTGCGCCGCCTCACCGCGGCCACGGACGACCTCAACGACTATGTGACCGGCGCCCGCTGGTACCAGACGCAGGCCGCGGAACTCCCGGCCGCCGTCGCCTACTTCTCCCCCGAGTTCGGCATCACGGCCGCCCTGCCCCAGTACTCCGGCGGCCTCGGCATCCTCGCCGGCGACCATCTGAAGGCGGCCAGCGACCTCGGCGTACCGCTCATCGGGGTCGGGCTGCTCTACCGGCACGGCTACTTCCGCCAGAGCCTCTCCCGGGACGGGTGGCAGCAGGAGCACTACCCGGTCCTCGACCCCAACGAGCTGCCGGTCGCCCAGCTGAAGGAGGCCGACGGCACCGCGGCGCAGGTCTCCCTCGCCCTGCCCGGCGGCAGGTCCCTGCGCGCCCGGATCTGGCTGGCGCAGGTCGGCCGGGTACCGCTGCTGATGCTCGACTCGGACGTCGAGGAGAACGACCTCGGCGAACGCGGCGTGACCGACCGGCTCTACGGCGGCGGCAGCGAGCACCGGCTGCTCCAGGAGATGCTGCTCGGTATAGGAGGTGTGCGGGCGGTACGCACGTACTGCCGCCTGACCGGCCACCCCGAACCGGAGGTGTTCCACACCAACGAGGGCCACGCGGGCTTCCTCGGTCTGGAACGCATCGCGGAGCTGGGCGACCGGGGGCTGGAGTTCGACGCGGCCCTGGAGACGGTCCGCGCGGGGACCGTCTTCACCACCCACACCCCCGTCCCGGCCGGCATCGACCGCTTCGACCGCGAGCTGGTCGCCCGCCACTTCGGACCCGAAGCGGAACTCCCGCACATCGATGTCGAACGCGTCCTGCGGCTCGGCATGGAGACCTACCCCGGAGGCGAGCCCAACCTCTTCAACATGGCCGTGATGGGCCTGCGCCTGGCCCAGCGCGCCAACGGCGTGTCGCTGCTGCACGGCCAGGTCAGCCGGGAGATGTTCGCCGGTCTGTGGCCGGGATTCGACCCCGAGGAGGTGCCGATCACCTCCGTGACGAACGGCGTGCACGCCCCGACCTGGGTAGCCCCGGAGGTCCTCCGGCTCGGCGCCCGCCAGATCGGCGCCCAGCGCGCCGAGGACGCGCTGACCGTCGGCGGCTCGGACCGGTGGGACGCGGTCGGCGACATCCCGGACCAGGACATCTGGGAGCTGCGCCGGGAACTGCGCGAGCAGCTGGTGGTGGAGGTGCGGGAACGGCTGCGTGCCTCCTGGCGGCAGCGCGGCGCGGGTGCGGCCGAGCTCGGCTGGATCGACGGCGTCCTCGACCCGGACGTCCTCACCATCGGTTTCGCGCGCCGGGTCCCGTCGTACAAGCGGCTGACGCTGATGCTGCGTGACCGCGACCGTCTGATGGACCTGCTGCTACACCCCGAGCACCCCCTCCAGATCGTGGTCGCGGGCAAGGCGCACCCGGCGGACGACGGCGGCAAGCGGCTCGTCCAGGAGCTGGTGCGGTTCGCCGACGACCCGCGGGTGCGTCACCGGATCGTGTTCCTGCCCGACTACGGCATGGCGATGGCGCAGAAGCTCTATCCGGGCTGCGACATCTGGCTCAACAACCCGCTCAGGCCGCTGGAGGCCTGCGGCACCTCCGGTATGAAGGCGGCCCTCAACGGCTGCCTCAACCTCTCCGTGCTGGACGGTTGGTGGGACGAATGGTTCCAGCCGGACTTCGGCTGGTCGATCCCCACGGCGGACGGCTCCGGCACGGACGCCGACCGCCGCGACGACATCGAGGCGGCCGCCCTCTACGACCTCCTCGAACAGCGGGTGGCGCCCCGCTTCTACGAGCGGGGCCAGCACGGTCTGCCCGACCGCTGGATCGAGATGGTCCGCCAGACCCTGACCCTGCTCGGCCCGAAGGTGCTGGCAGGCCGCATGGTCCGCGAGTACGTCGAACGCCTCTACACCCCCGCCTCCCACGCCCACCGCTCGATGACCCCGGCCGCCGCCGGTGAACTCGCCGCCTGGAAGGCCCGGGTGCGCGCCGCCTGGCACGGCGTGAGCGTCGACCACGTGGAGACGGCCACCGCCACGGCCACCGCCGAACTCGGCACCACGCTCGTCCTGCGGGTGCGCGTCGCCCTGGGCGAGCTCGGCACCGACGACGTCGAGGTGCAGGCGGTCTCGGGCCGCGTGGACTCCGAGGACCGCATCACGGACGCGGCGACGGTCCCGCTGAAGCCGACGGGCGGGCCGGACCTGGAGGGGCGGTGGATGTACGAGGGCCCGCTGTCGCTGGACCGTACCGGGCCCTACGGCTACACGGTCCGCATCCTTCCCGCGCACCGACTCCTGGCGTCCGGCGCCGAGTTGGGGTTGCTGGCGGTTCCGTCGGAGGAGCTGGTGGAGGCGGCGGGGGTGTTGATGAGGTAGCGACCGCCGTCAAGGCACCTGCTGCGCGCGGTACGACCGCAGAACCGAGCATGCGAAAGGGGCGTTCCGGTACTCCGGGACGCCCTTTTCCCCGACGGTCCAGCCCGATCTCCGGTCTCAGTTCGAGGTGCGTCACGTTTCGTCGGCATCCGCGCACATGCGGCGCAGCACCACCCCGCACCGCCGAGCGTACGCGTGCTGCAACCCCCGCGTCGCCGCCCCGCCCGCCCGGGCGTACCACTTGGCGGCGCGGCTGAAGGCGGAGATGGTCAGCCAGACCGTGCCGTCGCCGGTGCGGTCGACGACGAAGGACTCCTCGCCGCACTCGGGGTGGCCGGCCAGCGTGCCGTAGGCCCAGCCGGCGCGGCGGGATTCCTCGACCGTCCACACCACGCGGCACGGAGCCTTGATCATGCCGGCGAGGGTGATGGTGATGTCGACGCCGGGGGCGGCACGGCCGGCGTCCGCGTCGACGCCGACGCTCATCGCGCGGTGCATCTCCCAGGTGAGGACGGCCTCGGCGGCCCGGCGGAAGAGTTCCTCGCCTTCGCCGAGGCGGGTGCGTACGTGCAGGGAGTGGAAGCCGGGTGGGCAGAAACCGGCGCTCTCGCGGGTCGCGCCGACGTCCGCGTACGTGAAGGACATGGGAGACAAGGGTAGGGCGGCACCCGGGGACACCTTCGTCCCGGGGTACCGCCCTGCTCAAGTCCCTTGGATCAGCTCACGTTGACGGCGGTCCAGGCCGCCGCCACCGCGTTGTACTCGGTGCTGCCGGAGCCGTACAGCGCGGCCGCCGCCGAGAGGGTGCCCGTTCGGGCGCCCGCGTACTTGGTCGTCGACGTGAAGTACGTCGTCAGCGCCTTGTACCAGATCTGCAGCGCCTTGGCGCGGCCGATGCCGGTGACCGTGGAGCCGTTGTACGTCGGCGAGTTGTAGCTCACCCCGTTGATCGTCTTGCTTCCGCTGCCCTCCGACAGGAGGTAGAAGAAGTGGTTGGCGACACCCGACGAGTAGTGCACGTCGAGGTTGCCGACGCTGGAGGACCAGTAGTTGGCGGAGCCGCCGTCCTTGCTGGGCTGGTCCATGTAGCGCAGCGGGGTGCCGTCGCCGTTGATGTTGATCTTCTCGCCGATGAGGTAGTCACCGACGTCGTTGGAGTTGGCCGCGTAGAACTCCACGCCCGTGCCGAAGATGTCCGAGGTGGCCTCGTTCAGGCCGCCGGACTCGCCCGAGTAGTTCAGGCCCGCGGTGTTGGAGGTGACGCCGTGGCTCATCTCGTGGCCGGCCACGTCCAGCGAGGTCAGCGGGTGGGTGTTGCCCGAGCCGTCGCCGTAGGTCATGCAGAAGCAGCTGTCGTCCCAGAACGCGTTGACGTACGCGTTGCCGTAGTGGACGCGGGAGTACGCGGCCACGCCGTTGTTCTTGATGCCGCTGCGGCCGAACGTGGACTTGTAGAAGTCCCAGGTCACCTGAGCGCCGTAGGCGGCGTCGGCGGCCGCGGTCTGGTCGGTGGTGGAGCTGGAGGCCGCGCCGGTGCCCCACACGTCGTCCGCGTCGGTGAACAGCGTGCCCGCGGAGGAGGACGTGGAGTGCGCCTTGTTGTACGTCTTGTGGCCGCCGCGCGTGCCGTCGGTCAGCTGGTACGTCGAGCCCGACAGGGTCGTGTTGAGGGTGACCGTGCCCGAGTAGAGGGTCTTGCCGGTGCCGGTCTCGACGCCCTGGTACTCGTAGAGCTTCTTGCCGGTGGCGGCGTCGGTGATGACGTGCAGCTCGTTCGGGGTGCCGTCGTCCTGGAGGCCGCCGACGACCGTCTCGTAGGCGAGGACCGGGGTGCCGCTGCCCGCCCAGATCACCTTGCGGGGCGCGGAGTCGGCCGCGGTCTTCTCCGAGCCGGCGGCCTGCGCCGCGGTCAGCGCCTGCTTCTCCGCCTTCGCGGCTGTGATCTGCGGCTTCACGGAGGCGACCTTGATGTCCGCCTTGACGGCCTTGGTCACGCTCTTGGTCGCGCCGGACGCCGACTGGTGGACGACCAGGTCGCCGCCGAGGACCGGGAGGCCCGCGTAGGTGCGCTCGTAACGGGTGTGGACGGTGCCGTCGACGTCCTTCACGACGTCCTTGACGACCAGCTCCTCCTTGGCGCCGAGGCCTATCTCCGTGGCGGTCTCGGGGGCGTCGGCCTGCTGCTGCTGGATGAGCGTGGTGCGGGCGGCCGAGGACAGCTGGAGGGGGGCCGCCGCGAGGGGCGCAGCCTTACCGGAGTCCGCCGGGGTCTGGGCGGCAGCGGTACCGGTGGTCAGACCGGTGGTGAGCAGGGCTCCGGCCGCGACCGCGGTGGCGATGGCCAGAGTGGTGCGCTTGTGACGCGCGTAGAGGGGGCTCACGCAAGCTCCTTGGTGGGGGAGTCCGGACAGCGTGGGGACTGACCGGAGGTGATGTGAAGTTGCTGTGCTGCGGCGGTTGGGGGAAGCGTGACATCAAGGGCGCGTACATGTCAGGACCCCGAAGTGATGTTGGCTGAAAATCAACTACCGGGTGAACGTTGCCGGAATGTAAACGGACTTGACCCGGGTAAAGGGCCGACCAGGGGTGGGCATGCGCATGGCAAAAAGGGGACGCCGCCCCGGGGAGTCGGACCACCGGGGCGGCGCCCTCTCTGCGGGTGCCTGGCGAGCGGGGAGGCCTACGGGAAGGTGAGCTTCCAGCTGTTGATGTAGCCGGTGTCCTGGGCCGCCTGGTCCTGGACCTTCAACTTCCAGGTGCCGTTCGCGACCTCGGAGGACGCGTTGACCGTGTAGGTCGTGCTGACGTTGTCCGCCGAGTCGGAGGAGCTGAAGTTCTTCAGGCGGTACGTCGACCCGTCCGGGGCCACCAGGTCGATCACGAGGTCGCCGCGCCACGTGTGCACGATGTCGACCGAAACCTGAAGGTTCGACGGGGCGTTGCCGGTCCGCCCGGAGACCGTGACGGACGACGTGACGGCCGCTCCGTTGTCCGGAATCGATACGTCGGCGGTGTTCTCGAAGGACGTACCGCCACCGCCGCCGCCACCGGAGCGCGAGCCGACCGCGACGGCCGCCCAGGCGTCCTGCACCGCCTTGTACTCGGCGCTCGTCGTGCCGTACAGCTCACCCGCCGCCGCGAGCGTGCCGGTACGGGCCGCCGCGTAGTTGGTGGTGGACGTGAACTTCGTCGTCAGTGCCCGGTACCAGATCTGCAGGGCCTTGTCTCGGCCGATGCCGGTGACCGGAAGGCCGTCGGAGGTCGGCGAGTTGTAGCTGACACCGTTGATCACCTTGGCGCCGCTGCCCTCGCTGAGCAGGTAGAAGAAGTGGTTGGCGACACCCGACGAGTAGTGCACGTCGAGGTTGCCCACGCCCGAGTACCACGAGTCGGCGGAGCCGCCGTCCTTGCTGGGCTTGTCCATGTAGCGCAGCGGAGTGCCGTCGCCGTTGATGTCGATCTTCTCGCCGATGAGGTAGTCGCCCACATCGGTCGAGTTGGCCGCGTAGAACTCGACGCCCGTGCCGAAGATGTCGGAGGTCGCCTCGTTCAGGCCGCCGGACTCGCCGCTGTAGTTGAGGCCTGCGGTGTTCGACGTGACGCCGTGGCTCATCTCGTGGCCCGCCACGTCCAGCGAGGTCAGCGGGTCCGCGTTGCCGGAGCCGTCGCCGTACGTCATGCAGAAGCAGCCGTCGTCCCAGAAGGCGTTGACGTACGCGTTGCCGTAGTGGACCCGCGAGTACGCACCCACGCCGTTGTTCTTGATGCCGCTGCGGCCGAAGGTGTTCTTGTAGAAGTCCCAGGTCTCCGCGGCGCCGTAGTGCGCGTCGGCGCCGGCCGTCGCGGCGTTCGACGTGGTGCCGTTGCCCCAGGTGTCGTTGGTCTGCGAGAAGAGCGTGCCGGTGCCCGACGTCCCGCGGTTCAGGTTGTACGTCTTGTGGGCGCCGCGCGCGCCGTCGTTCAGGGTGAAGGTGGAGCCCGACTGGGTCGTCGTCAGCGTCACCTGGCCGCTGTACTGGGTGTTGCCGATGCCGTTCTTGATGCCCTGGTACTCGTAGAGCTTCTTGCCGGTGGCCGCGTCCGTGATGACGTGCAGCTCGTTCGGCGTGCCGTCGTCCTGGAAGCCGCCGACGGCCGTCTCGTACGCCAGAGTCGGTTTACCGCTCGCCGCCCAGATCACCTTGCGCGGCGCGCTGTCGGCGGTCGACTTGGTGCCGCCGAGGGCCTTGGCGCGCCCCACGGCCTGCTGCTCGGCGGCCGCTTCGGTGATGTCCGGGGTGACGTCCGAGACCGTGAGGGCGGCGCTCGTCGCCTTGATGACGCGCTGGGTCGCGCCCGACTTTGCGGTGTCGACGACCAGGTCGCCGCCGAGGACCGGGAGGCCGTCGTAGGTGCGCTCGTAGCGGGTGTGGAGGGTGCCGTCCGCGTCCTTGACGACGTCACGGGCGACGAGCTTCTCCTTGGCGCCGAGGCCTATGTCCTGGGCGGTCCGGGCCCGGGCGGTGTCGGCGTCGCGTATCAGCGCGGCGCGCTGCGAGGGCGAGAGCCTGACGGCGGCGTGGGCCGGATCGGCCTTGCCCGCAGGGGCGCTCGCGGGAGCGGCGCTCGCGGCGCCCGACTGGACGGCTGCGGCGAGGAGGGCGGTGACGCCGGCGAGGGCGACGGCGGCGGCCCGGCGGTGCGTGGTGTGGGAGGTGCGTCTGCGAGAGGGACTGCTGCTCAACACTGACTCCTTCTGCGCGGCCGCGGATCGCGCGGCCAGGGGAGACCGGGCGGAGGGTCGGCCGTCCGGGCGGAACAGGGCGGTACGCAGAACCACGTGCATGAGAGCTACGGCCCCGGCACAGCGACGAAGCTGTGGGGTTGCTGTGAAGTGGCCGTGGGAAGAGTGGCAGGAGATTGCGCTGTCTGTCAGGGGCGCGTCAGAAAGTTGGCCAGAAACAGTCCGTTGTCCGGGAGTTCGTGTTCGATATGCGGATCGTTGGGTGGGTGGCGCGGGGTGTCAGACAGTGCTGCCGTCCGTCGGGTCCCCGTGCCAGGTCCGCCACAGCGCCGCGTACGCCCCGCCCGCCGCCACCAGTTCCTCGTGCGTGCCGAGTTCGGTGAGGCAGCCGTCCTCCATCACGGCCACCCGGTCGGCGTCGTGCGCGGTGTGCAGCCGGTGCGCGATGGCGATGACCGTACGACCCTCCAGCACGGCGGCCAGCGCGCGCTCGGTGTGCCGGGCGGTCGTCGGGTCGAGCAGCGCCGTGGCCTCGTCGAGGATCAGGGTGTGCGGATCGGCCAGCACCACGCGGGCCAGGGCGAGTTGCTGGGCCTGTGAGCCGTCGGTGCCGCAACCGCCCTCTCCCAGAGGGGTGTCGAGGCCGTCCGGCAGCTCGCGCACCCACGCCTCGGCGCCGACCGCGCCGAGCGCGGCCCACAGCTCCTCGTCCGTGGCGGACGGTTCGGCGATCCGCAGGTTGTCGCGGACCGTGCCGAGGAAGACGTGGTGCTCCTGGGTGACCAGTACGACCTGGCGGCGCAGCCGCTCCGGCCCGAGCCCGGCGACCGGCACCCCACCCACCGTCACCGCGCCGGCGCTCGGCGCGTCGACGCCCGCCAGCAGCCGGCTCAGCGTGGTCTTGCCGGCGCCGGAGGGGCCGACCACCGCCAGCCGCTCCCCGGGCCGCACCGTCAGGTCGACCCCGCGCAGCACCTCACCGCCGCGGTCGTAGGCGTACCGCACGCCGGTCACGTCGATGCGGTCGTCCGAGGGGGCCGGGGAATCCGCGGCATCGCCCGCCTGCGGGGCCCGCGCGAGCCCCTCCACCCGCGCGAACGACGCGCCGCTGCTCTGCAGTTGCTCGACCCGCGACAGGATCTCGTCGAGCGGGGTGCTCAACTGCCTCAGGTACAGCGCGCTCGCCACCACCGCGCCCAGACTCATCGCCCCGTGCGCGTGCAGCACCCCGCCGACCAGCAGCGCCCCCGCCACGGGCAGGACGTACGACACCTCCACCGCCGGGAAGAACACCGTCCTCAGGAACAGCGTGTACAGCCGCCTGCGCCGGGAGACCTCCAGCGCCTCCCGGCTCGCCCTGATCCGCCGCTCCCCGAGGCGGAACGCCTCGACGGTACGCGCCCCGGACGCGGTCGCCGCGAGGATCTCGGCGACCTCCGAGTTGGCCGCGCCCTCGGCCAGATAGCCGTCCCGCGCCCGGCGCAGATACCAGCGCAGGACCACCGCGATCGGGGCGAGGCAGCACACCCCGACCGCGCCGAGCAGCGGGTCGAGCACGAAGACGGCGCCGAGCAGGAACAGCGCCTGCACGGTGTTGATGACCAGATCGGGACCGGCGTCGCGCAGTGTGGTGCCGACGGTGGCCACGTCGGCCGTACCGCGCGCCGTCAGATCCCCGGTGCCGGCCCGCTCCACCACGGACGCGGGCAGCGCCAGCGCCCGGTCGACGAACTCCTCGCGCACCCGCGCCAGCATCCGCTCCCCGAACCGGTGACCCACGTAGCGCGCCCAGCGCGCCAGCAACAGCTGGGCCAGCGAGCACACGACGATGCCGGCCGCCAGCCGGTCCACCGCCCCGACCCCGCTCCCGGCCCGCACCTCGTCGATGATCCGCCCCAGCAGCCACGGCCCGGCGAGCCCGGCCCCGGCGGCCGCCGCGTTCAGCCCCAGCACGGCCCCGAACCCCCGCCCGTCCGCCCGCACCAGCCGCACCGCGGCCCGCCGCACGTCGGCGGGTACGGCGATGGGGAGCTGTCCGCGGCTCATGCCAGGGCCTCCTCGGTGTCGATGTCGGCGTCGGCGGCGTTCCGGGCGACCAGCGCCCGGTAGCCCGCCTGCTCCACCAGGAGTTGCCGGTGGCTGCCCGTGGCCATGACCTTGCCGTCGACCAGGTAGTGGACGGTGTCGGCGTGGTCGAGCACGAGCGGGGAGGTGGTGGTCAGCACGGTCGTACGGCCGCTGCGCGCCAGCCGCAGCCGGGCGGCCACCGCCGCCTCGGTGTGCGCGTCGAGTGCCGACGTCGGTTCCACCGCCAGCAGCACCTCGGGGTCGGCCAGCAGCGCCCGCACCAGCCGGACGCGCTGACGCTGGCCGCCGGAGAGGTTGCGGGCCTGGGCGTCGATCGCCGAGTCGAGCCCGTCCGGCAGGCCCTGCACGATGTCGTCGGCCGCTGACGCGTGCACAGCGGCGCGGACGGTCTGTTCATCCGCCTCCCGGCGCCCGCCGACCAGCTCACGCAGCGTCCCCGCGAACAGGTCCGCCTCGTGGTCGGCGACCAGGATCCGCGCGCGGACGTGCGGCAGCTGGATCTCGTCCAGACGCGTCCCGCCCCAGGTCGCCGCCGACGGGGCGTACCGGCCCAGGCGGTCGAGGACGGCGGCGGTGTCGGCGGGCCGCGCCCCGGCCAGCGCGGTCAGCCGCCCCGGCGCCACCCGCACCCCGGACTCCGGGTCGTGCAGCCCCGCCGGTTCGGCGGGAGCCTCGCACGGGCCGTCGTCCGTCTCGGGCTCCAGCCGCAGCAGCCGTACCACCCGCCGGGCGGCCACCACGCCCCGGCTCAGCTGGTATCCGCACTCGATGAAGAACGCCACCGGGACCACCAGGACCGCGACATAGCCGTACACCGCCACCAACTCGCCCACGGTGATGTCCCCCTGAGCCGCCAGCCGGGCCGCGAGCCAGGTCACCACGGCGAGGAACAGCGTCGGCAGCCCCACCCCGAGCGCCTGCATCCAGCTCGTCACCGCACCGACCCGGTACCCCTGCTCCCGCAGCCGCCCCGAGTCCTGGCGGAAGGCGTCGGCGAACAGACCCTTGCCGCCCAGGCCGTTGAGAACCCGCAGGCCGCCCGCCAGGTCGCCGATGCGCGCGGTCAGCACGCCCTGCCGCTCCCGGTACTCCGACTCCACGCCCTGCAACCGTCCCATCAGCGGCCCGACGAGCACGGCGATCACCGGCACCCCGAGCAGCACCACCGCGGCCAGCTGTGCGGAGACCGACAGCAGCAGCCCGGCGACCACGGCGTAGGCGACGATCGCGCCGACGCCGGGCCCGACCACCGTCAGGGACGTGCTGATCGTCTGCACGTCGCCCACGCCGATCGTGACCACCTCACCGGCCCCGACCTGGCGCGGCAGCGCGGCCCCCAGCCGCACCGCGTGCCCGACGACCACCTTGACCGTGCGGAAGTTGGCGTCCATCCGCACCCGGGTCATCGTGCGGTGCCGCATGATCCCCAGCCAGGCGTTGAACGCCCCGACCGCGACCAGCACGGCCGTCCACCCCGTCAGCGCGCCCAGGTCGCCCGGTTCCAGACCGTCGTCGATCGCCCGGGACATCAGATACGGCGTCGCCGCCGCCAGCACCATCCAGACACTGGCGATCGCCGCCCCCGCGACGGACCGCCACGGCTGCCGGGTCACCAGCCACCACAGATACCGCCAGCCGCCGCGACAGTCGGGCGTGCCGGGCTCCTCGTACGCGTCGATCATCCTTCGTCCCCCCGCTCAGACCAGACTGTCCCGCCAGGCCCGGTGCAGGTCCGAGAACCTGCCGGTACCCGCGGTCAGTTCGGCCGGGCTGCCGTCCTCCACGATCCGTCCGTGCTCCATGACCAGCACGCGGTCGGCGATCTCGACGGTCGACAGCCGGTGCGCGATCACGACCGCGGTACGGCCGAGCAGCACCGTCGACATCGCGCGCTGCACCGCCCGCTCCCCGGGGATGTCCAGCGAACTGGTCGCCTCGTCGAGGATCAGCACCGCCGGGTCGGCGAGCAACGCCCTGGCGAACGCGACGAGTTGGCGCTGCCCGGCGGAGATACGGCCGCCCCGCTTGCGTACGTCCGTGTCGTAGCCGTCGGGCAGGGCGCTGATGAACTCGTGCGCGCCGATCGCCTTCGCCGCCCGCTCGATCTCCTCCCGGGTCGCGTCCGGGCGGCCGATGGCGATGTTCTCCGCGACCGTGCCGGAGAACAGGAACGCCTCCTGCGTCACCATGACCACCCCGCGCCGCAGCTCCGGCAGGGCGAGGTCGCGCAGATCGACCCCGTCGAGCAGGACCCGGCCGTCGGAGGGGTCGTAGAAGCGGGCGAGCAGCTTGGCCAGGGTGGACTTGCCGGCGCCGGTAGAGCCGACGACCGCGACGGTCTGTCCGGCCGGGAGGGTCAGGTCGAAGCGGGGGAGGACCTCGCCGCCGGTGCGGTAGGCGAAGCGGACGCCGTCGAAGACGACCTCACGGCCGGGGTGCTCGCTCTCGAGCGCCGGAAGTTCCCGGGGCTCCGCGGACTCCGGCACGGACGGTGTCTGGGCCAGCAGTCCCGCGATCTTCTCCAGTGAGGCGGCCGCCGACTGATAGGAGTTGAGGAACATGCCGAGCCGGTCGATGGGGTCGTACAGCCGCCGCAGGTACAGCACGGCCGCCGCCAGCACGCCCAGCTCCAGCGAGCCGTCCGCCACCCGGTAGGCACCCCACAGCACGGTCACCGCGAGGGCCGCGTTGGACACCAGCCGGGAGCCCACGACATAGCGGGCCATCTCGAGGAGCGCGTCGCCGTTCTTGAGCTCGTGCCGTCGGTTGAGGACGGCGAACTCGGCGTCGTTGGCGTCCTCGCGGCGGAAGGAGCGCACCGGCCGGATGCCGTTCATCGTCTCCACGAACTTCACGATCACGGCCGCGATCGCCGTGGACCGCTCCCGGTACACCTCGCCCGCCCGCCGCTGGTACGCCCGTACGAGGAGATAGAGCGGCACGGCCGAGGCCACCGCGACCGCGCCGATGCCCAGGTCCAGCCAGAGCAGCATCGCCGAGATGTACACGAACGACAGCAGGACCGTCACCAGCTCCTGGAGCCCCTCGCTGAGCAGCTCGCGCAGCGCCTCGACGTCCGCCGTGGAGCGGGAGATCAGCCGGCCCGAGGTGTAGCGCTCGTGGAAGTCGACGCTGAGCGCCTGGGCGTGGCGGAAGATCCGGCCGCGCAGATCGAGCAGCACGTCCTGGTTCACCCGGGCGGAGGCGACGGTGAACGCGTACTGCAACCCGCCGGAAGCCAGCGAGCACATCAGATAGGCGACCGCCACCGCGATCAGCGGACCGTGGTTGTCGTCCCGGAACGCCGGTACGGCCCGGTCGATGGCGTACGCCACCAGCAGCGGCCCCGCCTGCACGGCTGCCTGCTGGAGCAGCAGCAGGACCGTGGTCAGCACGACCCGAGCCCTCATCGGAGCCAGCAGGGAGCGCAGCAGCGTGGCCGTGGCGCCGGGCGGGGTGGGCAGGATGTCACGGTCGAAGGGGTCGCCGGTGTCCTCGCGGCGCGTCAGTTCCTCCTCACCGTCGGCGGCGGGAACGGACGTCGTGGCGGTGGTCATCGGTCGTCCTCCTCATTGCCGGACGCTTCCCCGGGCTCGTCGCCGGACATCAGCCGGGCGTACTCCGTGTTCGTGCGCAGTAGTTCCTGATGTGTGCCGACAGCCGAGATACGGCCGGCGGAGAGCAGGGCGACGCGGTCGGCGAGGAGGACCGTGGAGGGACGGTGGGCCACGATCAGGGCCGTGGTGTCCGCGAGTACGTGACGGAGGGCGGCCTCGACGGCGGCCTCCGTGTGGACGTCCAGCGCGGACAGCGGGTCGTCGAGGACCAGGAACCTCGGCCGGCCGACCACCGCCCGGGCCAGCGCCAGTCGCTGCCGCTGGCCGCCGGACAGGCTCAGGCCCTGCTCGCCGACCTGGGTCCGCGTCCCCTGCGGCAGCGCGTGCACGAAGTCGGCCTGGGCGACGGCGAGCGCCCGTTCCAGCTCCGGTGCGCCGGCGCTGCCGTCGGCCCCCATGAGGACGTTGTCGCCGACGCTCGCGGAGAACAGCGTGGGTTCCTCGAAGGCGACGGCGACCTTCGAGCGCAGCTCCTCGCGGGACATCGCGGTGATGTCCTCGCCGTCCAGCGTGATCCGCCCGGACGTCACCTCGTGCAGCCGGGGGACGAGCGCGGTCAGCGTGGTCTTGCCGCTGCCGGTGGCCCCGACCAGGGCCATCGACTCACCGGGGCGGATGTGCAGGTCGATGCGGTCGAGCAGGGGAGGGGAGTCGGGCGGGGCGTCGGGGTAGCGGAACCGCACGTCGTGGAAGCACAGTCCCCTGTCCCCGCTGTCCGCGGGCTCCCCGGCGGCCCCGCACACGGTGGACGACTCCGGCTCCGCGTCCATCACCTCGAAGTACCGCTCCGTCGCCGTCGACGCCTCCTGGCTCATCGCCAGCAGGAAGCCGATGGACTCCACCGGCCAGCGCAGCGCGAGCGCGGTCGACAGGAAGGCCACCAGCGTGCCCGCGGACAGGCCCCCGTCCGCGACCTGCACTGACCCGACCACCAGCGCCGCCCCGATGGACAGCTCCGGCAGCGTCACGATGACCGACCAGATCGTCGCCAGCAGCCGCGCCTTGCGCAGCTCCGTGCCCCGCAGCGTCCGGGACAGCTCCCGGAACGCCCGGGCCTGACTCCGGTGCCGCCCGAACCCCTTGATGATGCGGATGCCGAGCACGCTCTCCTCGACGACCGTCGTCAGATCGCCCACCTGGTCCTGCGCGAGCCGCGCCACATCGGCGTACCGCTTCTCGAAGACCACGCACATGACCATCACGGGCAGCGCGGGCCCGAGGATCACCAGACCCAGCGTCCAGTCCTGGAGCAGCATGATGACCACGCCGACGAAGATCGTCACCGAGTTGACCAGAAGGAACGTCAGCGGAAAGGCGAGGAACATGCGCACCAGCATCAGATCGGTGGTCCCCCGGGACAGCAACTGCCCCGACGCCCACCGGTCGTGAAAGGCCACCGGCAGCCGCTGGAGGTGCCGGTACAGCCGCGCCCGCATCGACGCCTCGACATGCGACAGCGGCCGCGCGACCAGCCACCGCCGCAGCCCGAACAGCAGCGCCTCGGCGAGCCCGAGCAGCAGCAGGTACAGCGCGCCCAGCCACACGCCTCCGGGGTCCCGGTCGGCGACCGGTCCGTCCACCATCCACTTCAGGACGAGCGGTATCACCAGCCCCACGCAGGAGGCGAGGATCGCGACGAACGCGGCGGTGAACAGCCGCCCCCGCACCGGCCGCACGTACGGCCACAGGCGCAGCAGGGTACGTACGGCGGAGCGGTCCTTGGTGGTTGCACGTGTCGTGGGCATCAGGGGCGAGCCTACGGATCGCCACTGACAACGCCCACCGAGTTTTGGCCGGACCCGGATCGGGCGTTGGTCCTACGACCTGCGTGTTCGAGAGGTCGTACGGGCGTATCAACCGATCGGCTGATGCGCCTTCGAGCGGGACGGCCGATGTGCCCGGCCCGGGCTCCGTGGCACGCTCGACGCATGTCCGTCATCGAAGTCACCGCCCTGCGCAAGGTCTACGGGGGCCGCGCCGTCGTCGACGGTGTCTCCTTCGCTGTCGAGGAGGGCGAGATCTTCGGGATCCTCGGCCCGAACGGCGCCGGCAAGACCACCACCGTCGAGTGCGTCGAGGGCCTGCGCGTCCCCGACGCGGGCCGGGTCCGCGTCACCGGCCTGGACCCCGTCGCCGACCACGCGCGCGTGGCCCACGTTCTCGGCTCCCAACTCCAGGAGAGCGAGCTCCAGCCCAAGCTCACCGTCCGCGAGGCCCTGGAGCTGTACGCGGCCTTCTACCCGAGCCCGCTGGACTGGCGCCCGCTCGCCGAGCGCCTGGGCCTGACGGCCAAGCTCACCACCCGGTTCGCGAAACTCTCCGGCGGCCAGAAACAGCGCCTGTTCATCGCGCTCGCCCTGATCGGCAACCCGCGGATCGTCGTCCTGGACGAACTGACCACCGGCCTGGACCCGAGGGCCCGCCGCGACACCTGGCAGCTCATCGAGGATGTGCGGGCGGGCGGGGTCACCGTCCTGCTGGTCACCCACTTCATGGAGGAGGCGCAGCGCCTGTGCGATCGGATCGCCGTGATCGACAAGGGGCGGGTGGCCGCCCTGGACACCCCGGCCGGTCTCATCCGGCGCTCGGCGGGCGCCACCGTCATCAGCTTCACCCCGTCCGTCCCGCTGGACGACCGTGACCTGAACGCGCTCCCCGAGCTCGCGTCCGTCGAGTACAAGGACGGCCGGATCACGCTCTCCGGCACGGACGAGACGGTCAACGCCGTCATCACCCTCCTCGCCCGCCACCGCATCACCGCCCACCAGCTGCGCGTCGTGGACGCCACGCTCGACGACGCGTTCCTCGACCTGACGAAGGAGGCAGCGGTATGAGCACCGCCGTACTGAGGACCGAGGTCCGCCTCTTCCGCCGCGAACCCGGCAGCATCTTCTGGATCCTGCTGTTCCCGACCCTCCTCCTGGTGATCCTCGGCTCCATCCCGTCCTTCCGGCAGCCCGACGACGACTTCGGCGGCCTGCGCACCGTCGACGCCTACGTCCCGGTCGCCGTGCTGCTCGGCCTGATCGTCGGCGGCCTGCAGTCGATGCCGCAGACCCTCACCGGCTACCGCGAGCGCGGCATCCTGCGCCGCATGGCCGCCACCCCGGTCCGCCCCTCCTCCCTGCTCTCCGCGCAGATGCTCGTGTACGGCGCCGCCTCCCTGGCGTCGGCACTGCTGGTCCTCGTGGTCGGGCGGCTCGGCTTCGACGTACGCGTGCCGAAACAGCTCTTCGGATACGTCCTCGCCCTGCTGTTGGCCGTCCTGGTCGCCCTGGCTCTCGGGGCGTTGGTGGCGGCGCTGTCCCGCACGACCAAGATCGCGGGCGCGATCGGGTCCGCGGTGTTCTTCCCGTCGATGTTCTGCGCGGGCGTGTGGCTGCCGGTGCAGGCGATGCCGGACGTCCTCGCCCGGATCGTCGGCTACACCCCCTTCGGGGCGGCCGCGCAGGCCCTGAACCAGGCGGCGGCGGGCCACTGGCCGGGCTGGACCCACCTGGGCATGCTGGTGGCGTGGATCCTGCTGCTGTCCGGCGCGGCGACGCGCTGGTTCCGCTGGGAGTGAGCCCGGCCGTGCACGACACTGGCGCCATGACGGACAACGCCCGGGCGGGCTTCACGAGGGCGGTCGGGACCTCGTTGGCGATGCCCGGCATCGCGGCGCGGGCCGACGCCGCGGCGGTCGGGCCGCGCCGGGCGGCGTTCTATCGCTGGGGGCCCTACGGGCTCCTGGCCATGGGCACCGTCGCCTCCGTCGTCTCGGCCGGCGTCGTCGGCATGACCACGGGCGAGGAGTACGTGGCCGCGGTCCTCGTGCTCGCGAGCCTCGCCCTCCAGCTGGTGTGGGGCAGCGCGGCCCGGAGCCGGCCGGGCCCGTCCACGGTGGGCACCGTCTACTACAGCGTCCGCTGGGCCCTCGGCTTCGTCCTGTCCTGGCTCAACCCGTTCTTCGCCTTCTACGCCGTCACCGGGTACTACGACGCCGGCCGGTTGCTGCGCCCTCGCCTGATGAAGGTGGGCTTCTTCGCCACGGCCATCACCATGTCCGGCTCCCAGGTCGGCGGCATGCCGCCGCACGGCCGGGTGCTCTGGCTCGGCTTCGGCCTGGTGCTCGGCGTCAACGTGGGCCTGCTCGCCGTCTTCAGCCGCCTGGCGGCCCAGGACGACGAGCACGCCCGCGTCCAGGTCGCCACCATCGCCGAACTCGAACGCACCAACGCGGCGTTGCAGCAGGCCCTCGACGAGAACGCCGCCCTTCACGCCCAACTCCTCGTCCAGGCAAGGGAGGCCGGGGTCGCCGACGAACGCCGGCGCCTGGCCGCCGAGATCCACGACACCCTCGCCCAGGGCCTGACCGGCATCATCGCCCAGCTCCAGGTGGTCGCGAACGTCTCCGACCTGGCCGTGGCCCGCATCCACCTGGACCGCGCGGCCGACCTGGCCCGGCACAGCCTCGGCGAGGCCCGCCGCTCCGTGCACAACCTGGCCCCGGTGGCGCTGGAGAACGACGGACTGCCCGAAGCCCTGAAGAAGACGGTCACCGAATGGGGCGAACGGACCGGTGTGCGCGCCGAGTTCACGCTCACCGGCACCGCGGAACAGCTCCACGAGGAGCTCGCGGCCACCCTCCTGCGGATCGTCCAGGAGGCACTGTCGAACGCCGCCCGTCATGCGCGGGCGACCCGAGTCGGCGTCACCCTCACCTTCCTGGGCGACGAGGTCATCCTCGACATCCGAGACGACGGCACCGGCTTCGACCTTCTCGCCCTCCCCGCCCGCTCCTTCCCCCACTCTCGACTTCTCCCCCACTCTCGACTTCGCTCGAGCGGGGGGACCCCCATGAGCGGGGGGACCCCCATCGGCGGCTTCGGCCTCGACGGCATGCGGGCCCGCGCCGAACGCATCGGGGGCGCGCTGACCGTGGAGTCCGAGCCGGGGCAGGGCACGGCGGTCTCGGCTCGCGTACCGTTGGTCCGCCATGACCGATGACGCGCTGATCTCCCTGCTGATCGTCGACGATCATCCCGTCGTACGCGACGGCCTGCGCGGCATGTTCGAGTCCGCGCCCGGATTCACCGTGCTGGGGGAGGCCGCGGGCGGCCTCGAGGCCCTCGAACGGGCCGCCGCTCTCGACCCCGACGTGATCCTCATGGACCTGCGCATGCCGGGCGGCGGCGGAGTCGACGCGATCGCCGAACTGACCCGGCGCGGCGCCCGCGCCAAGGTCCTCGTCCTGACCACGTACGACACCGACTCCGACACCCTGCCCGCGATCGAGGCGGGCGCGACGGGCTACCTCCTCAAGGACGCCCCGCGCGACGAACTCTTCACGGCCGTCCGCGCCGCCGCCGAGGGCCGCACGGTCCTCTCCCCGGCCGTCGCCTCCCGCCTGGTCTCCGCGGTCCGTACCCCCAGGGCCCCCGGCAACGAGCCCCTCTCCGCGCGTGAGCGCGAAGTGCTGGCCCTGGTCGCCAAGGGCACGTCGAACCGCGAGATCGCCCGCGAACTGTTCATCAGCGAAGCGACCGTGAAGACCCACCTCACCCACCTGTACGCCAAGCTGGGCGTCAAGGACCGGGCGGCGGCGGTGGCGGTGGCGTACGACCGGGGAATCCTCGGCTGACCCTCGGCCGATCAGGCCGCCGGGTACGGCAGCAGCCCGCCCGCCGTCTTCTCCCAGGCCGCCTTCAGCTCGGCGAGCAGCTCGGGCCGGTCGGCCGCGAGGTCGGCCTGTTCGCGAGCGTCGGCGGCGAGGTCGTAGAGGTGGTCCTTGCCGTCGGCGTCCTGGTAGTACTTCCAGTCCCCGCGCCGCAGCGCCCGGTTGGCCCGGACCCGCCAGAACAGGTCGCGCTCGGGCACCTTCTCGCCGCGCAGCAGATAGCCCGCGAGGCTGGTGCCGTCCAGCGGGTACGCCGGGTCGGGCCGTGCGCCGGCCAGCTCCAGCAGGGTCGCGGTCCAGTCGGGGGAGAAGTTCGGCTCGTGGCTGACCTGGCCCGCGTCGATCGCGTCCGGCCAGCGCACGATGGCCGGCACCCGGATGCCGCCCTCCAGCAGCAAGGACTTCTCGCCGCTCAGCGGCCACAGGTAGGAGAAGCGTTCGCCGCCGTTGTCGCTGGCGAACAGCACCACGGTGTTGTCCTCCTGCCCGCTGCGGCGCAGCGCCGCGAGCACCTTTCCGACGGCCGCGTCCAGGCTCTCCACCATCTTCGTGTACGTCGCCACCGAGCCGCCGTCGTTGTGCAGCAGCGCGGCGGTGACCTCCGCCGGGCTCTTCGCGGCGCGGATCTTCGCGGCGACCTCGGCGCCGGTCTCCGCGTCGTCCTCCGAGAGCCACGGCCAGTGCGGGGTGGTGAAGTTGAGGTTCAGCAGCCAGGGCGAGGTGTGCTCCCGGCCGACGTACTCCACGGCCCGCTCGGTCAGGACGGTCGTGTAGTAGCGCAGGTCCTTGTACTCGGCGTCGCCCTCGTAGAGGTCGTAGGTGCCGAGCTGGCCCAGCTTGGAGAAGTACTCCAGCACTCCGCCGAAGTTGCCGAAGAACTCGTCCCAACCGGACTTGGTGGGGCTGTAGTCCGGCAGCCAGCCGCAGTGCCACTTGCCGATCAGCGCCGTCGAGTAGCCGGCCTTCTTCAGCAGGGAGGCCAGGGTGGGGTGGTTGGGGTCGAGCCCCTGGGTCTTGTTCGCGATGGGCTCGGCGAGCCCGCCCTTCGTACGGCCCGGATAGCGCCCCGTGTACAGGCTGAACCGGGTCGGCGAGCAGGTCGCCGACCCCGAGTACGCGTCCGTGAAGCGCACCCCCTGCCGGGCGAGCCGGTCCAGGTTGGGCGTCTTGATGTGCGGCGCGCCGTACGAGGAGAGGTCGGCCCAGCCGAGGTCGTCGCCCAGGATGACCAGGAAGTTGGGGCGTTCGGCGGAGGCGGCGGGGCGGGCCTTGAAAGGGCGTTCGGCGGGGGCCGCCTCCGCGGCGCCGGCCGTACCGGAAACAGCGCTCACAGCACCGCCACCGACGAGACCAGCGAAGACACGACGGGATATTTCAGGCATACGGAATCCTCGAAACCGGCGCACCCCACGCCGGGGCACGCAAAAGGAAGGGGGAGGAGAGAGGAGAAGCGGGGGCTACGGCTCAGCGACAGATGGCGCTGGACTGCCGGCACAGATCGACGTGGCGCCGCTCCACGAGCGCGACGCACGCGCACGGGTGATCAGCGGAAGGCCTCATGGCCACGGACGTTGCCAGGCGGCCCGGTGAGGCGTCAAGGGGCTGTCCACGGACCGGAAACCGGTGCTCAGCGGACCCTCAGCAGCAGCACGGCCCGCGCCGGCACCGTGATCGCCACCCCCGCCCGATGTACCACGTCCGGCGCTCCCGCCTGCTCCTCCCGCGACGTGTCGACGACCACCTCGTACCGCTCCGCCCACGGCGGCCCCGGCAGCACGAAGCTCACCGGCCGGTCCCCGGCGTGCAGTACGGCCAGAAAACTGTCGTCGACGATCGGCGCGCCCCGCTCGTCGCGGCCCGGGATGTCCCGCCCGGAGAGGTACATGCCGAGCGTGGCGGCGGGCGCGTACCAGTCCCGTTCCGTCATCTCCGTGCCCCGCGCGGTGAACCAGGCCAGATCCCGCAGCCCGTCCGCCGAGTGCGCCCGCCCGGAGAAGAACGCCCGGCGCCGCAGCACCGGGTGCCGGTGGCGCAGCTCGATCAGCCGCGCGGTCAGGTCGAACAGGGCGCGCCAGCCCGGGTCGTCCAGCAGGCTCCAGTCCAGCCAGCTGATCTCGTTGTCCTGGCAGTAGGCGTTGTTGTTGCCGCGCTGCGTGCGCCCCAGCTCGTCGCCCGCGACCAGCATCGGCACGCCCGTCGACAGCAGCAGGGTGGTCAGCAGGTTCCGCAGCTGACGGCGGCGCAGCGCCCGTACGCGCTCGTCGTCGCTCCCGCCCTCGGCCCCGCCGTTCCACGACCGGTTGTCGTCCGTGCCGTCCCGGTTGCCCTCGCCGTTCGCCTCGTTGTGCTTGCGCTCGTACGACACCAGGTCCCGCAGGGTGAAACCGTCGTGCGCGGTGACGAAGTTGACGGAGGCGTACGGCCGCCGCCCGCCCCAGGCGTACAGGTCGCTCGACCCCGACAGCCGGTAGCCCATCTCCCGCACGTCCGGCAGGGCGTGCCGCCAGAAGTCCCGTACGGCGTTGCGATAGCGGTCGTTCCACTCCGTCCACAGCGGCGGGAACGCACCCACCTGGTAGCCGCCCGAGCCGACGTCCCACGGCTCCGCGATGAGCTTCACCCTGCGCAGCACCGGGTCCTGGGCGATGACCGCCAGGAACGGGGAGAGCATGTCGACGTCGTGCATGGAGCGGGCCAGCGCGGCGGCGAGGTCGAAGCGGAAGCCGTCCACGCCCATCTCCGTCACCCAGTAGCGCAACGAGTCGGTGATCAGCCGCAGCACGTGCGGCTGGACGACGTGCAGGGTGTTCCCGCAGCCCGTGTAGTCGGCGTAGCGGCGGGCGTCCGACTGGAGGCGGTAGTAGCCGCGGTTGTCGATGCCCTTCAGAGAGAGCGTCGGGCCCAGCTCGCCGGCCTCCGCCGTGTGGTTGTAGACCACGTCGAGGATGACCTCGATCCCGGCCGCGTGCAGAGCCCGGACCATCCTCTTGAACTCGCCGACCTGCTGTCCCGTCGTCCCGGAGGCGGCGTAACCGGCGTGCGGGGCGAAGTAGCCGATGGAGTTGTAGCCCCAGTAGTTCTTCAGCCCCCGCCGCAGCAGATGGTCCTCGTGCGCGAACTGGTGCACCGGCAGCAGCTCCACGGCCGTGACGCCCAGCCGCACCAGGTGCTCGAGCGCCGCCGGGTGCGCGAGGCCCGCGTAGGTGCCGCGCAGTTCCTCCGGGATGCCGGGGTGCAGCTTGGTGAATCCCCTGACATGCAGTTCGTAGATCACCGAGTCGGCCCACGGTGTCTTCGGACGGCGGTCGTCCGTCCATTCGTCGTCGGGCGCGTCATCGTGGACGACGACGCCCTTCGGGACGTACGGCGCCGAGTCCCGGTCGTCGCGCACGGTGTCCGCGACCTGCTGCTGGGGCCAGTCGCGCACATGCCCGTACACCTCCGGCGGCAGGCTGAAGTCGCCGTCCACCGCGCGCGCGTACGGGTCGAGGAGCAGCTTCGCCGGGTTCCAGCGGGCGCCGGTCCACGGGTCCCAGCGGCCGTGCACCCGGAAGCCGTAGCGCTGCCCCGGCATCACGCCCGGCACGAAGCCGTGCCAGATCTCGTGCGTCAGTTCGGTCAGCCGGGCGCGGGTCTCCTTGCTCCCGGGGCCCGGCCCGTCGAACAGGCACAGCTCGACCGCCTCCGCCCCGCCCGCCCACAGCGCGAAGTTGGTGCCCGCCACCCCGTCCGGGCCGACCCGGAACCGGGCGCCCAGCGGCATCGGCGCACCCGGCCACACGGGCACGCCCGGCGTCCTGCGCTGCGCGCCGTTCGCCGCGGCGGCCGGGCGCCCGTACTCGGTGGCGCGCTCTTCCGCCACCGCCTCCTGCTCGGCTGCGCTGGACACGGTTCGGCCTCCCGCGGCTCATGGCACGACGTGGAACACAAAGAAACGGGCGTGCGGCGTCCCGGCCGCGGCTCCCCATCGCGTCGTCCTCCCCACTGTTCTGCCCAGCTCATGGCTCGCACTCACGTTTCCCCGGGGCGGGCCGGTCGTTGGGGTCGGTGTGAGGCACGTACAAGGGCGCGCGCGGCGCGCGGGGGCCGCGCTGGCCGCGGTACTGACATGGGCAGGGCTGCTTGCGGGCGCCGCCGGCTGCGATTCGGACCCGACGGGAGGGATCGACGTCGACAGAGTGCTCGGCAAACCCCCGGAACCCCAGGACGTCATCCGGATCTCGCCGGACGACGGCAGCAAGGACGTCCGCCCCAGCAAGGCGCTGCGGATCCAGGTACCCAGCGGGCGCCTGGAGTCGGTGAAGGTCGTCAAGTCGCAGGACGCGCAGGAGACTCCGGTGTCCGGCCGCATCTCCGCGGACGGGCGGCGCTGGGAGCCCGGGGAGAAACTGGCGCTCGCCGCCAGGTACACGGTCGACGCGGTGGCCGTCGACGGCGACGGCCACCGCTCCGCGCGGCACACGACCTTCACGACGTACGTCCCCGAGCAGCGGTTCATCGGGTACGCCACGCCCGAGAACCGCTCCACGGTCGGCACCGGGATGATCATCTCGCTGGATTTCAACCGGGAGATCGAGAACCGGGCCGCCGTCGAGCGCGCCGTCCACGTCACCGCCAAGCCGGCCGTCGAGGTCCGCCCGCACTGGTTCGGCAAGTCCCGCCTCGACTTCCGCCCCGAGCACTACTGGAAGCCCGGCACCCAGGTCACGGTCGCCCTGCGCTTCCGGGACGTCGAGGGAGCACGCGGGGTCTACGGGCTGCAGTACAAGACGTTCTCCTTCACCGTAGGCCGCAGCCAGGTCTCACTGGTCGACGCCGCCGCGCACACCATGGAGGTGCGGCGCGACGGCGAACTGCTGGCCACCGTGCCCATCACCGCGGGCGCCCCCAAGCACACCACCTACAACGGCAAGATGGTGATGATGGAGATGCTCGAGGTCACCCGCATGAACAGCCGCACGGTCGGCTTCGGCGGCGAGTACGACATCCCCGACGTCCCGCACGCCATCCGGCTGACCGACTCCGGCACCTTCCTGCACGGCAACTACTGGGCGCCCGACGCCCCGGGGAGCACCAATGTCAGCCACGGCTGCGTGGGCCTCAGGGACGTGAAGGGCGGGAGCTCGGACACGCCCGCGGGCTGGTTCTTCGACCGCAGCATGATCGGTGACGTCGTCGAGATCGTGAACAGCGATGACAAAAAGGTTGCTCCTGACAACGGGCTCGGCGGGTGGAACATGGGGTGGAAGGAGTGGAAAGCGGGCGGCGCGGACAAGTAACCAGGTGAGGTGCGGGATCGGGGCCCGGCAGCAGGGGGAGTTGGGACTGAACAGTGACAATCGCCGGGCGCCGACCGCACTGATCATGCGGTTAATATGCGCCAATGTGCGCGTGGGACGCGCTGGGGTGTGGGCCGGGCCGGGGTCCGGCGAGGGGAGAAAAATTGAACGTGCGACCGATATCGGGGGCGTCGGTTGACGCGCGCTCGGGTCGAACAGCGGGGAGGGGCCGCGGGGGGCTGCGGGCGCTGGCTCTCGGGGCGTTGCTGGTCGCCGTCACCGCCTGCGGCGGAGGCGGCGGCTCGGACTCCGGATCGGGCTCCGCGGACGGCAAGGACAAGGGCAAGGAGTCGGCCACGGCGCAGAGCGCGCAGTCGGAGGCGGTCGTCACCATCGCCCCCAAGGCCGGCGCCAAGGACGTCGACACCAGCGGCGTCCTCAAGGTCACCGCCGCCAAGGGCAAGCTGACCGAGGTCACCGTCAAGGACACCAAGGGTACGGAGATCGACGGCTCGATATCGGCGGACGGCACCGGCTGGACGCCCGCCACGCACCTGGCGGCGTCCACCAAGTACGAGGTGCACGCGGTCGCCAAGGACTCCGAGGGCCGCACGGCCGCCGAGGACTCCGCCTTCACCACGCTCAGCCCGCAGAACACCTTCATCGGCAACTTCACGCCCGAGGACGGCTCCACCGTCGGCGTCGGAATGCCGTTCTCGATCCGCTTCACGCGCGGCATCACCAAGCCGGACGACGTGGAGAAGGCCATCGAGATCAAGACCGAACCGGCCGTGGACGTCGAGGGCCACTGGTTCGGCAACGACCGCCTGGACTTCCGGCCCGAGACGTACTGGAAGTCCGGCACCAAGGTCACGGTGAAGCTGAACCTCGACGGCGTCGAGGGCCGCCGGGGCGTCTACGGCAAGCAGTCCAAGACCGTCTCCTTCACCATCGGCCGCAACCAGGTGTCCGTCGTGGACGCCAAGAAGCACACGATGAAGGTCACGCAGGACGGCAAGGTCGTCAAGACCATCCCGGTCACCACCGGCAAGCCCGGCTACGCCACCTGGAACGGCCAGATGGTCATCAGTCAGAAGCTGACGGTGACTCGGATGAACGGCGACACCGTCGGCTATGACGGCGAGTACGACATCAAGGACGTCCCGCACGCCATGCGCCTGACCGACTCCGGCACCTTCGTGCACGGCAACTACTGGGGCGGCGGTGCCTTCGGCAACTACAACGCCAGCCATGGCTGCATCGGCCTGCGCGACGTGCGCGGCGGCTACGACAGCGGGGTGCCGGCCGCGTGGTTCTTCAACCACTCGATGGTCGGCGACGTGGTGACGGTCAAGAACTCCACCGACCCGACGGTCGACCCGTCCAACGGCCTGAACGGCTGGAACATGTCGTGGGAGAAGTGGAAGGCGTAAGCCACTCCTGACGTACGGCGGCCCCGGTGTGAGGTACGGCACCGGGGCCGTTGCCGTTAGTCTTCGTTAACCTGCCTGCATGACTGTGCAACTCGAAGTCGCCGCAGGCGTGGGCACCATCCGCCTGGACCGGCCTCCCATGAACGCGCTGGACGTCGCCACCCAGGACCGCCTCAAGGAACTCGCCGAGGAGGCCACGCGCCGCGAGGACGTGCGCGCGGTGGTGCTGTACGGCGGGGAGAAGGTGTTCGCGGCGGGCGCGGACATCAAGGAGATGCAGGTGATGGACCACACGGCGATGGTCCTGCGGGCGCGCGCCCTGCAGGACTCGTTCACGGCGGTGGCCCGCATCCCCAAGCCGGTGGTCGCGGCCGTGACGGGTTACGCGCTGGGCGGCGGCTGCGAACTGGCCCTGTGCGCGGACTACCGGATCTCGGCGGACAACGCCAAGCTCGGCCAGCCGGAGATCCTGCTCGGCCTGATCCCGGGCGCGGGCGGCACCCAGCGCCTGGCCCGCCTGATCGGCCCCTCCAAGGCGAAGGACCTGATCTTCACGGGCCGCATGGTGAAGGCCGAGGAGGCGCTGACGCTCGGCCTGGTGGACCGCGTCGTGCCGGCCGCCGAGGTCTATCAGGAGGCGCACGCGTGGGCCGCCAAGCTGGCCCAGGGCCCGGCGCTGGCGCTGCGCGCGGCGAAGGAGTCGATCGACACGGGTCTGGAGACGGACATCGAGACCGGCCTGGCGGTGGAACGGAACTGGTTCGCGGGCCTGTTCGCGACGGAGGACCGGGAGCGCGGGATGCGCAGCTTCGTGGAAGAGGGCCCGGGCAAGGCGAAGTTTCTGTGAGCTGAAACTCCTCTGAATCACTTGCAATTGACGCGGTGTCTGATCCGCCGTCCCTCGATGGGGCGGTTTATGGGAACCTTAAGGTGACCTTAAGCCTGCCTCGTCGAGGGTGCCTGTCGATTGCCATCAGCCGGTCCGTCGCCGCAGGTCAGAGGGGCTGCGGAGTCCTCCGAACTGCCACTGGCATATGCCATCCGAATCGACCTGAATGGTGCGTTCCGGGGGGCGTATTCCTCCAGAACGACCCCGAAGGGGCCCGCTGGCGGCCATGATGGGGGCATGGCGGGGCTGGAGGGTATCGAACAGCCGCGGGGACACGGCCGTCCGACTGTGACGGCGCGCTGGTCGCCCGCGATCGAGGACGAACGGGCGCTCAGGGCGCTCGAGTTGTTCGGCAACCCGACGGAGGCGGAAGTCTCGCTGCCGTCCCGCCCCGAGTCCGCGGCGACCGCGCGCCGGCTGGCTCAGGTAGTGGTCCTGCGTCAGTGGCGCCTGACCCCCAAGATGACCGAGGACGCGGTCTTACTCGTCTCCGAACTCGTCGGCAACGCCGTACGCCACACCGGCGCCCGCGTCTTCGGCCTCCGCATGCGGCGCCGCCCAGGCTGGATCCGCATCGAAATCCGCGACCCCTCCCGGGGTCTGCCCTGTCTCATGCCGGTCCAGGAGATGGACATCAGCGGCCGCGGCCTGTTCCTCGTCGACAAGCTCTCCGACCGCTGGGGCGTCGACCTGCTCCCGCGGGGAAAGACGACGTGGTTCGAGATGAGGGTGGCGGACCGCTGACAGCGGCACTTCTCGGAAATTCAGCCCCTCCGGCGTTTGAGGAGCGGGGGTCCAGGGGGCGGAGCCCCCTGGCGGGGTCGAAGGGGCGGAGCCCCTGGGGATGGGACGGGTAGGGGCGGCGGGGGCGAGAAGTCCCCTGGTCGCGACCCGCACCGCCCGCCAGTCGGGCCAATCACTCATTTCCCCCCATAACCCCCCTTAAATGGTGCGGGTGACCCAGACCGACCGCCGCACGGCACTGCGCACGGGCGCCGGACTCGTCGCCGGCGGAGCGCTGGCCGCCGGATGCGCCACAACCGGCGCCGTCGCCCACCCCGCCCCCACGCCCCTCGCCCCCACGCCCCTCGCCCTCACGCCTCCCGGCCCCACGCCTCTCGCACCGGCGAAGACACCAACGCCCCTCGCCGCCCCCGCCCCTCACCACTACCCCCACCAGCCCGCCCAGCTCACCCACGGCCCCCGCACCCGCCCTCGCGTAGCCCTCACCTTCCACGGCCAGGGCGACCCGGCCATCGCCCGTTCCCTCCTCGCCGAGGCCGAGAAGCACGGCGCCCGCCTCACCGTCCTCGCCGTGGGCACCTGGCTCGACGCCCACCCCGAGCTGGCCCGCCGCATCCTCGACGGCGGTCACGACCTCGGCAACCACACCCACCGCCACCTCGACATCAACGCGATGTCCGAGACCGACGCCCAGGCGGAGATCACCGCCTGCGCGGACCGGCTCAAGCGCCTCACCGGCTCCATCGGCACCTGGTTCCGCCCCTCCCGCGCCCCCCGCGCCTCTCCCCTCGTCGAACGCCTGGCAGCCCGCGCCGGCTACCCGCACGTCCTCTCCTACGACGTCGACTCCCTCGACTTCACCGAGCCCGGCGCCCCCGCCGTCACCCGCAAGATCCTCGGCGAGGTCCGCAACGGATCCGTGGTGAGCCTGCACTTCGGCTACCCGGACACGGTCGCCGCGCTCCCCGCCGTACTCGCAGAACTCGACCGCCGCGGACTGCACGCGGTCACCACCACGGAGCTGCTCAGTTGATGCACGCGAACCCCCTCAGGCGCACCCTCCTCGCCGGCGCCGCTCTCGTCTCCCTCACCCTCCTCGCCGCCTGCGGCGCCGACTCCGAGGACCAGGCGCACGAGGCCCACGCCACCAAGGCGGCCGTCCGCCCGCCCCAGCCGAAGAAGAAGACCGAACCCCACGGCCTGCCCGGCATGCCGCCCGTCCTCGACCCGCACGACATCTACGCCGCCGACCGCCCGAACCAGCTCTCCCCGGTGGTCAAGGACTTCCCGTCCCGCGTCTACGTCCCCAACACCCTGTCCGACACGGTCACGGTCATCGACCCGAAGACGTACGAGATCATCGACACGATCCACGTCGGCCACCAGCCCCAGCACGTCGTCCCCTCCTGGGACATGAGGACCCTGTGGGTCAACAACGACCTCGGCCACAGCCTCACCCCCATCGACCCGAGGACCGGCAGGGCGGGCAAGCCCGTGCCGGTCCACGACCCGTACAACCTCTACTTCACGCCCAACGGCAAGTACGCCGTCGTCATGGCCTCCATGGACCGCGAACTCGTCTTCCGCGACGCGCACACCATGAAGCGCGTCAAGACCGAGCCGGTCAGCTGCTACGGCGTCAACCACGCCGACTTCTCCGCCGACGGCCGGTACTTCATCGTCTCCTGCGAGTTCAGCGGCGAACTGCTCAAGGTCGACACCGAGAAGATGAAGGTCGTCGCGCAGGAGAAGCTCCCCTTCCAGGGTGCGATGCCGCAGGACGTCAAGCTCTCCCCCGACGGCAAGAGGTTCTACATCGCCGACATGGTGGCCGACGGCGTGTGGATCCTGGACGGCGACAAGTTCACCAGACCGACCCTCCTGCCCACCGGAAAGGGCTGCCACGGCCTGTACGTCAGCCGGGACTCCCGCGAGATGTACATCTCCAACCGCGGAGAGGGCACCATCTCCATCTTCGACTTCACGAAGAACAGGCTCACGAAGAAGTGGCACCTGCCCGACGGCGGCAGCCCCGACATGGGAGGCGTCTCGGCCGACGGCAAGGTCCTGTGGCTGTCGGGCCGTTACAACTCCGAGGTGTACGCCATCGACACCCGCACCGGTCACCAGCTGGCCCGCATCAAGGTCGGCAGCGGCCCGCACGGCCTCGCGGTCTACCCCCAGCCCGGCCGCTACTCACTCGGCCACACGGGCGTCTTCCGCTGACGCGAGGTCAGTTGACACGCCGCCGTACGAGTGAAGATCCGCAACCCGCCCCGGCGGAACCGCGATCGTGCTGTCCATGATCGCAACTTGTCTGCGGCGGCGGGCCGCCGCCGCCGTCCTTTCCCTCGCGGCCGTCTTCGCGACCTCGGCCGCCACCGTCCCCGCCGCAGTCCCCGCCACGCTCCCCGCCACAGCGACCGCGAAGGCCGCCGCCCCCGACTGCCCCCAGTTCGACGACAAGATCAAGGCCGCCGCGGACCGCCGCGTCGATGTCGACCGGATCACGCCCGACCCGGTCTGGCGCACGACCTGCGGCACGCTCTACCGCAGTGACAGCCGGGGCCCGTCGGTCGTCTTCGAGCAGGGCTTCCTCCCCAAGGACGTCGTCAACGGCCAGTACGACATCGAGCAGTACGTCCTCGTCAACCAGCCGTCCCCGTACGTGTCGACGACCTACGACCACGACCTCTACAAGACCTGGTACAAGTCGGGCTTCAACTACTACGTCGACGCCCCCGGCGGCATCGACGTCAACAAGACCATCGGCGACACCCACAGGTGGGCCGACCAGGTCGAGGTCGCCTTCCCCGGCGGCGTCGCCCGGCAATACATCATCGGCGTCTGCCCGGTCGACAAGACCACCAAGGTCGAGATCATGAGCGCCTGCGAGAGCAACCCGTACTACAAGCCCTGGCACTGAGCCGGCCGGCTACCGGGGGACGAGCAGCGCCTCCGCCCCCACCGGCAGATAACCGGCCGCCTGGAACGCCCGCAGACTGCGGGCGTTCCCCGGCGAGACCTGGGCCCACACCGGCTCGCCCCCGCTCAGGTGCCGCGCCGCCGTCACGAGTTGCCGCCCCAGCCCCCGGTGCCGTACGTCCTCGTCCACCTCGACCGCGACCTCGAGACGCCCCGCGACCCCACGCCCCAGCACCAGCACACCACCCTCGACGGTCCACACCCGTACGTCGTCCCGCCGTCGGCGGGAGCTGACGACCCGAGGGTGCCCCGGATCCTCGATCTCCGTCAGGAGCAGCGACGGCCCGCCCGGCAGCGGAGAACCGACCGTGAGCAGATCGATCGTGTCGGTCCCACGCCCCGTGCGGTCCAGGAACGCCGTCAGGAACCGCGCGTTCATGGTCGCCGCGAGCGCGTCGCAGTCCGCCGCCCGCAGCGCCTGGTGCACCCACTGCGGATCCTCGTCCGTGAAGACGACGGAGTGCGCGGTGAAAGCGATGACCCCGGCGTCCCGGTGGCAGTGCTGGGGCACGACGGTCGTACCGCCGTCCGCCGGAGGGAAGACACCCCGGGCCGCGGCGTCGAGAATGTCCCGCAGGGTCTCCGCCATCGTGCCGCGTCTCCTCACTTGAGTCTCCACTCACTGGAAGGCCCAGACTCGCAGACATGATCGACGACGGCACCGGACTTTTCACCATCGGGGAGCTGGCCCGGGCGACCGGCCTGTCCGTGCGCACCATCCGCTACTGGTCCGACGAGGGCGCCCTGCCCCCGGTGGCCCGTTCCGCGGGCGGCTACCGCCTGTACGACGCCGCGTCCGTCGCCCGCCTGGAACTGATCCGCACCCTGCGCGAACTGGGTCTCGGTCTGGGCGACGTACGCAAGGTGCTGGCCGGCGAGACGACGGTCGCGGAGGTCGCGGCCGCGCATGTGAAGGCGCTGGACGCGCAGATCCACTCGCTGAAGGTGACCCGTGCGGTGCTGTCGACCGTGGCGCGACGCGGCTCGACCGCAGAGGAGATGACCCTGATGAACAAGCTGGCGCGGCTGTCGGCCGCCGAGCGCAGGCGGATCGTCGAGGACTTCATGACGGAGATCTTCGAGGGGATCGACACGGCGGACCCCGACATCCGCCAACGGCTGCGGTTCGCCGCGGCGAACCTGCCCGACGACCCCACGCCCGATCAGGTGGACGCCTGGGTGGAACTCGCCGAGCTGATCCAGGACCCGGAATTCCGGGCCCTGATGCGCCGGATGATCGAGTTCAACGCGGCGGACCGGGGACCGGACGTCCCGCCGGGCACCTCCCTGTGGTTCATGAGCCGGCTGATCCAGCTCTCCGGCGAGGCACTGCGGCAGGGCATCGCCCCCGAGGCGCCGGAGGCCGAGGACGTGCTGCGCGAGGTGCTCGGCGACGGCGACCGGGCCGCCGTACTGGAGCGGCTGACCGCGACCGCGAACGTCCGGGTCAACCGTTATCGCGAGTTGTCGGCCATCGTGAACGGCCTCGAACCCCAGTCCTCGCACGAGGAGGAGTTCGCCTGGGTGGTCGCTGCGCTGCGTGTTCGGACTGGCCGTTAATCTGACCTGCGTCAGGATGACAGCAAGGTACGACGAAGAGGGGCGGATCGATGGCCGACATCGAGGAAGCACGCAAGCAGTTCCAGCGGATCGACACGGACGGTGACGGTTCCATCACCGCCGCCGAGTTCAAGGCCGCCCTGGCTCAGGAGGGCGACTGGAACGTCACGGAGTCGGTCGCGGAGGCCATCATCAAGACCCGTGACCTCAACGGCGACAAGGTCCTGTCGTTCGACGAGTTCTGGACCTACCTGAGCAAGTGACGCACGTGGAAGGGGCGCCCGGCCTTCGCGGCGGCGGGCGCCCCTTCGTCATGCCGGGGTCTGAGCGGGCCGTTCACCCGGTTGCCACGGCTCCGGAATAGCGGCCGGACCTCCGGGGTTGATGCCACGCAAGAAGCATGCATGTGCATCAATTCCGGAGGGCCAGTCATGAAGATCGGCATCATCGGCGCGGGCAACATCGGCGGCAACCTGACCCGGCGGCTCACCGCCCTCGGCCACGACGTGTCCGTGGCCAACTCCCGTGGCCCGCGCACCCTCACCGCGCTGGCCGAGGAGACCGGCGCGACCGCCGTCCCGGCCGAGCAGGCGGCGCGCGACGCCGAGGTCGTCGTGGTCACCGTCCCCGTGAAGGCGGTCCCGAACCTCCCGTCCGGCCTGCTGGACGGCGCGGCGAAGGGCGTCGCCGTGATCGACACCGGCAACTACTACCCGCAGGAGCGGGACGGCAGGATCGTGGAGATCGAGGACGAGGGCCTCACCGAGAGCCGCTTCACGGAGCGGCACCTCGGCCACCCCGTGATCAAGGCGTTCAACGGCACCTATGCCCAGGACATCCTGGAGCGGCCGCTTCCGGCCGGCGACCCCGGCCGCATGGCCCTCCCGGTCGCCGGCGACGACACGGCGGCCAAGGCGAAGGTACGGGCCCTGATCGACGAGCTCGGCTTCGACACCGTCGACGCGGGCGGCATCGACGACTCCTGGCGCCAGCAGCCCGGCACCCCGGTCTACGGTCTGCAGGCCGGCGTCGAGGCGGTCACCAAGGCACTGGCGGAGGCGCCGAGGGAACGCAAGCCGGAGTTCCGCGCATAGCGCCGCACCTCACCTCGCTCAGACGATCTCCAGCGGCAGGTGCGGCCCATCCGGCAGCTCGACTTCGATCGAGTCCCCGGGCCGCACCGCACCGCCGGTGAGGACGACACTCATGATCCCGGACTTGAACCGCACCGTGCCGTCCTCGCCCCGCCCGACGACCTGCTTCATGAGCCCCTTCTGGAAGGTGTCGATCTGCGCGCAGGGATTGCGCAGCCCGGTCACCTCGACGACGGCCTCGCCCCCGAGCCGCAGCCGGGTCCCCACGGGCAGCCCCAGCAGATCGATCCCACGGGTGGTGACGTTCTCCCCGAGCTCCCCGGCCGCCACCTCGAACCCGGCCTCCCGCACCTCGTCGAACAGCTCCTCGTGGATGAGGTGCACCTGCCGCAGGTTCGGCTGCGAGGGATCCTTCTCCATCCGGAACCGATGCTTCACCGTCGTACCCGCGTGCACGTCCCCCTCCACCCCGAGCCCCGCGAGCAGCGTGATGCTGTCGCGGTTGGGCTTGGTGAAGGAGTACGCGCCGTTGCTGCTGACCGCAGCGATGGTCCCACCCATGTCGAGAAGCTCCCTTTTCCCTGCGGTCGCTGTCCGGCCGCAGGTCGGAGCCTAAGGGCAGCGATCAGTCCACGGTCGCCCACGCCCGCAGGGCGGCCTTGCTCGCGAAGTCCGCCACGTTCTTGTCCCGCGGATCGTCGGTGTACTGGTGGAAGCGCCACTTCGCCTTGATGCGGGGCTTGCCTGCAGTCACGTAGTCCGCAATCCAGAGACCGTCACCGGCGTAGGACGTAGTGTCCACATTCAACCAAAAATGGCGATTGCAATAGAGCACGACCTGATTGTTCGGCCGCAGCTCCTTCACCTTCCGGATGAACCGGTCCTTCTCCGCGTTGCTCGCGTGCGTGCCCTCGCTGGTCGTCTCCCAGTCGACGGCGAGGACGTCGCCCGCCTTCTCCGGGGCCTTGCTCACGAAGTACTCCGCCTGGTCGGTGATGTTGCCGGGCCAGAGAAAGTGGTAGAAACCGACGACCAGGCCGGCGTCACGGCCGTGCTTCGTCTGGGCGGTGAGTCTGGGGTTGACGTACGAACGCCCCTCCGACGCCTTGATGAAGACGAAGGAGAGACCGTCCGTGTCGTAGGACGAGGACTGGTACGCGCTCACGTCGATGCCGCGCAGCATGTGGGGGCTCCCTTGACTGTCAGTGGGGGGACAGGAGTTGGAGTTGGTGTATGCCTGCCCCGCCTTGGCATGGGTGATCCCTCGCCGCTGGCGGAATATCAGCAGCATCGCGGGTCGGCCGGACCGGCTGCTCCACGGCCGGCGCCGGCGGCGGTGGGGACCGGTCGGAAGCGGGTGGGCCCGCGATCGACGTGGACGGAACGGCCGATCTGGGCCGTGTCGGATGGTCAGACCTTGATGACCTTGATGACCTCGATGGCCGATCCGCAGAGCAGACTGATGTCCTCGGCCCCGGCGGCAGACGGCCACTCGGTGAGCTCGGGTGCACGTCGTCGTACCAGTTTGGACAGGCCCTCGCAGTCCAGGACGAGGGTGCCGCTCTACGCGGCGCCCACCGAGCCCGCCACGTCACTGCGCAGGATGGCCCGCTGGCCCGGACCGCTGCGGTTCGCCATCCGGCGAGCGTCACGAACTCCCAGATCCGACGCCCATCTCAGGGTGTCTTCCCAGGGATTTTTCAGGGACTTTCCGCCGCGTAAGCAGGGGAGGCCCCGACAGCACTGAAAGACACGAACGCGCTGGTCAGGGCCCGTCCCCTCAGCACTCGATGATGTTGACCGCCAGCCCGCCCCGCGCCGTCTCCTTGTACTTCACACTCATGTCGGCGCCGGTGTCCTTCATCGTCTTGATGACCTTGTCGAGGGACACCTTGTGGGAGCCGTCGCCGCGCATCGCCATGCGGGCGGCCGTGACGGCCTTCACCGCGGCCATGCCGTTGCGTTCGATGCAGGGGATCTGGACCAGGCCGCCGACCGGGTCGCAGGTCAGGCCGAGGTTGTGTTCCATGCCGATCTCGGCGGCGTTCTCGACCTGTTCGGGGCTGCCGCCCAGGACTTCCGCGAGGGCGCCGGCCGCCATGGAACAGGCGGAGCCGACCTCGCCCTGGCAGCCGACCTCGGCGCCGGAGATGGAGGCGTTCTCCTTGAAGAGCATGCCGATGGCGCCGGCGGCGAGGAGGAAGCGGACCACGCCGTCCTCGTCCGCGCCCGGGACGAAGTTCATGTAGTAGTGCAGGACGGCCGGGATGATGCCCGCCGCGCCGTTCGTGGGAGCCGTCACCACGCGGCCGCCGGCCGCGTTCTCCTCGTTCACCGCCATCGCGTAGAGCGTGATCCACTCCATGGAGTGGGCCAACGGGTCGCCTTCGGCTCGGAGTTGACGCGCCGTCACCGCCGCGCGGCGACGCACCCGCAGACCGCCCGGCAGGATGCCCTCGCGGGACATGCCGCGTGACACGCAGGCCTGCATCACCCGCCAGATGTCCAGGAGGCCGGAGCGGATCTCATCCTCCGTACGCCAGGCGCGCTCGTTCTCCAGCATCAGCGCGGAGATCGACAGGCCCGTCTCCTTCGTCAGGCGCAGCAGCTCGTCCCCCGTGCGGAAGGGGTACTTCAGGACCGTGTCGTCCAGCTTGATGCGGTCCGCGCCCACCGCGTCCTCGTCGACGACGAAGCCGCCGCCGACGGAGTAGTAGGTCTTCGACAGCAGCTCCGCCCCCGAGGTGTCGTACGCCCACAGGGTCATGCCGTTCGCGTGGTACGGGAGTGTCTTACGGCGGTGCAGGACCAGGTCGTCGTCGAAGGAGAACGGTATCTCGTGCTCGCCGAGCAGCCGGATCCGTCCCGCCTCCTTGATCTCCTCCACCCGCTCGTCGGCCCGCTCCACGTCCACCGTGCGCGGCGAGTCGCCCTCCAGACCGAGGAGCACCGCCTTGGGGGTGCCGTGGCCGTGGCCGGTCGCGCCGAGCGAGCCGTACAGCTCGGTGCGGACGGACGCGACGGAGGCCAGCAGGTCCTCGTTGCGCAGCCTGCGGGCGAACATGCGTGCCGCGCGCATCGGGCCGACCGTGTGGGAGCTGGACGGGCCGATGCCGATCGAGAACAGGTCGAAGACCGAGATGGCCACGGTGACTCCTCAGAACGGGGGTGGAACAAAGGGTGGGGCACCGGGCTCACCTCTCAGTGTGCGCGCGGTGCCCCGTACAGCGGTACTACTGCCCCAGGGTGGGGTACAGCGGGTGCTTGTCGGCCAGGGCCTTGACCCGGGCCTTGAGCGCCTCGGTGTCGTACGACGGCTTGAGCGCCTCCGCGATCACGTCCGCGACCTCGGCGAAGTCCTCGGCCTGGAAGCCGCGGGTCGCGAGGGCCGGCGTGCCGATCCGCAGGCCCGACGTCACCATCGGCGGGCGCGGGTCGTTCGGGACGGCGTTGCGGTTGACCGTGATGCCGACCTCGTGGAGGCGGTCCTCGGCCTGCTGCCCGTCCAGCTCGGACTCGCGCAGGTCGACCAGGATGAGGTGGACGTCGGTGCCGCCCGACAGGACGTTCACGCCGGCCTCGCGGGTGTCGGCGGCCGTCAGACGCTCGGCGAGGATCCGCGCCCCCTCGACCGTACGACGCTGGCGCTCCTTGAAGTCCTCGCTCGCCGCGACCTTGAAGGAGACCGCCTTGGCCGCGATCACGTGCTCCAGGGGACCGCCCTGGAAGCCCGGGAACACGGACGAGTTCAGCTTCTTCGCGAAGTCCTTCTTGGCGAGGATGATCCCGCCGCGGGGCCCGCCGAGCGTCTTGTGGGTGGTGGAGGTGACCACGTCCGCGTACTCCACCGGGTTCGGGTGGAGGCCGGCCGCGACCAGGCCCGCGAAGTGCGCCATGTCGACCCACAGGTAGGCCTCGACCTCGTCCGCGATCCGGCGGAACTCGGCGAAGTCCAGCTGCCGCGGGTACGCCGACCAGCCCGCGATGATCACCTTCGGGCGGTGCTCCTTGGCGAGCCGCTCGACCTCGGCCATGTCGACCAGGCCGGAGTCGTCCACGTGGTACGCGACCACGTTGAACTGCTTGCCGGAGAAGTTCAGCCGCATCCCGTGGGTCAGGTGGCCGCCGTGGGCCAGGTCCAGGCCGAGGATGGTGTCGCCGGGCTGAGCCAGGGCGAACAGGGCGGCCTGGTTGGCAGAGGCGCCCGAGTGCGGCTGCACGTTGGCGTACTCGGCGCCGAACAGCTCCTTCACCCGGTCGATGGCGATCTGCTCGGCGACGTCGACGTGCTCGCAGCCGCCGTAGTAGCGGCGGCCCGGGTAGCCCTCGGCGTACTTGTTGGTGAGGACCGAGCCCTGCGCCTCCATGACCGCGACCGGGGCGAAGTTCTCCGAGGCGATCATCTCGAGGGTGGACTGCTGGCGGTGCAGCTCGGCGTCGACGGCGGCGGCGATGTCCGGGTCGAGCTCGTGCAGGGGCGTGTTCAGAAGCGACATGTGTACGTGACTCCTCAGCCGGCGGAAAAAGCGGTGTACTCGTCGGCGGAGAGCAGGTCGGCCGGCTCCTCCGCCACGCGCACCTTGAACAGCCAGCCGCCCTCGAAGGGAGCCGAGTTCACCAGCGACGGGTCGTTCACCACGTCCTCGTTGACCTCGGTGACCTCACCGTTGACGGGGGAGTACAGGTCGCTGACCGACTTGGTCGACTCCAGCTCGCCGCAGGTCTCGCCCGCGGCCACCGTGTCACCGACCTCCGGGAGCTGGACGAAGACGACATCGCCGAGCGCGTTGGCCGCGTGCTCCGTGATGCCGACCGTCGAGACGCCGTCCTCGGCGCCCGACAGCCACTCGTGCTCCTTGCTGTAGCGCAGCTGCTGGGGGTTGCTCATGGCCTGAATTCTCCTGTACGCGGGGGAGTGCTGGTGAATGGGGGGCTGCTGGAACCGCTGGTGAGCAGCGGAAATGTGCGCGGTGTCACGTAAGGAACGTAAGGACCGCGCCCAGTGTCTACTTCTGGCGCTTGTAGAACGGCAGCGCCACGACCTCGTACGGTTCGTGGCTGCCTCGAATGTCCACGCCGACTCCCGGCGTGCCCGGCGCCGCGTGTGCCGCGTCGACGTAGGCCATGGCGATCGGCTTGCCCAGCGTGGGGGAGGGGGCGCCGGAGGTGACCTCGCCGATCACCTCGCCGCCGGCGACGACGGCGTACCCGGCGCGGGGGACGCGGCGGCCCTCGGCGATCAGGCCCACGAGGACGCGCGGGGGCTGCGAAGCAGCGCGCTCGGCGGCCGCCTCCAGCGTTGTACGCCCCACGAAGTCGCCCTCCTTCTCGAACTTCACGACCCGCCCGAGCCCCGCGTCGAAGGGGGTCAGAGAGGTGCTCAGTTCGTGCCCGTACAGCGGCATGCCCGCCTCCAGGCGCAGCGTGTCCCGGCAGGACAGGCCGCAGGGGACCAGGCCGACGCCCTCGCCGGCCTTGGTCAGGGCCTGCCACAGTTCGACGGCGTGCTCCGGCTTCACGAACAGCTCGAAGCCGTCCTCGCCGGTGTACCCGGTGCGCGCGATGAGCGCGGGGACGCCGGCGACGGTGCCGGGCAGGCCCGCGTAGTACTTCAGGCCGTCGAGGTCGGCGTCGGTGAGGGACTTGAGGATGCCGGGGGACTCGGGGCCCTGGACGGCGATCAGGGCGTAGGCGTCGCGGTCGTCGCGGACCTCGGCGTCGAAGCCGGCGGAACGCTCCACGAGCGCGTCCAGCACGACCTGGGCATTGGAGGCGTTGGCGACGACCATGTACTCCGTCTCGCCCAGCCGGTAGACGATCAGGTCGTCGAGGATGCCGCCGTCGGCCCGGCAGATCATGGTGTAGCGGGCGCGGCCGGCGCCGACGGAGGCGATGTTGCCGACCAGGGCGTAGTTCAGCAGCTGCGCCGCCTCTGACCCCGTGACCGTGATCTCACCCATGTGCGAAAGGTCGAACAGGCCGGCCTTGGCGCGCACCGCGTTGTGCTCGTCGCGCTCGGAGCCGTAGCGCAGGGGCATGTCCCAGCCGGCGAAGTCGGTCATCGTCGCGCCGAGCGAGCGGTGCAGGGCATCGAGGGCGGTGTGACGGAGTGGGGTACTGCTCATCGGTCGGTCGTCTCCCAGGGCATGACGGGCGAGGTCTTTCCTCCCCATCTGTCATCGGAACCTGAGAGGTTCGCCATGATCACACCTGATCATGGGTTGCACCTTGGGTGGAGCCGCTGACGCAGCGGCCCGCTTTTCAGATGTGCCTCGCCCGCGCGGTAACGGGGCCTGAGAGATTCAAGGGAGGGACTTGCTCCTTCGGCGCCCCAGTGCAGCACTGCTGCTGGGGACTCTCCCGCGCGGATTCAAGCGGCCGGTATGCAGTTGGCGCGCACATCATTGCACGCATCGCCCGCCGAGGGGCAGGCCGCATCTGTAACCGGGCTGTGGCGGTACGCGAACGAAAAAGCGAGACACCGCGCATTACCTTCTCTTTACGCTCGGTGGGGAAAGGACTTACCTGACCCCAGGGGAGGACGATCACGGTGAACAGGATCACGGCGTACGCCACCAGCTCGGCCGCGGCACTGCCCAAGCAGCCCGCGGCCCCGGCCGTGGAGGCGTGCGGCCCGCGGCCGGCGCCGGTCGTCCGCGATCTGCGCGAGCGCTCCGGGCACAGCCCGCACGGCCTGGTCTTCGGCCCCCGCGACCTGGTCGTGATCACCGGCCTGCCCGGCAGCGGCAAGTCCACGCTGATGCGGCGGGCGGTACGGGGCGTACGCATCGACTCCCAGGACACCCGCGACCGCTGGGACGCCCGGGCGCCGCGCTTCCTCCCGTACGCCGTCTACCGCCCGCTGGTCCGCCTCGCCCACTACGCCGGACTGCGCCGCGCCCTGCGCACCGGCGAGGGAGTCGTCGTGCACGACTGCGGCACCCAGACCTGGGTGCGCGACTGGCTGGCCCGCGAGGCCCGCAGCCGGGGCGGCACCCTGCACCTGCTGCTGCTCGACGTCACCCCCGGCACGGCGCTCGAGGGCCAGCACGACCGCGGCCGGGGCGTCTCGCGCTACGCCTTCCTGCGCCACCGCCGCGCGGCCGCCCGCCTGCTGCGCGCCGTGGAGAAGGGCGAGCTGCCCCCGGGCTGCGGCTCGGCGGTGCTGCTGGACCGGAACGCGGCGGACGTACTGCGCCGGATCGCCTTCACGACCTGAGCCGGACGGGTTTCCGGGGCGGTGGGGCCGCGGCGGAACGGAGGCGCGGTCCGCGCGGATCGGTTCGTGGCAGGCGGCGGATCGGTCTCCGGGACGATTCCGTCGGGGTCCGTACCGGTTAGCCTTTCCAGCCACAGCAGCGGTTTCCAGCAGGCGGTAGAGAGATGGACTTCCCGGCGGACCTTCCCGCGGACTTCCCGGCGGGCTTCCCCGCACAGGCGCACCCCCATTCGCACGGCGGATGGCCCGGCAACGAGCTGGAGGAGGTGCTCGCCGCCTCCCTCGGCGTCCCGACGGCCGGCGGACGGATCGTCGAGGTGCTCGGCCGCAGCTTCGTCTGGGTGCCGCTGCCCAACGGCGGAGGCCCGCACAGCGGCCCGCTCGACCTGCCCACGCTGGAGATCGAGGGCCAGGTGTACGTGCCGGTCTTCAGCTCCGAGGAGCAGTTCCGGCAGGTCGTCGGCTCGCACATGTCGTACACCGTCGCGCCCGCCGTGGAGTTCGCCCGCGGTCTGCCGCCGCAGGTCGGCATCGTCGTGAACCCGGACGGCGTGGTGGGCATCCCGCTGCCGCCGGCCGCCGTGGCCGAGCTGTGCCGGAGCGGGCGGACCCCGCTGGACGGGTTCGCCGGCGGCGGCCGGGTGCGGCTGTTCGAGCCCGACTGGCAGGACGACCCGGTGGACTTCCTCGCCGCGGCCTCGGCCGAGTTCGCCGACACCGGCGTCGTACTGACCGCCCGCCGCTGCCTGGCCGCCATCGAGACCGGCGACCCCGTCCTGTTCGTCGGCGTCGAACTGTCCCAGTGGGAGGGCGACCTGCGTGTCCTCCCCATGGACGCGCTCGGCCGGGCACTCGCCGAGGTCGCCGTCCAGTGGCCGGTGAACCTCGTCCTCCTGGACGTGGTCGAGGACCCGGTGACGGACTGGATGCGGGAGCGGGTACGCCCGTTCTACCAACGGGGCCACTGAGAACGACCGCACCCGCCGACGCGGAACAACCCCCGAACGCAGAACAACCCTCGAACTCCTGGGCGGCTGTTGTCTAACGAGCCACCTAAGGTGGTTTCATATCCAAGGCCACGTTTCTCGAAGGGGCGGTAAAGGGTGAGCGCGAGCGGCACTGCCGCGACCGGGCAGGTCGAGCACATGCTGCGCCAGGTGACGCCCGGGCGTTACGACGCCTACGAGGCGCTCCTTCGTGCGCTCGCGACCCCGTCCTCCGGCCAGGTCTGGATGCTGCTGTGGCACGGCCAGGCCGGCTCCCCGGACGCCCAGTACGGGAACATGGAGGTCGACGGCTACGGCTACGCGCCCTGTGTCACCTCCGCCCAGGAGCTCTCGGCCAGCGGCTGGAACCGTTCGTACGAGGTGGTCGACGGCCTCGACGTCGCCCGCACGCTGTACCCCGACCACTTCGGCCTCTGGCTGAACCCGCACGCCCCCGGCGGCGGCCTCGGCATCCCCTGGCTCGACCTGCGCCGGATCGCGACGGGCCTGGAGCGCCAGCCGGCCGGCCCGCTGCGGCTGTCCGAGCCCGGAATCGAGATCCCCCAGTTCTACGCCCTGCTCGCGCAGAACGCCCACCGCACCCCGGCGGTCCGCGCGCTGCGCCGCGCCTGGGTGCAGCCCGCGCTCGGGGCGCCGTACCTCGCCATCGGCCTCGACGTGTACGACACCTCGCCGCCCGCCGTCGACTCCGTCCGCGGGATGATGCAGCAGTCCATCGGCGCGGTGCCGGACGGGCTGCCGGTGTCGACCGTGGCGATGTCCGACGAGCACGACCCGGTCGTGATGTGGATGCGGGCCAACGCCCGCCCCTTCTACGACCGCGAGGCCCACGCGGCGGCCGCCCCGGCCCAGGCTCCCGCGGGCGGTTACGGCTACCCGGGCTCGCGCCCCTACTGACCGCCGACCCCGGCAGCCGTTACGGACCGCCGACCCCGGCGGCCGTGAGGTCTGGCGACGGTGGTGCGTGAGCCGTCCCCAACGGGGGATCAGCCGCGGCGATACCTGGCCTGAGCTGGGGCCTTGGCCGCGAGCGAGTGCGCGGTGACCCGATCCGCGCAGTTCACGACGGCCCCTTCGACCCGCTGAGGGAAGCGGGTCGGCCCCAGGCCCGGCAAGTACCTTGCCGGGAGAGCTTGTTCGCATCGCGACGCGGGGAGCCGGAAGGCCGATCTCCGGAGGGCGAAGCCCCGTGTTCGGATAACGGATCACCCAGATCGGCATCACGGTTGCGCATACATTCTCTGTGAGGCCTGGCGTGTGATCGTGAATGCGTTGAAGACTCGCCTCTCAGACGCGAGGCCGTGGATCCAGTGAGCGAGTGCCTATCGGCGCCAATCCAGGATCAACTGGACAGCTGGGCCGCACTCCTTCGGCGCAGGCCGCGTAGCAGGTAAGTGAACCAAGCCGTCTACAGCGGCGGATGAAGGCCGGTCACCACCGGCGAGAGGGGTCGGGTCACCGTGACCGCACCGATCGAGACCACCGGATCGGCAGCCGAGGTACAGCCGGAGGCTGTGCTCGTCGGTGTCGAGAAGGGGCAGATCGAGGGCCGTTCCCTGGGGCAGATCGCCTGGTCCCGCTTCAAGAAGGACAAGGTGGCGGTCGCCGGTGGCGTGATCGTCATCCTGCTCATCCTGCTCGCGGTGCTCTCCCGGCCCCTCCAGGCGCTGTTCGGCCTGGACCCGAACGCCCTGCACCAGGACCTGATCGATCCCAACACCTCGCTGCCCAAGGGCGACTTCGGCGGCATGAGCTGGGACCACCCGCTCGGTGTGGAGCCGAAGTTCGGCCGCGACATCGCCACCCGCATCCTGGAGGGCTCCTGGGTGTCGCTGGTCGTCGCCTTCGGCGCCACGATCCTGTCGAACACGATCGGCGCGGTCCTCGGTGTGGTGGCCGGCTACTACGGCGGGCGGGTCGACACGATCATCAGCCGGCTGATGGACACCTTCCTGGCGTTCCCCCTGCTGCTGTTCGCGATCGCCATCTCCGCCACCCTGCAGGGCGGTGCCTTCGGGCTGGAGGGCCTGCCGCTGCACATCAGTGTGCTGATCTTCGTCATCGGCTTCTTCAACTGGCCCTATCTGGGCCGTATCGTCCGAGGTCAGACGCTGGCCCTGCGTGAGCGGGAGTTCGTCGACGCCTCGCGGGGGATGGGGGCCAGGGGCCCGTACATCCTCTTCCGGGAGCTGTTGCCGAACCTCGTGGGCCCGATCATCGTCTACTCGACGCTGCTCATCCCGACCAACATCCTCTTCGAGGCGTCCCTGAGCTTCCTCGGCGTCGGCATCCAGCCCCCGCAGGCGTCCTGGGGCGGCATGCTCAACCAGGCGGTCGACTTCTACCAGGTGGACCCGGAGTACATGATCGTGCCTGGTCTCGCCATCTTCGTGACCGTGCTGGCGTTCAATCTGCTCGGCGACGGTCTCCGCGACGCTCTCGACCCGCGCAGCCGCTGATCCGGTCGCGGTGAGAGTCCACAAGTTTCCGACAATGGAGGGGAAGCAGACCATCATGCGAAGGTCAGCGCTGGCCGCGGTCGCGGCCATCGGCAGTGTGAGCTTGCTGCTTGCAGGTTGCAGCAAGGCCGATGACAACAAGGAAAACGGGAACAAGTCGGCTGGGGCCAACGCAGCGACCAAGGACGTCGTCAACGCCTCCACCCAGAAGGGTGGGACGGTCACGTACGAGTACAGCGACGTCCCGGACTCCTTCGACCCCGGCAACACGTACTACGCGTACATGTACAACCTCAGCCGGCTGTACGCCCGCCCGCTGATGACCTTCAAGCCCGGTGCGGGCGAGGAGGGCAACACGCTGGTCCCGGACCTCGCCGCGAGCGCGGGTGTGCCGAGCGACGGCGGCAAGACCTGGACGTACAAGCTGCGTTCGGGCCTGAAGTACCAGGACGGCACCGCGATCACCTCGAAGGACGTCAAGTACGCCGTCGAGCGCTCCAACTTCGCGCGTGACGTGCTCTCCCTCGGCCCGAACTACTTCCAGCAGTTCCTCGATGGCGGCGACAAGTACAAGGGCCCCTACAAGGACAAGAGCGCCGAGGGCCTGAAGTCCATCGAGACGCCGGACGACACCACGATCGTCTTCAAGCTCAACCGCGCCTTCCAGGAGTTCGACTACCTGGTCGCGACGCCGCAGACGGCTCCGGTGCCGCAGGCCAAGGACACGGGCATCGACTACGTCAAGAGCATCGTGTCCTCGGGCTCGTACCAGTTCCAGAGCTACGAGGAGGGCAAGCAGGCCGTCCTCGTCCGCAACAAGAACTGGGACGCGTCGACGGACCCGCTGCGCAAGCAGTACCCGGACAAGATCGTCGTCAAGCTCAAGGTCAACGCCGAGACCATCGACCAGGACGTCCAGGCCGGTGACGCGATCGACCTCGGCGGTACGGGTGTCCAGGCGGCGACGCAGGCGAAGATCGTCAACGACGCCTCGCTGAAGGCCAACACCGACAACACCTACGGTGGCCGCCTGGTCTACATGGCGATCAACACCCAGGTCGCGCCGTTCAACAACGTCGCCTGCCGCAAGGCCGTCGAGTACGCCATCGACAAGGTCTCCGTGCAGACCGCCGAGGGCGGCCCGATCCGCGGTGACATCGCCACCACCGTCCTGCCGCCGGACATCCCGGGCTACCAGAAGGCCGACGTCTACGCCACCACGGGCAACAAGGGTGACGTCGCCAAGGCCAAGGAGCAGCTGAAGGCCTGCGGCAAGTCGACCATCACCACCAACATCTCGGCGCGCAGCGACCGTCAGCAGGAGATCGACGCGGCCACCGCGATCATCGCCTCGCTGAAGAAGGTCGGCATCAACGCCACCCTCAAGCAGTACCCGTCGGGCAAGTACTTCACCGACTACGCGGGTGTGCCGACGTTCGACAAGAAGCAGAACATCGGTCTGCACATGATGCAGTGGGGTGCCGACTGGCCCGGCGGCTACGGCTTCCTGCAGCAGATCCTGCACGGCGACGCGATCGGCGCGTCCGGCAACACCAACATCTCGTACCTCGATGACAAGCAGGTCAACGAGATGCTGGAGACGGCCATCGCCACCCAGGACGAGGCCAAGCGCAACAGCATGTACGGCGAGATCGACAAGCGCACGATGGACCTGGCGGCGATCGTCCCGCTGACCTACTTCAAGGTCCTGCTGTACCGCCCGGCCAACTTCACCAACCTGGTGTCCACGGCGGCCTTCAGCGGTCAGTACGACTACCTCAACATCGGCACGACCAAGAAGTAGCCCCGGAAGGCAGGTGAAGGCATTGGTGCCCGCGGGCTTCGCGGCCCGCGGGCACCGACGCCGGTCCCCGTGATCTCGTACATCCTCCGTCGGACGTTCGCGGCAGTGATCCTGCTGTTGGTCGTCACCGCGGTCACCTTCGCGATCTTCTTCCTGCTGCCACGGATGGCCGGCCAGACCGCCGACCAGCTCGCGCAGCAGTACATCGGAAAGAGCCCGACGAAGGCCGACATCGCCGCAGTCAAGCAGAACCTCGGTCTGGACCAGCCCTTGTACGCCCAGTACTGGCACTTCATCAAGGGGATCGTGTCCGGTGCCACCTACAACCTGGGGCCCACGACGGCGCACTGCGACGCGCCGTGCTTCGGCTACTCCTTCAAGAACCACGTCGCGGTCTGGCCGCAGCTCACCTCGCGCCTTCCGGTGACGATCTCACTGGCCGCCGGCGCCGCTGTGCTGTGGCTGGTGTCCGGTGTGCTGATCGGCGTGGTCTCCGCGCTCAAGCCCCGCAGCTTCTTCGACCGCGCCTTCATGGGCGTCGCGCTCGCGGGTGTCTCGCTGCCCATGTTCTTCACGGGCAACCTGGCGCTGCTGCTCTTCACCTACCAGTGGCCGATCTTCGGCCGCAGCTACGTACCGTTCACCGAGAATCCGGCCCAGTGGGCCAACACGCTCTTCCCCGCGTGGTGTTCTCTGGCCCTCCTCTACTCCGCCATCTACGCGCGGCTCACCCGCTCGGGCATGCTGGAGACGATGAACGAGGACTTCATCCGCACGGCCCGCGCCAAGGGCCTGCGCGAGCGCAAGGTCGTGGCCCGGCACGGGCTGCGGGCCGCGCTGACCCCGATCATCACCGTCTTCGGTATGGACCTGGGCCTGCTGCTCGGCGGCGCCGTGATCACCGAGACCGTGTTCTCGCTGCCCGGCATCGGCCAGTACGCGGTGCAGGGCATCACCGACAACGACCTGCCCCCGATCCTCGGCGTCACCCTGCTCGCCGCCGTCTTCGTCGTGATCGCAAATCTCCTGGTGGACCTGGTGTACGCCGCCGCCGACCCGCGCGTGAGGCTCTCGTGACCGAACTCTCCAAGACCGGTGCCGCCGTGGGCGAACCCACGAGCTCGCCGTCGAACGCGCCCGACGCGTTCCTCGCGGTCCGCGATCTCAAGGTGCACTTCCCCACCGACGACGGTCTGGTCAAGTCCGTCGACGGGCTCAGCTTCCAGGTGGACAAGGGCAAGACCCTCTGCATCGTGGGCGAGTCCGGCTCCGGCAAGTCCGTCACCTCGCTGGCGATCATGGGCCTGCACCGGCTCGGCGCGCGCGGCAAGAACGTGCAGATGTCCGGCGAGATCTGGCTCGGCGGCCAGGAGCTGGTCGGCGCCGACCCGGACGAGGTGCGCCGGCTGCGCGGCCGCGAGATGGCGATGATCTTCCAGGACCCGCTGTCCGCGATGCACCCGTACTACACGATCGGCAACCAGATCGTGGAGGCGTACCGGGTCCACCACGACGTCAGCAAGAAGGTCGCCCGCAAGCGGGCGATCGAGATGCTCGACCGGGTCGGCATCCCCGAGCCGGCCAAGCGCGTGGACGGCTACCCGCACGAGTTCTCCGGCGGTATGCGCCAGCGCGCGATGATCGCCATGGCGCTGGTCAACAACCCCGAGCTGCTCATCGCGGACGAGCCGACGACCGCCCTCGACGTGACCGTCCAGGCGCAGATCCTCGACCTCATCCGGGACCTGCAGAAGGAGTTCGGCTCCGCGGTCGTCCTCATCACCCACGACCTCGGCGTGGTCGCCGAGATCGCCGACGACGTCCTGGTGATGTACGGCGGCCGGTGCGTGGAGCGAGGTTCGGTGGACGACGTCTTCGAGCGCCCGCAGCACCCGTACACCTGGGGTCTGCTCGGCTCGATGCCCCGCATCGACCGCGAGACCTCCGAGCGGCTCATCCCGGTCAAGGGTCAGCCGCCGAGCCTCATCAACGTCCCCTCGGGCTGCGCCTTCCACCCCCGCTGCCCGTACGCGGACGTCCCCAAGGGCGATGTCACCCGTACCGTGCGCCCGGAGCTCCAGCCGGTCGGCAGCGGACACTTCTCCGCGTGCCACCTCTCGCCGGAGGACCGTACGCGGATCTGGACCGAAGAGATTGCGCCGAAGCTGTGAGTGAGACGAAGAAAACGGACGTGGCCTCCTCGGTTCCGCAGCAGGCGTCGGCTCCCGAGGAGCGGGAGGTGCTGCTCAAGGTCGAGGGCCTGCAGAAGCACTTCCCGATCCGCAAAGGCGTGCTCCAGCGGCAGGTCGGCGCGGTCAAGGCGGTCGACGGTCTCGACTTCGAGGTACGCAAGGGCGAGACCCTCGGCGTGGTCGGCGAGTCGGGCTGCGGCAAGTCGACGATGGGCCGGGTCATCACGCGGCTCCAGGACCCGACCGGCGGCTCGATCCACTTCGAGGGCAAGGACATCACGAGGCTGAACGCGGCCGGGATGCGTCCGCTGCGGCGGGACATCCAGATGATCTTCCAGGACCCCTACGGTTCACTGAACCCGCGGCACACCATCGGCGGGATCGTCTCGGCGCCCTTCCGGCTCCAGGGCGTGGAGCCGGAGGGCGGGGTGAAGAAGGAGGTCCAGCGGCTCCTGGAGCTGGTGGGTCTGAGCCCCGAGCACTACAACCGCTACCCGCACGAGTTCTCCGGCGGTCAGCGCCAGCGCATCGGCATCGCCCGCGCGCTCGCCCTGAAGCCGAAGCTGGTCGTCGCCGACGAGCCGGTCTCCGCGCTCGACGTGTCGATCCAGGCACAGGTCGTCAACCTGATGGACGACCTCCAGCAGGAGCTGGGCCTGACCTACGTGATCATCGCGCACGACCTGTCCGTGGTGCGCCATGTCTCGGACCGCATCGCGGTGATGTACCTCGGGAAGATCGTCGAACTCGCTGACCGCACTTCGCTGTACGAGTCACCGATGCACCCGTACACCAAGGCGCTCATGTCGGCGGTGCCGGTCCCGGACCCCAAGCGCCGGGGTGCCAAGAGCGAGCGCATCCTGCTCAAGGGGGATGTGCCCTCGCCGATCTCGCCGCCGAGCGGCTGCCGGTTCCACACCCGGTGCTGGAAGGCGACGGAGATCTGCAGGACGACCGAGCCCAAGCTCATCGAGCTGCGGCCCGGCCAGCAGGTCGCCTGCCACCACCCGGAGAACTTCGCGGACCAGGCCCCGCAGGACACGGTGCTGCTGACCGCTGCCAAGGAGGCCGCGGAGCTGGTGGCGGACGAGGTCCTCGCCGAGTCGGCCGAGACGTCGGCGGCGGTGGCGGCGGCGGTGGCGGCGGCGGCGGTGGCTTCCACCGAGCAGACGCCTTCCACCGAGCAGACGCCTTCTACCGAGGAGGCGCCTGCCGCCGAGGAGGCAGCCCCGTCCGAGGAGGCGGCTTCCGCTGAGGCGTCTGACGAGCTCGGTGACGCCGAGCCCGCCGATGCCGAGGCCGATGCCCCCGAGCCCGGTGACGCCGAGAAGCAGGAGTCGACCGACAAGTAGCGCATGGCGAGATGTCGAAGTCATGCACATGCCCAAACGGGAGAGCGCAGAGTCGTCCGCGTCCGAAGACGACTCATGGCGGTCTCCCGTTCGGCATGTTCAGGAGCAATCTGCCCCGCAGGCCTCGCTTTGTAAGGTCCATACCCTGCGGCAGGTAAGAATGTGAGGGTGCTCCAGCAACTATTCAGTCCCTCCGTCCAGCACACGCTCGACCTGATCGGCATCTTCGTGTTCGCCATCTCGGGTGCGCTGCTGGCCGTCCGCAAGAACTTCGACGTCTTCGGCATCGCCGTCCTCGCCGAGGTGACCGCGCTGGGCGGAGGGCTGTTCCGGGACCTGATCATCGGCGCGGTGCCGCCGGCCGCGTTCACGGACCTGGGCTACTTCCTCACGCCGCTGCTCGCCGCCCTCCTGGTCATCTTCCTGCACCCCCACGTGGAGCGCATCCAGGCAGGCGTGAACGTCTTCGACGCGGCAGGCCTCGGCCTGTTCTGCGTCGCCGGCACGACGAAGGCGTACGACTACGGGCTCGGGCTGCCCCAGTCGGCCGCCCTCGGACTCGCCACCGCCGTCGGCGGCGGTGTGCTGCGGGACGTGCTGGCCAACGAGGTGCCGTCGCTGCTGCGCTGGGACCGCGACCTGTACGCGGTGCCGGCCATGGTCGGCGCCATCATGGTCGTGGTGTGCATCCGCTACGACGCCCTCACCCCGCTGGCCAGCGGATTCGCCGCCCTCACTGCCTTCGTTCTGCGCCTGCTCGCGATGAAGTACCACTGGCGAGCGCCGCGCGCGTGGAATCGCCGGTCGACGGTACGAGAGGAGTAGCGCCCCTGACGGTGACGTGGTGCCGGCCCAACTGCTGGGTCAGCCAGCGGAACGCCGGGACCACCTGAGGCCGCCACAGTGCCATGGTGTGGCCGCCCGCGCTCCTCGGGACGTACACCACGTGCACGCGCGTCGGCGCCTGCGCGGTCTGCTCCAGGGCCACGGCGGCCTCGTAGCCGTCGTGGGGCTGGCCGGAGAGATAGAGCGCGACGGGGGGCGGGGTGGTCGCCCCGCGCAGCATCAGGTAGGGATTGTTCGCGGCGCGCAGGGCCGGGTTCTGGGCGGTGAGCGAGTCGCGTTCGCCGATCGGGTCGTTGTAGCCGGACAGGCTCACCGCGGCCCGGTAGCGGTCGGGGTGGGCGACGGCCAGCTTGACCGCGCAGTGCGCGCCGGCCGAGTAGCCCGCGACCGCCCAGCCGCTGGGCGCGGGCTCGGCCCGGAAGTTGTCCATGACCATCTTCGGCACGTCGACGCTGAGCCAGGTGTCGGCGTTGACCGTGCCCGGGACGTTCGCGCAACCGGTGTCCACCCCGGCGAGGAGCGTGGTCCGCGGGGCGACCAGGATGAACGGCGCGATCTGGCCGGAGCGCATCAGCGGCAGCAGCTGCTCGTGTGCGCGCAACGAGCCGAACCACGCCTTCGCCGATCCGGGGTAGCCCGGCAGCACCTCGACGACGGGGAACCTGTGATGCCGGTAGGCGGGCTCGTCGTACTGCGGCGGCAGCCAGACGTAGACCTCGGCGTCGATGCCGGAGACCCGGCCTTTCAGCTGGGTGACGCGGACCCCGCCGGCGGCGTGCATGCCCCGTCCGTCGGCGTGGGTGAAGCGCTGTCCGACCTTGGGCAGCCGTTCCAGCGCTATGCCGCCGGTGCCGTCCGAACCGAGGTCGGCCGCCTGCTGGACATGGCTGCCGGTGCCGAGGAGGTCGGCCCAGTTGTCGTAGAGGTTGTTGGCGTTGTTGACCAGGGTGAAGACCAGGGCGACGGCCGTGCCCTGGGCGAACAGCAGCATCAGCATCCGGGCGGCCACGCGGACGACCCTCGGGCCCCGCATCCGTGACCACAGCAGCAGCGGCAGCGCGACGGCGACGATGGACAGCACGATCAGGGTGGAGAGGAACGCGGTCCCGGTAAGGCTCATGTCCCCATAGAGGGCAATGACGGGCCCCGGGTTACGGACGAGTACGGGCACTTACCAAGAAATTGCCGGAACCTCACCCGGGTGCGCGGTCCGATGTCACGTAGCGGCAACATCCAAAGCTACCGCTTAGTAGTCACTTCTTGTACGGTTCAGGTATGCCAGAAGCAGCTTCCGCACCGGCCGTGCGGGCCATGGTCGGCGACAGCGAGTTCGACCGGGACACCGCGCTCACCCGCCGCGAACCCGGCGTCTACGACATCGACCTCTCGGCCGGCTGGACCATCATCAGCGCCGTCAACGGCGGCTATCTGCTGGCCGTCCTGGGCCGTGCCCTCGCCGACGCCCTGCCGCACCCGGATCCGTTCACGATCTCGGCGCACTACCTGACGGCGTCGCAGCCCGGCCCGGCGGTCGTCCGCACGGACCTCGTCCGCACCGGCCGCACGCTCTCCACCGGCCAGGCCTCGCTCTTCCAGTACGACGCCGAGGGCAACGAGGTCGAGCGGATCCGCGTCCTCGCCTCCTACGGCGACCTCGACTCCCTCCCCGACGACGTCCGTACGTCGGCGAAGCCGCCCGCGATCCCGCCGCTGGAGCAGTGCTTCGGCCCCCAGGACGGCCCGAGCCCCGTCCCCGGCAGCTCGGCCATCGCCGACCGCCTGTTCCTCAAGCTCGACCCGTCGACCCTGGGCTGGGCGCTCGGACAGCCGTCCGGCAAGGGGGAGATGCGGGCCTGGTTCGGCCTCGCCGACGGCCGTGACGCCGACCCGCTGTCCCTCCTGCTCGCGGTGGACGCCCTTCCGCCCACCGCCTTCGAGATCGGCCTGTCCGGCTGGGTCCCGACGGTCGAGCTCACGGTCCACGTCCGCTGCCGCCCCGCTCCGGGCCCGCTGCGCGTCTCCATCACCACCCGCAACCTCGCCGGCGGCTTCCTGGAGGAGGACGCCGAGGTCTGGGACAGCGCCGACCGGCTGGTGGCGCAGTCACGCCAGCTGGCCCGGGTCAGGCTCGGCTGACGGGCTCCCGGCCCGGCCGCGCGGCCGGCCGTTCGTAGAGGCCGGCTCCTTCGGGGGCCGGCACGGGCGGTTCGAAGGGGCGCCCGTCACGCGGTCCGTCGGGGGCGTTGTGCGCGAGGAGTTGCGGTCCGCGGGCGTTTCTGTCACGGACCTGTACCAGCGAGTAGTCGAAAGCTCCGAGTGAAAGTCCAGGTCAGCGCGGTGCCTTGACTCGCGCTTTACCTGATTGACAGGCCGGGGACAGCACGCCCCCAAGGAAGCCTTAAGGGGCGTTGGTTGAGTGCGCTTCTCAAAGTTCCCTCATCTTCCCTGGAGTTGTCTCTCATGAAGCGTGTGCGTCTCGTTCCCGCAGTGGCCCTGCTGGCGCTCTCGCCTCTGGTCCTGGCGGCCTGCGGCTCGGGCGACTCGTCGTCCTCGAACAGCGGCAACTCCGGTCAGCAGGCCTGTCAGGCACCGTCCGGGATGCCGTCCGGGATGCCGTCCGGCATGCCGACCGGGAACGCGTCCGGGCGGCCGAGCGGCGCCCCCTCGGGCGCGCCGTCGGGAGCTCCCAGCGGCAACCAGTCGGGCGCACCGTCGGGCATGCCGAGCGGCGCGCCCGGCGGTGGTCAGGGTGGCCCCGGCGGCGGTCAGGGCGGTGGCTGCGGCGGCCCGGGTGGCGGCCAGCAGGGCGGTCAGGCCCAGCAGGGCTGACTCGGGACGCCGTACGACAGGGGCGGGGGGCGCGGGGGGGGCCCGCGGGGGCCCCCCGGGGGGGGCGGGGGTGGGCTCGGGGTCCGCCCCCCGGGGGGGGGGGGTGGGGGGGGGGGGGGCGGGCCCCCCGAACCCCGCGGTGGCAGCGTCTTGTTGGGCTGCCGTGTGGCTGTGCACGGACA
>NZ_JBEOXO010000043.1:0-60376 GCF_040296605.1 Streptomyces sp. NPDC002088 | reverse complement strand
TCACGGGATCTGCCTGTTCGCGACCCCCATGTGAGACAGATTGACTCACAGAGAGTCTATGAGTCAACTTGTCTCAGAGAGACCTGCGTCACACCACTGCCTTCAGTTCACATACGGCCGCGGGAGCACAGCTCTGGCGTTCGCGAGTCGCCCTCGGCACACCGGCCGAGGGCGACATCGACAGGAAGTCCCCACGGCCGCACGGCCGTCGGTCGACTCTGCCGCGCAATTCCTGATGTTCACGCTGCGGGCGACGCTGCGTCCGGCGGCCAGGACGAGGGCGCGCATCCTGCTGTGCGACATCGGGTAGGCGGGCCGGGGCGGCCGGCCTCGGCCGCTGCAGGGCGGGCACTCGGGTCGCGCCTCACCCGGGTAACAGTGACAGCCATACCCAGAAACCCCTGGGCCCTCCGATCGGCACGCGATGCGGCCGCAACGCCGACCCGAGTGCGGGGACGCCTGACATCGGCCCGGCTCACGCATGAGGCCCCCGCCCCGACTGTTCGTTTGAGTGATCGAAAGCGCACCACGAGCGAAGCACCCGTTTGACGTCACCGCCGGGTATTGACGCGCCCCTCCCCCACTGTCATTGTTTCCGGCAGGTAGACATCTGATGTCTGATGTCTGATGTCATAGAACGTGAGGTGCTCACCATGTCGCTCTCAGACGACCTCGCGGAGCAGCTGCTCACCGCGATCATCGATGGCCAGTACCCGCCGGACTCCGCCCTCCCGCCGGAGGGCGAGCTCTCGGAGCAGGGCGGGATCAGCCGCCTGACCGTGCGCGAGGCGATCAAGCAACTCCGCACGCAGAACGTCGTCCGGGTGGTGCGCGGCCGGGGCACCTACGTCAACCCGCCGCACCGATGGACGGCCCTGGAGCCGGTGGTGCGCGCGGCCTCGCGCACGTCCAGCGGTGCCCTGTCCGAGCGGCTGATCGAGGCGCGCCGCCTCATCGAGAACGGCGCCTGCGAGCTGGCCGCTTCCCGCCGTACCGAGGAGGACCTGGACGCGTTGCGGCAGCATCTGGACGTCATGCGCGAGGCCGCCGAAGCCGGCGACACCGAGCAGTTCGTGCAGGCCGACATCGACTTCCACGACACAGTGATGCGGGCGACGGGCAACCTGTTCGTCCCGCTGCTGTTCGAGCCGTTCGGTCCGCTGCTCGTCGAGGGCCGCCGGGAAACCTCGGCCGTCCCGGAGATCCGTGACAACGCCATCGCGCACCACGTGGCAGTACTGGCCGCACTGGAATCGAGAAGCCCCGAGGCGGCGCGTACCGCGATGGACGCCCATATGAACCAGACCGCGGACGACTTGCGCGCCCACGTCATCAAGCAAGACGGCGACTGATGTTCCAGCTTCCCCCACCTCCCCGCTCAGCCCAGGAATGCGTCATGCCCCTTTCCCGCTCCGCCCCCACGCGGCCCGGCACGCCGGTGCCCGAACACGAAGTGCTGGACGGACTGCCCCCGGTCCGCGAGGTGACCGCCGACGAGGTGGCCGCCCGTATCTCCTCAGGGCCCCGTCTGGTCGTCCTCGACGACGATCCGACCGGCACCCAGACCGTCGCCGACGTCCCGGTGCTGACCTCCTGGACGGTGGACGACCTACGCTGGGCGCTGCGCCAGGACAGCTCCGCCTTCTTCGTGCTCACCAACACCCGCAGTCTGTCGCCGGAGGACGCCGCCGCCCGCAACCGCGAGGTGGTGCGCGCCCTTCAGGAGGCGTCACAGGCCGAAGGCACGGGTTACGTGCTGGCCAGTCGCGGCGACTCGACCCTGCGCGGCCACTTCCCGCTGGAGACCGACGTCCTCGCGGAGGAGCTCACCGAGCTGGGCATCGGCGCCCCGGACGGGGTCGTGCTGGTCCCCGCCTACATCGAGGCGGGTCGGCTGACCGTCGGCTCGCGCCACTGGATGCGCACCACGGACGGGCTACTGCCGGTCGGCGAGAGCGAGTTCGCCCGCGACGCCACCTTCGGCTACCGCAGCTCCTCGCTACCCGAGTGGGTCGAGGAGAAGACGGATGGTCGTGTGCCCGCGGACGAGGTGCTGTGCATCACGCTCGACGACCTGCGGGGCGGTGGCCCGGCGCACACGGCGCGGATGCTCGCCTCGCTGCGCGACGGGCGTACCGCCGTCGTCGACGCGGTCTGCGACGACGACCTGCGGGTGCTGGCCCTGGCTCTCGCCGAGGCGGAGGAGAAGGGCGCGCGGCTGCTGTACCGGGTGGGGCCGTCCTTCGTGCGGGCCCGTGCAGGTCAGTCCGGTCGGCCGCCCCTGACGCCGGCGGAACTGCACCGACTGCGCGGGGATGCCCCGCACGGACTCATCGCCGTCGGTTCCCATGTGTCGCTGACGACACGGCAGTTGGACCGGCTGCGGGAACGCGGCGGGATCACCGAGTTCGAGCTCGATGTCGCCCTGCTGCTCGACGAGGAGCGGCGCGACGCCCACATCACCGAGGTCGCAGCGGCCGCCGCCTCGGCACTCGAGTCCTCCGACGCGGTGATCCGTACCTCGCGCACGCTGGTGACGGGTGCCGACAAGGACGACAGCCTGGCGATCTCGCGCCAGGTTTCGGCGGCGCTCGTAAAGGCCGTACGCCGGGTCAACGACGTCCGCCGACCCGCATTCGTCATCGCCAAGGGCGGTATCACCTCCAGCGACACCGCCACCCATGGTCTGCGGATCCGCCGCGCCTGGGCACGGGGCACGCTCCTGCCCGGCATCGTCTCGCTGTGGGAGCCGGTGGACGGCCCCGCCGCCGGTATCCCCTACATCGTCTTCGCCGGGAACGTCGGCGATGACGACGCCCTCGCCGACACCCTCGACCTGCTCAGGAGCGCATGATGCTGCTGCACGGAACCGACGCCCTCAAGCGGGCCGCGACGGAGGGGCGGGCGCTGCCTGGATTCGTCGCCTACAACCTGGAAACGGTCCAGGGCATCACAGCCGCCGCCGAGGCCGCCGGACGGCCCGTGCTGATCCAGGCCGGCTCGAGTCCCTTCAAACACGCCGGGCGACAGGCGCTGATGCGGCTGGCGCTGGACGCCGCCGAAAACTCCGCCGCCCACCTGGGCGTACATCTCGACCACAGCCGGGACCTGGAGGAAATCACGGCCTGCCTCCGGGCCGGCTACACCTCCGTCATGGTCGACGGCTCTCACCTTCCCTTCGCGGAGAACATCGCCCTGACCCGCGAGGCGGTACGCCGCGCCCGCGACCACGGCGCCTGGGTGGAGGCCGAACTCGGGGCCCTCGCGGGCAACGAGGACGTCTCCACGAACGCCGTCGCCCGGACCACGGCGATGACCGACCCCGCACAGGCGGCCGAGTTCGTGGCCGCGACGGGCGTGGACGCACTTGCCGTCGCGGTCGGCAACGTCCACGGCTTCACCAAGGATCCGGTACGCCTCGACCTGGAGCGCCTGGCCGCGATCCACGAGGCCGTACCGGTGCCGCTGGTCCTGCACGGCGCCAGTGGCCTGCCCGTCGAACAGCTCCACGACGCCCTCGCCCGTGGTGTCGCCAAGGTCAACGTCAACGCCGAACTGCGGCGCGCCTTCCTGGAAGCCGTCCGCACGACCCTCCCGGGCGCCCTGGCCGGCTCCGACGTGGTCTCCGTGTGGGCGGCGGGCCGCGATGCGGTGACCGCCGCAGCGCTGGAGGTCATCGCGCGCCTGACGCCCCCTGACGGCCAGGGCTCCTGACACCGCTCGCCGTCCCCCGCAGGCCCCCACACATCCGTCGCGGCCCTTCCCCAGCCGCGACGCACCTCCCCTCCCCTTTCTCCTCTGGAGGACAAAGATGTCTCCCCACCCCCGTCCCCACACAGCCGTGATAGGCCTCGGCGCCATGGGTATGCCCATGGCCCGGCGGCTGACCGGCGGACTTCCCGTCACCGTCTACGACATCGCGGCCGACCGCAGGGCTTCACTCGCTGCGGAAGGGGCCCGCGACGCGGCGTCCCCGGCCGAGGCCGCCCGCGAGGCCGACGTCGTCGTCCTCGCCGTCCGGGACCAGGCCCAGGTCGAGGGCGCGCTGTTCGGCGAACACGGCGCGGTGGAAACGCTCCGCCCGGACTCGGTGGTGGTGCTGACCAGCACCGTCGGTCCCGAGGCGGCGCGCGCCACCGCCCGACGGCTCGCCGAGCGCGGTGTGCTGACCGTGGACGCGCCGGTCAGTGGCGGCCCGGTGCGGGCCGGCGAGGGCGACCTGCTGATCGTCGTCGGCGCCGAGGACGTCGCGCTGAAGGCGGCGCGGCCGGTGCTCGACCTGCTCGCCTCGACGCTCACCGTCGTCGGACCGCGGCCCGGCGACGGGCAGGCCCTCAAGGCGGTCAACCAGCTGCTGGCGGGCGTGCACATCGCCGCGGCGGCCGAGGCGATCGCGCTCGCCCGCGGGCTCGGGCTCGACCCGGCCACGGTGGTGGAGAGCCTCAAGCACGGCGCCGCGGGCTCCTTCATGTTCGCCGACCGCGGGCCGCGCATGGTCCAGACGTACGAGGACGGCCCCCAGCCCGAGGTCAAGTCGCGGCTCGACATCTTCGTCAAGGACATGGGCATCGTGACCGGTATCGCCAAGGATGCCCACGTGCCGGTGCCGCTGGCTGCCGCCGCCGAGCAGTTGTACCTGCTCGGGGAAGGCGCCGGGCTCGGCGCCCACGACGACTCCTCTGTCGTCACCGTGCTCTCCCCGAAGGCGCCGGACGGTGCGGAGGGAGCGGGACGATGAGCAACAGCAGCCTTCTGATCATTGCGGTCGCCGGAGTCGCGGCCCTGCTCCTGCTCATCCTGAAGGGCAAGGTACAGCCCTTCGTGGCCCTCATGGTCGTCAGCATCGGCGTCGCGCTCGCCGCGGGCGTGCACGCCGCCGACCTGGTAAAGACCATCGAGGACGGCATGGGCTCCACGCTCGGGCACATCGCCACCATCATCGCCCTCGGCGCGATGGTCGGCCGGATCATCGAACTCTCCGGCGGCGCCCACGCGTTCGCGCACACGCTCATCGAGAAGTTCGGCACCCGCCGCACCGCGCTCGCGCTGACCGTCGCCGGGTTCATCCTGGGCATCCCGGTGTTCTTCGAGGTCGGCCTGATCATCCTCATGCCGATCGCGCACGGCGTCGCCCGTGCCGCCCGCAAGCCGCTACTGGTCTACGCGCTGCCGATGGGCTCCGCGATGCTCACCGTGCATGCCTTCCTGCCGCCGCACCCCGGCCCGGTCGCGGCCATCGAGGCGATCGGCGCCAGTCAGGGGCTGGTCCTGCTGATGGGCATCCCGATAGCGGCGGTGGTGACCCTGCTCGGCTATCTGCTCTCCCGCCGCCTCACGCGCCGCGAGTACCCGATGGACCCGGCGGTGTACGCCGAGGTGTACGGCGCCCCGGGCACCGCCGAGGACAGGCCCGCCCCGGCGGAGACGACCGGGAGCGTGGCGCCGGAGGACCACGGCACCGCGGTCCTGACCAAGCCGGCTGTGGCGGGTAGCGACGTGCGCCCGCCGTCCTTCGGCATGGTGCTGACGCTGATCGTCCTGCCGATCCTGCTGATCCTCCTCGGCACCATCGGCCAGAACACCCTCGCCGCGGACTCGGTCCTGCGGTCCGTGCTCACCGTGGTCGGGGCCCCGATGGTGGCACTGCTGATCGACCTCGGCCTGTGCGCCTACTTCCTCGGGGCCCGGCGTGGCTGGGACCGGGCACGCATCGCCGAGGTGATGGGTTCGGCGTTGCCGCCCGTCGCGGCGGTGATCCTGGTGGCGGGCGCGGGCGGTGTCTTCGGGAAGGTGCTGGTCGCCAGCGGCATCGGCAACGCGGTCGCCGACGTCCTGGAGCGCACCGGACTGCCCGTCCTGCTGCTGGCGTTCCTGACGTCCCTCGCACTGCGCGCCGCCCAGGGTTCGGCGACCGTCGCGCTCATCACCACCGCGGGCATTCTCACGCCGCTGCTGGACCGAGCCGACCTGTCGGCGGGTCACCTGTCGCTGGTGGCGCTGGCGATGGGTGCGGGCGCCCTCGCGCTCTCGCACGTCAACGACGCCGGGTTCTGGATGTTCACGAGGCTCGCCGGCCTCGACGTCGCCACCGGCCTGCGGACGTGGACGGTGCAGACGACCGCCATGGGCCTCATGGGCTTCGCCCTCACCGCAGCCCTTTGGCCACTGGTGTGACCGTCCACCGCTCGGATCGGTGAACGTGGGGTGCCCGCCCCGGCCTTCGGCGGCCGGGGCGGGCAACCTGTGCGTTGCGTGGTGATGTGCGGGGCGAGGGCGAGGCGCTGTTCTGGATCGGCGCTTTCCACCAGGTCGTCCGCGACGACACGGAAACCTCTTTACCCGCCTTCGAGCGCGCTTTCGACCCACTTTTGGGAGCGCTCCCAAACAAGGTCTGGTCCTGACGCATCACGCACTTCTCCGGCCTGCGGCTTCGAAAACGCTTCGGCAGGTTCACGCCAGTCTTGTCAGGAACATGAAGCCCTTCTAGTGTCCCTGCCGAAACCGAGGGAATGGGAGCGCTCCCATCTTTGTGTTGCGGGAGCGCTCCCGTACCTACTCCCCACCCCTTCGGAGAGGAACCGCATGCGACCGTCACCGCCCCATGCCCGTACCGCGCGTGGCCTGTTCGGTGCCCTGCTCACCTCGCTCGTCTCGCTGGCCGCGTTGCTGACCACCGCCTCGGTGGCGCAGGCCGACACCACCATCTGCGAACCGTTCGGGTCGACGACGATCCAGGGCCGCTACGTCGTCCAGAACAACCGCTGGGGCACCAGCGAGGCCCAGTGCATCACCGCCACCGACTCGGGTTTCAGGATCACCCAGGCCGACGGCTCGGTACCCACGAACGGCGCCCCGAAGTCCTACCCGTCCGTCTACAACGGCTGCCACTACACCAATTGCTCGCCCGGCACGAGCCTTCCGGCCCAGCTCAGTACCATCTCCAGCGCGCCGACCGGCATCTCCTACAGCTATGTCAGCAACGCGATGTACGACGCCGCGTACGACATCTGGCTCGACCCCACGCCCCGCACCGACGGCGTCAACCGGACCGAGATCATGGTCTGGTTCAACAAGGTCGGATCCGTTCAGCCCGTGGGCTCGCAGGTCGGCACTGCCACCGTGGCCGGGCGTCAGTGGCAGGTGTGGTCCGGCAACAACGGCTCCAACGACGTGCTGTCCTTCGTCGCACCGTCGGCGATCACCAGCTGGAACTTCGACGTCATGGACTTCGCCCGGCAGGCCGTCTCCCGCGGGCTGGCGCAGAACAGCTGGTACCTGACCAGCGTTCAGGCAGGCTTCGAGCCCTGGCAGAACGGCGCCGGCCTCGCGGTGACCTCGTTCTCCTCCACGGTCAACACCGGCGGCGGCAACCCCGGTGACCCCGGCAGCCCCACAGCCTGCAAGGTGGCCTACGCGACGAACGTCTGGCAGGGCGGCTTCACCGCTGACGTAACCGTCACCAACACCGGTTCCTCCCCCGTCAACGGCTGGAAGCTGGCGTTCACCCTGCCCGTCGGACAGCAGATCACCAGCAGCTGGAACGCCGGCGTCTCCCCGTCATCGGGAGTGGTCACGGTAAGCAGCCTCGCGTACAACGCGCAGATCGCGCCCGGCGGCCGGGTGTCCTTCGGCTTTCAGGGCAGCTACTCCGGCACCTTCGCCGCGCCCGCCGGCTTCGGCCTGAACGGCGCCGCCTGCACCACCGCCTGACACATCCGCTCACTCCGGGACCCGCCCGCCTTCTCCACCGCGGACCGGGCGGGCCCGGGCCCTCGCTCGGCGCCGCCCGCTCCCGGCTCCTCCCGGAAAGGCCCACCCGCATGCGCCTCCTGACCGCTCGCCGCGGCCCGGCGACGGCCGCCCTGGCCCTGTGCGCCGCCGCTCTGCCCCTCATCGGGCCGGCCGCCGCCGTCCCGAAGCCCGCCGCCACCTCGTCCGCCGCCGGCCTCCCTTACCACAGGCGGCACCCTGGCCGTCGGCCAGAACACCGGCGACCTGCAACTACGGACGAGCAAGTCCGACTGGTCGAACTTCGACGAGGTCGGCGACTACAGCCGCGGCACCTCCACTACGTACACCGACGCCGCAGCGATCCCCGCGTACCTCGGTACCACGCCCGCCTGGGGAGCCCCGCCCGCCTGACCCACCCGCGCCGGGCACCTGCCGACGCAGCCCGAACGTCCTCGCCCGCCCGGTCGGCACACGCCCCGAGCGGGCGAGGTCCCCCCCTCTTCGTCCACAACGCCGTCCCCGCCGACAGCCGCCCCGGCCCATCACGCGGTGCATCAGCATGCCGAGGCTGTAGGGACTGAGGGCATCCGGCCCGGCGAGGTGAAATCGAGCAGTTGCACTGGATCGACCAGCGCCTCAGCCGACCGCAGCTCGGCCATCGTCCCTCAGCGCGTTTCAGGGCCGTGCGGAGCCAACGGACGCCGACAGCAAACGGCAACAGGGCCCAGGTCCGTGACCTGGGCCCTGCCTGTGATGACGTGCGAGCGAGTCAGGCAGCGGGGCGTTGGAACCGCTGCTTGAGCGCCTTCCCGCGGGTCTCCATCGTGTCTTCTATCTGGGCCTTCTTCTGCTCCCGGCGCGCCTCGGCGGCCTCGCGTTCCGCCGCCACCTCCGCCTCGCGGACCGCCTTGACCTCGGCTCGCACCCGCTCGGCGGGCCTGCGCTCAAGCACCGCGCCGAATCGCATGGCGAACAGGTCGATCGCCGCCATGTCGCGCTCGGCTACCTCGGCGACCAGCACCGTGCTGCCCGCGCTGACCTCGTCGGCCACCAGGGCCACCAGGAGCTCTCCGTCGCCCGCCGCCAGTCGGCACCGCCGCCCACCAGGGCGCCGGTGCCCCAGCCCAGCACCACGCCAACCGGTCCACCCAGCAGGCCCACCACCAAACCGACAAGCCCGCCGACCAGCGTGCCCCCTCCCACCCTGACATCGACGCCCTCGGGAATGCGCACCGTCCCGTCCAGCCGGCGCTCGACGAGCATCGCGCCCGTGACCTCCACGGTCGGGCCACCGAGCTGCTTCAACTCACTGAGCGCCTGGTAGGCGGAGGCCTGTTCGGTGAAGCGGAAGACGACGACGTTCTCGGTCCTGTCCATGGCCACTCCTCAACCACTCATAGGTCCTGTACTCGGCGGGACCCCCCCACCTGTGAGACATTACGTATCGAAGATGTTCTGCGAGTCAAGCCGTCTCATAGATGTCGAGTGACGTCGCCGGCGAACCCCGTCCCGGTCCGCCGCAAGCCACGTCTTGACCGCCCAACAGGTCGGCGCACCCAGGCCGCGACCAGATCCGGCGAGCCGCACCTCAGCGCCGCGGACCCCCGCATTAGACATTTTCGGACATTCTCTGATATCACTGTACTTCCATACAGCGTATGGAAAACAGCGGGGAGCCGCCGGATCGGCGGCCTCCGTTTCGACTGATGGTCGCCGACTGTGCCCTCACAAGGGGTGAACTCGGCGATACGGCTTCGACATAGATGGGGCGCACCGCATCACCTGCACAGCAATCGCTGGGTTTGCGGACGACGCCAATACGAAGGAGATAACCATGAGGAAGCTCACGAAGCGCATTTCTCTCGCTGCCGCCTCCGCCGCGGTCGCGGGTGGCGCCGTTCTCGGCGCCGGGGGCACCGCATCGGCCGCGGTTCCCGAGTCTGCGCACGTGCAGCGCCCGGCCGTCAGCGTCAAGGCCGACGACCACCGCGAGGACCGCGCTGTCACCTACCGGCACAACTCCGAGGACTACCGCCGGGACGGAGACCGCGCCCGCCAGCACAGCGACCACTTCACCGACTCGGACCGGTACGACCACCGCGGTCACTTCTACTACTGGGATGACGAGGACTGCAGCTGGAAGCACGACAGGAACCACCGCTACAACTGGGACCGGAACGACCGCGACTCGAACCGGTACGACCGCGACTGGGACCGGTACAACCACGACTCGAACTGGTACGACCACGACTCCAACCGGTACGACCACGACTCGGACCAGTCCGACAACGACCGAGCCCGCGACAACCGGTGAGACAGGCGCCGTCGGCACGGGTGGGCTCAGACCGTGCACGTCGCCGTGACAACCGCTGGCGGTAGGGAGGCGGACGCTGATCTCGGGATCAGCGACTCCTGACCGCACCCAGGAGGCAGGCAGGAGGGGCTCAACGGCACCCTCCTGCCTGCACCTGTTCCATGCAACGTACGGAACACCGGCAGATGCGGTCACGCCTGCTGGGACGCGCGATGAAGTCGATCACCAAGCCGTGGCAGATGTATCCACTCGGCCTGCTGTTCGACCTTGGCTTCGACACTGCCACCGAGGTCGCTCTGCTGGTGCTGGCCGGCTCCGGAGCCGCCTCCGGCCTGCCCTGGTACGCCATCCTCTGCCTGCCGATCCTTTTCGCGGCCGGCATGAGCCTGCTGGACACCATCGACGGTTCTTTCATGAACTTCGCCTACGACTGGGCCTTTTCCAAGCCGGTACGGAAGGTCACTGCAACCTCACCATCACCGGCCTGTTCGTCGCCGTCGCGCTGATCACCGGCACCGCCGAACTGCTCGGCCTGCTCGCCGACAAGGCCCGCCTGCACGGCGCGTTCTGGGACTGGATCGGCGGCCTGGACCCTGAACACCATCGAGTTCGTCATCGTCGGCCTGTTCTTCGCCACGTGGGCGGCTGCCCTGGCCGTGTGGAAGCTCGGCCGTATCGAGGAGGAGTGGACCGCCGGGCTGCGCCCCGCCGAGCAGCAGGCCGACTGACCGCGGGGGATGCGTGGCTTTGTAGGTGAGTTGCGGTTTCTGACACTGGCCGACGTCGGTCGGTCCGCTACGCGGGCACGGCCGTAGGGTCGAGGCGCTGCCGCTGGGAGTCGGTGAGCCGGAGGTCTGCCGCAGCGAGATTTTCCTCCAGATGGGCGAGCGAGGCGGTTCCGGGGATCGGCAGGACGACCGGGGAACGGGCGAGCAGCCAGGCGAGCAGGACCTGGGGGGCGGTGGCGCCGAGTTCGGTGGCGACGGTGGCGAGCGCGGAGGCGTGGCCGGAGTTGGCTGCTGCGGCGACGGGGGCCCAGGGAAGAAAGGCGATGCCAGTGGCCTCGCATGCCTCCAGAACCGACTCGTAGTCTCGGTCGAAGAGGTTGTAGCGGTTCTGTACGCTCGCGATCTCGGCGGTCTGCCGAGCCTCGGCGAGCTGCGCAGTGGTGACCTCGGACAGCCCGATGTGCCCGATCTTCCCCTCCAGTTGGAGTTCGCGGAGCGCGCCGACCTGTTCGGCGACCGGAACCTTCGGGTCGATCCGGTGCAGCTGCAGGAGGCCGACGCGCTCGGCCCGGAGCCGGCGCAGGCCCTGCTCGACCTGCTCGCGCAGGCTCTCCGGCCGTGCGTCGTACGCCCACCCTTCCGGCCCGGACTGGGTGACCCCGACCTTGGTGGTGATCAGCAAGTCGTCCGGGTATGGACACAGGGCCTCGGCCAGGAGTTCCTCGTTGGCGCCCCATCCGTACATGTGGGCGGTGTCGATCAAGGTGACGCCCAGCTCGACGGCGCGCCGGGCTACCGCGATGGCGGCTTCCCGCTCAGGGCCGGGCTCGGTCGGCAGGCGCATGGCACCGAACCCAAGCCGAGTTACCCCGTGTTCGCCTCCGATGGAGAACGTGCTCGCCGTGCCCGAGGTGTTCGTTGTGCTTGAAGTCATCGGTTTCCCAGCTCGTCGATGCAGAGAAGTTCGACTTTGCTGTAGCGGGCGATCGTCTTGGTCAGCTGCTTCTCGTCGGCGGCCCCGACGAGCTTGGTGGCCAGGACGTGACCCGGTAGCCAGCCATCGCGGCTACGGTACAAGGGGCGATCAGCAGCTGGGACTTACCGGTGCCCGAGTCACCGATGAAAAGGGGCGCCGGCACTCCGAAGAGCACCGGCGCCCACGGCATGGCGCCTCTCACCTACCAGGTGGCGTGCCCTCAGGCATAGGCGACGGCGTCCTCGACGGGCACGCGGGGCAGCCGCGGGAACCACGGGTCGGCACCAGGGTGACCGATGTTGACCACCAGTTGCGAGCGCCAGCTGGTGCCGGCGAAGAACTCCCCGTCCACGCCGGCCTTGTCGAAGCCCGCCATGGGACCGGCCGCGAGCCCCGCCGCGCGGACCGCGAGCAGGAAGACCCCGGTCTGCAGTGCCGAGTTGTAGGCCGCCATGCCCTCGCGCACGTCGGTCTGGTCGGCGAACGCCGCTCGCAGCATGTCGCCGCGAGCCGGGAAGACTGTCGGCATCTGCTCGTGGAAGTCGACGTCGTACGCCAGGATCGCCACGGCCGGCGCACTGAGCGTCTTGGCCCTGTTGCCCTCGTCGAGATGCCGGACGAGTCGCTCCTTGCCCTCGGGGGTGCGCACGAAGAGCACACGCAGAGGCTGGCCGTTGGCAGCGCTCGGCGACCAGCGGGCGAGTTCCCAGATCATGGCGAGTTCGTCGTCGGCAACGGCCACCTCGGCGAAGGTGTTCGCGGTGCGGGCCTCGGTGAACAGCACCTTTCGTCCGGCGTCGTCGAGGACATCGAGGGCCTGCGGTTCGCGGTCGGTCATGCTCATCATTTCTCTCTTACTTCGGTTGTGTGTGGTGCCGGGGCGGGTTGACCGCCCCGGCACCACCCCGCGGGGACGGGGTTTGCGGAGCCGGGCGGGGCACAAGGACTCGGTGCTGTCGCATGGGTCCGGGGTGCCCTGGCCGACTCATGTGTGGTGTGCTGACCGCTTGTTCCGCTCCGCGCCCAGGCGGGCGAAGTAGGCGATCAGGTCGGGGTTGTCGACCGCCGCGGGGTTCAGGACCTGCTCGGCGGGGGCACCCTGGAGCAGACGCTTGACGGGAACCTCGAGCTTCTTGCCGGTCTTCGTGTGCGGGAGAGCCGCTACGGCGATGATCTCGTCGGGGACGTGGCGGGGTGAGGCGCCGGCGCGGATCGCGTCGCGGATCCGGTCGCGCAGGGAATCGTCCAGGCCGACCCCGTCGGCGAGGACCACGAAGAGCGGCATCCAGTAGCCGCCGTCGGGTTCCTCCGCGCCGATGACGAGGGCCTCGCTGATCTCGGGGAGATGTTCGACGACGTCGTGGATGTCGGCACTGCCCAGGCGCACGCCGTTGCGGTTGAGGGTGGCGTCGGAGCGGCCGTGGACGATCACCGAGCCGTGCGAGGTGAGCGTGATCCAGTCGCCGTGCCGCCACACACCGGGGTAGGCGCCGAAGTAGGCGTCGCGGTAGCGGCTGCCGTCGGGGTCGTTCCAGAAGTACAGCGGCATGGACGGCATGGGACGGGTGACGACCAGTTCGCCGACCTGATCGAGGACAGGGGTGCCCGTCGCGTCGTAGGCGGCCAGCGCCACGCCGAGGCTGGGGGCGGACAGCTCCCCCGCCCAGACGGGGGTCGTGGAGGCGCTGCCGGCGAAGCCGGAGACGATGTCCGTGCCTCCGCTGGTGGAGGCCAGCTGGACGCCGGCGCCCACATGGTCTCGGACCCAGGGGTAGGCGGATGCGGGCAGAGCGGAGCCGGTGCAGCCGACGACGCGGATGGCCGACAGGTCGTGCACGGAGGGTTCGATGCCCAGCTTGGCCATGGCCAGCAGGTACTGGGGGCTGGTGCCGAAGACGGTGACGCGGTGGCGGGACGCCAGCTCCCACAGGACGTCGGGGCGAGTGAGCGGGGCGGGGCTGCCGTCGTAGGTGCAGGTGGTGGCACCGGTCAGCAGAGTGGAGACCACCAGGTTCCACATCATCCAGTGGGTGGTGGTGTACCACAGCAGGCGGTCCCCGGTGCCCAGATCGGTGTGCAGGCCGAGCATCTTGAGGTGTTCGAGCAGGACCCCGCCGTGACCGTGGACTATGCCCTTGGGGAGTCCGGTGGTGCCGGAGGAGAAGACGACCCACAGAGGGTGGTCGAACGGCACCGGGGCGATGTTGAGGTACTCGACGCGGGTGGCCGCGTCCTCCCAGGCAACCGTCAGCCCCGAGTCCCCGCCCTCGGGCCAGGCAAGGCCCACGTGGTCCACGAGCACCGTGGCCTTCAGCGTGGGCAGGGCGCGGACCAGTTCGAGCGAGGCGGTCCGGCGGTCGTGTGTGGTGCCGTTGAACAGGTAGCCGTCCGCGGTGATGAGCACCGTGGGTTCGAGCTGGGCAAAGCGGTCGGCGGCGGCCTTGGGTGCGTAGTCCTGGCCACACACCGACCACACCGCGCCCAGGCTTGCGGTGGCAAGGAAGGCGACGATGGCGTGGGGGGTGTTGGGCAGATAGCCCACCACCCGGTCGCCCTGTCCGACGCCCAGGTCGCGCAGGGTGGCGGCGACGGAGGCGACCCGGGAGCGCAGCTCCCGGCCCGTGATCTCGTAGCCGGCTCCTGTCTCGTCCAGGGCGGTGATCGCGGGAGCGTCCGGCTGCAGGTTGCGCAGCGCGTGGTGGGCGTAGTTGAGGGTGGCGCCGGGGAACCAGCGGGCGCCGGGCATGGTCTCCTCGGCCAGCACCCGCTCGTACGGAGTTGTCGCGTCGATGTCGAAGTACTCCCACACCGCGGCCCAGAACCCTTCGAGGTCGGTGACGGACCACTGGTGCAGGGCGCGGTAGTCCGTGGGGTCCTGGATCCCTTCGGCGCCCCGGTGCCGGGCCGCCCATCGGGCGAAGTCCGCGATGCGGCTGTGGGCGGCCGACTTCGGGTCGGGAGTGAAGAAGGGTTCCGTATACGGCGCAAGGTGCGGGGTGGTCATGGTGTGGTGCTCCTCGTCAGGCGGGCCGGGCGTCGGCGGTACGGCGGGCCGTGTGCAGCAGGGGGGCCCAGGCGACGATGTCCGTGAAGTCGCCGGTGCCGGCCGGGACGGTGTCCATCACGACGCGGTCGGGGCGCAGCAGGACGGCGTCGGCACGGCCGCGTGCCAGCCAGCCGGCCAGGGTGCCGTCGTCGCCCAGGTCGTCGACGTGGATCGTCTGGGCGCCCAGTGCCGTGGCCACGGCCGTCATCTGCGTCGTGGGCGGTACGGCGGTCAGGACGGCGAAGGAGTCCCCTAGTACGTCATCGAGGCGCACTCGCCTGCCGTCGTGCCGTGTCCAGGGCTGCGGGCAGAAGGTGCCGGCCAGCACGCGGCCGGTCAGCCTGGGGCGGCGCCGTACGAGTGGACCGGCGGTCAGGGCGGGGCTGAGGTCACGGCTCACCGCCGCGGTCACGCCGGGGATGCGACAGGCCGTGCCCACGACGGCCCGGCGGAACGCCGCACCGCGGTCCTGTCCGCCGGTCATGGCCCAGCCGACGGCGACCGCCACGCGGATCACATGGCGGGCGTGCGGCTTGCGCTCGCGTTCGTAGGTGTCCAGCAGCCCGTCGTGTGCGCCCTGTTGGAGGACGCGGGCGAGCTTCCAGGTGAGGTTGTGGGCGTCGCGCAGGCCCGAGCACAGACCCTGCCCGACGAAGGGCGGGGTGAGGTGGGCGGCGTCGCCCAGCAGGAAGACACGCCCCCTGCGCCACCGGTCGGCGAGACGGGCCTGGAAGGTGTACTGCGCCTGCCGTATCACCTCGAAGTCGTCGCCCTGCGAGGCTGGCAGGTCCACCCAGGGGGCGACCAGCTCGCGCAGGCGCTCCCATCCGTCCGGGCCGTCCAGGTTCTGGTCGTCGGCCAGCCGGAACTCCCAGCGGTAGCGGTCCTCGCTGATGCGCATGAAGGTGGCCGGCCGGGTGGGGCAGCAGATCTGCTCGGCGCCTTCCCAGGTACGCACCGGGCGGCTGGTGCGCACGTCGATGACCCGCCAGCTCTCCTGGAAGTGCAGGTCCTCCCAGTCGGTGCCGATGGCGTCACGGGTGAGACTGCCCGCACCGTCGCAGCCGAGGACGGCATCGGCCCACAGGTGCTCCTCCTCGTCGCTGCCGTCGCGCCGGAAGGTGACCCGGACGGGACCCGTCGGATCGTCGGGTGCGTCGGTGTTCTGCGTGTCGCACTGGGTGACGGACATGACCTCCACCCCACTCCACAGCTCGCACTCCGGGCGGCGCGCCAAGGCGTCACGTAGCAGGCGTTCCAGCTCGGGCTGGTTGAACATGCTCAGCTGCGGGAAGCCGTGGAGTCCGTGCATGGACCGCGGGAATTCGGTGATCACGCGGCGCCGGGCGTCCAGCAGCCGCAGCCCGGGCGCCGGGCGGGCGAGGGCGGCGAATTCCTCGTGGACACCGACGCTCTGCAGGATCCGGCGGATCTCGTCGTCCACGACGACGGCGCGCGGCAGGGGGTAGATGTCCCGGTGGCGTTCGAGGATCAAGCTGCGCACTCCGTGCCGGGCGAGCAGGAGGGCGGCCGTGACCCCGACGGGTCCCCCACCGATGATCACCACCGGTCTCCGGGATGCGGCCTTCATGCTGCGTCCGTAACGGGGGTCCGCTGCTCGCCGAGGTCGATCCGTCCGTCCGGGGTGGCGATCGTGGCGGTGATGAGGTCACCGTTGCGCAGGTACTTGGGGTTCTTGGCCTGGCCCTTGAAAAACGCCTTCCACTTCAGTGCGGGCGGCAGCAGCGCACCGATCTTCTCGGCCGCCTTGGGCGGGGCCTTCAGGGCCGTGCCGCCGGGAGTGCCGGTCAGCAGCAGGTCGCCCGGGTCGAGGGTCTGGAAGCGGGCGAGCAGGGTGAGCGCCTGTGCGGGCCGTACGATCATGTCGGCCAGCGTGCGGTCCTGGCGCGACACGCCGTTGACCGACAGCCGCAGCCGCAGGTTCAGCAGATGGGCGAAGTCCTCGGGCTCCAGCAGGGTCAGGTACGGACCCGTCGGGGTGAAGGTCGGATAGGACTTGCTCTCGTAGAACTGGGTCTTGGTCAGCTGGACGTCGCGGGCGCTGACGTCGTTGGTCAGGACAAGGCCGGCGACGTAGCGCGGCAGGTCCTGCTCCTCGACGACGGTGCCCACGGGCAGGGTCTCGCCCAGGACAAGGCCGAGTTCCACCTCGTAGTCGAGGAACTTCACGTGCGCGGGGCGGATGATCGTGTCATGGGGGCCGCTGACCGAGCCGGACGCCTTACGGAAGAAGGTGGGCGGTATGTCGCCCGTGAAGCCCGAATCCTTGGCGTGGCTGCGGTAGTTGACCATCTGAGCGACCACCCGGCACGGGGTGGTGACCGGAGGCAGCGCCACCAGGTCGGCGACGGGCGTGCCGCTCTCGGCGGAGGCCGCGGCCTCGCGGACCGCGTCCCGGTCGGCGAGCAGCTCGCCGGTGGAGACCGCCTTGGTCTCGACGCGGACGGCGCGCTCGTCCCGGACGACCCACCAGCCGTCGGTGGTACGCAAAACGTTGGTGCTCATGAGCTCATCGCTTTCATCAGGCCCAGCAGGCGTGCCGGGTCGAGTTCGTTGTCGTCGCGCAGGGCCGTCATGACCTCGCGCAGCTTGGCGGGGGACGGGCTGGCGCCCAGGAAGTCGCGGGTGACCGGCGGGCCCCACTGGGCCAGGCCGCTCGCCGACATCGGCGCCCAGCCGGGCTCCAGATCGCAGGAGAACAGGTCGCCGTCGGCGAAGTGCTCCAGCATGAAGTGGTCGGGGTCGCGCCAGTAGTCGAACAGCTGGCTGCCCTGGATGTGCCGGCCGATGCCCCAACTGCGCTGATAACCGCGCTCGGCCAGGTACTCCCCGCCGGCGCCGATCGCGTCGAGGTCGGTGACCTGGTAGGCCGAGTGGACGTAGCCGGTTCCGGGCCCCAGGTGCAGGGCCAGCGTGTGGTGATCGACGGCCACGCTCCCCTGGTCGCACCGGATGAACGCCATCGTCGGCCCGCGCCCGCGCTGCCCGTCCAGGAACAGGAAGTCGGACACGATCATCCCGAGGGTGTCCAGGTACCAGTCCAGGGTGCGGGCGAACACCCGGGTCTCCAGCACCACATGGCCCAGCCGCTGGATACGGGACGGCTCACGGGGCGGACGCTGGGTGGCGTTCGTACGACGGTGATCGGTACCGAAGTTGAGGATCAGCGGCTCCTGCTCGGGCAGCGCGGGCAACTGCTCGGCGCAGTGCACGACCCGGACCGGCAGGCCGGAGGGATCGAGCAGGGCGACCGACTGGCCACCGCCCGGTACGCCGATGTCCCGGACGGTACTGCCGGTGGCGCCGGCCAGCCGGTCGAGGTCGGACCGTTCGGCCGCGCGGAACGCCGGTCCGATGAAGCGGGACGCACGCCCCCGCCGGATGACCATGCAGGGTGAGCCGGCGAAGGTGCCGCGCAGCCACAGCTCTCCCTCGGTGCGGGCGGCGATAGAGAACCCGAAGTCACGGGCGAAGACCTCGGCCTGGTCCAGGTCGGGCTTCTCGAACTCAAGCCAGGCCAGGTCGGCCACCTTGATCACGGGGTTCCTGGACCGTCCCGGATGCTCACCGCGCGAGGCCCCCTGCTCACTGTGGAGGTCTTGGTGGGGCGTTTGGGGAGCGGCCCTGTTAACGGGGGTGTGGGACATGGTGTCCTCCAAGCAACACTGCTGTAATGAGGAAATCATCAACTTTGCAGTTACCCATCGTCAATAGGGTGGACCCAAATAATTGATGATCTCATCAGTAATGGCAGACTGATCGTGACGGTTGTTACACTCGCCGTATGTCGACGCCAGCCCCGCCCAAGAACCGCTTCGAACGGCGCCGCGCCGAGACCCGTCAGGCGCTCGTCCGCGCGGCCCGGCAGATCCTCGCGGAAACCGGGGACACCAGCGCCAGCATCCAGGCCATCGCCGAGCGCGCGGACGTCGGTTTCGGCTCCTTCTACAACCACTTCGAGTCCAAGACGGAGCTGTTCGACTCCGCGGTGACAGATGCCCTGGACGAGTTCGGGCAGGTCATAGACGAGCACGTAGAGGGAATCGACGACCCCGCCGAGCTCGTCGCCGCGGGCTTCCGGCTCACCGCCCGCATGGCCGACTCCCACCCTGAACTCATGCGGATCCTGCGTGACCGCGGTCTGGCCCAGATCCACACCGACCGGGGCCTCGCCCCTCGAGCCCTGCGCGACCTGGAGATCGGCATCGCCTCGGGCCGCTTCACCTGCACCAACCCGACCACCGCCCTGTCCGCCCTCGGCGGGACCCTGCTGTCCCTCGTGGCGCTGCGGCTGGCCCGCCCCGACCTCGACGGCGACGAGGCCGCCTCCGACCTGGCCGAGATGGTCCTGCGCATGCTGGGCGTCCCCCCGGACGACGCCCACCAGGTGACCCGGCGGCCGCTGCCCGACCTCGGTTGACCCGAGCACCGGCTGCGCCAGGCCCCGTGGACACCGGAAAACCGTGGGCGTCACCCCGTCCACCGGTGGCCGCGCGGACCCTTGACCACGACCAGCCCGTGAGACCGGGATCCCCCCCCCCCGGACACCGCGCAGCCAGATGCGGCCAGCTGAGGCTTCGCGGTCCACCAGGGCGGCGTAACGTCGTCAGCGTGGACTTCACCGCGGACAGTCTTCTGTCCCGTGCCGCACAAGAACTCAGCCCGCGAGCGGACGAGCTGATCCACGACGTAGAGCAATGCCTGCGGCGCGAGGTCCCCGAGCTGTGGGACGAACCGGACATCGCGCAGATGACGGGGGAAAACGTCGCCGAGCACGTCGTCGCCATACTTTTCGGCATCGAGCACGACATCGAGCCAAGGCGGATCGATCCGCCGGCCGCCGACGCAGAGCGCGCGCGTCGGCTGGCTCAGCGCGGGAAGCCGGTCACAGCGATGCTGCGCGCCTTCCGGCTCGCGGAGGGCCTCATCCTCGACCGGCTGCTCGAAGAGCTACCCCGGCTCACCAGCGATGCCGAGCCGATCAACGCGGCGACACGCAAGCTGTTCACACTGGCGACCGAGTACCTGGACCGCATATCGGAGACGGGCGTCGTGGCCTTCCAGGACGAGCGGGATCGCCAGGTGCAGTGGCGGCTGTCGGTGGTGAACGAGGCGAGCGTACGCGTCGGAACGACCCTGGACATCGCCCGCACCGCCCAGGAGTTGGCGGACCTGGCCACCGAGCGCTTCGCCGACGCCGTCACCGTCGACCTCCTCGACACGTCTTACGGAGACGAGCCTTCCGCGAAGGGCACACTCGTGGTCCGCCGGGTCGCCCAGCAGTCGGTGACGGACTGCTACCCCGAGACGACCTACCAGGAAGCGAGCTACGGGGAGTCGTCGGTTCCGCCGCAGCAGCTCCACAGGTATCCCGACGGATCACCACCGGCTCGCGCCCTGGTCACCGGCCGGCCCTCACGGCACCACCTCGGCCCGTCCGCATCAATGCTGCTGGTACCGCTGTGCGCCCGTGGCACCACTCTGGGTGTGGCTCAGTTCTTCCGTCACCACAAGCCCGGCGCGTACGGGGACGAGGACCTGCTCCTCGCCCAGGAGATCGCGGCCAGGACGGCGGTGGCCATCGACAACGCCCGCCGATACACGCACGCGCGCGCCACCGCCCTCACCCTCCAGCGCAGTCTGCTCCCGCGCAGTACACCCGCGCAGTCCGCCGTGGAGGTCGCCTGCCGCTACCTGCCTGCTGCCGCCCAGCTCGGCGTGGGCGGCGACTGGTACGACGTCATCCCGCTGTCCGGTGCCCGGGTCGCACTCGTGGTGGGCGACGTGGTCGGCCACGGCATCCACGCCGCCGCCACCATGGGTCGGCTGCGGACCGCTGTGCGGACCCTCGCCGACATCGACCTGCCGCCCGACGAACTCCTCACCCACCTGGACGACGTCGTCGTCCGCCTGGCCGCCGAAGTCTCTGACGAAGTCTCTGCCCAAACGGACACCGAATCCGCGGGGGACATCGGGGCCACCTGCCTGTACGCCGTCTACGATCCCGTCGCCGGCCGCTGCACCCTCGCCCGCGCGGGCCACGTGCTGCCCGTCGTGATGACCCGGGACGGAACCGCCGACATCCTCGAGCTGCCCGCCGGCCCGCCACTCGGCCTGGGCGGCCTGCCGTTCGAGGCGGCGGAGATCGACCTGCCCGAGGGCAGCCTCCTCGCCCTCTACACCGACGGCCTGATCGAGGCCCTCGACCACGACGTCGAGGCGGGCCTCACCCGACTGTGCCACGCCCTCGCGCAGTCCTCCGCCTCCCTGGAGGCGACCTGCGACACCGTCCTCGAAGCGCTGCTGCCCGCAGACCGACCGCACGACGACGTGGCACTCCTCCTGGCCCGCACCCACACCCTCGGGGACCGTCAAGTCGCCACTTGGGACGTGAAAGCCGACCCGGCCGAGGTCGCCCGGGCCAGAGCGAGCGTCTCCGAGCAGCTGACCACCTGGGGACTGGAGGAACTCGACTTCACCACCGAACTGGTCGTCAGCGAACTGGTCACCAACGCCATCCGCTACGGCCGGCCTCCCATCCAGCTGCGTCTCATCCACGATCGCACCCTCATGTGCGAGGTCGCGGATGCCGGCAGCACGACCCCGCACCTGCGCCGGGCCCGTGACTTCGACGAGGGCGGGCGAGGTCTGTTCCTCGTCGCCCAACTCACCGAACACTGGGGAACGCGCCATGCCCGACGTGGCAAGACGGTCTGGGCGGAGTGCGCCCTGGGCGGCCCGCCGCTCTTCTCGGACGCGGCAGCGTTGGAGGTGGAGGGCATTCCTGGGGTCGTATGAGCACCCTAGCGGCATGGACGGCATGGGGCGGGTGACGACCAGTTCGCCGACCTGATCGAGGACCGGCGTTTCTTTTATGTTTCCATACATCGCATGCTCGACTGAAGCCGGCTACTGAATGCCGCTCTTCGTGGTCCTCGCCGACAGGGTCGGCCTGGACGACTCCCCGCGCGACCGGATCCGCGACGCGATCCGAGCCGGCGCCTCCCCCGCCACGTCCCCGACGAGATCCCGCCGTACCGGCCCTCCCCCACACGAAAACCGGCAAGTAACTCAAGGCCCCCGCCAAACGCCTCCTCCAGACGCCCCCGCCGAGCAGGTCCTCAACCCCGCGGCGGTCGACAACCCCGACCTCGTCGCCTACTTCGCCGGCCTGGGAGCCGATCGCCGACGGCAGCGCGGCGGCACTTCGTCCGTGGACGACGCGGCGAGGAGCAACATGTGACGTCGTCGAGATGCCAGCTGCACCGCAGGCCGCGATCAAGGCAGTGACAGCACCCGCACCACTGTGGGCGCCCGCCGCTCCCGCGGACAGCTGCCACATTGCGTGCCGGCTTCGACCGCAGCCGACTGATCGTCAACTGTTCAGGGCGCCGCAGAATTCCAGGAGCGCCGCATTCACCTCGCCGGGGCGTTCCTCGGCGATCCAGTGGCCGCAGCCGGACAGGATGTGCGCCGGTCCGACGGTCGGGTGGAGCGTGGGCAGCGCGGGGAGGAGTTGGTCCATCCCTGGGAACCCGTAGACCAGGTCCCGATCGCCGGTGAGATAGCGGCCGGGCATCTGGTACTGCGCGCCGCACCATGGGGCGGTCAGCTGCCAATTGCGGTCGAAGTTGCGGTACCAGTTGAGGGCGCCGGTGAACCCCGCTTCGGTGAACTCCGTAGCGAGTGTGTCGATGTCGGCCTCGGTGAGCCAGGCGGGAAGTTCCTCGGGGTCCTCGAAGAGGTCCAGGAATCCTTTGCCCGGTGGGACGAGCGGCTCCACCGGCGGGTCACTGTGCGGGGTGTCGCCGGAAAGCCCGTACATCACGCGACGGAAGGTGGCGTGCGGGTCCTTCGCGAGCTCGGCGTCCGCGACGCCGGGGGTCTGGAAGTAGTTCCAGTAGAACCGGCCGCCGAACAGCCCTCGCATCGCCTGCAACGGAGGAACCGGACCGCGCTGCGGCGGCGGGACGCTGAGGCCCACGACCCCCCGGACGACGTCGGGCCGCATCAGCGCGGTGGACCAGGCGACCATGCCGCCCAGGTCGTGGCCGATGACCACGGCCTGCTGTGCGCCGAGTTCGCGGATCAGGCCGATGACATCGCCGACGAGGTGCAGGATGGTGTATTCCTCAACCGCGGCGGGCCGGTCGCTGCGGGCATATCCGCGCTGGTCAACGGCGACGACGTGGTATCCGGCCCCGGCCAGGGGCGTGAACTGGTGGCGCCAGTTGTACCAGCATTCGGGAAAGCCGTGGAGCAGGAGAACCAGGGGGCCTTCACCCTCCTCCGCGATGTGCAGCCGAGGCCCGCCAGCCGCGACGGTGCGGTGCTCGACCATGGTCACACCCTCTTCCAGGTGGGTCGGTCCGTCACCCAGGCTACTCGCGGGTACACCGACAGCCGAGTGACCGCCCGCCGTGGTCGCGGGGCCGTTGCTCAGTTTGACGCGCACCGCCACGCTCGGCAGGCATCGCATTCCCATCAGGCTGTGACCCGGCCGGCAGCGGAAGGGCCGGCGGCGCCGGCGGGTGTCCAGTTGCCGGTGCTCTCGGTGCCCGAACGGTCCTGCGGGGGCTCGCCGGGCACCACCGGTTCATGGCACACCGCCGAAGGGTGCGACTCTCCTTCTCGTCCCCACCACACCCACCGGCCGCAGACTGCGACGGAGAGCCGGGGTGCAGCAGTCTGACGATGCCGAGCGGCGACATCCCCTGAGGCCATGCGTTCGCCATGCGTTCGGCAGGGCGGGACATGACGGCTCCAGGGCCCCGAGTCGCACTTCGCCGCCAAAGGCGTGAGAATGATAAAAACCTCATGTATGAGGTTTTTATCCTGCGAAGGAGTTCTCGTCCATGCCTGCAGTTCTGATCCACGGCGTCCCCGACACCCACCGTGTGTGGGACGGCGTGCGCCGGCACCTGAGCCGAAGTGATGTCGAGGCCTGGGACTTGCCCGGCTTCGGCGCACCGCGGCCGCAAGGCTTCGGCTCCACCAAAGAGGAGTACGTCGATTGGCTCATCGATCGGCTGGAGCAAGCCGGCGAGCCGGTGGATCTGGTCGGCCATGACTGGGGCTGCATTCTCACCGCGCGCGTCGCTTCGATACGGCCGGACCTGGTTCGTACGTGGGCCGGCAGTAGCGCTCCCGTCAGTGCTCAGTACGGCTGGCATCCGCTGGCCAAGATCTGGCAGGATCCGGTCGAGGGGGACCGGTTCATGAACGAGCTGGACCCCGCGTCCTTCGCCAAGGACCTGAGCAAACTCGATGTCCCGGCTGACGTGGCCGAGGAAATGGTCCGTCGCGTGGACGGCTCGATGAGGGACAGCATCCTCAAGCTGTACCGCTCCGCCGTGACGGTGGGCGCGGAGTGGGAACCGGAGCTGGCGAACGTGTCCGCGCCGTGCCTGGTCCTCTGGGGGACGCTCGACCCGGCCTGTCCGATCGCGTTCGCCGATGAACTCGGCGAAGCCGTGCGAGCGTCCCGGATCCTCAAGCTCGACTGCAGCCACTGGACGTTGATCCAGAAGCCGGCTGAGGTCGCCGCAGCCCTTGAGGCGCACTGGAACGCCTGAGGAGCTGTTGTCTTTCCGACGTGCTGAGCGCGTCTTCTCCGATGGGGCATGGGCTCGGTGATTCCGTGGGAGTGGTGGCCTGTCGTGTCATCGATCCCGGGGTAATTCGCGGATGTCGTTGACCGTCGGACCGCCGGAACAGCACGAACTCGCCGCGCGCCGTCGAATCGAGTGGACGCGGCCGTACGGGAATGACAGGCGTGGGCGATCGCCCACAGGCGGGTCGATGCGGTGCCGGCTCGAGGGGGGCCGGCATTGGCCGGACGTACAACAGGGGCCCGGCGTCCGGAAGGGATGCCGGGCCCCTGCGTGCTTGCGCTGGGCGGTTACTTCAGCGCCGCCAGGGCCGCGTCGACGCCCGCGATGGGCGAGCCGAGACCGGTGACGGTGTCGTAGCCCGGTCCGGCCGTGCACTCGGCACCGCACCGGCCGTTGGAGCCGGAGGTGATGTCGCGCAGGGAGGAGCTGTCCAGCGCGTACACACTGGTGTGCGCGGTGTCGCCCTCAGACCCGTCGGAAGCCAGGTGCGGCTTGCCGGCGGCGGCCCGGAGCTGGTCGGCCGAGGCGATGATCGCGCCCCAGATCGGGGCGGACAGGCTGGTGCCGCCCACCTCGAACCACACGGATCTGGTGGTGTCACCGACAGTCATGGTCATGTAGACCGGCACGCCGGTGGCGGGGTCGGCCACGAAGCTGACGTCCGGCGTGGCCCGGAGCGGCGAGGACTGCACGCCGTCCTGATAGGCCGGGCGCGGCTCGAAGTAGCTCAGGCCGCCACCGGTGGCTTTCCACGCCGTCTCGCCCGTGGTGTTGCCGTCGGCGTCCAGCCGGAGGTTGGTGCCTCCGATGGCCAGAGCGTAGGGGTTGGTGGCCGAGTAGCCGCTGGGGTAGCCCGAGTCCCCGGTCGACTGGACGCAGACCGAGTCGGCCAGCTTGCAGTGGCCGTCGTAGAAGGCCTCCTCGGAGAACTCGGCGGTGCCCCAGCTGTTGCTGACCGCGGCCGGGTGCAGTGCCGCGGCGACGTCATCGGCCCGGGAGAGCGCGGCCATGGTCGGGTCTGTGCCTTCGACCAGGACGATCTTGGCGTGCGGGGCCACCGAGTGCGCCCACTGGATGTCCAGCGCCGCTTCCTCGTTCCAGCCGGTGTCGGCGTCGGGCTGGGTGCCGTCCGCGTAGACCTGCTGGAAGTCGAAGCAGTCCTCTCCCGCGCTCGCCGTATCGCAGGTCTGCGGCAGGTCGAAGTGCGCGGAGAAGTGGTTGAGGTCCTGCTTCGCCGTCGGATAGTGGTAGGCGTCGACGATCGCGATCGTCTGGCCGGTGCCGTCGCCCTTGAGGTCCAGGCGTGCCTGGATCTGCTGCGGGGTGTAGCCGCGGGTGACCTCGCTGGTGTTGTCCAGGCCCACGCTCAGCTTCTTGGCTGCCGCGGTTTTGCTCTGGATCTCGATCGGGACCGAAGCGGTGCCGATCGGCATGTCGAGTTCCTTCAGCGGGCTCGCGCTGCGGGGGCGGTTGCCGTCGGGCTGATCGGTCCGGGCAGCGGCCGGCGGAGCCGCGACCGCTGTGCCGCCGCCCGGGGCGGGGATCCGGGTGGGCTCGTCCTCGGAGAGCTTGTAGGTGGTCAGGCCGTGCGGGAAGTAGTCGATGTCGTTGACGGCGTCGCCGATCGCCGCGTCCGAGAATTTCAGGGCGCGCCAGTCGAGCGCGAGACCGATCATGTCGTCACCAGGCCCGTCGCCCAGCTCGGCTGTCTGGACCTGGCTCGCCCCCAGGGCGGAGTCCACGGCGCTCTCGCGGAGGAACCCGTCGTTGTCCGCGAAGGGTGTGTCGTAGGACCACAGAGCCTGGTAGGCGCCGACGAACGCCTCGGTTCCGCCGACGGACTTGGCGAACACTCCGGAGTGGAAGCCGAAGAAGGTGGGCACGTCGTAGGGCTCGCTGCCGTCCGCCGGGTAGACCATGTCGTTGAACTCGCGCATCTCGACCAGGCCGGTCTTCTTGGACGCCACGAAGCCCTGCGACATCCCGGGGCTGTCGTAGGCCTTGATCACCGCGCCCGTGCGGGAATCGAGGATCTGGACCAGGTGGTGGTAGGTCGTGAAATCGCCGGTGTACGCGAAGGCGACACCATGCCCGTCCGCGCCCGGGATGTTCGGATCGGCCAGGGCCGGGTTGGTCGGCACGATCGCGACGGCGCCCGAACCGGTCGGGGTCTCGGTCCAGATCGGGGTGCCGGTGGCGGCGTCCAGGCTGACCGCCGTCGGCGCCGGATCGGTGACCTCCCTGGGCAAGCCCCCCTTGTGCGTGCCGCCGTACTCGAAAAACAGGTGTCCGGCGTCGTCCGTGGTGACGCTGGAGAAGAACAGGCTCTTGCCCTCCGTGCCCTTCGGCCGGTACGTCCAGAGCTTCTTGCCCTGCGCGGTGTACGCGGTCAGGCTGCTGCCCGGGACGACGATCTCGAAGCCGTTGTGTCCGTTGCCCACGACCGTGAGCGAGGCGACATAGCCGCCGGTGGGCACGTGCGCGCGTACGTCACCGGTGTGCGTGCTCAGCACGGCGAAGCCGTCATCGGTCGCGGCCACCACGGAGTCGTCGGCCGTGTCCTTGCCGGGTTTCGGCAGGAGACGCAGGGCGTGCACTGAGCTGTCGACCGTGGCCCTCCACAGGACGGTCGGCGTCGCCTTCTTCAAGGTCCTGCCGTCGAGGGCAAAGACGCCGCGGCTCTGACCACCGGTGATCAGGTCCTTGGTCCCGTCGCCGTTCACGTCCGTGGCGACAGCCGCGTAGATGTCGCCGGCCAGGGGCATGGCCTGCGCCTTGCCGCTGCTGGGGTTGACCGTGTAGGCGGTGTCGTCATAGCCGACGGTGAGGAGTCCGCCTTGGTAGCTGGTGAGCGTGTCGCCGGATACGGCACCCTCCCGCCGCCAGTCGAGGTGACCGGTCGCGGCATTCAGTCCGAGGAGCTGGGTGTGCTCGGGACCCGCGGGGGTGGCAGCGGTGTCTTTCGTCGGGTCCGAGAGCGAGGCGAACACCTCGCTGCCCTTCGCGTCGGACGACAGCCCCATGGTCGGGGCGTTGGGACGGCCGACCATGGAGGCGGTGGTATACGACCAGAGGGTGTGGCCCTGACCGTCCCAGCCGGAGATGGTGCTCTGACCGTCCGACAGGTCGGCTTCCACGCCGAGCTCGGCTACCGCGAACCGGGGCTGACCGCCGTGGGCGTTCGGCAGGACCTGGAATGCCTCCGGCACGGTGCCCTCACGTGAGGCGAGCACCGCGCGGTCGCCGCTGTGCGCGTCGATCGCGGTCAGGTCCCAGCGCACCTTGTCGAACAGGTCGTTCTGCTCGACCACCAGGACGCGGTCCGCGCCCGGGTCCTTGAACAGCATGCGCGGGTAGCCGGGCGTCTTGACGTGCGACGCGACCTTGCCGTCGGAGGTGTCGAGCACGAGCACGTTGCCGGCGGCCGGGCGCGGGCTGCCCAGGCCCATGGGGGTGTCGGACCAGGAGGCGGCGATCCGGCCGGCGCCCAGCGACGTCAGATCGCCCCAGCGGGCCCAGGGTGCGTGTGTCGAGTAGGTCCAGTCGGCGGTCCCGGCCAGCTTGTCGTGAGCGGCGCGGCGGAAACTGTAGGCGGTCAGGTTGCTGCGGCTGTCGCCCTGTTCGGCGACCGGATCGGCGCCCCAGTCCGGGCCGGTGGAGTCGGCGACGATCAGCTTGCCGTCCTGGACCAGCATGGTGCCGACGGAGCCGGGAACCAGCTTGTGCCACGCCGCCTTTCCGGTACGGCCGTCCAGGACGGTGACGAAGGTGCCGTGGTGGAGCTGCGAACCGGGCGACGAGAACGGCCGGCCCGGCCAGTCGCCCACCGCGTAGGCCACGGCGACGTCGTCGACACCGTCGCCGTCGAAGTCGCTCGTCACGTATGGGTGCTTGCCGCTGGCCGACATCTGGTACGGGTTGTAGCCGACATAGAGGTTCGGCAGATAGTCGTACGGCTGGAACCAGTTGTCAGGGGTCACCTGCCAGTCCTTGTACAAGGAGGTGGCTCCGCGGCCCCACACCTGCTTGCCCTGGGCGTCGTACCGGGCGATGGTGCCGCCGCTGAAGACGCCCACCCAGTCCTTGGTGCCGCCGAGCGCCACACCCTCGGCGAAGCCCCGCGCGGTCTCCCACTGCCCGGTCCGCTTGAGGCCCGGAGCGGTGGGCGCGGTGTCCGTCCGGTTCTCCGAGCCTGCCTTCAGGCTCGGCGCCGTGCCCTGCGGGGCCGGGGCGGCGGGGCCCTGCTGGGCGGCGACCTGTCCGGGCGTGCCGTCTATCCGTGTCTGGTACCGCTTGCTGAGCTTCTCGATCGCGGCGGCGGTCAGCCGGATGCCTTTCGCGTGCTGCGGGGCATCCGCCTGAGCGGGCGGTGTGACCAGCAGGCCCGCGGCAAGCCCGAGCACGGTGGCGACTATGCCGGAGCGTATGCCCCTTCTTCGGATTATCAATGGACCGTGCGCCTCTCGGGTGGGAACAGGGCGGTCGCGTCGCAGGATGCACTGGTGAACCGCCCTTAGGGAGATGCCGGTACTGTTCCAGCGCGCCCGTCCAACCGGGTGAGGAACGGCTGGCCGATACCGGTCAGCAGCCGGTAGCGGCCACACGCCGCCTGGGCCGGGCAGTGCGAAGGAGAGGCGTACCTGTGCTGGAGTCCCTGGGTCTCGACGATCCGACCGAGCGCGCCTATCGCCATCTGCTGGCTTCGCCGCCACTGACGGCGATCGAACTGGCCAGGCATCAGTCCTGCGGCACGGCACAGGCTCGCCGCATGCTGGACGAACTGGTCGCGGCGGGCCTCGCGGTGCCCTCGGCGGGACGGCCCACCCGCTACGCCCCGGTGGACCCGCGCATCGGCCTGGCCGCCCTGATCCGCACGCGCCGTCTGGAGCTGGAGCGCGCGGCGGCCGCGCTGGACGCCTATGGCGCCGAGTTCAACGAGCGCAAGCTGAGCTCTGATCCGAGCCGGCTGGTCGAGATCGTCGAGGGGCCGACCGCGATCACCGCCTGGCTGACCGAGCTGATGGCGGGCGCCGAGCACGAGGTCCTGTGCTTCGACACCCCGCCCTATCTCACGGCCGACGCGAGTGCGTTGCAGTTCGAGGAGGATCTGTTGGCCCGTGGCGTGCGGGCACGGGCGATCTACTCGAGCCAGGTGCTGGCCATCCCCGAGCGCGCGGAACTGCTCCAGCACCTCGTACTCCTCGGGGAACAAGCCCGGGTGCTGCCCCATGTGCCGCTGAAGCTGCTGGTCTTCGACCGCCGCGATGCCCTCGTTCCGCTGACCGCCGGCGCGGACGGCCTGCGCAGTACCGCCGCGCTGGTCCACCGGTCACCGCTGTGCGACGCCCTCGTCGAGCTGTTCGAGGCCAGCTGGCAGCAGGCCACCCCCGTGTTCGGCAGCGAGGCCCAGGAGACGGAAGAGCAGCCCGACCTCAGCGAGGCCGACCGCGCTCTGCTCCACCTGCTCCACGCCGGGCTGAAGGACGAGACCATAGCCCGCCAACTCGGCCTCAGCGAACGCACCCTGCGCCGCCGGATCACCGACCTGACCACCCGCCTCGGGGCGACGAGCCGATTCCAGGCGGGTGCGCAGGCGGCCCGCCGCGGTTGGCTCTGAACCCCCTCTGGTTCAGGGGGCCGGGAGCGAAAGACCGTGGGCGCCGGTGCTCCCTCAAGCACCGGCGCCCACTCACCCCTGACCTGGTCGGCGAAGTCGTCGGCAGCCGGGTCCAGGGCGACATCCGCACCGAAGTCAGGGCACGCTCCCGGGCGCCGGGCAGCGGGTCGACGGCGGCGATCGGCGCGGCGCCGGCCAGGCGCGCGACGACGAAGGCACCTTCTCCATCTGCTCCTTCTGGTACGTCGAGGCCCTCACCCGCGCCGGACGCCTGGACGAAGCCCGTCTTGCCTTCGCGAAGATGGTCACCTACGCCAACCATTGCGGCCTGTACGCCGAGGAGATCAGCCGAACCGGAGAGCAACTGGGCAATTTTCCCCTGGCGTTCGGTCATCTCGCCCTCATCAGCGCCGCCTTCAACCTCGACCGGGCGCTGGGCTGACGGGCGGGTCCGGCGGCGTCCCTGGAGCAGTCGCCGTGCGAGCCTCCGATCCCCGGCTCATGCCGGAAGCCTACGCCGCGCTCGGCGCGCTGATCCCAAACCTCGGCACGGCACACCTGGTTGAGGATCCGCCCCCCTCCCGGCAGAACGCCGTGCTCCGCGGGCCGCGCCACCTGCCCGTCCACCGGTGAGGCCTCTCGTGGGTCATGGCGTCGTCAGGATCGCACCAGCGATCGCGGCACCTTGACGCTCCGTGAGCGCAACCATTCGCCGAGTGCTTTGGCCTGCGCGTCCAGCCGCAGTGTCGAGGTGGCGCCGGTCCCGAGCAGTCCTCGGACGAGGAAGTTGACCGCGCCCAGGTTGGGGAGTTCGTGGCGCGAGATCTCCAGTGCGCGTGCTTCGGGAAGAAGGCGTCGCAGTTCGTCGACGGTGAGGGTGGACCTGAGCCAGTCCCATGCCGCACGGTCGCGTACCCAGACGCCGAGATTCGCGTCGCCGCCCTTGTCGCCGGAGCGGGCGTGCACGATCTCACCGAGTGGGGCGACGACGAGTTCGTCTGCCCGCGGCGCGGGCGCCGATGGCGTGAGCGCCGGCTCGGCCTGCGGCATTACCTCGCCACCGGCGCCGTCCGGGTTGCCGGGGGCGATGATCTCGGTCGTGCCGTCGTGGTGGTGGACCGTGTGCTGGAGCATCCGCTGGTCGAGCAGTGCGGGCCAGTAGACACCGAATGCGGACCCCGGTTGCGGAGGGCCGAGGGAGTACAGCCCGGGGTAGCTGGACAGGGCCAGCTCGATCACGCGCGACGAGAAGGCGCGCCCGGCGGCCTGCTGCGTCCCCTGCACGGTGATCCTGAGCAGCTCGGTTCCCGCGTTCTGGGTGTCGGGATCGGGCTGGGCCCGCCCGATGCGCTCGACGGCGACCGCGTCGAGCCCACGGGCGGCCTCGGCGTAGCGGTGGACGAATCGCTCCACGAGGGCGGCCTTCGCGTCGAGGTCCGTGCCGGTGAGCGCGAGGATCGCGTTGTTCGTCCAGCCTCCCACCCCTGTGATCGCGACCTTGGTCGTCCTGGACGGCGTCGTGCCTCGCACGCCGCTGATCCGGACGCGGTCCTCGCCGAGGTCTGTCAGCGTCGCGGTGTCCAGGTGGGCGGTCACGTCGGGGTTGAGATAGGCGGGTTCACCGATCTCGTAGAGCAGTTGGGCGGTGACCGTGTCCTGGGTGACCACGCCGCCGGTGCCCGGGTTCTTGGTGATCACCGAGGAGCCGTCGGCGGCGATCTCGGCGATCGGGAACCCCGGCTCCACGAGGTCGGGGACGGAACGGAACCCGGAGAAGTTGCCGCCGGTCGCCTGAGGCCCGCACTCGATGACGTGTCCGGCGGCGACCGCGCCGGCGAGGGCGTCGTGGTCGTCAGGCGTCCAACCCCACCACCAGGCGGCGGGACCGACGACCAGGGAGGCGTCGGTGACGCGGCCCGTCACGACGATGTCGGCGCCGTCGTAGAGGGCGCGCGCGATGCCGAAGCCGCCGAGGTAGGCGTTGGCCGTCAGCGGCTGGTGCGACCAGTCCGACAGTGGCTGACCACTCGTCAGGTGCGGCAGGTAATGGCCCGCTTGCCGCAGACCGTCGAGGCTGCCGAAGACGTCGTCGCCTTCGATGTGGGAGACCCGCAGGTCGTGACCGTGGCGTGCGATCAGTTCGCGCGTCGCGGCGGCCAGCCCGGCGGGGTTGAGCCCCCCGGCGTTGACGACGAGCCTGATCCTGTTGGCGACGAGGTGCTCGAGCGCCGCGTCCAGGTGCTGCAGGAAGGTGGTCGCAAAGCCCTTCGTGCTGTCCTTGGCGCGCGCCTTCCCGAGGATCAGCATCGTGACCTCGGCGAGGTAGTCGCCGGTGAGGACATCGATGCCGCCCGCTCGGGCCATGTCGGCCATGGCCGAGGCGCGGTCGCCGTAGAAGCCGGAGCAGTTCCCGACGCGGAGGGGGCGGCGCCGTTCTGATGGTGACGTCATGCCAAATCTTCCGGTGTAGAGGAGCGAACGCCGGCGTTCTGTCCCTCGGCCCTGCTGACCCGTACCGTCCCTTCGAATCCCACCTCGCCGGAGGGGTGTTCCTCGGCGAGCTCGAGGGTCATGCTGTCGCCCTCAATGTGGGTCACCCGCGCGGTGTAGGCCAGGTTGGCGGGCACACAGACGGGCTTGCGCAAGCGGTAGGCGACCTTCGTCACGCGCCAGTTGGGGCCGAGAGCCTCGGTGACACAGCGCAGGGCAAGCGCCGCTCGCAGGTGGGAGTGCACCACGAGACCGGCGTGGCCCTCCTCGCGTGCGTAGGGCTCGTCGAAGTGGATGCGGTGGGGGTTCCAGGTGACCGCGCTGTAGCGGAACAGCTGAAAGGCCGTGGCCGTGTGCTTGAGCCGTGGGAGTGCATCCCCGACCTGGTAGTTGATGGACACTACGACTCCTGCAAGGGGTTGCGCAGTACGACGGTGCGCCGGTTGCGGTTGAGGACGGCTCCCTGGGCGGACGTGAACGTGTGGAGGGTGGTGACGAACACGCAGGTGCCGGCGCGGGTCTGTTTGGGAGTGACCGCCTCGAGGGTGGTTTCGAGCATGACCTCCGTGCCCGCGGTCACGGGGCTGACCAACTCCATCTCCTCGCCGGCGCCCATGGCGCGCAGCCCGAGGTCGCCGTCACCGAGGGGTGTGTCACCGCCGAGGGGTGTCCCGTCGGGCTGGAGGTGGGCCTCGGGGGTGCCGATGCCCCACTCCACGATCGCGGCGAGCATGTTCGGTGGCGCCACGACATCCGCGTACCCGGCCGAACGTGCGGCCGCGGCGTCGTAGTGGACCGGGTCCGCGGCGCCGATGGTCAGTGCGTAGCGGCCGATGCTCACCGCGTCCAGCGTGCCGAGGCTCCGGCGCGAGAGGACAGCTCCGGTCCGCGACTGGGTCTGGGTGTAGTACTCCGCCAGCGGAGTACCGGGTTCAGGTGTGAACATGCCTGGGATCCTCATCATTGATCTGGGTGCCGGCTTCGCCGGCGGCATCCGCGTGGCCGGCAAGCTCCGCGAGAACCTCCCGCGTCGACTCGCCCAGCGGCGGGGCGGCCCGCAGAGGGCCCACCGGCGAGTCGCTGAGCCTCAGAGGGCATCCCGCAACCGGCACCCGGCCCCTGGCCGGATGCTCGACGTACTGGATCATGCCGCGCTGGATCAGGTGCTCGTCGGAGTCGACCTCACGGATCGACTTGACCGGCGCGCAGGGCACACCGGCGGCCTGCAGATCCCGCACCAGCTCGGCACGCGTCCGCGTCCTGGTGCAGGAAGAGACCTCCTCGTCGACCGCGTCGATGTGGGCGACCCGGTCCTTCTGCGTGCGGAACCGGGGGTCCTCGATCAGCTCGGGCCGGCCCAGTGCGGTTGCCACGCCGCGCCAGTGCCGCTCGGCGATGCAGATGATCGCCAGCCATCCGTCGCTCGCCTCGTAGATGTTGTACGGCGCGATCGCCATGCCCGTATGCCGGTTCCCGGTGCGCTCGGGGAGCTCTCGGCCGGGGTTGTTGTGCAGGCCGCCCAGGCTGGATGCGAGCATCGGGTAGACGGTGTCGTGCATCGAGACCTCGACGATCTGCCCCCGTCCCGTGCGCTCGCGCTGGAACAGGGCCGCGCTGATCGCCCCGAACAGGTGGATGCCGCCGGAGAAGTCCACGAACGCGGCGCCGGCCTTGGTCGGCGGCCCGTCGGCCTCCCCGGTGGCCGAGGCGCTTCCGGACATCGCCTGCACGGTGATGTCCATGGCCGACATGTGTGCGTACGGGCCGGTGGACCCGTAGCCCTTGCCGGAGGCCACGACCAGACGCGGGTTGTGTTCGAGGAGCCGCGCCGGGCTGAGCTGGAGGCGCTCCATAGTGCCTGGCGCGTAGTTCTCGATGAGTACGTCGGCGGTCTCGACCAGGTCGAGCAGCGCCTGGCGACCGGCGTCGGTCTTCAGGTCGAGCACCACACTCCGCTTGTGGGAGTTGAGCATCACGAACTCGTGGGACTCGATCGGCTCGTGCGAGCGGAAGCGCAGTGGCTCACCGCCGGGTGGCTCGACCTTGATGACGTCGGCGCCCAGTTGTGCGAGCAGGAGCCCGCAGTAGGGGCCGTTGTAGATCTGGCCCAGTTCCAGGACCCGGATGCCGTCGAACGCCGGTCGCATGGCTGCTCCCCTGCCGATCAGGACTTGATCACGCCGGCGTCGCCGCCGTGGATGTAGCCGACCGGTCCAGTGCCCTGCGCCGCCGCCGCGGTCTCGGTCAGGTGCTGGAGGGTCACCGCGTCCATGACCGAGTGGAAGGTGCCGTCGTCGTTGAAGCTGACCTGCGCACCCTCGATCCAGGCCAGGGCGATGGTGTCCTCGGTGTTGTCCTCGGGGACGTAGAAGGTGTGCACCGAGCCGCCGGGCTCGTACAGGTAGGAGCCCGCCGTCTGCGGCTGGTCGGGGTACTCGTGGTACAGCCAGCGGCCCTGGATCGTCCACACCTGAGCCGAACCGGTGTGGTAGTGGATCGGCAGCTCGCAACCGGGTGCCAGGGTGGACAGGAAAACCCAGTCTCCGCGCTCGGGGTCCAGGCGCAGCGTCTGGATGTGAATGCCGGGGGCGACAAGATCCTTGAACAGCGGGATCTGGTCGATGTTGACGGTCAGCAGCTCACCCTGCGGCAGAGCGACCAGCGGCAGCGGGGCACCGCTGCGGGTGGTGGCCACGCCTGGAGAGACAGATGCGGTCATGTTTTCGGGCCTTTCGTTGCGAGTGTGGACCTTCCGGGACATGCGACATGCGAAGTGGCGCGTGGGGGGAGATGACGTACGTATTTCCGTACGGTGAACCGGATTTCCGGATGGCTGGGACGCTACGGTGACCCACACCTCCCTGACAAGACTCGTGCACGGACTTTTGGCGGACAGGGCGGTGCTAGCATCAGCCGCATGCCCGTCCGCCCTCATCGCACGGTCGACCGAGTGACCGGGATCCTCGAAGCCGTGGCCCTGAGCCCGCGGGGAGTGACGCTGGCTGAGTTGGCAGCAGCCCTGGACGCGGCGAAGAGCTCGGTTCAGGAGCTGACCAACGGACTTCTCGCCCGCGGCTACCTCATCGAGGACGACCGCCGGTTCCACCTCGGACCAGGGCCCTTCATCCTCGCCGCTCGCGCGAACAAGCTGGCCGCGTTGTCTCTCGACCACCAGTTCCTGGCCGAGCTCAGCGAAGTCCTCAGCTGCACCGTTCTCGTCGGGGTGCGCGTCGGCGACGCCCTCGTCTACGCCGACCATGCCGGTCAGGAGTCACCCAGCCTGACTTTCGTCGCGCGCACCCACGCCCGTCGCCCCCTCTTCACGACCGCTGCCGGCAAGACTCTGCTCGCCAGCGTTCCCGACGAGGAGATGTACCGGCTCCTGGAGCTGGCCGGCGCGGAACAGGCAGGAGAGGTCCGGCAGTTCCTCGCCGAGCTCCCCGAGATCCGCTCCCGCCGACTCGCCTTCAACCGCGGAGTCACGTTCAAGGACGCCTTTGCCGTGGCCACGCCCCTGTTGGCATCCGACGGCAGTCCGATAGCGGCGATCACTGCGGCCGTCGACCCCGCGGAAGCGGATCGACTCGACGACGTCGGCGAGGAGCTCAAGAAGGCAGTCGCCGTTCTCGGCCCCCGGTACGGGCTCAACCACGCCTGATCGCCCGCGTCGGCGGGCGACCCGGCTGTCGCCGTCCGGTGATGTCCAGCTGTCGCGGCAACCGCCGCCGCCCGCCGCACCCTCATCCGCGCGGCCAACAGCCCTGTCGGCTCCGCGCTCACCAAGACCCTTGTGAACTGACCGTCCACACAAGACCGTGGGCGCCGGTGCTCCCTCAAGCACCGGCGCCCACTCACCCCTGCCCGAGGTGGTCTTGATGAACTTTTGGTTCAGTTATCAGGGAACGAGAATGAGGCGGATCGGGTCGCCGATCTTGTTCTCCAGCCGGTTGACCGCGTCGGCGGCCTCGGCGAGCGGGATGTGGTCGGTGATGGAGGGGGACAGGTCGAGACGGCCGACCTCGGCCAGCCGGACCAGCTCGGTGACGGACTCGGGGCTGCCGCCGTAGTGGCCACGCACCTGCTTGCCCAGGTAGTTGAAGGTCAGACCCTCGGTGATGGTGAGGGGCCTGGGGCTGATACCGACCAGGATGAGGACTCCGCCCAGGCCGAGTGCGGCGGCGGCCTGCTCACGGACCGCCGGCACGCCCGCGCAGTCGAAGGCGAAGTCGAGGCCTCGTCCGGCGGTGGCCGCGCGGACCTGGTCGGCGAAGTCGGGGGCGGCCGGGTCCAGGGCCAGGTCCGCGCCGAAGGCCAGGGCGCGCTCGCGGGCGCTGGGCAGCGGGTCGACGGCGATGATCGGTGCGGCGCCGGCCAGGCGGGCGAGGCGTACGTTGTGGGCGCCGACTCCACCCACGCCCCAGACGCCGACGGACTGGGCGGGGCGTACGCCGGCGGTGGTGACGACGGCGGCGTAGGGGGTGGAGACCGCGTCGGGGATGATCGCGGCCTGGTCGAAGGGGAGGTTGTCGGGGATGGGGATGAGGGTGTCCTCGCGGGCGAGGGTGTACTGGGCCCAGCCGCCGTCGTAGTCGATGCCGGCGGTGCGCATCTGGGTGCAGGGGCGTCGGCGCACGCAGCCGGGGCACTGGCCGCAGGTCTTGCCGGCCTCCAGGGTGACGCGGGTGCCGACGGTCAGGCCGCGCTTGAGGCCGGGGCCGAGGGTGTGGATCACACCGGAGACCTCGTGGCCGACGGTGACCGTGTCGGAGGTGGCGAACAGCGGGACGAGGGAGCCGTCGAGCAGGTGGACGTCCGACAGACAGACGCCTGCGGCCTTGACCTCGACCAGTACCTCGCCGGGGCCGGGCACGGGGACGGGGACCTCCTCCACGGCGAACTTCTTGCTGTCCAGGTGGAAGCGTCCGGCGAGCATGGTGTCCATGGTGCTCTGCTTTCTGTGAGCGGCACTCCCGGCAGTTCGGGCCGATGGGTGCCGTGTGGTGCCTCGCGGGTGGGTGGTGGCCGGGAGGGTGCGGGGTGTCAGGACCGCCGCATCCTCCCGGCGTCTGAGGGTCAGGCGAAGACGTCCTGCTGGTAGCGCTCGTCCGCTTCCAGTTGGGCGAGCCACTGCTGGGCGGCCTCGTCGTCGCTGCCGGTGTGCTTGCGGTAGATGGCGGCGAGGGCCTCACGGACGGCGGGTGCCATGCGGCGGCCGTCACCGCAGACGTAGATGTACGCGCCGTCCTGGATGGCCTGCCACACGGTGTCGGCGGCACCTACGATGGCGTCCTGGACGAACCGAGCCGGGTGTCCGGTCACCGCGGAGAAGGCGGTGTGCACCTGGGCGATCCCGGCCTGCTCCCAGTCCTGCATCTCCTGCCGGTAGAAGTAGTCGTGCTCCGGGTGACGGCAGCCGACGAAGACCTGGGACAGGCCCACCTGCGTGCCGTTCTCGTGCTGGTGGGCACGCTCCTCCAGGAAGCCGCGCAGCGGCGCGATGCCTGTGCCGGGGCCGATGAGGAGCAGCGGCGTCGCCGGGTCGGCCGGCGGGGCGAACGTCGGAGAGGGCACGCGCACGTAGCCGTAGAAGACGTCACCGGGCTCGAGTCCTGCGATGTAGGAGGAGCAGGTGCCGCGGTACCGGCCGTCGCCGGACAGGGCCGGGCCTTCCAGCAGACCGACGGTCAGCCGCACGTGCCGGGGATTGGCCAGCGGGGAGGAGGAGATGGAGTAGAACCGCGGGCGGATCGGGCCCATCATCTCCAGGAAGACCCCCAGCGGCAGTTCGACCGCCGGGAAGCGCTCCAGCAGGTTGAGCACGGAGACGCGCTTGCCCAGGACCTCGGTCTGGTAGCGCTCCTCGGCCTCGGCGGTGTCGGCCGTGTAGGCCTCCAGCTGCGGCCGGGTCCACGGGCACTCGGTGTGCCCGGCCAGCGTCTGTATCTGAGATCGCGTGGCCACGTCCTGCAGCTCAACGAACTCGGTGAACAGCAGGCCCGCGGTGACGGGAGTGCCCACCGGGAGGTGCGTGCGGCCGCCGGCGGGCTGGTCCAGGCGCAGGACCTGGTCGCGGTCGACGCCGAGTCGCGCGAGGGCGCGGTTGACCAGCGCGGGCTCGTTCTTGGCGAAGACGGCCAGGTGGTTGCCGGTGTCATAGGTGACACCGTCGGGGAGTTCGATGGTGATGGACTTCGCGGCCGGGCGCGGCGGCTCGATGCTGAAGTCCCACAGCCCGGTCGCGTCGCTGACCAGCTCCTCGTTGGCGACCACGGTGAGGGGGTAGGCCTGCTCGGAGACGATCGCGGGACGCACCTCCGCCTCGGTCAGCAGCTGCACCTCGAAGCGCGGCCCGGTGGTTTCGGAGGTGTCGGCGGCGTACTCCTCGGCCAGGGTGGTCCACAGGGTGTCCATCCAGCGGGTGGCCATGCCGTCGAAGTCACCGGCGGCGTCCGCGATGCCGCGCTCGATGACGCGGGTGGCGCCGGCGGCCAGCAGGCCTGCCTCGATCCGCTTGGGGAAGCCCTGGTAGGTGGCCACCCACTGGGTGTTGCCGGCACCCAGCAGCGCGAACCGCACGTTGGACAGCGAGCCCTCCGGGAGTCCGGTGGCGAGCAGGTCGTCGAAGCGCTGCGCGTTGTCCGGGGCCTTGCCGTTGTAGCTGGAGGCCACGACGACGAGCAGGCCCTCGGTGGGCAGGTTGTCACCCAGCTCGTCCAGGCCGACCAGGGTGGTGCCGAATCCGGAGCGCTCACCGCGGTCGGCGATGGTGCGCGCCAGGTCCTCGCAGGAGCCAAGGCTGGAGCCGTAGGCGACGGTCAGGTTCACCCCGACACCGCTGACCGCGGCCTGCGCCCCCGTGTCGTCGCTCTGCAGGTCCACTGCGCCGAACACGGTCCGCTCGTGCTCCTGACGGGCCCGCACGTTCAGTTCGAAGCCGCCGGGCTTGCGGGTCAGCGCCTCCTTGACGTCCATCTTGTAGTCGTCGGTGTCGGCGAACTTGAACTTCTGCAGCACCAGCGCGAGGGCCAGACGGGCCTCGGTGAGCGCGAACTGCCGGCCGATGCAGGCACGCACGCCGTTGCCGAACGGCTTGTAGGCGTGCGGGTGGTGGTTGACCCGGTTCTCCGGCAGCCACCGGTTGATGTCGAACTCCTCCGGCCGGTCCCACGCCTTGGGGTGGGTGTGCAGCGGACCCTCAAGGATGTTGACCCGCGTGCCCTTCTTCAGCCCGTAGCAGCCGCCGATGACGGTGTCCTCCAGCGGGGACTTGCCGATCATCGGGATGGGAGCCCACAGGCGCAGGGTCTCCTCCAGGATCCGCGGGATCACGTCCATCTGCATGACCGTGTCGTAGTCCGGGATCGTGTCACCCGGCAGCAGCCGGTCCACCTCGGCGTAGGCCTGGGCCAGGATGTGCGGGTTGCGCATCAGCGAGTACGTGGCGAACGACAGCAGACCACTGGTGGTCTCGTGACCGGCGATCAGGAACGTCACCACCTGGTCACGGACGTTGTCGTCGTCCAGCCCCTTGCCGGTCTCCGGGTCCGTGGCCTCCAGCATCAGGCCCAGCAGGTCGTCCTCACCCGTGACGTTCCCCTCACGGCGCTCCTTGATCACACTCTCGACCAGGTCCCGCATCAGCCGGATGTTCGCGCGGTACTTCTTGTCATCGGCCTTGCGCATCTTGGTCATCATCGGCAGCTCCTGCGAGCGCCGCAGCGACTCAACCAGCGCCTCCAGCAGCGCCTTGAGGAAGGGGTGCAGATCCTCCTTGGCGAAGGAGTCGAACCGGTAACCGAACCCCGACAGGGCGATGGTGTCCAGCGTCAGCCGGGTGTAGTCGTCGGTGATGTTGACCGGCCGGCCCTCCTTACGCTCCCACTTGCCCACCAGGTTCTGGGCGATCTCCAGCATCTGCCCGAAGTAGCCCTTCATCGCCCGCTGGCTGAAGGCCGGGAGGAGCACTCGGTGCGCCATGCCCCATTCCTCTTCGTGCTGGTGGGCCGTGAACAGGCCGGCTCCCGTGTAGTCCCGGACATGGGCCAGCGGCGTCTTGTCGATCTGCTTGAAGAACCGCGTCTCGTCGCAGACCTCGGCCACCAGGTCCGGGTCCCAGACGAAGACCTGCTCGATGCCGGCGATCTCCATGCCGTAGAGCCCCTCGGGGAACTGCTTGGACAGCTTGCCGAAGTACTCCACCGGGTTGGTGCTGGGGATCTGCGGCGTGTGGCCGAAGAGCGGGACCCCCCGCGGAGACCGGATGGGCCGCAGGTCGGTCTCGGGCTGTGTGGTCATGACTGGCTCCTTCAAGGGGAAAGGCGGGCAGGGCGCCGATTGGTGTGGCGGGGCGCCGGTACGGCAGCACCCGGTTTCCATACGCCGTATGCCTTCAGTGGTACCATACGACGTATGGAAACTCAATCGACAGGCCTGGGGTCGAGAAACGGGAATGTTCGGCTCATCAGGGACGGCGTCGCTCACGCAGCGGGGTCGCATCAAGATCAGGCGCTTCCGAACGCGCTCCCGGCTGGAGGAGGCGAGGGGCGAGGCCGGTCGTCGTCAGCCGGCGGCTTGACCGGGCTTCTCCTGGTGGGAGCGACCCGTGGAGGACACCCGCAATCCGCGACGGCGACCGCGGCCGCCGTCGCGGTCAGCAGCCAATCCCCCTGCCTGCCAGTAGGTATCGCGGAGGTCGGTCTGCACCCATGGGCGTTGGCGGCTGACGGCAGCGCCGGAGAAGCAGGCGCGTGTGCCGCCGCACGGCGGCGCCTCTGATCTCTACGCCGCGCTCGATCGGTCCGGCATCAGTCCGCGAGAGCGGGCAAGCCGGGTTCGCCAGGGTCCCCTCGGCAGGGCAAACCTGCGATCTACTGCCGCAGGCGAGCACACCAGGGAAGGGGGCGGCCGACATGCCTTGCCTGGTTCTATGCCTGCACGGGTTAGGCGGCAGTGCGCTGAAGCCGCTGCTCGAGCACCTTGCCGCACTCCTCGAGCACGGCTTCCAGTTGTGCCTTTTCCTGTTCAAGGCGCGCCTTGGCGACCTCGTCGCCCACCAAGGCCACCAGTCCGGGACTGTCTACGCCGCCGCCAGTCGGCGCCAGCGCGCACAGCAAAACCAGCCCCACTTCCGCGAAGCCGGATGAACGGAGGGCTGAAAACGATGCCGCCTCCGCATTGCTGCCGACCCTGCTACCATACACCGTATGGCTACTGAACGGAAGCCCCCTCGGGGCACGAGAAAGAGGGACGTACCGCTCACCAAGGACGGCATCTACGCCATGGCATTGCAGCTCATCGACGCCGACGGGGTCGAGGCGCTCACCATGCGCAAACTCGCGACCGCGCTCGATGCGAACCCGATGTCGCTGTACCACCACGTGCCGAACAAGGACGCCGTGCTGCGCGGCGTGGCCCACCGGGTCGGTTCGCAGTTCAGCGCGAAGGAGTGGGAGGACGTCCCCTGGCAGGACCGGCTGCGTGAACTGGCCTTCGACTTCCGCGAACTGTCGCACCGTCACCCGAAACTGATGGGGTATTCCTTCACACGCCCCGACTACGTGCAGCAGGAGGACCCCCTCTGGCAGGCACTGATCGACATCCTGGCCGCCGCGAAACTGCCCGAGGAGGAGATTCCGCGCGTCGCCGCGACCCTGGTCAGTGTGTTCACGGGTCTGCTGCTCAGCGAACTGAACGGGGCACTGCAGCGGTGGGCCACCCTGCCACCGGCACCGTCGGGCCCCGACGGGGAAGACGCGCCCCCGCCCTCCAAGGACGTGATCGACGCAATGTTCAACTCCGCGCTGGACGCCGCGGTCGCCGGAGTGGAGAACCATGTCGCAGGAGCCCGCGAGAGGGTGTGACGGAAGCGGAACGGCTCCGGTGGGGCGGTGCGCGGTCCGGCGGCGTGCCCGCCGGGCCGACCCTGGTGCCGCCGCGACAGCGAAGGGCCATAGTGGAGACAGGAGCATAGAGAGGCCGCTGCGATGTCCGGAGCGCCGACACAGCACACGTCTCCCCGGTACCTGCCGATCGCCGAGCACGGCCTGATCGGGGAACTGCGCCCAACCGCACACCCTGCGGATACTGGAGGGCGCCCCTCTGTTCGCTTCCGAGACGCTGTCGCTGTCGCTGACCGCGACGGTGCCGCTCAAGTCCGACGGGAAGGACGTACGGACCGAGTTCACGCTGTCCCAGGGCGACACGGCGGTCTTCGCGCTCGAGCGCGTCACCGACGAGACTCCGCCGCGCGGCTGCCCGCACGCCGAGGCCGAGCGGGAGTTCACCGCCACGGTCGCTTTCTGGCGGCGCCGGCTGCAGCAGTCCCGCTACTGCGGCCGCTGGCGGGAGATGGTGCACCGCTCCGCCCTCGCCCTGAAGCTGCTCACCTACGCCCCCAACGGTGCGATCGTGGCGGCCCCGACCACGAGCCGCCCCACCCAGAGGGCTACCGGGGCTCGGCGCCCGTGCGGGTCGGCAACGGCGCGACCCCCAGCTGCAACTCGATATCTACGGCGCCCTGATCGACTCGGTGTACCTGTACGACAAGTGGTGCCGGCCCCTGTCCAGTGGCCGCTGGCGCGCGGTGTGCGCCCTGGTGGACTGGGTCTGCGAGCACTGGGACCAGCCGGACCAAGTTCGTCTCCCCCACCGATCCCGTCTGGCTGTCCACTCTCGATGCCCTCGGCAACGAACTCGTCTCCGACTCCCTGGTCTGCCGCTATGACCCGGAGGCCAGCCCCGACGGCCTCGAAGGCACGTTCTCCATCGGCTCCTTCTGGTACGTCGAGGCCCTCACCCACGTCGGACGACTGGACGAAGCCCGCCTGGCCTTCGAGAAGATGCTCACCTACGCCAACCATTTCGGCCTGTACGCCGAGGAGATCAGCCACACAGGTGAGCAACTGGGCAACTTCCCCCAGGCATTCACCCACCTCGCCCTCATCAGCGCGGCCTTCAACCTCGACCTCGTCGGCTGACGACCGACCGGCGGTGTTCCTCGATGAGTCTCCGTGCGAGCCTCCCGTTCCGCCCTCATGCGGGAAGAGGGGGGTGAGACGACGGAGGAAGTGGTGAAGATGGGGACCGTTGTCGCCCCCACGCGCTGCCAGGGGTACGCACAGTGCATGTCTCTCGCGCCCGCGGTGTTCGAGCTGCGCGCCGAGGAGGGGCTGCTGTACGTCACGGCCGTGCCGGAATAAGCGGTTCCCCGAGCCCGACCGGTTCGACCGGACCCGCCCGGACAACGAGCGCCTCGGCTTCGGCAGCGGCATCCACCTGCGCTACGGCGCACCCCTCGCCCGCATCGAGGCCCATGCCGCACTCGGCGCGCTTATCCCCTACCTCGGCACGGCACGCCTGGTCCAGGACTCGCCCCCCAACCGGCAGAACGCCATGCTGCGCGGGCCGCGCCACCTGCCCGTCCAACTGTGAAGCCGCGGGGACACAGGGCCCCCTCACGTCGCAGCGGGAAGGGGACGCCAGGCGACGTGGCGAGCCTCGTGCGGGGAAAGGCTGAGCACGTGCAGGAGCATCTCGGCCATGGTCTGCGCAGCCTGGCCCATGTCGGCCTCCGGCCGGTTGAACCACAGTTCCAGGAGCGCCGGCAAGCTGCCGTTGACCACCGTCAGGGCGATGACCGGGTCGGCCACGGTGAAGTGGCCCGTGGCCATGCCCCCGCCCTGTCCCGTGTCACCGATGACACCCGCTCAGAGAACCGGAAGGGGAACGAGTCTTCATGTCCCAGTACCAGCTTCGTGTCGACACGCCGCGCATCCCCGAGGCGCTCGCCGCCTACGAGACCATCTGGGCCAAGCGCATCCCCGGGCTGAACGAAAACAGTATGTCTGGGCTTTTGACCCTCACTGCTCTTTCGGGTCGAAACCGGCCGCCATGTCCGAGACGGGATTCCCCAGGGACTCTCCTTCGCAGCGTGCGGCCGGTGGGCGGAGTTGACGGGGGATACGTCCGGAGGCGCGCAGGGAGTCCTGCGGGGGCCGGCCGCCGCGCCCACCGGCGTGATCGGCCGTGAGCCGACTTTCCATGCCGCTGATGATCGTGTCCAGCACCAGGCGGAACATCCGGTCCTCGCCAAAGCCCTCGTTCGTCGGCCCGTCCTCGCCGGAGGCGGGTGTGGCGGGCTGGAGGTTCGACCACCGATGGAGCGCGCCGTTGAGCTCGGCGATCATCACGCCGATGACGACGGCGCACACGAGCGCGGCGAGCTGCGGGATCTCCGCCTGCGGCACCCCTGCGGCGTCCAGTACGGCGGTGAGCGCGACCCAGAAGGGATCTTCGGGCTGGATGAAGTCCGGCTGGCTGAACGAGTAGGCCATGAGGTTGGGATGGCGGTGTGCCAACGTCCGGAAATCCGTGGCAAGTAGGCGCATGCGCTCCTGCCAGGGAGCGTCCTCCAGTGTCACGGTGCGGAACCGGGCGCCGACCATTGTCGCCACGCCACGCAGCAATGCTTCCTTGTTCGGCACGTGGTGGTACAGCGACATTGGGTTCGCGTCCAGCGCGGCGGCGAGTTTGCGCATCGTGAGCGCCTCGACCCCGTCCGCGTCGATGAGTCGCAGGGCGGAGGTGCAGATCCCTGCCTCGGTCAGAGGCACATCCCTCTTCCGAGTACCTCTAGGGGTACGCTTCACTCTTTCCATACGATGTACGTTATCAAGCCGTAGGCCAGCGAGGGGGACTCGCCGCCCGTGGTGGCGGTCACTCCTGCGGACCTACGTACGGCACCCGAACGGGCGGGACGGGCCGTAGTTCCTGTCCCTGGAGGTCGCCTGCGGCCCGTGGTCGGGCGGGCTCAGGCTGCGGCCGCATGAGGAGGCACCCATCACATCCGGGAAGGTCCTCTCCATGCGGCCGCTGCAGATATGCGGTGTGCTGCGGCTGGGCCGGGCGACCGGTCCGGGGCCGACCTGATGGTGTACACCGTCGGCGGATCCACGTGTGCGCTCTCCGGGCGACAACCCGCCCTAAGCCACGGCCTCGCGCTCACCCTTGCCGCTGGTTCACTCGCTTGGATGGTGCGCATCGCCCCTGGTCGCGTACGGTCCCGGGAACCGCAGCGTATGGCGGTGACCAGGACCCTGGACGCTGCCATGCGGCTCGCTCGCACTCCGGACGACGCCCCTGCGCACGACTCGCCGAGCTTCGGACACGGCAGCAGCCTGGCGCACGATACCGTCGGTACGTGTTCACCCCCCGGTCGGCTGGGCCTCCATGTCACTGGGCGTCGGCCGCCCGTCCTGACGGGCACTCAACCGGGGCTTCGGCAACTGCAACCGTCCCCCCGACCTCGCCGATCTCATCCATGCCCGTTGCCGTCCGGCGAGCGCCTTGGCGGAGTTGCGCGGCGTTCCGACACGACCAAGAAGGTCGCCGCGGACTTCGAGCGGCTCGGTACCCGTCACCGCAAGGGTGAGTCGGCGGTGGGCGTCAGCACGGACTCGGCGACGCCGACGATCTGGCTGATGTCGAAGCCCTCCATGTCCGCACGGAATTCGGGGCTGGACAGGTACACCTCCAGCCGCTCCTGAACGTCGTCGGCGTCCCGATAGGAAACAAGGGCGTACAACTGGGGCGCCTCACTCCCAGGAGTTGCGGGCACCGTCCAGACACCATGTGTGGCGATCCTGTGCTTGGCCATACCGGGAATGTGCTTGGCCCAGATGTTCTCGTAGGCAACGAGCGCCTCAGGGCTGCGCAGTGTGTAGACACGAAGCTGGTACTGGGACATGAACACTCTTTCCTTCTCTTCTGCCGCCGGGTCAAAGGTCCCCAGCGGAACGGCGGTTGGGAGGCTTCTCTCAGCCTTTTGCAAACAGGTTGGCCAGTTCGAGGTCCCAGTCGATGTGTCCGGACTCGGTACCCCGTGGCACCAGCGCCTCCGTGTCCTCCAGGAAGGTCCTGACGTCCTGCACGGGAACCTCGAGCAAGGCGGTGCCCGCCGGAGACCCGAGGACGATGTACATCGCATGGTCACCACGGTCGACGGCCGACCAGACCCGGATGTCCCCACAGCCCGCGGAACCCCTCAGGCCATCGGCCAGAAGATCACGCCCCAGGACCCATTCGGCCGGCTCGTCGGTGTCGGTGAAAAAGGTGGCACGGACGACATAGGGATCAGTGGGCTCGTAGCGCAGGCTCATGCACATGGACAGCGAGTAGGTGCGCGAGATGACAAGCTGTACGGCCACCCCCTGCATGACGGTCTTCAAAGACTCCATCGACTTTCACTCCTGCCTGGGCGGCGTTCAGCGGCCGCTGATCTCATCCCGGCCGTCGTGGTGCCAGCCATGGATCTCGTCCCAGGAGTAGCCCAGTTCGAGCAGGTAGCCGACACCGTGGTCCCAGCGGTAGTCGCCGGCGCTGACACTGAAGGCAGGGCGTTGGACGTGCGCGGATGCAGAAGCCGCGGCCGAAGCGGTGCCCCCGGCGCCGAGAACGGCGACACCCGCGACCGCCACGGAGGAAGCGGTGACGGCAACGCGCCTCGTGAGCTTCTTCATGGTCTTTCCTTCCCGATTGGTGCGATCTGCACCATCGGCTGCATGCAGGCGCTGTGCGGCGCCTGGCGTGGTCCGAGCAAACTCTTCCATACGGCGCATGGAAGCACTCCCCCAGGATTACCATACGACGTATGGAACTGTCGAGGCGGCGGAAATGACCCGCACGGCCGGCAGCGGCATGAACAGTTCGACGTCCTCGCCGAGACCGCGTCGGCCGCCTGGACGAAGACCGACTGGCCTTCGAGAGGATGCTCACCTGCATCGACCATCTCGGGCTCTACACCGAGGAGATCAGCCACACCGGCGAGCAACTGTGCAGCAATTCATCAACGTTCACCCCACTCTTCCTCGTCGGCTCGGACTTCGGACTCGGACGCCCTGGGCTGAGCCGTCGCCCCGGGCGGACGAGCTGCCCGGGATTTCCGTCTCCGGAGCCGTGGCGTGCGGGCGCCCGGGCCCGGCCCCATGCTGGAAACGAGGGGGTGAGACAACGGAGGGAGTGGTGGGGATGCAGACCGTTGTGGATCTCACGCGCTGCCAGGGCTATGCGCAATGCGTGTTCCTCGCGCCGGAGGTGTTCCAGCTGCACGGGGAGGAGGGGTTGCTGTACGCCACGGCCGTCCCCGACGACCAGGTCCAGCGCGTGCGCCAGGCCGCGGCGGCGTGCCCGGTCCAGGCCATCCTCCTCGGCGAGGAGGTGAGCGCCGGTGCCCGGTGACCTCAAGGACGGCCGTATCGTCATCGTCGGCGCGTCGCTGGCCGGGCTCAGGGCCGCGGAGGCGCTGCGCGAGGAAGGCTTCACCGGCTCACTGACCGTGGTCGGGGACGAGCCCCACCCGCCCTACGACCGGCCGCCGCTGTCCAAGCAGGTGCTGCTCGGCCAGGCGACAGCGGACACCACCGGGCTGCCGATGCGCCAGGACCCGAACGCCGATTGGCGGCTGGGCGTACGCGCCACCGGCGTGGACCTGCTCGCGAAACAGGTGCTGCTGGAGGACGGCGAGTCGCTGCCGTACGACCGACTGCTGATCGCCACCGGGACCCGCGCCCGACCCTGGCCCAACCCGGAGGAAGCCGCCCTGGACGCGGTGTTCACCCTGCGCACCCGCGAGGACGCCGGGGGACTGGCCCAGCGGCTGGACGCCGGGCCGGAGCGCGTGCTGGTGATCGGCGCCGGCTTCACCGGCTCGGAGATCGCCTCGGCCTGCCGGGAACGGGGACTGGAGGTCACGGTCGCCGAACGCGGCCCCGCACCCCTGGTGGGCGCGCTCGGTGGCACCCTCTCGAAGCTCGCGGCTGTCATGCAGCGCAACCACGGCGTGGACCTGCGCACCGGGGTGACGGTCACCGCCCTGCGCGGGAACGGCAGCTTCACCGGTGCGGAGCTGTCCGACGGCAGCCGCGTCGATGCCGACGTCTGCGTCGTGGCGCTGGGCGCGGTACGCAACGTCGAATGGCTGGCGGAGTCCGGGCTGGCGGCGGGCCCGCGCGGGATCGCCTGCGACGCCGGATGCCGGGCCTTCAATATGTACGGAATCGTCACCGACGACGTCTTCGTGGCCGGTGACGTCTCCCGCTTCCCCCACCCACTGTTCGATTATCAGATGCTCTCCCTGGAGCACTGGGGCAACGCGGTCGAGCAGGCCGAGGTCGCGGCCCACAACATGGTCAATCCGGGGCCCCTGCAGCGCCCGCACCTGACCGTCCCGTCATTCTGGTCGACCCAGTTCGGGCTCAACATCAAATCGGTGGGCGTGCCCACCTACTCCGACCACGTGGTCATCGCCCAAGGCTCCCTGGAGGCGCGCCGCCTGGCAATGGTCTACGGCTACAAGGGACGGGTCACCGCCGCGGTCACCGTCGACATGGCCAAGTCGCTCGACTACTACAAGCACCTGATCGAGACGGCTGCTCCGTTCCCGCCCCCGCCCGGCGCCCAGGACCGTGCGATCGCGGCCGACGTGACGATTCCGTCCGACGTGCCGGACCCGAGCGGGCTGTCCCACGGCCCCACCGTGGCGCTCACCGGTCACCTGCCTGACCGCCGACTGACGGTGGTGCAGCCCACCCGCTGACCCAGGTACCGCCCAACCACGAGGAGCCACGATGGCCTCCGAGACCTTGCTGGCACGGATCACCGACTACGCCAGTCGCCCCAACCCCTACCCGCTGTACGCGGAACTCCGCGAGGCCGGTCCCGTGGTGCGGCAGGCAGACGGCAGCTACCTGGTCGGCACCTACCACGAGATCGCCGCTCTGCTCCACGACCCGCGGATGAGTGTCGACCCCCGCAGCCGTGGCGAAGTGACACACAAGCCGCCGTTCCTGCGGCTCGACGACCCGGAGCACCACAGGCTGCGTACCCTCGCCATGCGGCCGTTCGGCCCGCCGCACAGCCCGGGCCGGGTCGATGCCATGCGCGGTGAGATCGAGGGGATCACCAAGGAACTGATGGAGTCCTTCGAGGCGGGCCGGCAGATCGACGTCGTCGACGATTTCGCCTACCCACTGCCCGTCACGGTGATCTGCCGTCTGCTCGGCGTACCGCGCGAGGACGAGCCGCTGTTCCGGGCCTGGTCCGACGCTCTGGTCGCCGCCGCCGACGTCAGGCCCGAGGCGGACACCACCGAGACAGACAGGGCGGGCGACCAGGCGCGCATCGAGATGGGCGGGTACCTTGTGAACCTCGCCGAACAGCGCCGTGGCAAGCCGAGCGACGACATGCTGTCCGCCTTCGTCAACGAACCGGACCCGGCCCTGCGGCTCACCCAGGAGGAACTCGCGGAAACCGCCGTGCTGCTCCTCATCGCGGGACACGAGACCACGGTCAACCTGATCACCAACGGGGTACTCACCCTGCTGCGCCAACCCGAGCATCTGGACCATCTGCGCCGTGACCCCGATCTGCTGCCGCGAGCGGTGGAGGAACTGCTGCGCTACGAACCTCCGGTCCACATCCGTGAGCGCCTCCCGCTCGCCGACATCGACGTCGCCGGTACGCCGATCGCCCAAGGTACCTCCGTCGTTCTGGTGCTGGCCTCGGGCAACCGCGACCCCAGGCGGTTCCACGATCCCGACCGGTTCGACCCCACCCGCCCGGACAACGAGCACCTCGGCTTCGGCAGCGGCATACACGTCTGCTACGGCGCACCCCTCGCCCGTATCGAAGCCCAGGCCGCACTGGGCGCGCTGCTCCCCCACCTCGGCACGGCACGCCTGGTCCAGGACCCGCCGCCCTACCGCCAGAACGCCATGCTCCGCGGGCCACGCCACCTGCCGATCCAGCTCTGAGGCTGCGGGGCGGCGACAGCAGGCGAGAGAGACCAGTCTTACGCAGGCTGCGGGAACCGGTGCGCAGTCGGCGCCCGTCGGCCGGTGCGCGACAGGATCCTCTTCACACTGCAGCGGGAAGGGGCCGCCGGGCGAGGTCACGGGCCTCATCCGGGGAGAGGCCGAGCATCTGCAGGATCATCTCGGCCATTGTGCCTGCGGCCTGGTCGCTGTCGGTCCCGGGCTGGTTGCACCACAGCTCCAGGAGCGCCAGCAGGCTGCCGTTCAGCACAGTCAGGGCGATCACCGGGTCGACCACGGTGAACCGGCCTGCGGCCATGCCCTGCTCCACGTCGCGCTTCGCGCGCGGAGCCAGTCCGTCACCGGCGCATATCCGACCGAGCTGGCTGTGGCACAGGATCTGCATGATCTCCGGGTATGACTCGGCCATGCGCGCGGCGAGCCGCACACCCCCAGCGAGGCGCTCGGCGGGATCATCGACGCCGTGCAGGCGCTGGTCGACGGCTTGGGCGTACTCCTCGAGTGCATCGGCCACGGCCGCGTCGAACAGGTCCGGCTTGCCCCTGAAGTGGTTGTAGAAGGAGCCGAGGCCCACGTCCGCGTGCTCCGCGATGGCATGGATGCTGGCGCTCGTGCCGCCGGACTCGGCCAGGATCTGCCGCGCGGCGCGGACGAGTGCCTGGCGGGTCTCGGCGCGGCGGCGCTCGAATCGGTTCCTGCGTGGGACTGGCATCGGCATGCTCCACAAATAAGAGCAGCATTTCTGATGAATTCATCATTACACTACCCGCTCCCACTGTCCACCCTGGCCCACCGGTCCCGACTCCGCGATGGCGTGACGTGACAGCACACGGTCACGTCTGGGCATTTGATCAGTTTCGGGGGACTTGACGACGAAGCGGTCGTATCTGACTATTTCATCAGAAGTGGACAAAGTCGTCCAAGGTTGGCAGACGTCGTGCCGGCTTCCACCACGGCCACAGATCGGGCCGACGCCGCACATGCCGACGCTGTCTCACACCCGTACCGATGGGAAGAACCGGATGACGAAGACCGACCACATGCCACTCGCCGAGCCGGTGAGCCCCCGAGAGACACCCGATGCGGCAATAGCGATGCTCGATGCGGAGGGGACCGTGGTGGGGTGGACGCACGCCGCCGAGCAGCTTGTCGGGTACTCGGCCGGGGAAGTGGTGGGCCGGTCCGCCGCACACGTGCTGCCGTCCGCCGAGGACGCCCCGAGTGCTTCGGCGTTCGCCGAGCAGTGCCGTGCCCAGGATGGCTGGTCCGGCACCGTGGCGGTCCGCCACCGCGACGGCCACGCCATCAAAATGACGCTGCGGATCTCGCTGCTGTGGGGGCAGGACGCCGACACCCGGTGGCTGGTGTCCGTGACCGACATAGGCACCCTGTCCTCGGGGGCGTCCGACGGAGCTGTGCGGGAGTCGCTCCTGGCCCACACACCGATCGGCATCGCCGTCTATGACCCGCAGCTGCGCTGTACCTGGGTCAACGACGTCATGGAGCGCCACCACGGCACTCCTCGTGAGCGATGGTTCGGACGTCGCCTGCGGGACTCACTGCCCGCCGTCGAGGCCGAAGCGCTCGAGGTGGTGATGCGGCAGGTACTGGAAAGTGGCACCACCACGGTCCACGAGTACCGGGCGTGGTCGTCGACGGACCGGCGCCGGGAGCACGCGTTCTCGGCCTCGTTCTTCTGCCTCTTGGACGCGGACGGCACGGCAATGGCAGTGTGCTCCATGAGCGTGGACGTCACCGGCAACCGGCGGGCGCGCGAGCGCCTTGCCATCCTCAGCGAAGCCAGTACGCGCATCGGCAGCACCCTCGAGGTCATGCGGACCGGGCAGGAACTGGCCGACCTTGCCGTGCCCCTACTGGCCGACCACGCAGTCGTCGACCTGATGGAGTCGGTTCCGTTCGGCGTGGATCCCTCGGCGGCGACCGGCAAGGCGAACGACCGCCCACCTGTGCTGCGCCGTGCCGGTGTGGCCTCCGTCGACCCGGGTGTCCTCAAGTTGCCGTGGGTGCGCCAAGATGTGATCCGCCCCTTCCCGACCTCGCTGTTCGCCACCGCCCTACGCACGGGCAGGTCTTACCTGGAATCGGTGCTGGACACCTATTCAGGCCCCTGGGTCAGTCACGACCCAGTGCGGACGCAGAAACTCCGTGACAGCGGCGTCCACTCTTTGATGGTCGTACCCATCCGTGCGCGACGCTGTGTGCTGGGACTGGCCGTGTTCGGCCGCTCCGAGGAGCCGACGCCGTTCCATGAGGACGACCTCCTCCTCGCCGAGGAGCTCGTCACCCGGGCCGCGCTCAGCCTGGACAACGCTCTCCAGTACGCCCGCCAACGCACCGCGGCCCTGACGCTCCAACGCGACCTGCTCCCCCACCATGTGGGAGGCGGCGCCGCCCTCGATGTGGCCTCGCGCTATGTGCCGGCTGACATGGACCACGGCGTGGGGGGCGACTGGTTCGACGTGATCAAGCTGTCCAGCGCCCGAGTGGCCCTCGTCGTCGGAGATGTGGTGGGACACGGCATCAACGCCGCGGCGACGATGGGCCGAATGCGCACCGCCGTCCGCACGCTCGCGAACATGGAACTGCCTCCCCACGAACTGCTGGCGCGCCTCGATGACACGGTCAGGCGGCTGAGCGAGGAAGATGCCGACGCTCCGGACCAGCTCCCCGCGGCGGTGGGCGCCACCTGTCTGTACGCCGTCTACGACCCGGTCACCCGGCGGTGCACGATGGCGCGGGCCGGGCATCCCCCGCCCGCGATCATCGACCCGCAGGGCCGTGCCACTTTCCCCGACATGCCCGCCGGGGCCCCGCTCGGCCTCGGCCTCGGTCTGGTCCCCTTCGAGTCCCTGGAACTGGAACTGCCCGAGGGAACTCTGCTCGCGCTCTACACCGACGGTCTGGTCGAGTCCCGCGACGACGACATCGACGTGGGCCTCAATCGCCTGGGCGCCGCCCTGACAGAGACCAGTTCGTCCCTGGAAGACCTGTGCTCTCAGGTGATCGAGACCTTGCCGACTCAGGCCCCGGCCGACGATGTCACCTTGCTCCTTGCGCGGACTCGCGGACTCGAACCGACCCAGGTCGCCTCCTGGGAACTGCCGAACGACCCGGCCGCCGTCCGCATCGCCCGGCAGGCAGCCGCCCGCCAGCTCAGCGAATGGGGGCTTGATCATCTGGTGGCCACCGAGCAGCTGATCGTCAGTGAACTGGTCACCAACGCCATCCGCTACAGCGGTGGGCCGATCCACCTACGGCTCATCCAGCACCAGGTCTTGACGTGCGAAGTCTCCGACAGCAACCCCAGCCACCCACGCCCCCGTCATCCCCGCACCATCGACGAGAACGGCCGCGGTCTTTCCCTCATCGCTCAGTTGTCCCACAGGTGGGGCTCCCGCTCCGCAACGGACGGCAAGGTCGTCTGGGCCGAACAAGACCTGCCCTCCAAAGCCCTTGCGGCGTGACGCGCTGCCGACCGGGCGGCCGACGGCCGCCACAGCACGCCGATCTCTCGAGCCGCAGGCTCTCGCAAAGGAAGCCACAGAAAGAAGCCACATATGGACATAGAGAATGTCAAGAACGCCTACTCGGCAGGCGCCGCCCAAGGACCGACGGGCGTCTCCGGTTCCGGTCCCAGCGGCAGGTCGCACGCCTTCGACGGTCCGGCAGCCGCCGTGCTCGACAATCGAGGCGCGGTGGTGCGGTGGACCGCGGCAGCAGAGGAGCTGACGGGGTTCCGCGCCGAGGAGGTCTGTGGCCGCCCCGCGCGGGAACTGGTGGCCGACCCCCCGGACGACCTGCGCGACGCGGAGATACCGGCGTCCGGCCGGGTACGGCTGTGGCACCAGTGCGGCGACACCATCGATGTCACCTTCCGGACCACCAAGGTGGGGGGCTCCGGCTCGGCGGAGGTCCTCGTCCTGGCAACCCCTACCCACCACGTCGCCGGCCACGAGCAGGGCGCGGCGTTGCTGCGTGCACTGTCCGCACAGAACCGGATCACCATCGCTGTGTACGACACGGATCTCACCACTGTGCAGACGAACGCCGCGCCGGACACTCTCGACGGCCGTCCAGTACAGCCCGGCGCTCGGCTGAGCGACGTGCTGGACGCCAAGGACGCCGAGAACCTCGAGGCACTACTGCGCCAGGTAGTCGAGACGGGTGCCCCAGTGGTCCGCAGAGACCAGCACGTGAGCTGTCGGAACGGTTCGGGGCGGCAGCGCGCGCTGTCGCTGTCCGCCTTCCGTCTGGAGGACGCGCGAGGACGCCCCACGGGAGTCGCAGCCCTGTACTTCGACAACGCCGACCAGATGCGTGCCCGCCGCCATCTGGATCTCGCCCGCGAGGTGGCCGAGCGAGTAGGGGGATCTCTGGACGTCCTGCGCACTGCGCAGGACCTTGCGGACGTTCTCGCACCTGCGTTCGGGGATCTCGCCGCAGTCGACCTTGCGCACCCCGTTCTCGACGGGGACGAACCCTCCAAGCAGCTGGGCAGTGGAGACATGGGCAACGCGGCCCTTGCGCCGGCCATCGCGGTGTGGCCGGCCGGCATCCAGCGCGGCGGGTCCATCCCGCCCCTTCCCGACCACCCCCTGTTGCGCAGCTTCCAACACGGCGAGCCAGTCGTCTTCGGCCTCGACGACTTCATCGCCATGGTCAGGGACCCGCTGTTGGTCGAGTATCTCGCCCCGAAGGACGCCCATTCGGTGATAGTGGCACCGTTGTATGCCCGCGGGCTCACGCTCGGCGCCATATCGGCCTGGCGCTGCGGCCGATCCGCCCCCTTCACCGAGGACGAGGCGGATCTCATGAAGCAGATCGCCTCACGGGGTGCGCTCGCCATCGACAACGCCCGCCGTTACACGCGCGAGCACAGGGCGGCCGTAGCGCTGCAGCAGCGCCTCCTTCCCCCGGCCACGACCGACACTCCGGGAGCCGAGACCGCCGGCGTCTACCTGCCCGCAGGCGGCGGAGCGGGCAGCAGCGGCGACTGGTACGACGCCATTGCTCTGCCCTCTCTCCGGGTGGCCCTTGTCGCCGGAGACGTGGTCGGCCACGGCATGCCCGCGAGCGCCACCATGGGCCGCCTGCGCGCCGCCATCCAGACGCTCGCGGACCTGGAACTCGAACCGGACGAGCTGCTCACCCGGATCTCGGACCTGGTCCAGCGCCTCGCGGCCGAAGCCCCACTCGGCGACGGCGACATCGTCGGCGGCACATGCCTGTACGCGGTCTACGACCCGGTCACCAGGCGCTGCGCCATCGCCAGTGCCGGACACCCGCCACCCGTCCTGGTCCGGCCCGACGGGACCGCCGAAGCAGTCGGGATCTCCCCGGGACCACCACTCGCCCTCAGCGGCATGCCGTACGAGACCACCGTGATCGACGTCGAGCCGGGCAGCGTCCTCGCCCTCTACACCGACGGCGTGGTCGAACGGGGCGACCGCGACACCGGCCAAGGCCTGCGGCGCCTGACGGAAGCCCTCGCCGCGTCCTGCCGTCCGGATCGTGCCCTGGACGAAACCGGCCGGGCTCTCCTCGCCGACCTGGCAGACCAGGCGCCGCGCGACGACGCGGCCCTGTTGCTGGCCCGCACCCGCGCCGTCCCAGCGGCGGACACCGCTTCCTGGGAGATCCCGGCCGATCCGGCCGCCGTCTCCAAGGCTCGAGAGTGGATAGCCCGCCAACTCACCGTGTGGGGCCTGAACGACCTCCTCTTCAGCACCGAACTCATCGTCAGCGAACTGGTGACCAACGCCATCCGCTACGGCCGTCCGCCGATGGACCTCCGTCTGATTCGCCACAACGTCCTGGTGTGCGAGGTCACCGACTCCAGCAGCACACAACCCCGCCTGCGGCGTGCCCGCACAACCGACGAGGGAGGACGCGGCCTGTTCCTCGTCGCTCAACTCGGCGGACGGTGGGGTTGCCGCCATGGCCAGAACGGCAAGACGATCTGGTCCGAGCAGGCCATCCAGGATTCCGCCTGAAGCTACGGCTCGCCGAGGTGGATCGCGGCAGAGTCACGCCCACAGCTCTCGACCCGGTGTGCCATGACAGCAGCTACCCGAGGCCGGAGTCTGCGAGCGCAGACTCCCACCTCGTGGCCACGGCGCGGCTCGGCTCGATGGAGGCGCAACGACCGGGATCAGGTGCCATCACCGAAGCCGGGCTTGGCATTGATCACGGAAGAGACGTCCACTACCACGTCACTCGCACGTTTCTCCGGCACCCCGGCAGCGATCAGGGTGGCGATGACGAGAGGGACGACATCATCATCCAGTACCCCGTCATTACAGTAGGCCGTTTGTTCGCGGACGTGGTGGCCTTCTCATGGCACATAGCGCTGCGCATCTCGGAGCGCCAGTATGAATAGGTGCCTCGTGTCAGGGCGGAGGCGCACATGGCGGTGCGTGCGGGAGAAGCCATTCGAACCACACTCGCGCCACCCCCGGCTATCAAGTGGCACGCGGCTGGCCGTCCAGACCTTGGCGCCGATGACGGGAGTACGCTCGCCGATCTTCTTCGGATCGGCGGCGTAGGCGTTGTAGTAGAAGGGGTGGTCCTGCAGGCGCAGCCCCATGGGAAGGTCGGCGACGACCGGGATCGGCCGGTTCGTCTTCTGCATCGGGCCGGGCGACCTCGTGCCGCCGGGCCGGACATGGTCATTGAGTTCACGCCGCCGCTGCATGCTGCTTCCCACTCGCGCTGGTGAGTCGACCGCTGCGGGAGGGGAAGGGCGTCGGCGCTTCTACTGTCCGGTGCTGGTGGCCTTGGGGAGCTTTTCCGGGGCTGTCTCTGGCAGGCGCCAGAGAATCGGCAGAGCCAGGAGCGCAACTCCAGCGACCATGACACCGGGTACGAGACTCCACCCGGTGCTGTCGATCAACGACTGGGAGAGATAGGGGGTGAGGCCACCGAAGACGGTTGTGGCCACCGTGGCCACGGCCAGCCCGCTGAGGCGGCCCGCGACGGGGAACTGCTCCGGCGTGGAGGAGGCCCCCACAGCACTGACCCCGCCCGCCACCAGCGCGAGGACCACCGCTCCCGACAGTGCGAGCGCCGCGTGTCCGCGCGTCATCAGCGCGAACATCGCCACCGGCAGGACGAGGGAGAGGACGGCGAACAGAACCAGCGTGGGTCGCCGGCCTATTCGGTCAGCGGCCCACCCGGCGAACGGCGTGATGACGATGACGGCAGCGGAGGCAATGGTCGCCAGCCACAGCGCGTCACTCTCGGCGAAGCCGCCCACGGACGTGAGGTAGGTGGGGACGTAGGTGATGCCGACGTAGTAGGTAATGGATCCCAGCGCGGAGATGGTGAACGTCCGGTACAGCGCGGGCCGCTGAGTACGCAGCGTGTGGCGTAGGGGACCACTGTCCGTGGCACGCGTCCTCTGAATCACCTCGAACGCGGGGGACTCGCGCATTGTCGAGCGGGCAATCAGGGTTCCGGCCGCGAGCAGGGCGCCGAAGAGGAACGGCAGCCGCCAGCCCCAGGAATCCAACTGTGGACGGCTGAGCGTCGCGGTGGTCAGCGCGGCCACGCCGACGGCGAGCAACGCACCGACCTCGCTCGCGGCCGAGGCCAGGGACGCCACCAGACCGCGCCGCCGGGGCGGAGCGCCTTCGACCAGGTAGGTCATGACGCCGGTGTACTCACCGCCTACCGAGAAACCCATCACACAGCGCAGCAGCAGGAGCAGCACACCCGCCGCGGAACCGATTTGGCCACGGGAGGGCAGCAGGGCCGTGACCAGCATGGCCACGGTCATCACCGACATGGAGGCCAACAGGGCCTTGCGCCGCCCCAGCCGGTCCCCGACATGACCGAAGACCAGTGCGCCGAACGGGCGCATCACGTAGGCGATAGCGAAGACCGCGAGCGTCACAAGGAGGGACGAGGCACCCGAGCCGAAGAACACCCGGGACATCACGGTGGTCATGAACAGATACAGCGTGAAGTCGTACCACTCGACCACCGTGGAAAAAGCTGCCACCGCCATGGAGGCCCTGGGCAGGGCAGGCGCTGCCTGGCCCGCGTCGGACGATACGGCGGCCATCGCCTCGGCTGAGATGGACTCGGACTGAGCGGAAGTGGGGCGAAGATCCATGTTCTGGCTCTCGGGGAGTGCGGCCGCGCCCGGGGAAAGGCGGGCCTGTGGGCACGAGCGCAGCTGCCGAACATACAGACCATCCAGGGCAGCGCGAACTGGAGCGTAACATCGATTCGATGCGAATATCGATTCGATGCAGTACATGAGATGATGGCCTCATGCTGGAACTAGCGATACTGGGCTTCCTCGCCGAAGGTCCTCTGCCGGGTCATGAGCTGCGCCGCAGGGTCTCCCAACTGATCGGTTACGCGCGACCCGTCAGTGACGGCAGCCTCTACCCGGCCATCAACCGGCTCGCCAAAGCGGGACTCCTGGATCGTCAGGCAGATCCTCGGGCCGGGGCCGCCCGCTATGTGCTCAGCCTGACCGAGGCCGGACGCGTAGAGATGCTGGAGCGCCTACGCAAACCGGCCGACCATGAGATCACCGACTTCACCCGGTTCTTCACCCTCCTGGCCTTCCTTTCCAAACTCCCGGACGTGTCGGAACAGCACGCCGTACTCCGGCGCCGCCTGGACTTCCTGGAGGAGCCGGCGAGCTTCTTCTACGACGGCGAGAAGCCCCTGCGCGCCGAGGAGGTCGCCGACCCGTACCGGCGCGGCCTGCTCCTCACCGCTCGCGCCATCAGCCGGTCGGAGCGTGCCTGGCTTCGAGAGGTCCTCGGCGAGCAGCCGATCCAGAACGACCCCGCCCCCAGTGAATCCAGCAACCGCAGCGCCTGAACCAAAAAGGGAGATCCCGCATGTTCGCATCCTGGTACGACAGACAGGGTCCGGCCGCCGACGTCCTCAATGTCGGCGAGTTGCCCGACCCCGAGCCCGGTCCCGGTGAGGTCCGCGTGCGCGTAACCGTCTCCGGTGTCAATCCCGGCGACACCAAGAAGCGACGTGGCTGGCTCGGCTCGTCGATGCCCCACCCCCGCGTGATCCCGCACAGTGACGCCGCCGGTGTGGTCGACGCCGTCGGAAGCGGAGTCGACGTCGGCCGTGTGGGACAGCGGGTATGGGTGTACGGCGCCCAGTCCTACCGAGCCTTCGGTACCGCCGCCCAGTACACCGTCGTACCCGATCACATGGCCGTGCCCCTGCCCGACCACATCAGCGACGAACTGGGCGCGTGCCTGGGGATCCCTGGTGTCACCGCGCACCGCGCCGTCTTCGCCGACGGGCCGGTCGACGAAAAGATCGTGCTCGTACACGGGGTACTCGGCGGCGTCGGCTCGCTGGCCGCCCAGCTCGCCCGCTGGGGCGGTGCCACCGTCATCGGCACCGTACGGCGCGGCGGTGACCTGGATCGGGTCGACCCGGCCGTCGTCGCGCACGCCGTCGCCCTGGACTCCGACGACCCCGCGGCAACGATCCGCGCCCACGCCCCCGACGGCGTGCACCGCATCGTCGAGGTGTCGCTGTCGGCCAACGCCGATCTGGACAACGCGGTCACCGCACTCGACGCCGTCATCGCCGCCTACGGAACCCATACGGACCGCACCGAACTGCCGTTCTGGCCTCTGCTGTTCAACAACGTCACCCTGCGCCTGCTCGGCAGCGACGACTTCCCGGTCGCGGCGAAGCGGCAGGCCGCCCGCGACCTCACCGCGGCGGCCGCCGTCGGCGCCCTCACTGTCGACGTCGGTGACCGCTATCCGCTGGAGGACATCGCCAAAGCCCATGACCGGGTCGACGCGGGCGGGCGCGGCCGGGTGCTCGTCACCGTCCCGGACTGACGGGCCCGCAGCCCCTCCAGGGATGAGAGGCATTAGTTAGTACTGCGGTACTAAGACGTCGTCTCATTTGGCGAGTCGGCGGTAGCAAATGAGGGTGCAGGCGATAGCGGTGAAGGCCAGGAAGTGTTCAGCCTTGCGCTCGTAGCGG
>NZ_JBEOXO010000042.1:0-63634 GCF_040296605.1 Streptomyces sp. NPDC002088 | reverse complement strand
TGGTTGGTTGACTGGTTGTTGGGGGCGCGGTGGGTGCTTCCGCGCGGGGGGGAGCCACGACCGGTCCGCACGCAGAGGCCGTCCCCCCCGGGGGGGCGGGCCCGGCGAGGCAGTGGGGCAAAGCTTCACGCGGCCGCAGGCAGCTGCGGCGCTGCAACGGTCTCCTCTGCCTGTTCGGTGGGCCAGCGGCTGGCCTGGCGTTTCTGGTAGAAGTGCACCGCCCACCAGCCCAGTCCACGAATGCCGCAGACGATAGCGGTGGCGAAGAAGAGCGTGTAGACGACGTTTGCGACCATGAGTGCGCCGTAGACCATGGCGACGGAACCACCGAAGATGAACTGGGCGCGGCCCTTGCTGGGGGTGGTGCCGGGGTCGGAGATCATGTAGTTGCTGAACAGGATGAACGGGACTCCGGTCATGACGCCCAGGGCCGAGAACAGCGATACGTCCCAGATCCAGTGGCGTACGAAGGCTTGGATCGCGAAGCCGCCCAGCCAGCCGACGATCAGGGCGGTCCGCTTGGTGAGGGCAGTGTTGAGGATCGTTCCCGCTGTGGCGATGATCACGGCGATCATGATGCGGAAGAAGGAGTTCGCTTCCTCGGTGAACTGGTAGGGCTGGGCCACGGCAACCCACGAGCTGAACGCGAGCAAGGTCACGGCGATGCCGAAGTTCGACGGGTTCATGTAGTGCCGCATGCGCCCGGCGATCGGTGCTTGGAGGATGTATTTGCCGCTGACACCAACGATGACTCCGAAGATCACGGGGCCGATGTGGTCGTTGGTGTAGATCAGCATGTTGACGGCCAGGCTCGTGATGTGTGCGGGCAGCAGGAATTCGTACGGCCCGCGCAGCCCCCGCCCGCGGTAGCGGGCAGGCCGTCGCTGGGCCCACGCTGCGATCGTCTCCAGCGTGAGCTCGGTGGTGTAGCCCACTGCCACAGCGATAATCGGGAAGATCCATGCTTGTTCGAAGCCGAGCAGCGTGTAGCCGAAGATGTTGAACGCGCTGATCGACATCGCGAAGTTCCGCAGCGCCAGGTAGTGGGGGTCCTTCGGTTTCGGCTCGGGCGTCGCGCGCTGCGGTTGCTTTCCGGGTGGGTCGGCCGGCCTAGTGTCGGGGACGGTCGCAGTCATGATTTCGAGACCTCCTGCACGGAGTCGGTGAGCATCAGGCTGTGGGTGCCCGGGGTGAGCTTGGTGTCCTGTTTGTGCAGCTCGCCTTGGCTGTCGCGCCACTGGATGGTCGCCGTGACGGGGCCGTCATATTCGCCGAGGCCGAACCGGACCTGGAAGCTGCGGTAGCCGTCGTGCCCGCTGCCGCCGTCGAGCTGCGAGACCTCTTTGTGGCCGGGGGCGTTGAGGGTGACGGTGGCGCCGTAGGCAGGGGTGCCGGGGCCTTGCAGGCCGGTGTTCTGCTGCTTGCCGCTGGCGGGGCGGTAGAGATTGAGGGTGACGGATTTTCCGACGGAGGCTGTGTTGGCGTAGAAGGCCGGGGGTCCCCACTGCCGGGCAACGGCGAAGTCCAGGTGGCCTGAGCCGGTGGTGTCTGCGGTGGCGATCCCGCGGGACGGGATGTCGTTCTTGAAGCCGAGCTGCTTACTGATGTTGACGTACTTGCCGGTGGAGTTCTTGGCAAAGAACGCGAACACTTGGTGGCCTGAGACGTCGTCCCCGGGTTGGAAGTTCGGCCACATAGCAGGGTTGCTCAGGAGCTGGTCGTTCATCGTGGCCATCTCCTGCATCCACGGCCAGCGGTCGGTCTTGCCCTGGAGGAAGCCGAGGGCCTGCACGACCTCCTCGTCGCCAGTGTTGAGGAAGTCGCCCATCTTCACGTCCCAGGCCCAGCCGCTCCAGGCAAGACCGCGCTTGGAGGCTTCCTGGGTGAACGGTGCGACCCCGGAGGCCAGCTTCTGAGCCATCTCGGCGTTGGACGAGGTCTTGTTGGCGAAGACGAAGTTGCTCTCCTCCAGACCCCACGGCTGCGTGATGTTGCTGACCATGAAGTCGAAGCGGCCCTTGTTGCTCATGTCCGCGAAGTCCACGCCCATGCCCTTGAACGAGCCCTCTCCCAGCACGAAGGACTTCGGCGTGCCTGGTGTTCGCCGGCCGAGGGCCTCGGTGAACTTGAGCCGGTTTGAGGACGACCGGTTGTACAGGAGGTGGCCGTGGCCGAAGTCGTTGCCGACGTAGACCTCGGGCTTGCCGTCGCCGGTGAGATCGGCGCTGGCCAGGGCGAGCGTCCAGCCGCCGCTGGCCTTGAACGGGATCGCGCCGCGGTCCTCGACGTACTTCACGGACGGCTTGTCCCCGGGGCTTGAGCCGGACCAGCGCAGCAGGTGCAGGCCGCCGCCGTTCCTGGCGTTCGACAACGAGTCGGGCATCTGCATTGTGTTCGGGCCATGCTGGTCGAGGATTCCGCCGTCCGGGAAGTAGTTGCCGACGATGACGGACGGGTGCCCACTTCCGTCCAGGTCGGCTATCGCCACGGCGTCGGTGTTCCACTGCGGGCCGACATAGCGGCCTCCGGAGTTGACTCCGGCCACCAGTTCCTGCGGAACGTAGGAGTCGGGTGACACCGTTTTGGCGTTGGCCTTGGGCAGGAACAGGATCGGGGTGCGGCCCCAATAGAAGACAAGCAGACCCATGCGCCCGTCGCCGGTGAAGTCGCCGGCAGCGCACCCGGTCGGGGCCATTGTGTCGTCGACGGGCAGCGGCTCGGGGTCGAGCACGAATGGGGTGAACCGGTCGCTGGCCAGGGCGGTCGGCGTATAGGTGACGATGATGTCATCCGTACGGGAATCGACCAGACACATGCCGTCAGCGCGGCCGTGACCAGTCAGGTCGTTGATCGCGACACTGGCTCCGACCGCTGACATCCAGGAGCGAATCTTGTAGTAAGCCGGATTCACCTTGCGGACGGAGTTCATCTTTTGCTCGTCATAGCCTGGCGGCATGGCGATGGGCATTTCTTTGAAGGAGTACTTCGCAGCAGTCTGCGAAGCTTCGCCGGCCTGCGCCGGGTTCCCGATCAGTACGTAGGTGGCCAGAATCGCAAGGATCGCGGTCAGCCCCGGGATCAGCGTTCGTAGTCTTCCGCGAAGCACGGGAGCGCACCTTCCTGTTCTGTCAGCGGTATCTGAACACCATCCAGCGCGGGCTGAGTTGGCCGCTTCTCTGGCGTTGCCGCGATGACGTGGCCCAGGCAGCGGCGGTCACGGCTGCGCATCGAGCTGTAGATGTCCCTGGGGTCCGGGTCCGAGCAGGTCGTGAGGGCCAGTACCGTGCCGTCGTCTCCCGGTGCGAGGAGCTGCCCGCCACCGTCCCGGACGCGACAACGACAAAGAAGCGGCCCGGTGCCGCCTCCCTGGATGGTGGTCGGGTGCCGCGAACACCCAGATCAGAGCAACGGAATGAACCGGCTCCGAGGCCAGACGCTCTCACCGCGTCCGGCAGACCCTTAGACCCGTCGCACACCAGCATCAGGACCTCGTCCAGGCCAATGGGTTCGGGGTCGGGTCGGGTGATTCCACCGTTGACGGTGTGGATGGCGCGGGTGAGCAACCCACGGGAAACGGCGCGATGTGGGTGCGGGATCGGCTGGACGAGTCGTTCACGGACGAGGCTTTCGCCAACTGGTGTCCGGCCAACGGTCGGCGGGGTCTGTCGCCCGCCCGCCTTGCGATGGTCTTGGTCCCGCAGCACGCGGATAACCTGAGCGACCGGCAGGCCGCCGGGGCCGTCCGCTGTCGCCTGGCCTGGCAATATTGTCTCGGGCTCGAGCTGGACGACCGAGGCTTCGACTTCTCGGTGCTCAGCGCTGCTTCAGGTTGAAATGGCCCAATGGGGAGCCCATGGCTCATCCTGACTAGATCGACGCCAGCCAGTGAGGCCGACGGCCCGGTCTGGAGCGGATCCGGCGCAGGATCGTCACGGCCACGCCGTTCCAGTGATGGCTGCCTGATCGCTCCCCGTCCTGAGCGACTTTGCTTGACAGCGTGCGGGGTGTGATGTCACCAAGGGGCCGCCATGAGCCACGTGGCTTGCGCCCCTCGATGCTCCACGGCAGCCACGCCCACGACTGCGGTCGGCTCGGCTTCGAAGTCGTTGGTGTCCACTACCACCACCTCGTGGCTGCCGCTGATGGTGTGGTTCGTGAACGCCAGCAGCCAGCCATCGCCCTCGGGCGCAATCGGCGAGCGCGGGACGAAGACCGGTGCACCGAAGATGCGGCCGGACCCTGAACCATGAATCTGTCGCGTCCCGGTGACCATGTCGTGGCGGATCAGCGCACTGCCGTGGCAGGCGGTGTCCGCGAGCTGCGTTGCGAAGCCGTATCGGTACTCGGATCCCCGGTGGCGCGGATCGAGTGTGGGCGACTCCTGCGCGTGGTGGTCGAGCGCCACGCCGACGGCGGTCTTCCTGACAGGGTCGAGAGTCCAGCGCCACAGCGTCGATCCTGCCGTGCCGGGCCGCAGCATGTCGAGCACCAGCCGGTCGTCGGTCAGATCGAACGCGTTCAGCATCGGCCCCACGCATCCGGGCTCGATGTCGATCCAGGTGAGCTGGTGTACGGTGCCCGCACGCGGCATGATGCCGATCCTCGCCGATTCGCTGAACACCACGTGGCGGTGCGTCACGGCGAATGCCGGCGCCTCGCGGCACGATGACGTCGGAATCGGCTCGCGGCTGCGCACGCGACCGCTTGCGTCGACGACCACGTACCACAGGTGCGGCGCTTCGGGGGTAGCGACAGCCGCGAACAGCTCGCCGGTCAGCGGGTCCTGAACAGGGCTCGCCGCGAAACCAAACGGCAGCGTGCCGTCGAAGTCGTGCCGCGCCTTCGTAACGAAGGCCGATGTGAGCTCGTACGGCAGCACGCCATCGCCGAGTGCCAGGATGCGGCCGGCGTGCTGAACCACGGCGCTGTTGGCATTGTCGGACGGGCAGAGGCGCGGGCCCGGCGTCGGCAGCTCACCGGTGATCTTGCAGACGAGGTCGGTTCGGATGCGGCGCGTGCGGAACCATTCGGCGTGGCCCTGGCGCATCCGTAACGCCGCCACCAGCGGCTGACCGTCAGCGCAATCCGGGCCGATCCGCACCAGCGTCCCGTCCAGTTGCTGGGGGAGTTCGCCCTTGACCGGCAGCGCGCTGATCTCCGCTTCCTCCAGGCGGGCACGGCAGCGTAGCGGCGCCTGGGGAGCTAGCGGGACCGCTGAGACCATCGGGGCTCACCACCAAGGCAAATCGCCGTTACGTAACAGTGCTTGTTAATGTCCTTGGATCTGGCGCATCCTGTCAAGGGTGAGTCCTCGCCCCCTGCAGCCCGAAGTACGCAACGCCCTGCTGGAAACCGCCGCCTCAGTCCTCGCCGAGGAAGGCCCCAGCGGGCTCAGCAGCCGCCGCCTGGCCAAAGACGTCGGCACGTCGTCGACAGCCGTCTACACCTACTTCGGGAGCATGGACGACCTGGTCCGGGCTGTGGTGCACGAAGGATTCGCCCGGCTGAATGTAAGCATGAGCGCGATCGGCGACTCCGACGACCCGGTCGCCGACGTGGTCGCGCACGGCCGGGTCTACCGGTGGAACGCCTTCAAGCACACGCACCTGTACCAGGTGATGCTGGGTCTGGGAAACGTCGCTGGGTTCTCCCTCACCAACGACGACCGACGCCACGGCCGCTATGTGCTCGACATCCTCATCTCCTCTGTCCAGCGTTGCATGGACGTCGGTCGGTTCCGGGACGGGGACGCCGAGTTGGTGGCGCACCAGTTCTGGACGGCCCTGCACGGCATCGTCACTCTCGAGCTCGGCGGCTACCTCTTCGAACCATACGACGCCGAGGCGTGCTTCAACGCCCAGGTCCACAGTCTGCTCGTCGGAAACGGCGACAACCGCCAAGCGGCACACGTATCCATGCGCCGCGCCGTCGACATCGGCGACCGTGCCCTGAACACCACCGAGGAAGCCCGCTAAGGGCCTCCACACCCCGTGCCGGAGCGCTGCGCCACCAGTCTCGCGGCCAGAGGGCCCGTCGAGGCCCCGCTACTCCCGAAGCGGGCGCCCTGGCGCGCCAGCATATTGATCCGACAGCCCACGGCCTTCCAGCAGTACCTCGACGCCCGCGGGCTACCGCGACCCCTGTCGTGGCGCCAAGGCAAATGACCTTGGAACCCCAAGATCCCCGACAGAGTCGATCACTGACCATTTCCGCCACCGCAGTCCACGCCGATCGCATTCCGGTCGGGCCGTCCTCACCGGACAGCGTACGGATCACCCCGGGGCCAAGGCCCACTACCGTCGACGCCGCGACGAACACGGAGACTGGAACTTGCCGCCGCCCGGCGGAACCTGTTCAATCGAATGCTCGGACAGCTCTATCACTGTCTTCAGAAGCACGAGTTGTTCGACGAACGCACCGCTTTCCCCACCGAACTCGCCACCGCTGCTTGAACGTTGGCAACGTGAGGTGTCTGGCGGATCCTCACCAAGCTCCGTACTGACCCCGCCCGCGCCACCCACTTGTTTCGCGCGCTGCTCGTCCTGACGAACATCGAGGCCACTAGAGGCAATTGATCTCTACCGCAAGTAGCCCGTGATCAGCACATGCCCCCGGAACAGCGTCACCGGGCCGGGATCGGCTGAGTGAGGTTCACCGGATTGCCGTCGGGGTCCTGGATGTGGGCGACGCGCTGTCCCCACGGCATGTCGTTGGGTCCGCTGCGGACCGAGCCGCCCAGCGCCTCCACCCGGCCGAGCGTCTCGTCGACGTCGTCGACACCGATGCTGAGCAGGATCCGCGGTGCCGTCCCAGTCCCCGGGTTCGCCTTGGCCACCAGCCCGAGGTCGGTGTCGCCGATGCGCAAACCGAGGTAGAAGGCCGGGCCTTCCGTTGGTACCCGGAAGATCTCCTCAGCGCCGAACAATTTCGTATAGAAGCCGAGCAGAACGTCCTGGTCGGCAGTAATGATCACTGGCTGGACGGTAGACATGGCACTCCTGTCGAGAACGGCCGTGTCGCTGGGTAGACCGTTCGAGGACGGTGAACTCATCGGCAAAACCAACCCCGCCGGACGATCTACAACACGGACTGCCGCCCACGACCAGCACGAGCACCCCGAAACGAGGTCACGCCACCCCGCTGGCCAGCCACTTCAAGATGGCGGAGCTTCCATGTGCGCCAGTGCTATGCCTGGCGTGACGCTTGTCTCGACGTGCGTTCACGCTGAATGCGATAGCGGTTCGGTGCAACGCCGAAGAGCGCCGTGAAGCGTGTAGTGAACGTGCCGACGCTGCTGTAACCCACGCGACGCGTTATTTCGCCGATGCTGAGAGCTGTGGACTCCAACAAATGTCCGGCCTCTTGCATACGTACGGAAATGAGGAACTGCACGGGTGTGGAACCGACTTCGCCCTGGAAGCGACGGCAGAAGTAGAATTTACTCAACCCTGCAACGCTCGCAAGGTAGGACAGGGAAAGCGGCTCGTTGTAGCGCTCGCGGATCACCGCAACCGCTCGCGCGATCGGCTCGTCAGCGTGCTCCTGGAGTTCTGGGTGGCCTTCCGCCGCGCCGTGCTCCATCTTCCCCTCCCCCACAGATACACGGCCCACGGTCGTGCACCCGGCAGCGTTTCTACGGAGACATGGTGAGCCGTCGCGGCAAGTATGGACGGCTCAAGCCAGGTCTCCACCCGTCCCTCAGTACGGTGTGCCCGATGGCGTTTCCGTCCTGAGCGAGAGCGTAGTCGCGCCACCGACGCGTTCCTTCTCCGACATTGCTCTCTGCTGCTTCGCTTCGCTGTTTGTGCGTCGGTGCATGCCAGAGGCCGTTAAGTCCGTTTCTATTGGTGGGCGTGGTCCGAGTTGGGTGAGGAAGCCTTGGCGTCCGAGGCGGCTGCATGTGACGTTCATGTCTGGGCCGTTGGTGGGCAGGCCGAGTAGTCGTGCCGTTCGCGGACCCTGAATGCCTGGTCGGGGTGCGGGTTGAAGGCATGCACGATCTGCAGGTAGGTGGTGCCTTGGTCGTGGGGGCCGGACCGGGATCGGATATTCGGTGTTCTGCCCGCCCCATGAGGACACAAGATGGTGCGCATGACTTTGGCCACCCCCATATTGCACACCGCTCGCCTGCGACTGCGCCCTTTCACCGAAGCCGACGCGGACCCCCTGTTCGCGCTGCACAGCAGCGCCTACGTGCTGCGCTATTGGGATTCCCCGCCATGGACCGAACGGGCCCGCGCCGAGCGCTTCATCGCGATGTGCCGGAAGATGGAGGATGAAGGGACCGGGGCGCGGGTGGCCATCGACCGTGCTTCTGATGGGGCCTTCGTCGGCTGGTGCGGTCTGACCGGATGGAACCCGGACTACCGCAGTGCGTCATTGGGCTACGTCCTCGACGAAGCGATGTGGGGACACGGCTACGCGACGGAGGCCGCGCACGCCTTGCTGCAGTGGGCATTCGACACACTGGACCTGAATCGAGTTCAGGCCGAGACCGATACGCGCAACGTGGCATCTGCCCGGGTCCTGGAGAAGATCGGATTCATGCGTGAAGGGACGTTGCGGGAAGACTGCGTCGTGAACGGCGAAGTATCCGACTCGTGGGTGTTCGGGTTGATCAGGCGAGAGTGGCGGCCGGCGGCCGTGCCGATTCCAGCCCGCGAAGAGCGGCGTTAGTTCCGTTTCTGGTAGACCGCGTCCGGGTTGAGTGAGGAAGCCTTGACGGGTGAGGCGTCCTAGGCGGCTGCGGGTGACGTTCATGGCCGGGTCGTCGGTGGGCATGCCGAGGAGTCCGTGTAGATCACGGACCCGGAACGCCTGATCGGGGTGGGTGCTGAAGGCGTTCAGGGTGACCTGGTAGGCAGTGGTCAACTCAGGCGGTTCGGATTCGATCCCGGTCGGGGCGAGTTCCGCAATGACCTTCCGGGTCGTGACGTGTTCCGCCAGACGCGCCTCGGTCTCGGCCAGAGCGGCGTTCAAGTGCTGGATCTGGTCGCGCAGTTCGCCGGCCCGGGTGGCGGCCGCGTCCTGCCGGATCTGGAGATCTGCCAGGAGTTCGATGACGTTCACGCGGCCGCCACGAAGTCATCGCGCCAGGCTGGTGCAGGCGTGGTGAGGCGGCGGGCCATGTTCGCGGTGGATGCCCAGTAGACGCGTGAGGCGGCATTGTCGGGCCGGTGGTCGTACTCGCGGGCCAGACGCCGGTGCAACATCAACGTGCCGTTGACCTGCTCCACCACCCATCTCTTCGGTTGCGGAACGAAGCCCTTTCCCTGGTCGGCGGGGTTGCGGCGGACGACGTCGACGGTGATGTCGAGCATCGCGCCGTGGATGACGACCTCGTCCTTGAACCCCTGGTCCACCAGGGCCTTCTCCAGGCGGTTCCCGCACCGCTCGGCGGCCTGGTCGAGCAGGGCTCTGCCGGCGGCGTTGCCGTGGGCCGAGGCGGCCAGCACGACGACGCCGATGATCAGCCCCAGGACGTCGACGGCCAGTCCCCGCTTGCGGCCCGGAGTCCTCTTGTTCGCGTCCAGCCCGGTCGTGGCCTTCGGGACCCCTGCGGCCGCGCGCACGGACTGCGTGTCGATGACCACGAGGGACGGGTCCTCTAATCGGCGGGCCTTCTCCCGCACCTGGCAGCGCAGCAGTTCCTGGATCTGCTGGTCGAGCCCGTCCTCGCGCCACAGCGTGAAGTAGTAGAACACCGCCGACCAGGCCGGCAGATCATGAGGCAGGTAGCGCCGCTGACAGCCCGTCCGGCTCTGGTAGAAGATCGCGTTCACGACGTCCCTGAGATCGCAGTCTCCGGGATCGCCGGTCGCCGACCGTGCGACCCGTTCCCGCTTCCACGCCGCGATCATCGGCTCGATCAACGCCCATTGCTCATCCGCCAAGTCGCTCGGATACGGCTCTCGCTCCATACAACGAACCTCAACATGAACATGCCCACCAGCAAGCCTGGACGGCAACCAGTGCCACGAACGAGTGATCGCGAACCAAGAAAGATCGGACTTAACGACCTCTCAGTCCATGGGATTGCGAGCGCAGGCCTCCCCAGACGGGTCAGCGTAGGCACCAGTCACAGCCCTTGCGATCAACGTCACGAAGTCTGTAGCTGCGGCCCGCGCCGTTGCGCTGCTATAGGTGTCACGTGCACGTGGCCTGGCCGCAACGTCCCTGGAGCTGCTGGGGGTTGAGGCCACCGTAGGTGTGTGACTCATGATCTGCCTCCGCAGCGAGTCGCACCGCCGGCCAAAGCCCACAGCAGTGGCACAGCCGACAGCAGATGCCATCGACACTGTCACGCCCACGGCGACATGACTTCTTCGCGCATGCCTTGCCGACGGCTCTGACAGCGATCGGCCCCTGTTGACGCTCAGGGGCGGCTTCCACCGTTGTTGGAGGCCGAGGGCGTGAGCGAGTTGTGGGGCCCCACCGTCGTCCTTGCGGTGGGAGCATCGATGTGCTCCCTGGCGGGAGGAGGCGTCGATGCGGCCGGAGTCAAGGTCGATCTCTACGCGGCCATCCTGCGGGATTCGTGTCTTGAGAGGGTCGCCGACAGTTGCCCGTTTGGCTTCGGGATCCTGAGCGAAGCTACTGCCGGAACAGGCCGTAACCTTCCGCGTGGATCGTCGTTTTACCCGACGAACCCGCCGCGTGCTCGAAATGCGCGCGGTCCCCGTCGCCGACATCACGGCTTTGCCCGAGATGTCGGCTCAGCGTCCGACGGGGCAGCAATCCCCGGGTGCGTGAGTCCGCGAGGATTCGCGTAGACCAGATGCTGGCAACGCCGTCCAGCGGCGAAACATACGGGCTCTGAAGTACGGGATCGGCCCGGACTCGTCCGCGCTCGTTATCGCTTCCACCCTACGGGGCTACGCGATAACTCAGGATCCCTAAGAGTCTCAGAGACGCTGTCAATCCGTGCTCTGCCCGCCGGGACGAGGCGCAAAGTCAGAAGGTCTGGCCGCGACGGCCTGCGGCGGGCCTGCACCGGGGCGGGGGCGAGTTGCGAGGGGTGATCTCCACCAAGCCCGGTCTTCATCGCTGCCATTTACCACCTGCGCGTCACGCCCGGCGGGCTGCTGCCTCGACGCCACGAAGATCAAGGCCAGGAGGGCCTGGACGGCAAGTACCTGCTGCGCACATCCCACCCAAGATGACCACCGAGGACATCGCGCTCGGCTACAAGGAGCTCCTCGAAGTCGAGGTCGGCTGGTGCAACATGAAGCAGGTCATCGTCGACGAGCTGGGCATGGAGGGGGTCTCGTGGATGCGCGACTATGTGGCCCAGCGCCGCCCGCAGATCCGTGTGGAGGAGGAACGGGGGCCGTCGCAGGTGTTTATCCCGCGATCGCACCGTCCCGGGGTTGAGGCGGAGGTCGACTTCGGGGGCGTTATGTGAAGCTGGCCGGGGTGGCCACGAAGTGCTCGTGCCACCCCACTACGCCGCCGCGGTCGAACAGGTGCGGCGACGGGGTCAATCCGAAGTGACCGGGGAGGGCGCGGCAACCGGCTTGGCCCGACTTGGGGGTGCGGCCTGAAGGACGACGCGCGCCAGGGCCACCCCGGGAATCACGCCGAGCGCAGCCACCACCAGAATCCAGGTCGCGGTCGTCGCCATGGCGGCTCCGAGGCCGTGAGCGGGCGTGCCGACGCCCACGTGGCTGACCAGGGTGAGGTACAGCGCGCCGTAGACCGTGACTCCCGCGACCTGACCGAGCTGGACAATGGTGGTCAGGAGCCCACTGGCGTCCGCCGCCTTGTCCATCGGCACGTTCACCAGTGACTGCATCAGAACCGGACTCACTGACAGGCCCATGCCAACACCGTTGAGGATCGTCCCCATCCACATCATCGCCCCGCCGCCGGTCCCGCCCTGCATGGCGGCCGCGATCAGCCCGTAGGACAGAGCGGAGAGCGCGAGACCCGAGGGCGCGAGTACAGGGTGGAGTCGCTCGGGGATTTTGCGCCAGTAGAAGCCGGTCAGGCCGAAGGTGACGGACATGGGGATGTAGGTCAGTCCGGCGCGCAGGGCGCTCTCTCCCAGCCCGGCCTGCAGGTGCAGGGTGAAGACGAACAGGAAGCCGCCGTAGGTAAGTTGGACGCATACCAGGGTAGCCAGCCCGACCGACATTCCGGCTGCGCGCAGTACGGCAAAGTTCAGCAGCGGGTCTCCGCCGCGAGCCGCGATCGTCCGCTCGACCCGCACGAAGACGACGGCCAGGGCGACTCCGGCGGCGATGCAGACGAACGTCCAGACAGGCCAGCCCAGTTCGCGTCCGAGGACCGCGGGAAGGACCAGCAGGCACACTGCGGGGATCGCCAGGGCTAGGCCGAGTAGGTCCAGCCGCCGCCGCCCGCTCGGCACGTCCTTGGGAAGCAGGCGCGGCACGAGCGCGATCAGTACGAGGCCGATGGGAACGTTGATCAGGAACACCGGGCGCCAACTGGTTCCGAACAGGTTCGCGTTGACGATGACCCCGCCGAGAACCAGGCCGGCCGCCGCACCGGTCGAGAGCACCGCGCCGTAGGCGGACAGCGCTTGGGCGCGCGCCTTGCCCGTGAACTGCATCTGGATGACGCTCATGATCTGCGGGACCATGACGGCCGCGCTGGCTCCCTGGGCGAATCGGAACACCACCAGTGCGATGGCGTTCGGCGCGAACGCGCACCCCACGGACATGAGGGTGAACACGACGACACCCAGTAGGTACATCCGGCGCCGCCCGTACAGGTCGCCCAGCCGGGCACCGGTGATCAGCAGCATCGCGTAGGCGACCGTGTAGCCGCCCACAACCAACTGCAGGGAGGCACCGGAGGCGTGGAGCTGCGTGCCGATCGAGGGCATGGCCACATTGACGATGAACACGTCGACCAGGCCCATGAATTGTCCGAGCAACAGCAGTACCAGCATCATCCAGCGCCGACTGGAGTGTGCATCGGGTGCTGCGGCCGGATGCGCGGCCGACCCTGCCGTGGTCATGGTTCTCTCCGTTCGATAGCTACACCCCCGGGCACGGCGCAGGTACGCCGTCGGCCGAGGCTCGGTCTATATACCGGCCGGGGGCGCGAAACTCATCGGCCTTGCGCGGCCGACAGTCGGACAGGACGCAATCTTGCGCCCGGAGCGGGTGCCACACCCCGTGTCCTGGGCGGCACTCAGGAAGAAGCCTCGCCCGCCGCACCGTGGCTAGGCTCCCGAGTCGAGTTCCGAACCGCCTTCACCTCCAGGTCGGACGTGGTGTGACGTCCTGCCCCCGCAGCGGCACACCCTCCGCCGCACGCTGCCTGGACGCTGCTCGCCTCCACCGGCGAGCCGGGCCAGGACACAAACCCAGAATGGGAGTGCCCCCAGCATGATCTACGAGCTGCGCGAGTACACAGCGGTCCCCGGTCGGCTCCCGGCCCTGATCCGCAGGTTCAACGAGCACGCGCTGAAGCTGCTCGCCAAGCACGGGATGGAGCTCGTCTTCATCTCGCTGACCGAGTTCGGCAGGAACACCGTGAATCAGGTCGTCTACGTCCTGCGGTTCGACTCCTACGACGACCTCGAGCGCAAGTGGGCGGCCCTCCTCGCCGACCCGGAATGGATCGAGGCCAAGAGGCTCAGCGAAGTGGACGGCCCGATCGTGGCCTCGCTGGAGCGGCGGATCCTCACCCCCACGCCGTTCGCGTGACGTGATGCCGGCCGACCGGCCGTTTCGACCAGATTCCTTCCCGCCGAACATATGAAGGGTCCGCACATGACGAGCGAGCGACGTCCCCTCACCTTCTTCGAGTCCATGTTCTATCTCTTCCGCGTCGGTCCGGTCGTGGCGAGCGTCACCCTGAAGGGGAAGGTGGATGCAGCAGCGATGGAGCGGGCCGTGCGTCTGCTGGAGCGTGACCATCCGCTGCTGCGCTGCTCCTTCCGTCAGACCGGCGAAGACATCACCCTGGAACTGGCCGAAGAGGGGCCGGGGTTGGCCATGGTTGATCCAGGGTCAAACGGCCTCGCGGACGAGCTGAACATCTTCCTCGCGCAGAACCGCCCGGTCTACCGCATCTCGCTGTCCCAGGACGCGGAGTCGGCGGTGCTCAGCTTCGCCGGCGACCACGCCGGCAGTGATGGCCGCTTGAACACGCTCCTGCTGCGCCGGCTGCTGGGCTACTACACCGATTTGCTGCGCGGAGTGGAGCCCGAACCGACCGGGAGGTCCGCATTCGAAGGGTCGCTGGAGGAGGCGCTCCTCGCAGCGTACGGACCAAGGCCGGTGCAGCCCCCGGCCGACGCCGATCCGCCGTTGACGCTGGCCGGCGACGCCGCTGCGCCCGGCGCGCTGGCGGTGCGCAGCTTCAGCTTCGAGCCGGGCGCGACCGCTGCGCTGATCGCCGCCGCCCGCCGGGGCGGGATCTCCATCACCAACTTGTTGGCCGGGGCGCTGGCATGCGCGGTACGCGCCCAGTTCCCTGACGCCGGGCCGCTACCGGTCGCGCCGGCCTTCGCTGTGGACCTGCGCCCGCGGGTCGATCCGCCGATCGCGTCGGACGCGCCGTTCTGCTGTGTGGCACGCCTGGTGTGCTCCACCGGCGTCGACGCCGGTGATCAGCCCGTCGAGGTGGGCCGACGCATCGGCGCGCAGCTGAAGGCGGGCCTGGACCAGGACGAGATCCAGCACAGGCTGGTGTCCCAGCGAGCCGCCGGCAAGCCCGCGCCGCTGCCGCCGATCTCCTTCATGGTGTCGAACATCGGCATCATCGAGGACTACCCCGTGCCCGACGGCCTGCGGGTCACCGACAGCCGGTGGGCCGGGACGTCACGCGGACCGGTTCCGTCACTCTTCGGTTCGACCATGAACGGGCGGCTCACCCTTGACCTGGTCTACGACACCGCGTTCCACCGCCCCGAGGTGATCGACGACGTTGTGAAGCATTTCGAGGCGGCACTGATGACGGGGCAGAGCTGACGGGCCGACGACGGGAGATCAGCGGGGCGCGATCGGATGACGGCGGTCCCGCGGATTTCCGCGCTGACGGCGGCCGCGCACTAATCTGATCCGCTTTGCGGGCGTTGTCGCCGATCACCCCCGCACGGCGATCGCCGTGCGGAACTCGCCAATACGGAAGCAGACCGACGGCGCGGGCCGGACCTAGGCTCGGACCACGTCGGAACCATGCGCTGCCCGTTCGAGATGGTCAGCTCTGCCTCATTGTGCTTTGCGGGATTCCTCCGCGTTCTGGCGTGACAACTTGTCCTCGAGAGCCAGTCGCCGCAGCGCGAGCAACACCGGTTCCAGCAGCACCGTCACGAGAGCGGCCTGCTGGGCTTGCAGCGAAGCGCCGGCCACACCGTGTATCTGATGGCTGTCCAGCTTGGAGATCTCGTCCGCGAGTTGTGCGTAGGGCAGCAGGGTCTGCCACCCGATATCAACGCCCAGCTCAGTCAGGGCGTCCAGGCTGTCGCCCAGATCCTTGGTGGCCGGTGCAGCGCGCCTCACGCACCACCCCATCTCGGCAATGAGGCTTCGAGCGTCCGTGACACCGCTTGTGTTCGGCTTCGCGGACGTCGCGGCGCCCTCCGCGCCGTTGTGCTCCTGGGCAGCGGAACCTGCGCTCAGCACCTTCACCATGGCCTCATCGGGATCATCAGGCGATGCGGTGATGGCGTCAAGGATCTCCTTGGTGACACTGACGGGTAGGCGACCAACGCCAATGAGCGCACGGATCAACCGCAGCCGGTGCACGTAGTGTTCGCCGTAGTCGGCCTGGGTGGCCGTGATCCGTTCGCCAGGAAGGAGCAGCCCGCTGCGCAGGTAGTACTTGATGGTCGCGATGGATACCGCGCTTCGCAGACTGAGCTCGGCTAGCTGCATGATCTCCGCTCCACTCCATTCGTCATCGGCTCGCCCACCGGCGGTGTAAGGCCAGGCCACCCCGCATGCTCGGTTCGATCTACAACGCCCAGGACCTGCTGCCGGAGACGTTCTGCGGGCGTGGCGGGCCTTAGACCGGGCCGGCGCGTAGCGGGCCAGCGTGCAGCGGGCCGATTTCTACGCCTTCAGCCGACCCGTAAGCCGCGCCGACGGGTAGACGCCCTCCCAGACCCGGTCTTCGGGGGGAAATCCCATGGCCACCAGGCAGTTGATAAGCATCCCGTGCGCAAGGAACGTCGTCGTCTCGTCGAGGTCGGCGCCGAGGCTCAGATGCACTGCGTCCCACAGTCGCATCCATGCGCTGCGCACCACCTCGCCGAACTCGCGGTCGCCCTCCTGCTCGGCGGCGGCGACCGCGACGTACGTCTGCATCTGCATCATCAGGCGCTCAGGCTGATCGGCGATGACCTTGGTGTACGCGTTCGCCATGGCGTGCAGGGCCTCTTCACCGTCCAGGCCCTTGGCGGCCTTTTCGAAGGTGCGCACGGTGTCCTCCATGCACCGCTGGGCCGTCGCGAGGAAGATCGCCTTCTTGCCTGGGAAGAGTCGGAAGAGATACGGCTGCGAGACACCGACCCGCTTGGCGATCGCCTCGGTCGACGTGCCGTGGTAGCCACCGCGGGCGAACTCGACGGTCGCCGCACAGATGACGCTCTCGCGCCTCTCTTCTGCGCTCATCCTGACCATGGGGCCCCACTTTGATTGCCGCGGCCCGCGCCCTGATGGACCGGGCAGGTACAGGAGTTGGCATCAGGCGCGGCTGGTGGTGTGCCAGAGCACGTCAGGTCACACACTTACGCAGCCCACGGAGCGATCGGATACCAAGGGATGATCTCTCGGCGCGCAAGCAAACGGACGTCCCAATACAAGAATGTGAAGGCACCAGCCACGATGAGTGTGACCGCCATGAGCATCGCCGCGCGCCCAGGCTTTGCCATCCACGTCTGCAGGCGGGTGCCTGAGGCCACGGACAGTGCGATGAAGATCACGGCCATGATCGCAACGTTCCCGACCGACTGCAGCATGAAGGCCGCTGCACCGTACAAAGGATTCCCGCTCTCGGCCGCGTCCCGAAACAATTGCCGAAAGAGTGGATAAGGGCGCCCGATGAGAAAGCCGCCGATCAATGCGCCCATGAACACTGTCTGCGCATAGGGAAACCGACTGTGCAGGCGCAGGAACGGATCGCGGACGAAACCGAGCGAGCTCAGCCCCATGTAGAGCATCGCCAATCCAACGGTGCCGAACGCCACCATGCTCTGCACGGAACGGCCGGACAGGACTCCGGGTAGGCTCTCGGCCTGGGAAAACTGCGGCATCGAGGTACCCACGATCCCGACCACGGCACCGTAGACAGCCGACACCGCGAGCATGCCAAGCGACATCCAGCCCAAAGGCTTCAGCGACTGCACCAGACGACCCCATCGGCTGCCGGCAGCGCCAAGAAGAGGGGCGACCGCACCGAAAGCTGCGATATTGCAAGCGGTGAACGTGCCAGCGAGTCCCGAAGTGAACGCGAAGGCGATACCCGCCACCGCACCGGAGATCGGGGCTTCCGGGTCGTGCCCGAGCACGGTTCTTGCGACATTGTCGCCGATCGTCGTGTCCACAAACTCTGCGGACCACACCACCGTCAGTAGAAATCCTGCACCGATGCTGAGTAGCAGGACAAGCCAGCGTCGTTCAACCGCTGTTCCACCGACAGCATTTACCTGTCCCTCAGGACCTTGGTGGGTGACCGATAGCTCTTCGCTGCGCGCCACAGTTGGACTCCCTCGTATTCCTCCGTCAGATGGAAGATCCGTACACAAGGGGGTCTCGAGAGCACCCTCGCACTCGGAGCGTAGACAGCATCCAGGCAGGGCGTTTCTTCCAAGTTGCTGAACGAACGGCAGCAACCAGGTCATTGCGTGATCGCGAGCTGCCTGTTCTGCCGGTCTGTGTGCGGGCGGCCAACGGTTAGCGTGGACACCACACTTGGGCGTCTGACGGCGAGTACTAGCCGATCACCGCTCAGCGGCTGATCCACCTGTGCGCAACTGAGCCGAACCGGTTTGAACGACAGCAGCGGCGTCCCGCCTGACGGGGACGCTGGGCGGGGTGATCGGCATGACGCTGTCGCTGTCTCCGGTTCTTCAAACACTCGGGGGAGCTGGTGGGCGACCGCCAGCCGCTTGTTTACTCCCCTGCCTGCCACGCAAGTCGTCCCGGTGCCAGGCAAGTTGATGATCTTCCCTCGTGGCTGGCGACGGTCGCCGCACTTGACTGCGCATGCACGAAGAAGCCCCAGCCTGCGTGGTGCTGCTGTGATGGCTTCGTCCCAGACCCGGTATTGGAGGACCACGGATGGCGGCCAGCGTACATGCCCCCCAGGCACGCACTTTCGGTGCGACCCTCAATAGCAGACTTCACCACACCGCATTGCGCGTGTTCCTGATCATCGTTCTCGCCCACTGGGCCGAGCACGTCGCCCAGGCGGTCCAGATCTACATCTGGGGCTGGCCCGTAAAGCAGGCTCGCGGTGTGCTGGGTATCCCTTTCCCGTGGCTGGTCAGTTCGGAGTGGATGCACTACGGCTACGCACTGATCATGTTGGTTGGCTTCGTGCTGCTCCGGCCTGGATTCACCGGCACCTCCCGCACTTGGTGGAACATCGCGCTCGGAGTGCAGATCTGGCATCACTTGGAGCATCTGCTGCTGCTGGTCCAGGCACTCACAGGCGCGTATCTGGCGGGACGGGCGGTCCCGACGAGCATCGTCCAACTGGTGGCACCGCGGGTGGAGCTTCACCTGTTCTACAACGCGGTGGTGACGATCCCCATGCTGGTTGCCATGATCTTGCATAGCAGGCCGGCGAAGGACGCAGCCTCTGCTCCGCGCTGCACCTGCGCGGCGGAACCGGCATAGCGAGCGGTGACCGCCACCGCAACCCGCCGCAGGCCTTCACGGTTCTCCTCCTTGGCAATCCTGGCAACGGCCTGCCTGCTGCTGTACGTCTCGCTACCGAATCTTGGCAAGGCCCTCTTCGCAGCTACGGCCGACGGCAAACCCGGAACCTTCACCGCGGTCCGACTCGATTGCGTCAGCCACCCCGGGCATGAGAGCTGCAGCTGGTCGGGAACGTTCTGGTCGCGCGACGGCGCCATCTGGCACACGACGGTAACCCTCTCCGGCAGTGGACGCGGATCGCTTCATAAGGGCCAGCAGGTCAAGGCCGTAGACATGGGAACCAGCGGCCGGGTCTACCGCCCAGGAGGGTCCCAGGAATGGATTCTCACTGTTGTGCTGCTACTTGCCGGCTACGGCCTCCTGGCCCTGTTCGCCCGGCGGCACCTCATGCCTCCGTCCCAGCCTCGCCGTCGCGCCGATGTCACTGGCCCTGGCCCCTCCGTCCGAGAGGATCACGCGGAGATCCCGCTGTGCGTGTGCGGCCTGCCTCACCCGCCATGACCTCGTGCCGAAGATGCTGATGTCCAGAATGATCAACAATCGGCTCCTGCTCTATCTACGCTGCGAGTCGAGGATCCCAGGACTTGGTGCGTGTGGCCAGGAGTTCAACGGGCGCCGATGGTGAGCGCGGCCGTGACGAGGGCGGCCAGAACCCCCGCGCCAGCCAGGGCGACGATCAGCGACTTCGCGAGGCGTGGGAAGCGGTAGACGGCGTAGGCGAGCGCGCCGGGGAACAGCAGGCCAACCAGGATCGGCAGTAGGCCGACGTCAAGCGTCTCCTGATGACGAACTGTCAAAGTCACGTCCCCTGTGATGGTGTAGGCGATCAATCGTCCGTAGTGTTCGGAGTGTTGGGGAGTGCATGGGTGGTGTGGTCGGCGTGTTCGGCGGCGTAGATGGCCGTCATGCTGCCTTCGGACAGGTAGCGGCGGGGGAAGGCGATCCATTCGTCGTGCATCTCGCTGAGCACGGCGGTGACGAGCCGTTCGAGGGCGGCCGGGTTGGGGAAGACCTGCACGACGTCGGTGCGGCGCTTGATCTCGCGGTTGATCCGCTCCAGGGGATTTGAGGACTGGATCTTCTTCCAGTGGGAGATGGGGAAGGCGGTCAGGTCCTCCTTGGCGTCCAGGAGCATCTGCCTGACCTTGGGGAACTGCTGCCCGAGCATGTCGGCCACCGCATCGAGCTGGTGGTGGACGGCTTCGGCGGTGGGCTGGATGAAGATGGTGCGGATGGTCGCCGCGACCATTTCCCCGGATCCCTTGGGTATCACGGAAAACACATTCCTCAGGAAATGAACACGACAACGCTGCCAGGCGGCGCCGAGCATGACCTTGCGGATCGCGGCCACCAGGCCACTGTGACTGTCGGAGATCACCAGACGGATCCCACCCAGGCCGCGTTCACGCAAGGAGCGCAGGAACTCGCTCCAGAACGCCTCGGTCTCGCTGTCACCGACCATCACGCCCAGCACCTCACGGCCGCCGTCCTCGCTGATGCCGGTGGCGATGACCACGGCCTGGGAGACGATCCGGTGGTTCACGCGCACCTTGCAGTAGGTCGCGTCCAGGTAGAGGTAGGGGAAGCGGCTGTGGTCCAGGGGCCGGCCGCGGAAGACCGTGAGCTGTTCGTCCAGGCCGGCACAGATCCGTGAGACCTCGCTCTTGGAGATGCCGCTGTCCGCTCCGAGGGCTTTGACCAGGTCGTCGACCGAGCGGGTGGACACCCCGTGCACGTACGCCTCCATGATGACCGCGTACAGGGCCTGGTCGATGCGGCGCCGGCGTTCCAGCAGGCTGGGGAAGAAGCTGCCGCTGCGCAGCTTCGGTATTGCCAGGTCCAGGTCGCCGGCCTGGGTGGCCAGGGTCTTGTCGCGATGGCCGTTGCGGTAGCCGGTGCGGGCTTCGGTGTGCTCGTTCCACTGGGCGCTGATCCGGCCGCTGAGCTCGGCCTCGATCAGCTCTTGCAGCATGCGCTCGGCAACGTCGCGGACGAGTTCGATCCCGTCCGCCGTACCTAGTGACTCCAGCAGGCGTTATAGGTCAGACTCACCTCCAGGGTTGAACTGGCCGTTCACCAGGGAGATTTGCACGGTGGCCTGCCCTATGCGCAGGGAGCGGAAGCCGTCACCGGATGCACGCCCCCGGCACCCACCCTCGCACACCCGCACGGTGATCACCTACACCATCACGAGGGACGCCATCCTGCGTGTTTGCATCACCTGTCAAGGTCATCTCTCACTAGATGTCCCGCAGTTACGGCATCTGCCCAGATCAACTCGCTTCAATAGTGACACTCACATGAGAGACCTCTGCGACAGCTCGACGCGAGATGACACGTATGTCTCCGATCCCACGAGAGTCCCTCCAGTGCACCTGCGGCAGGGGTAGCAGTACTCGCCGTGCGCATAAGGGCACCACAGCACCTGAAGCAGGTCACTCTCCTCGGGGAACGGGATGCCTGGAGCGTCGGCCTGGTGTACCTGAGCCACGGGGACCATGGGCACGGCGGCTTGGAGTTCGCTCACCGTGTCGGGGTCGTAGTGCTCCTCCGCGCAGACAGGCCAAGGCTCTGCCGCAGGCCACAACAGCGGTCCTCCAACAGAACTGTCGCGGCAGGAAGGGGATCCGGCACGTGGGTGCAGGCGGACGGACTCACGACGGAAAGGGATCAGCTCAGGAAAGAGCTCCTCCACGTTCACCGGGCGGGCAGGAGTACGACGGGTCATGCATCGGACTTTAGGACCCGGGTATGACAACCAACCCTATCGGCCCCCAAAACCGCGTTTCCCGATCACCGCTCTGCGTCGTCACCTACGCAGCCACTTCGCGATATCGCGTTCGGATGTCCGCCCTACCTCGCGCCATGGGCGCCCGAGGTCGCGACCCAGTCGTCGGCCAGGTCGGGATGCTCGAGGGTCTTGGCGTAGCAGAGTGCGGCAGTGATCGAGAGCCCGAAGAGATCGCAGATGCGTCGGACGTCCCCTGGCGCATGCGTCAGGGATACAGCCAGAGCTTCGGAATTCCCGACAAAACGGCGGATTCTTCATCCAGTCGTGTGAACCCCCGCCGACCTGCACCTGCAGGTCACAACAACGTGCCCGCAGCAATCGAACCCACGGGCGTAGAGACACCGGAGAGGGTGAACTACGTGCGAAACATGGGCCGATGGGCTCAACGGCTCCGCAGCGACGAGGGCAGTGCCGCGATCGAGACGGCCATCATCCTGCCGTCTCTGATCATGTTCCTGTGTGGCGATCGCCGGCGGACGCATCGTCACCTCCGGAGCGAAGATTGACTCTGCGGCCGAGGACGCGGCCAGGCAAGCCTCCATTCACCGCACGGCGGCAGCCGCCCAGAGCGCCGCGCACGCGGCGGCCGCCGAATCGCTGAACGACCAGGGCATCACGTGCGCGTCGACTTCCGTCCGCGTCAACACCGGCGGCCTGAGCGTTCCGGTGGGCCAGGTCGGCACCGTCAGCGTGACCGTGACCTGCACAGTCAACTTGTCGGACCTGCTGCTGCCGGGCGTGCCCGGGGCGCGGACGATCACGTCGACGGCCGTCTCGGTGGTGGACCAGTACCGGCAGTGAGGAAACTGATGATCTTCCAGCAGATGTGGCTGCGCCGGGCGCGGTGGGATGACCGGGGAGGCGTCACCGTGTTCGTCGCCGTCTGCGTCATCGCGCTGATCGGGATCACCGGCGTCGCCGTGGACGGCGGCAGCACGATGCGCGCCACAGAACGCGCCGACTACATCGCCGGCGAGGCCGCACGGGCAGGCGGACAGGCCCTCGACCCCGCCGAAGCCATCAGCGGGAGGGCGATCGTCGTCGATCCGCAGAACGCGGCCGCCGCAGCCCAGGCGTACCTGCGCTCCACCGGCACCACCGGCACCACCGGCACCACCGGCACCACCGGCACCACCGGCACCACCGGCACCACTGGCACCACCGGCACCATCAGCGTGTCCGGCGACGGCAAGACCCTCACCGTCACCGTCACCGTCACGTTCGACACCACGTTCCTGTCAGCAGTCGGGATCGGCTCGCTGTCGGTGCCCGGCCACGGCACAGCCACCCTCCTGCACGGCATCACCGCCCCCGACGAAGAATTAGGAAATTGATGCGCACCACCCACTCCCCCGCCGCAACCGCCGGCCGCACCCTGGCGCGGGTTCTCAAAGCCCTGCTGAGCCTCCTGGTCCTGGCGGTCGTGACCGGCGGGCTGCCGCTGCTGCTGGCCTGGGTCACTCCGGTCATCTGGGCTTCCACCCACGACGACGTCATGCACCTGCTGGACCGGCAGGACACCGGCAGCGTGTTCCTGCTGCTGCTCGCCCGCGTGGGCTGGATCGGGTGGGTGCAGTTCACGTTCTGCGCGGTACGCGAGCTGATCGCGCAGGTGCGGGGCCGTACCTGGCATGCCCCGCGCGGGATGGGCGCCTCGCAGCGCGCCGCGGCTCTGCTGATCGGCAGCATCCTGGTCCTGCTGCCCACCAGCCCGGCGCTGGCCTCCGACGCCCACGCCGCACCGGCCACCACCGCTGCCCGCGTCCCCGGGCAGGCCCAGACGCCGCAGGCCACAGAGACCGAGCAGGCTCACACGCCCGCGGCGAGCCGTTCACGGAGGAGGCTGCCCTGCTGCGGCAGGCGGCTCAGGTGCCGACAAGCGGTGCACAAACGGTGAGGACCGCGCCGGAGAGCCGGCTGTCACACCTGGTCGGTGCCGGCCCGCTTGCGCGCACGATAGTTGCGCAGGTTGGCCGCGTTGCCGCAGACGTGGACGTCGTGCCAGACGCCGCTGTTGTTGCGGGAGCGGTCGTAGAAGGCAGACAGGCAGCGCGTGTTTCGGCAGGACTTCAGGCGGCGCAGCGTGTCGGTGAACTGCGCCTGGTAGGCCTCGATGAGGGCGAGTGACGCCGCCTGCCGCCATCCCGTGCCGCGGGGCTCGGCGTGGATGGCGCCGTGCTCGTCGAGCCGCAGTGCGGTGGGCAAGGTCATGAGTGAAGCCGCCGGGCCGCGCTCCGTCGCCGAATCTCCGGCCTGGGCGTGGAGGCTCTGGCCCAGGTCATGACGGAAGTCGCGGAGGCCCTGCACGTCCTCGGCTGTCAGTTCGATGCCGGGTGCGGGCCGGTGGGTCACGCCACTCCAGCTTTTCAATGCCTGGTCAAGCCAAGCACGGGCGCCCTCAACGGTCTCCAGAAGGTCGGGCTCGCGCGGCTTACCGGCGGACCGTGTGTTGAGCAGGTCCTGCACGAAGGCCAGCCCGCCCGGGGCGGGCTCCAGGCCGTATCGGGCTGTCGCAGTCCAGGACATTCGCGGATCTCTTTCGGTGACGGCAACTACGGCAACATGTCCATAGCCTATTTACCTATTACGTTTGGAAGTGTAACTCTCCGCATGACGAGTATCAGCTTCCCAATGCTCCGCGTAGTGTCCAGTCGGTTCACCCCCCGCAGGCTGCGCCGCTCGGGTGAGTCTGGGAACAGAAGCATCTGGACGTCGGATACGTACACAGCTAACGCCCCCTTGTCCCGGGCGCCCCCGACCATTGCGTGACCGGGCAGGCGCACCCGGCCGCTCAGCCCTTGGCGGACCTGGCCGAACCCCACAGTGCGCCCTGATTGACCCGGCCGGGATGCATTTCCAACATGCCGCGGTAGAGGTCGAGAGTGGTCGTGGTGCGCTCTGCGACCGCCTCGAAGTCGTGGATGTAGCGCCGGGTCTTGTCGATTGCCTTCGGGTCGTCAGGACGGTCGGGGTTCTTGTGTCCCGCGACCACCGCTTCCGGCTCCAGTGCGGCGATGGTGTCGAGCGCGTCCAGCCAGGCTCGGCGGCCCTCGGCGGGCGATTCGGCGAGGTAGAGGTGAACATCGTTGTAGACGGCGTCTCCGGCCACGACCAGGCCGATCGAGGGCACGTGCAGACAGGTGGTGTCATCGGTGTCCGTGTGCCCGAGTCCCACGACCACGAGGTCGTGGCCCTCCAGCTCCAGCCGATCGCCGGCCAGCGGCTCCGCGGCCACGAGTCTGTCCGGGATCTGGCCGGGGAAGCGCTTGTCCCAGAACGACGCGACGAACTCCGGTGCCATCTGCTTCTGCATCTGCTCCACCACTGCCGGCGTCGCCACTGCACGCGCCCCCGGGAAGCGTTCAAGAAGGGTGCCCAGCCCGAACCAGTGGTCACCGTGCCCGTGGGTCACGAAAACCGTGGTGAGATTCATGCCGCTCGCCGCAACCCAGTCGGCCAGCCGGTCGGCCTGCTCGGCGGTCATCAGCGCGTCGACCAGCACCGCGTCGCGCTCGCCCGTGATCAGTGTGGCCGTGATGGGCGACCACATGCGCCGGGGGACGTCGGGCGGCAGGTCCGCGATCTCGGTGGGGATCGACGGTGCTACGTGCACATTCCAGCTCAGTTGCGTTCCGGACATGATCGCTTCCTTGGGACTCGAAGGCAGCCTCGGGAGACCTGTTACCGATCAGCCATGTCGATGCCTGCGAATGCTGCCTGGCCTGTCGTACTGCTCCAGCCGAAAGTAACTCAAGCAAACGACAGAGTCAATAGGTGTATACCTATGTTGCATAGAACGCCTCGCAATGCTTCGTCGGTCAGATCAGGTTCAGCTCGTCCAGGAAGCTCGCCGCGATGGAGACGTCGCCGGTCGCCTGAGTCACTTCACGCCACGGAGTACAGGTGGTCGACCAGGCCAGGAAGTCGAAGGTGGATGACGTCACCACAGCTTCAGGAGCTGGAGCTGTGCTGCTGTCCTCCACTACGACGGCATCCGCAACGCGGCGGACAACGACGATCGTCGACGCCAGTCCCGTCAGGTCGAGGCCGATGGATGCTCCAGCGAGCGGTACGAGTTGGGCTGCATCTTCAGGATTCCGGCCATGCGCCGGTGAACGGCGGGCGCCACGCGTTCGCTCATGGGTGGCCATGCGAGGCTCAGCGGCCCTCGGGGAGCGAGGACGAGATGACGTCCTTGACCGTCCAGCCTTCAGCGCCGCTGGAGCGACTCCAGCCATCATCGTCGAGCAGCCCAGCGACGGTGAGCACATCCTGCGTCACCAGACGAAATCCTGTGATGCCTGAGAACTCATAGCGATCTCCACTCTTTTGGACCGGCCCGCAATACACCCTCACTGCAGACTGCGCCGCAGATGGACAGCCAGGTTCGGACCTACCCGCTTTGATCTGGTGGTTCTGTGCGTACGGAGGCAGAATCATCGAAGCAGCGCCCCCTCGCCTGTCATCCCGTGCCGTGCGTAGCAGTGGATCCGGCGTCGCCACGTACAGAAGAACCAGCCACGGTCACAGAGACCACGTGCCGCACGTGATTCCTCATGCCGGGGTGCAAGTGCGAACCTGTAATAAGTCGAGACGTCTGCCCCTCGCACCGTTACGGCCCTCGCCGGAGCAACTGCGCCGCCACGAAGATCCAACCCCACCCACCGACGCATCGGCGCGATCGGCAAAAGTGACAGGAATTCGCATGAGAATCGCGATTCTGGACGACTATCAAAGCGTTGCACGGGGCCTGGCCGACTGGGATTCGCTCCACGCCGAGGTGCATGTCTTCACCGAAGCCTTCGAAAACGAGGGGGCCGCCGTGACGGCGCTCGCCGAGTATGAGGTAGCGGTGGCCATGCGAGAGCGGACCCCCTTTCTGTCCTCGACCCTCAGTAAATTGCCACGCCTGAAATTGCTCGTCACCACCGGGCCGGTCAACACGGCAATCGACCTGGATGCCGCGCATCGTCTGGGCATCACCGTCTGCGGTACGGGGTATTTCTCGTATCCGACAGTGGAACTCACCTGGGGCTCATCCTTTCCGCTGCACGCTTGATCCCGCAACAGGTGGACTCCGTTCGCCGAGGCGGCTAGCAAGAGGGGCTGGGGGTGAGCCTGAGGGGTGCCACGCTGGGAGTTCTGAGCCTCGGGCGTTTGGGGACCGCGGTAGCGGAGATCGGGAGCGCTTTCGGCATGCAGACCATTGCCTGGAGCCAGAACCTGACGCCGGCGGACGCGCAGGCAAAAGGAACGGAATACGTTTCGCGAGACGAATTTTTCAGGCGCTCCGATGTTCTGAGCATTCACGTAATACTCAGTGAGCGCACCCGAGGCCTCGTCGGTGAGCGCGAACTGGGACTCATGAAGTCGACGGCGATTTTGGTGAACACCTCGCGCGGGCCCGGGTGGACGAGGCAGCACTGCTCAGAGCTTTGTTCGAGAAAAGGATCGGTTCAGCGGCGCTGGATGTCTTCGATCGCGAACCCCTGCCGGTCAATCACCCTCTGCGTTCACTGAGAAACGCTGTGGTGACGCCCCACATCGGTTACGCAAGCCGGGATCTGTACGGGGTCTTCTACCGGGACGCGGTCGAGGACATCGCCGCATGGAAAGCGGGAACACCTGTTCGCACACTGCCTTGACGGCCCGCATCGGACTCCCGGAAAGCGCGGCCACCCCGAGCCGATCCGTGCCGCCCGCCCGCCCGCGGATCACGTTGCACGCAAGGAGGAGTCGGCAACCGACTCACCCCCCTGCCGCCACAGCGTCGCGGTGCCCGTTTCATCGCATCTCGCCTCAATTGACACCTTTCAGGGGGAATGACTCCGAGCCTCGGACTGTTCGACATAGGTGAAGCGCATATACTTATTTCATAGAGGGCTCGGCCAGGAGCGTTGGCCCAGCCTTTCCTGCCGCTCCGGCACCGCCTCGCGGGTCGCATCTGCGACACGCGTCGCCGCAGCTGACTCCAAGAGCCGTGCCGTAACCGATGGAGGTCTCCAAATGATCATTGACGCTGCGGAACTCGACGCCGCCCACGCGTACAAACTGCTGATCGGAAGCATCATCCCGCGCGCTGTGGCCTGGGTCAGCACGGTGTCGACCGAGGGCGTGGCCAACCTCGCGCCCATCTCCTTCTTCACCGCGGTCGGCAGGAAGCCGCCCATGGTCTCGATCACACTGCAGCCGCAGGCGGACGGCGTCACGCTGAAGGACACCTTCATCAACATCCGTGACACCGGCGAGTTCGTCACCAACCTGGTGACGCTGCCGCAGGCGGACGCCATGCACGGTTCGGCGTACGGGTTCGAGCCGGACGTGGACGAGTTCGAGGCGCTCGACCTGGGCAAGGAGCCATCAGAGGTCGTGCGCGCACCCCGGGTCAAGGATGCTCCGATCTCCTTCGAGTGCGTCGTCGACCGCATCATTCCCGTCGGGGACGACGGGGTCGACCACGTTGTGTGGGGCCGGGTGGTGCGCTTCCACGTCCGAGACGACCTCTACCTGGAGCGGGGCCGGATCGACACCGCCGCCCTGCCGGCCGTGGGACGCCTGGCCGCCGAGTACACCCTGGTCGAGAACGTCTTCACCACCCCCCTGGACAAGGAACTGCTTGAAGCCAGGCGCGGCCACCGGATGCAGCGCCTGGACGGACAGCCCGCCGACTGGTCCCCGATCAACACCAAGGAATGGTCCCCCTCGGGTGAGGTCAGGGTCGCCCCCGGAAGTGAGCACAGCAATGAGGACTGAGCGGATCGGAACGAGCGATGTGCGGTTCCGGCGGCAGGGCGAGGGAGACTTCGCTGTGGTGTTCGTCCACGGCTTCCTGGACGACCAGCATGTCTGGGACGGCCTGATCGGCGAACTCACCACCCCCGGCATCGAATGCGTCACCCTCGACCTGGCCGGGAGCGGGGACCGCACGCAGGCGAGCGGGCCGTTCACCTACGACCGGTTCGCCGACGAGGTGGGCGCCGTGGCCGACGCCCTCGGCAAGCCCTTCGTGATCGTCGGGCAGAGCATGGGGTCGGCGGTGGCCGAGCTGGTGGCCGCGCAGCGCGCCGACCGGGCTCTCGGCCTGGTCCTGGTCACCCCGATCCCGCTGGCCGGCACCCGGCAGCCCGACGAGGTGATGGACACCTTCCGTTCCCTGGGCGGCGACGGCGACGCGCAGCGCGCGGTCAGGACGCAGCTGTCGGCCGCCCTGGCGGAGGCGGACCTCGACCGGCTGGTGGTGAGCGGCGCGCGGATGCGTCCCGAGACCGTGCGGGACGCCGCCGACTGCTGGAACAACGGGCACCCGGCGGGCGAGCAGCCCAGCCGGTACAAGGGGCCCGTGCTCATCGTGTGCGGCGAGGACGACGGCTTCGTCACCGACGAGCTGGTCGCCCAGGGGATCGCGCCGCGGTTCATCACGCCCGAGACGGTCACGGCCGGCCAGGCCGGGCACTGGGCCCACCTGGAACAGCCGGCCACCGTCGCGGGCCACCTCGACCGCTTCCTGGCCGGTGTGCTGCCCGCCGTGCGCGCGTCGAAATGGACCAACGCCTTCGAGGAGAAGTCGGCCAACGCGTTCAGCGAGGCGTTCGCCGCCGGCGTGACGCTGGAGGCCAGCGCGCTCACCCGCACGGTCGAGGGCCGGGACCAGGTCAAGAACGTGATGGCCGCGGCGAGCACGATCTACGACTCGCTCGTCTTCACCCAGGAGACCGTCAGCGGGGAGCGCTCCTACGTGGAGTGGCAGGCCACCGCGTTCGGCGGCACGCGGATCGACGGCGTGACGATCCTGACGAGGGACGCGGACGGGCAGATCATCCGGATCGCCATCCACCACCGGCCGCTCGGCGCCGTCCACCGGTTCTCCGCCGAACTGGGCCGCAGGCTTGAGGGCGTGCTCGACGCCGAGTACTTCCACCAGGGCTGAGCCCCCGCATCCGTCATTCCCACCAGGGCCCGGCCCTGGTCGCACCGAGGAGGTTGTTCAATGGTCCAGCGCGAGGATGTTGCATTCCACGCCGACGGCGGGGTCACGCTGCGCGGCTGGCTCTTCCTGCCGGACGGTCCCGGCCCGCACCCGGCGATCACCATGGCCCACGGCTACGCCGGGGTCAGGGACCACGGCCTGGAGCCCTTCGCGCGGGCCTTCGCCGAGGCGGGGTTCGTCGTCCTGCTGCACGACCACCGCAACTTCGGCGTCAGCGACGGCCTTCCCCGGCAGGACATCGACCCCTGGCGGCAGATCGCCGACTGGCGCCGCGCCATCTCCTACCTGGAGAGCCGGCCCGAGGTCGACGCCGGCCGGATCGGCCTGTGGGGCACCAGCTACGCCGGCGGCCACGCGATCGTGCTGGGCGCCACCGACCGCCGGCTGCGCGCCGTGGTCTCCCAGGTCCCGACCATCAGCGGCTTCGAGCAGGGGCGGCGCCGCATCGCGCCGGAAGCGGTCGTGAAAGTGGAGGCGGCCTTCGACGAGGACGAGCGCGCCCAGGCGCGCGGCGAGGCCCCCCGCAGCCAGGCCGTCGTGAGCGACGACCCGGCGGTGCCCGCGTCCTACCGGACGCAGGACGCCATCGACTTCTACCTCCAGCCCAAGCCCGAGGGCGTGTGGAGCAACGAGGTCACGGTCCGCTCCAACCGGCTGGCCCGCATGTACGAGCCCGGGACCTGGATCACCCGGGTCTCCCCCACGCCGCTGCTCATGGTGGTCGCCGACAACGACACGGTGACCCTCACCGACACGGGGCTCGCGGCCTTCGAGCAGGCCCTGGAGCCCAAGCGGCTGCAGATGATCCCCGGCGGTCACTTCGACCCGTACACCGCCGAGTTCGGCCAGGCGAGCATCGCCGCCCTCGACTGGTTCCGCCAGCACCTCTCCTGACGAGCGCCACCGACAGACTGTAAGGACGAACCATGCCCCATCTGACCTACTCCATCGACGACGGCCTCGCCACGCTGGTCCTGACCAACCCGCCGCAGAACCGCATCGACCCGCAGATGGCCACCGACCTCGCCGAAGCCCTGGAGGCGATCGGTCACAGCGACGCCCGCGCGGTCCTGGTGCGCGCCGAGGGCCCGGACTTCAGCTTCGGCGGCGACATCGTCGACTGGCCGGATGCGGACGTACGCGAACTGCGGACCCTCTTCGAGCGCTACATGCAGGTCTTCAACCAGCTGGAGCGCCTCCCGCTGCCGGTGATCGCCGCCGTCCACGGGCTGTGCTTCGGCGGCGGTCTGGAACTCGCGCTCCGCGCGGACGTGATCTTTGCCGCCGAGTCGGCCCGCTTCGGCCACCCCGAGCAGACCCTGGGCATCGTCACTCTGCTCGGCGGGATCTACCGGGTGGCCGAACGGGCAGGTCGGGCCCGCGCCGCGGAATGGGCGCTCACCTCCGAGCAGGTGCCCGCCGCCGTCATGGCCGACGCCGGTGTCGTCAACCGGGTCGTCGCCGACGACACCCTGCTGGCCGAGGCGACCGCCTTCGCCCGCAAGGCGGCCAAGGGACCCACCCGCGCCTACGCCGCACACAAGGCCCTGCTGCGCGCCTGGGCCGTCGGCGGGGTCACGGCGGCGGACGAGGCGATGTTCGACATCGCCATGCCGCTGTTCGAAACCGACGACGTCAACAAGGGCCTCGCCTCCGCCGTCAAGGCCTTCAAGGCAAAGCAGCCCCGGCCCGCCGTCGACTTCCAGGGCCGCTGACCGGCCCCAGGCCCCCCACCACAAGAAAACCGCAGGACCCCTCCCCCAGACACCACGCCCCCTGCCGCCGACACCCGCCGATGATTGACGGATGCCGGGTAACACGGCGCCCACCGTGACCGGCCCCCCATGACCGGCACCGTGGCCCGGCAGGGCGGCCGCGCCACGGCCCAGTCCGGGCCCGGCCGCAAGGCCCCCGGCACCACGGTGCACGGCGCCGGCACGACAGTGCACGGCGCCGGCCCACCGCCACGGGCGCCTGCCCGTCCCGGCCGGCCGCCCGCGAGCAACCGCGCCGTCCCGTACGGCACCAGCCCGGGAAAACGGACCCCCCACCGCAGCCCTCGCGCCTGTCTGCCCAGGGCAGGCAGGCGCGACGCGCACGAAGGAACAGCAGTCATGAACGCAGAAAGCGCCACGTCAGCCGAGCACCGCGAAGCCGCCGACCGGGACAGCAAGCCGGTCTTCGCGCTGCACCGCCGCGGCAAGATGGCGATCACATCGACCGTGCCGCTGCGCGACAGCGACGACCTCTCCCTCGCCTACACCCCCGGCGTCGCCGAGGTGTGCACCGCGATCGCCGAGCAGCCCGAACTCGTCCACGACTACACCTGGGCCTCCCACACCGTCGCGGTCGTCACCGACGGCTCCGCCGTGCTCGGCCTGGGCGACATCGGACCGCAGGCCTCCCTGCCCGTCATGGAAGGCAAAGCGGTCCTGTTCAAGCAGTTCGGCAACGTGGACGCGGTCCCCGTCGCACTGGCCACCACCGATGTGGACGAGATCGTGGAAACGGTGGCCCGCCTCGCCCCCTCCTTCGGCGGCATCAATCTCGAGGACATCTCCGCCCCTCGGTGCTTCGAGATCGAACGCAGGCTCCAGGAGCGCCTCGACATCCCCGTCTTCCACGACGACCAGCACGGCACGGCCGTCGTCACCCTGGCCGCCCTGCGCAACGCCGCCCGGCTCACCGGCCGCGACCTCGCCGACCTGCGCGCGGTCATCTCCGGCGCCGGCGCGGCCGGCGTCGCCATCGCCAAGATCCTCATAGAGGCAGGCATCGGGGACATCGCCGTCGCCGACCGGACCGGCATCATCCACCGCGGCCGCACCGACCTGACCGACGTCAAGCGCGACCTCGCGCTCAACACCAACCGGGCTGGGCTCACCGGCACCCTGCAGGACGCCCTCGCCGGCACCGACGTCTTCATCGGCGTCTCCGGCGGCACGGTCCCCGAAACCGCAGTCGCCACCATGGCCAAGGGAGCGTTCATCTTCGCCATGGCCAACCCCACCCCGGAAATCCACCCCGACATCGCCCGCAACTACGCGGCCGTCGTGGCCACCGGCCGCAGCGACTACCCCAACCAGATCAACAACGTCCTCGCGTTTCCCGGCATCTTCGCCGGAGCCCTCCTCGTCCGCGCCGGCCGTATCACCCCCGGCATGAAACTCGCCGCCGCCGATGCCCTCGCTTCCGTGGTCGCCGACGAACTGCGCCCCGACCACATCATCCCCTCCCCCTTCGACCCGCGAGTGGCCCCCGCGGTCGCCGAGGCCGTCGCCACCGCCGCCCGGTTCGAGGGCGTGGCCCGGCGGTGAGCCACCCAGCGGTCACCCCGAACGGTCCCACGGTCGTCGATCACCCACCAGTCATGGAGAAACCCGGAGTGCATCCCCAGCCCCACCCCCCACATCACCGGCGCCGCCGTCCCATCCGCGTCTGGCTGCAGCCGTTCCTGATCGGCCTGGTCATCGTCTCTGCGTTCGTCAGCTGCTACGTCGGACTCATGCGCGACCCCCAGCCCCACCGGATCCCCGTGGCGGTCACGGGACCACAGCTGGCGAACAAGGTCCAGCAGGCCCTGGGCGACTCGATCGACGTCCGGCGCGCCAACTCCACCACCGAGGCACGCGACGCACTGCGCCACCGCGACATCGTGGCCGTGCTCGGCACCGGCCCTCACGGCAAAGACCTCAAACTCGATGTCGCAAGCGCAAACGGCCTGTCGACGACCACCGCGGTCACCAAGCTCGCCACGGCCTACGCACACGGCGCCGACCAACACCTCAGCGTCTCCGACATCGTGCCGCTCCACCGGTATGACGCCCGCGGCCTGGCCGGGTTCTACGTCTCCTTCGGAGTGACCCTCTCCGGCTTCGCCCTCGCCCAGAGCGTGGTGGGACTCAGCAACCTGCTACACCTGCGGCACCGTTTCACCCTCATGGCTGGCTTCGCCGCCGCATCAGGCCTCGTCGCAGCCGCCATCGCCGGCCCCATCCTCGACGCCGTCCCCGCCTCCTACCTCCCCCTCGCCTTCGTCCTGGCCCTGCTGGCCGCCGCCGCAGCCTTCACCACGAAAATGCTGGCCACCTACGTCGGCCCCCTCGGCATCCCCCTCGCCACCCTGCTGCTGCTGACCGTCGGCAACTCCACCAGCGGCGCAACCGTCGGCACCGACCTGATGCCCAGCGGAGCCCGGACTCTGTCGGAGCTGCTGCCCCCCGGCGCCGCCGTCCGCGCCATCACCGACCTCAGCTACTTCCGGAGCTCCCACGTCCTCGCCCCGCTGGCGACACTCATCCTGTGGGCCGCGGGTTCCGCAGTCCTGCTGGCCTTCCACACCACCAGACAACGCCCGGCGGCCCCCGCACCGCCCCAGCCCCAGACCGCCCCGACCCCGCACCTGTCCGGCAATGACCGCCCCACACCACACCGGGCCACAACCGACGACACACCCACAACCCACTGGGCCGGCACCGACGAAGGACACTTCGCACCAAGCAACGGCACCACACGGCACCCAGCGTCCACCGTGCCGCCGAAAGAGCCCGACACGATCACTGAAAGCGTCGTCTGATTGCGATTGCGTCTGACCGATGCGACAGCAACCAGGAGAACGCCACGGCACCACCAGCGCGCGCCCACCCGCCCCGGTCAGGTGCGGACATCTTGTACGGCAGAACGCCTTCACGCGGTACCCGAGCCGTCAGTCGGTGGTCAGCCCGGCCGTCACCGCGTCGAAGTCGCCATGCAGGCCGACGGCGAAACTGCTGAGGCCGGGCAGACTGGCCTCTGCGCCCTCGGTGATCCAGTCCGGCAGGCGGGTGCCGCTTCAGTGTCGTGAGCATCCTCGCGAATGAACTGGTCAGTTCCGCTGCAGACGCCAGTTCCGGGCAGCGGTCGAGAACGGCCTTCCGATGCGGTTTCTCTTCTGCCGGGTGCCGGGTGCCGGGTGAGCCAGCTGGTCACCTGCCGCACCGACGGCGGTGGCGGGGCAGGCGTGAAGCCTTCTTGCTGATGCTGGCCACGCCGGATCCCATCACGGACGGTGGAGTAGCGGCCGCGAAAGGCGCGGGAGGTGATCCCCCCGTGGAGACCGAGGATGGTCACCGTCCCGTCGGCTTCAGCCCACGGATGTGCCAGATAGGGCTTGAACGGGGCGAATTTGTTGGGGAGTTGGCGCATATGGCCCTTGGCCATGTCCTGCCAGCGGACGGCCCGAGCGTACCGCTGGACGGCGTGCCGTCCCCAGCCCAGGCGGTCAGCAGAGCGGCGGCGAGATCGGCGCTCTCGATCTCGAACCGGAGCAGGCCCGGTGCATCCGGCCCGGTGCCCAGGTCGTGCAACACGTTTGCGGCGAAGAGGAGTTCCTCGTTGTACTCCGCGTCGTTCAGAACGCCCTTGTGGGCGGCGAACAGGCGGGACCAGTAGAAGCCGCGGATGCAGTGGTTCAGCACGGACGGATGCACCGCGGCGCGGGCGGCGGCGAGGCTCGCCTCGACTAGCGGCCCGGAAGGGAGAGCGAGTACGCCGTCGTGCAGCCTGTTCGAGAGGGCGGGAATGCCTGTCATGACTCGACGCTACGAGAGCGGATCTCGCGCGAAAAGTGGCACGGATGCCAATCATCGCTACTGTCGTGCCACTATGACTAACAGACACCATGTCGCCGTGCTCGTGCTGCCCGGTGTGCTCGCGCTCGAATTCGGCGCCGCGACGCAGATCTTCTCGACCGACCCGCACTACAAGCTGACCGTGTGCGCCGACAACGGTCCCGGACCTGTGCCCGTGTCCGGGTTCGCGATCACTGTCGCAGCCGGCCTCGAAGCACTGGAGGACGCCGAGACCGTGATCATCCCGGGCTACGACGACATCGACACGACCCACTCACCGGGAATCCTGACGGCGCTGCGGGCGGCTCACGCCCGGGGCGCCCGGCTCGTCTCCATCTGCACCGGGGTCTTCGCCCTCGCCGCGGCCGGACTGCTCGACGGGCGCCCCGCCACCACGCACTGGCGGCATGCCGAGCAACTGCGACGGCGCTACCCGCACGTCGATGTCCTGCCGAACCAGCTCTACGTCGACGACGGCGACATCCTCACGTCCGCCGGCGTGACGGCGGGGATCGATCTGTGCCTGCACCTGATCCGCACCGACCTGGGTGCGGCGGCGGCGAACACCCGCGCGCGGGACCTCGTCGCGCCGCCACGGCGACGGGGAGGCCAGGCACAGTTCATCGAACAGTTCCGTCCCGAAGCCAGCGGAGACGAGCTTGCTCCCCTGCGCGAGTGGATGCTCGACAACCTCGCGGCCACCTTCACGGTCGACGACCTCGCGGAGCACGCCCATATGTCCCGGCGGACGTTCATCCGCCGCTTCCGCGAGGAGACCGGCACTACGCCGATGGCCTGGCTGACCGACGCGCGGATCGACCGGGCACGCGAACTGCTGGAGGCGAGCGCTGTGCCCGTCGAGCAGGTCGGCCGCCTTACCGGCTTCGGCGCTCCGGCTTCCCTGCGGGCCGCCTTCCACCGGCATCTCGGCACGTCCCCCCAGGAGTACCGGACTCTGTTTCGCCACAAGGCCGAACCGGCGCAGGACTGACCGCGCGACCGCCAGTGCCTGGCGGGCGTCCCAGGGGGCCGGTTCGCAGGCCATCCGAGCATTCTTGACATGTCGTTCCAGAAATCCGTAGGGTTCTTGACGAGGCGGTCCAGAACTCTGCCGCCAGTCGCTCTCTGCACCCCTCGAAGCCCACGGAACGGATGAGACGCATGTCCTCGCAAGATCAGATGGCCCCTCCACTGGCGCAGTCTTGGCGATGACAAAGGCGGGCAGCTTGTCGCCACGGGTCCACAGGGTGTCGTTGCGGTGGGCGTAGGCGGCACGGTCGGTGCGCCAAGCCGGCGTGATCCCGTTCTTCTCAGCTTTCGTGACGCGGGAGCGGACGCTGCGCGGCCCTTCGCCGCCAGCAGCGGACAGCTGCACCTCCCAGCCGATGAAGCAGCCACCTTCGCCTTCGGCGAGGGTGTCCGTCTGGATCCAACTGTGGCCCACCCGGGTGCGGACCTCACTCTCGCCGCTGAAGCCGCCTTCCTCCGCGGCCCGCAGGATGCGTTCCTGGTACGCCTTGTGCTCGTCACTCATGGGCGCGATATGACGTTCTTCGTCCTCGCGACGCTCATGGACCGCCTCCCGCCGGCCGTTACACATCCGAAGATGCATCCACGCCACAACACCAGCATCCCGGCACACTCCCCCGCACTGCAGCTCCCGCTCAGCCACTGGAACACCGCGTGCGGCCAGCGTCTTGTCCAACTGGAAGCTCAAACGCGCCGAGCACCACAATCCGCCCCGGCCGGACACCCCCGCGTGCCCCTGGTCGGGCCGACCAAGACCAGGCCGACCTGCCGGAAAACAACCTAAATCACCAGTATTGCCTCTAGATGCCTCTAGATGATCGATTCCAAGGGGTTTAGTGGTCGTAGGCGGTCAGTGCGCGCATGAACCTGGCTCCACTCATCAGGCCCCCTTGGAATCGATCATCTAGGGAACCGGGAGGCGCTCTACCGGCGGACCGCCGAGATCAGTCCGCCGGGCCGCTCCTCGCGCTGCGGCGGGGTGCTGATCGGGCGGCCGTAGGCGGCAGCGCGCTCGCGCAGGGTGTGGCTGCCGGCCTCCCAGCCGTGCCCGGCCAGCCAGCCCACCGGGTCGTCGGGCATCTCCGAGACCCACATGGACGCCGCCGATCCCGGCACGGCGTCCGCGCCGAAGCGCTCGATCACGCCGCGCGAGCCCAACGTCAGCCCCATCCGACTGCCTGCCGCCGACTGCGCGCTGATCCGGGCCAGCAGCAGCTCCACCGCGTCCTCGGGCAGATAGATCAGCAGTCCTTCGGCGATCCACACGGTCGGCACGGTCGGGTCGTGCCCTGCGGCGGCCAGCGCGCCTGGCCAGTCCTCACGCAGATCCACCGCGACGGTGATCCGCTCGCAGCGTGCGACGGCCCGCTCCTGGCGCAGCACCGAAGCCTTGAAGTCCAGTGGCGCGGCGGTGTCGACCTCGAACAGTCGGGTGCCCTCGGGCCAGTCCATCCGAAAGGCCCGGCTGTCCATGCCGGCGCCGAGCAGCACGACCTGCCGGACCCCGGACGCGGAGGCCTGCTGCAACAGGTCGTCGAGGAACTTCGTCCTGATGACGATGGAGAACGCCACGCCCAACCGGCGGCGTCGCGCGGCCTCGTCACCGGGCAGCGGCGGCGAGGAGGGCCCCAGGCCGCCGGCGGTGGCGAAGGCCTGTGCCAGTGGGTCGCGGAACAGCGCGTTCTCCCGCTCGGTCTCCAGCGCCCGCACCCTGGCCACCCCCACCGCCGTGGCCCACACTCCCGACGGCTGCACCCGCTCCTGCTCATCAGTCACCGCGCCAGCCTACTGACTTCGACGTTTTAGGGTCAGTTCGGTCTGTCGAGAGCGAGGCCCGTTCCGGCGAGGAATCCGCCGAAGATGCTGTGCCGGTACTGAAGCGCCTTGAGCCGCCGCCGTAGCAAAGTCTCCAGCTCGCTGAGGGTGCGGGCGGCCAGGTTGGCCAGGCTGCGCTTGATATGCGCCCACAGGCCCTCGACCGGGTTGAGCTCGGGCGCATACCCGGTCAGCAGGACCACCGTCAGCCAGTCCCGGCCGGCCACGAGCGCCTGCATCGCCTTGGAGGTGTGGGTGCTCAGCCGGTCCCACACCACGATCAGCGGGGCCTTGAGCAGGTGGTGGGCGCCGTCCAGCAGGTGGATGTAGTCGCTCTCGCCGAGCGAGCGGCGCTGTCGACGTACTTCTGTGAGTGCTCCACCAAGTACGGAGATATCTGCACCAGCGCGAGGTCAGGACAGTCGCGTCATCTCGTGGGCATGGCGGTGGCAGGGAGGTGAACCTCCAGCACGACTGCGGTGCCGGCCACGGTTCGGTCCTCGTGCATGTTGATCTGTTGGCCGGTTTTGACGTGCGTCCAGTGAGTGGGGGTGAGGGGAATGAGGCGGACAGTGGCTCGGCCGCCAGGTTCCAGAACAGGCATGTCCTCAACCCAGAGCCCGGCGATGCTCACCGAAGCACCCCCGGTGGGTGAGAGGTTCCCGATGTCCCACATGGGCCGCAGAACACCGTGACCGGAGATTGGTGTCTTGCGTCGCGCCTCTGTGGCTGGACGGAGCGTCAGATCCGCCCGGATCATTCCGTTTCGGATCTCGGAGCATCGCCAGTGGCACCAAGCCGCGCTCCGCTCAAGGCCAAGTTGCTCAGCCGCCTCGGCAAGCTGCTCCCAGAACGTCAGGGGCAGCGGATGCCCGTCCCCGAGCTCCTCCAGCAGGCTCAGAGCGATCTGCCATTCGTCGTGGGCTAGGTGGTCCCAGACGTCTCGCACCGAGATGTCGTTTTCGGTAGCGATCTCTTCCGGGACCAGGAGGGAAGCCGATTCGAGCAGCTCGGTGACATCCATGCGGTCATTGTCGACCACGTTGTCAGGCTGCGTCGTCCCGCTCTCGTTCGATGGCGGCGAGCCGGTTCTTGAGCCGTTAGTTGGGACCGTCCCCGACCCTGCTCACGGGAATTGCTGGGGAGCTATGCCGAGGCGTCGTGCCGCTTCGGTCGGCAACTGGGGGTGGTCTCGCCAGTGGGGTGAGGCGAACAGGCCGGTAAGAACGACGGTTTCGGGACAGGTGACCAGCTCGATCCGGGCTGCGGACGGACGGTGAGGATCGCCGAACGGGTCCTCGCCCAGCACGTCGAGTACGCCGACAGGGACCACAACGCCGCGAAGAACATCAAGGCCGCCGGACTGGCGGTGACAGCCTGCGGAGCGCAGGTAAGACCAGAACCCGTTCTGGCGCAGCGCGACGAAACAGGAAGCCACGGAAGCCCGCCCGATGGCCGTGCCGCGTAGCGGCACAGCACCGAGCGAGCAGGCCATCTCCCTCCTTCAGGACTCCGTTGGGAAACTTCAGGAGGGGGAGCAAGTCAATCCCCCATCCGCCGCGCGATGGCCGTCGGCTCGCGAACGGCCAGCAGCCAGCCCGCGAGAACGGCGAGCACCGGAGTCCCGACCACGACGGCGATCGGGTAGCCGATCGGTACTCGGCCGAACACCGCCAGATCGTGCCGGTAGATCGCGACCATGGCCAGGCACGCGCACCCGACATCGGTTTCCGTCTGTCCATCCACGACGATCACGTCGTGATCAAGGTCCGTGACGGCTGTCCGGACCTGCCCGTACTGCGCCATGCCGGCCCCGACGACGAGGGCGGCCGAGGCCTCCTCCTCGTCGAGTCCCTGGCCGAAACCTGGGGAGTCAGCCCCGACGGAACGACCACCTGGTGCTCCCTCCCCCTCACCAAAGGACCCTTCGACATGCAACCCGCCGCGGTCACCGCCCCGGTCTTACGAGAAATGCTGTTACCCCTGCCCGCCGACGCCACCGCGGTGAACATCGCCCGTATCAAGGGGCGGACACTGCTCACGATGCTGGGCTGGCCCGGCAGCGTGCACACCGCGATCGACGTTGTGCACTGCCTCGTCGACAACGCCGTGCGCTACGGCCTAAACCCCGAGGCAAGCGGGCAGAGCCTCTCAGTCTACTTCCGCGTGACAGAAGCCCACGAGCTCCTCATCGACGTCACGGACCCCAACCCGACATTCCCCGGCTTCGACACAGCCCTCGCCGCCGGCCCGGGACGCGGCCTCGGGGACGTTCAGCAGGCCGGCGCGGCGCTCACCTGGTTCGTCCGCCCGGACTGCAAGGGCAAGACCGTCCGCGCCACGATGCGGCCGGGCACGGTGAACCTGTGACCGCGCCGGCCACCGCGGTGGAGACCCCTGGGGTCACCGGCGCCGCGGTAATGAGCCAACTGATGGAGTCTGCCGGTCCGGCAGACCTCGCCGAGGTGATACGAGCCCTCCTTGCCGTCGAAGCGCTCCGCGACAGCCGCGTGCGTCTCGGGGGCAACCTCTTCGACGTCGTCATCACCAGTTCCGGGCTGCAAGCCCGTTCCGCCGTCGCTGTCATGGACTCGATCCAGGGCGGCTGCGGACCCGTCATCGAGGATCCCGAGAACGGATGGCTGTACTGGCTGGTCCCGCCCGGTTCATCCAGCCGGTGGGCGCCCCACACCCACGCCGTGTGCCTGGGCGCTCCCCACACGATCATCCTGCCGTCCCTCCACCGCACCGCTCCCCCGGGCCCGTACTGGCTGCGGCCGTCCGCGAGTGACCGGCTTGTGCCGACGGGACCCCTGTGGGAAGCCCTCGCGCAGTTGCGGCCCGAGCCGACCCCGCATGCCGCGCTCGCTGTCCAGCTCGGATGCGCGGCCTCCTGACGGCGAAGTCGTCTTCACCGACTGACGTGTGGGCCACCCCTTCCGGGGCAGCCCCATGCAGACGTCACTCCTCACGCCATCTGAGAGACCCGTTCACCACCAGCGGGCGCTGAACGTCCCAGTTGCCGCGGTCCATTCCGTCGGCGAACGACCTCAACAGCTCGCCCAGCGAAGACGTCGGATCGGTCGCGTTCGGACTCACTTCGGCATAGTGCAGCACACGGGATCCGGAAGATCCGGAGGTATCCAGGGCATAACCGTAGTAGGCGCCTTCGAAGTCCCAGATGACCGGGATCAAGGAGGGCTGCCAGTAACCCTCGGCCTCCTGTGTCATGTCCAGCAATCGGGCGCGCGTCGCGACGATCTCCTCGCATCCCAGGAGCACCTTGCCGAACGGGAAGATTGCCGAGTCCAGGTGATTGACGGGCACTACACGCCCGTTGGGGAGAGTCTGCGTGGTGTCCTTCGCGCCGCTGCCGTTGTTCGTCCGCAGCAGCGCCTCAAGCACGTCGGGCACCTCGAACCCCAGCGCGTCGCGCAGGCCCGCGATGGCCTCATCCGTCGCCGGCCCCCGCAGCGCCTCTGCTGTGGACGGCGCGTTCGTCCTAAGCCAGCGCACGATCCGCCCCCACGCCGACTGCACTTCTTCCATCTCGGACACTCCGGCTACACCACCTCAATATTAATCAGAGCTAAGCACCAGCACCGCACGCACCATCGGCATACCATGGCCGGCCGCACGGCTTTCCTGCCGGATCGTGGTGGGCCTGTTCGCGTGCCAGGGCAGGAAATCGCGAGGCAGAACGCATCGATCCATTCGCCGGCGGTGACGTTTTCTTCGGCGTCATCCTCGTCGCTGGGGTCGTAGCTGATGCCGAAGTTCACGTAGTCGAGGAAGACCTGGAAGGTGCATTTCGGGTAGTACGCCGCGAAGCAGACGGCTCCGGCCGCGGCCTCGACCGCGTCCTTGAGGGCGGCCTTGGCCTCCGGGGTGTCGAGGCTGGGCGTCTCGACGGACAGGGCACCCAGGTAATTGAGGAACTCGTCGGCGATCGACTGCCATTCGTAGGTGGCCATCCGGCCGGCTTCGACATGGACCGGACCTGCCCCCCGATCCTGTTCGCGAAGTCCTCGCGCGTCGCCGTAACGACTGCCTCGCCTACCTGAGACCGTGTTTGAGATCTGCCGTGCCGCCGGGCTGGTGCGGTCGTTGAGCCTGTCGTGAGCGGTGCTGGGGGTGGGTATCCGTCGGACCTGACGGATGAGCAGTGGGCGCTGGTCGAGCCGTTGCTGCCGCTGCCGAGGGTGGGTCCGAAGGGCGGGCTGCGGGAGAAGCATCCGCGGCGGCGGATCGTCGACGCGATCTTCTATGTCGTTCGGACTGGTTGCGCGTGGCGGCAGCTGCCGAAGGATTTCGCTCCATGGCCGACGGTCTACTGGTACTTCACGTGGTGGCATGACGACGGCACTGTTGAGCGCATCCATGACGCGCTGCGTGGCAAGGTACGCGAAGCCGACGGTCGCAACGCCGAGCCTAGTGCGGGGTTGGTCGACTCCCAGTCCGTCCGAACCGCCGACACAGTCCCCGTTGCCACCCGGGGATTCGACGCCGGCAAGAAGGTCAAGGGCCGCAAGCGGTTCATCATCACCGACACCCTCGGCCTGTTCCTGGCCGTGCACGTGGTTGCGGCCAACGTCCAGGACCGCGATGGCGCTCGCCGCCCGTTGCTGTGGACCCGCCTGGACTATCCCGGGGTCCAGAAGATCTGGGCCGACCAGGGCTTCGCCGGCCATCTGGTCGACTGGACCGCCCGGATCCTCGGCCGCGAACTGGAAATCGTCCGCAAAGAACCTGGTCAGCGAGGTTTTCAGGTTCAGCCCAAGCGTTGGGCGGTCGAGCGCACACTCTCGTGGCTCACCGCCAATCGGCGTCTCGCCCGCGACTACGAGACCAGCCCAGCCCATTCGGAGACGATGATCCGCCGGGCGATGATCGGCATCATGGCCCGTCGCCTGACTCGGGTTGGGCCGGCATCTCGACCAGGTCCTCGGTCGTTGTCCCGCGCCTCCGCCTGACGTGACCAGTCGCGACCTCTGACGCCCATCTCAGTCCAGTTCGTCCTCGATGAGTACGGTCAGCATCGCGTCCAAGGCACTGTCGCTGAGTTCTGGGACGGCCCAGCCCTTGCTACGCACGTGCTCGACGAACCCGGGATCGAGTGCCACGTGGTAGTGCTCCACGTAGTGGGCAAGGTCGGAGTACCACAGCCACTTTCCGTCGGTCAGCAGGTGCAGTCCTCCGATGACAGCGCCGGTGGAACTGAGTACGTCGGGGACGGCGCTGGGCGTGCAGAACAAAGCCGAGCCACTGCGCAAGTACTGGACAAGGTCGCGTTCATGCTCTGGCCCTACGGCACGCATAGCCGCCCGGAGCGACGGCCCGTCCGGTCGGCCGTACTGCCGAGCCAGGACCGGTTGCGCTCGTGGTCGGGGACGGACAGGCTCCCGCAGCCGTCGAAGGCGACCGTGCGCCAGCGGCGGTAGCGCACTCCGGGTGTGGACGGCTGGGCCAGCGGGCCGGCCAGCACGTGGAACAGCCGCTTGAGCGGGGCCACCCCGACCCGCCGACGCAGATCGCGAAGTGCCTTCTCCGAGGGTTGCGGCACCCGGGCGGCCAGTCCGGCCCCGAGTTTGCCCCACACCAGTCCGATGCCCAGATGCTCGAACAGCCCAAGCGCGAGCACGAAATACACCCCGACGCGAGAGGGGAGGCTCCGAAGTCGTCGCTCGCGAGCCCCGCTCTCATCCAGTACCGCATCCACCAACTCGGGCGGGATGACCTGCGTTAACTCACCAATATGACCAGGCGCGAACACGTCATCGGTTCCGCCCATGACAGACTTGGCCACTGGGCCTCTGCTTTCTCAGGAAGATCTTGGTCGATCCCCTGGATAGCAGAGGCCCCTTCTGTCTCCCGCCACGCTTGACACCGCCAACAGGGCCTTAACTTCGTGGCATTGGATGCTGGATGCGGTGCGCTATGTGGTCGACAACGGCGTCAAGTGGGCCAACCTGCCTGCGGACTTCCCGCCGTATCGGCGGGTGCACGCCTTCGCCCGCCGCTGGCAGGTCACGGGCCTGCTTGCCGAGCTCCACGACCGGCTGCGCAACAGGGTGCGCCAGAAGGAGGGCCGCCAGGTGGACCCGACGGCCGCGATCGTGGACTCGCAGTCGGTGCGGGCAGCAGCAAACATCCCGCACTCAACGTCCGGTTGGGACGGTGGAAAGAAGGTGGGAGGCCGCAAGCGGCACTTGGTGGTGGACTGTCTCGGCCTGGTTCTGGCGGTGGTGGTGACCGCGGCGTGCAACGCTGGGGTGCCGCTGCTTGAGCGGCTGCGCACGCTGTATTTCTCCGTCCGTCTCGTCTGGGCGGACGGCGGCTATGCGGGCCGGCTGGTGGACTGGGCGGCCGAGAAGTGCCGGCTCACCCTTCAGATCGTCAAACGCTCTGACGACATGAAAGGGTTCGTGGTGCTGCCCAGACGGTGGGTGGCAGAACGCAGCCTCGAATGGATCATGCACGCCCGCCGCCTCGTCCGCGACTACGAACGCCTCCCGCAGCACAGCGAGGCCCTGATCACCTGGGCTGCGATCACTCTGATGACCCGCCGCCTGTCCCAGCCGGCTCGCCAGGCCCTCCAGCACGACCTGGTGGGCGGCGACGCCGCTCGTCCAGCCACGCGGACTCGGCCACGATCTGCGGCGGCGTCAGTCCCATCTCCCGCTCCAGCTCCCGCGGGCTGAGCCCGGTGGGATGGGCCGTCATAGCGCGGACGATCTTGCCCGCCCACAGTTCTTCATGGACGAACGGCCATCTGTGGAAAGCGCTTCGATCATCCGCAGGACCGTCGCCGACGAGCGCGAGGACCTGTAGACGCTAGCGTGGCCGCTGACGTCTGCTGCGGCTGGACGAAAGCACGGCCAGGATGACGGAGAGGGCCGCTGTGACGGCGGCCAGCGGTAGGACCCCTCGCAGGGCGAGGCCGATCCAGTTGAAGAAGAGCATGGCATTCACCGCTTGCAGAGCCAGGCCGATGCCACCTGCCATGATCAGCCAACGTCCGGCCGTGTTCCGCACGAGCAGCAGCAGCACACCGATGGCAAGCACGGCCGCCATAACGCCGAACAGCACCATCTGCACCGTCCGTTCGTCGCTCGTTATCTCACCGGTGTCGACGGCTTGGGCGGCCGCGAAGGGGATGACCTGAACCGTGAGAAGGCATACCAACGCTGTCACGGCAGTCGCGGTTCTGACCGCGGACCGTCGAGGATAGGGCCCGGGCTTCGTGCCCGGATCATCTTCGGAGGTCAGATGATGCCTGAGAGGTTCGGGTTCCAGGACCCGGGTACTGCGCTGGGTGATGACCTCGGCAAGCGGAGTCGTGCCGGGCATTGTGGGGGATGGGGTGGACTCGGGTGCTGGCGGCGCGGGCTCGGGTGCGTGGTCGAGTTGTCGCAGAACGTGCTGTGTGCGGCTCAGAGCGTCAGGGATACGGGTCGCGCCGACGCCATGCGCGGCCCGCATGGCGGTAGCGAGCTGGGCGAGGAGAGCAGCGCGGGGCTCCATGTGTGGGGGGATACGGCTCGGCCCGGCGGTTGTGGGGACGTGGGTGTGGTCGAGTTGTCGTAGTGCCTGGGAGAGGGTGGCCGCGTTCGGGTACCGCTCGTCGGGGTCTTTGTGGAGCAGGGTGAGCACGAGGCTGTCCCAGGCGGGTGGGATGCCCGTGGATACCGAGCTGGGGGTGGGCGGGGCCTGCGTGAGGTGCGCCGACAGGTAGCCCACAGTGTCGGGGGCCCGGAACGGCAGTTGGCCCGTGATCAGTTCGAAGAGAAGGCAGCCGAGCGCGTACAGGTCGCTGCGCGGTTCAGGGAAACCACGTGCTTGTTCAGGCGCCATGTACGGGGGCGTGCCCACGATGAAGCCGGTCTGGGTCAGGCGGTCCGCGGTCGCATAGGGGTCGGCCGCCCTCGCAACGCCGAAATCGAGGACCTTCACGGCACCGGAAGGCGTGACGAGGATGTTGGACGGTTTGATGTCCCGGTGCATGATCCCGGCGTCGTGCGCGTCAGCCAATGCGTCACATATCTGGATGCCCCATCGGGCAGCCTCCGGCAAGGTGACGACGCCTCGACGCAGCTTCGCGTCCAGGCCCTCGCCCCGGACCAGTTCCATCACCAGGAACGGGGCACGGTTGTCCCCGGTATCTGTCTCCCCGAGGTCGTGGATGGTCACGATGTTGGGGTGCTGCAGTCGGGCGGTGATCCGTGCCTCGCGCAGGAACCTGGCGCGTGCCTCGGTGCCATGGCTTCCGCCGCCGGCAAGCAGGGAGATCACCTTGACCGCGACGCGTCGGCCCAGCGATTCGTCCTGTGCCTCCCACACTTGCCCCATGCCGCCCTCGCCGAGCTGCCGCACCAACCGGTAGCGGCCCCCCAGGAGCTGGTCTCGCACTGCCCCGCCTCCCCCGTCTCGATCAATTCCGCCACCCGCTGGCCGAACCGGCTGTTCTGGGGATCATGACGCGACCGCGAGCGCAGCGCACCCCAATGCGCAGAAACTTGTCAAACGGCGAGGCGTTCGCCAAGAGGGCCTGGGCGTCCTCTGCGGCTTGGCAAGGGTCACTCGCAGACCGAAACGGCTGGGTGTTACCGGGGCCTTGGTGAGCACGACCACGGGCTGTGCCCCGCTCTCCCAAGCGAGGGCGAGGAACCGCTCGATGCGGCCGAGGTCGAGTTCGACGGCCAGCGACACGGCGACGACCGCGTGGTCGACGTTGGCGGCGAGAATCTGCCCCTCGGACCGCTCGGAGGAGGTGGAGCGCACGAAGGCGGTACGGCGCGGCAGACACGTCCGTACATAGCGGGGGTTGGCCCGCGCGCACCATCTCGTCCGCGGTGACGACGTCGCACTGCCCGCGGTCGACCCGGACGACCCGCCCGGCCAGCAGTCCTTCGGCATCGTTAGGGGCGAACGCGTCCGCCCAAGCGTCCTCCCAGCCGTAGGGAGCGAGCGCGGAAAAGCAGAGATGGAAGTCAAGGGTGACCCTTCACAAGGGCTGCCCTGACAATAGGAGTTGTGGTCAGCTGGCAGCCACGGAGGTGGACGTGATGATCGGGATGCGGGCAGCGCAGTGGCAGCCATCGGTCGACACCTCCTCGACAACACTCCTCGGCACGAACACGCACACGGTAGCCGGGGCCTACTCGGGCCCGTCAACCGAATCACCGGTCGATGTCCGCCGTGGTGTCCGATGCGCTCCCCAGGGCGTCGAGAAGCTCGGTGATCGAGGCGGCCGCCTCCGGCCGGCTTTCAGTTTCCAGGATCCGGCGGAATGCCGCCGCGCCGAGGGAGTCGCGCAGGCGCAGGAGCAGCTCGAGGCTCTTCCGTTGGAAGGCGGTTCCGAAGGCGACGCTCGTGACGAACGCCTGGAGCGCGGAGAGGACGGCCTCCTTGCCGAGCCCGAGTTCGATTCTGATTTCGGCCATGTCGTGGAGGGCCTCGGTGTAGGCGCGGGTGTCCGAGGAGGCCGTCGCGGCGTCGGCGTAGCGCTTGAGCCTGGCCAGCGCCTGGTCCGTCTCTCCGCGTTGCCGGTGGATCGTGGCGAGCTCGTGGTGGCCGGCGGTGGCTTCCTGAACGGCGTCGACGGAGGTGAAGATCTCCTGCGCTTCCTGATAGCGGGCGAAGGCCTGGTCCAGGTCGCCTTCGAGACGGTCGACGTTGGCCAGGTTCCGGAGGCCGCCCGCGATGTTGTAGCGGTCGTCCATGGAGCGGGCCAGACTCAAGGTCGCGTCCAGGTGGACGCGCGCTTTGGTGAGCTCTCCCGTCATCAGCGCGATGACGCCCAGCTGGTTGTGGGCTTCGGCGATGTCGGTGCGGTTGTTCTCGGTGGCGGCGAGTTCCAACGCCTCCTCGTAGAGGACTGAACTGGCGGGCAAATCCGACTGGGAGAAGCGCACCCGGGCGAGCAGGAGCAGGCTGGCCACGACGGCGTCGGATCGGCTGCGGCGTCTGTCCGCGGCCAGCGCGACGGTGGCGGCGGACGCCGCGTCGTCGTGACGGCCTTGGCCCAGAGCGATCCGGGCCAGCGAGCGGTGCGCGGTCGAGATGTCCCCGAGCAAGCCGAGTTCGGTGCTCAGCTCCGCGGCTCGGCCGAAGTGGGCGAGGGCTTCGTCGATCTCGCCTTCCTGCTCCAGCAGTCTGCCCAGGAGATTGAGGGTGGCAGCGACACCGGGGCGCTCGCCCGTCTCCTCCTTGAGGCTCAGGGCCTGTTGAGCCAGGGCACGCGCTTCCGCGGTGTCGCCGCGCTTCCATGCGACCAGGCTCAGCTCGTGGAGGGAGGAGGCGACGCCGCTCTGGTCGCCGGCCTCTTTGCAGGCGAGCAGGGCCTTGCGGTGGTAGGCGGAGGCCCCTTCCAGATCTCCGCGGTCCGTGGCGAGGATGCCCAGCTCGTGGTAATGCAGGGCTGCTCCGGAACGGTTGTCGAGGGACTCCCTGAGGCGGGCGGCCTCGCGGAACCAGGCGGTCGCCCCGGCATTGTCCCGCGTGGCCTGGGCCACGAATCCGAGCTCGTGCCAGACCATGGCGTGCCCGTCGACGTCGCCGAGTTCCCGGTAGATGGCCTCGGCCTTCCGCAGGGCCTCGGCGCCCTCCTCGTACTCGCCCCTTCGATGGTGCAGGGTGGCGAGATTCTTGTAGATCATCGCTGTTTCGGCTCGGGGCTCGTCGGATCCCGGCTCGGTCCAGAACGCGATCGCCCGGTCGTAGTGCTCCCGGGCTGCCTGGTCGTCGCCCACCAGCGCTGCGATGCCTCCGAGGAGCATGTGGCAGGAGGCGACGACGTCCGGCGCGTCCAGGTCCGAGACGAGTTCCAGGGCCGCCTCGCAGTGCGCGGCCGCGGCCGGAAACCGGCCGCGCTGTGCGTCGATGACGCCCAGCGCGTGACGCATGTCCGCCATGCGTGGCCGGTTTCCCACGCGCTCGAAGACACCGAGCGCGATCGTGGCGTGGTGCAGGGCCCCCTCGAGATCGCCGCGCGAGACGTGCAGCCGGGCGAGTTCCTGGTGAGCGGCGCCAACCTCCGCGCCGTCCGGGGGCAGCCACCTCAGGTTCTCGTGGTGCATCCGCTCCAGCCGACGCCACTGTCCGCGCGGAAACCAGATCTCGGTGAGCCGGTCGATGGCCTCGTTGGCGTGGTGTTGCTCTCCGGCACGCTGGTGGTGGTAGTACGCCGCCAGGAGCAGGTCGACCCGCACGTCGGCGTCGTCCTCCGAGGCGAGCTCCATGCGGATCGTGTAGGCCGCCTTGCCGTGCGACTCCGCCAACGAAGCTGCGTCGGCGCGGTGTTCGAGGACAGTGGCGATCCAACGCGGCACGAGGAGCGTGGGTTCGCCGTGCTCGGTGCTGCCCTGCCGGACGATCAGTCCCTCGGCGATGAGCACGCGCAGAGCCTCGGGGTATGCGTTCTCCGGAACGTGCGCCGGGCGCGCGAGCACCGCGCTCTCCTTCGCAGCCCGGCGGTGGACCGACGCGTCCTGCAGGACCGTCAGGGCTGTCTCATCGAGTTCCGCGAGGACGCGTTCGAGGTCGCACTCCTGCGTCAGCAGGTCGATGCACGCCGCCATGGACCGGGCCGCGTCCCCGTCGGCTTCGAGCAGCGACTGGAGGTGTTCCAGGGCCCGCGGATGCCCGCCGATCATCGTGAGCACCTCGGCACGGGCCTGCTCCGGGAGCGCGTCCACGGCGGGAAGCCGGAACATCATCATCTTGGTGAACGCGTCGTCCAGCAGCCACGGTTGGTAGAGCAGGACGGCCGTGTCATGGCCGTGCCCGAGGTGGAAGGGGTGGCGGCTGGTGAAGACAACCTTGACGGTGCCCTCCGGACTGAGCAACTCGCTGAGGAATCCGGCGAGTTGCCCGTCGCGGATGGTGTGCCTGCCGGATGCGAGCCGGACGAGGTTGTGCTCGAAGGCGTCGCAGAACACAATCGCGGGTCTTCCGCCGCCGGGGAGGGCCGCGGCGATCTCGGCGGCGGTGGTCGCGCCCCTGACCACCACGGCCGGTGTGTCCGGCTCGCTCAGCAGACGGACCAGCTCCTCCGCCATCCTGGACTTTCCGATCCCCTCGATGCCGTGGAGCACGATGTGGGAGTTCTCGTCGGAGGCCAGGAACCGGCTCAGGGCACGGAGTTCGAATCTGCGGCCGACAAGTGATGCGGAAACCGGCGGAGTGTCGCGGACGTCGGGGTCGGTGCCGTCGCCGATGCGGAACAGCGGGCGTGACGGCCCACCGAGAAACAGCGCTGGAGTGGCCCACTCGACGAGTTCCGTGTCGCGGGCCCCCGTGGCCCATTCCAGTCGTGCCGCCTCCAGGTCGCGGCGGGCCTCGGACAGAACGGTCACGATCTCCGGTTCCGGGCTTGTCGCGAGCCCCTGGTAGAAACGCTCGGCCAGCCGGGACGGGAAGTCGTCGGTGACCGGCGCGGTCATGGCCAGCACGGCGGGGATGCCCGCTGCGACAAGCTGACGGCTCAGTCCCGGCAGCGCGGCCGCGGTCTGTTCCTCGCCGTCGGCCGGCACACCGAGCGCGGTCGAGCAGCCGGACAGGACGACCAGCGGCGGCAGTTGTGTGCCGGTGAGGGCCGAGGCCAGCTCTGCGGCGGTCACCGGCTGGGCGTTGCCGTACTCGTCCTCGAGGATCAGTTCTCCGGGGCGTGCGTGGCAGGCGATGTGGACGGCATGGAAGCGTTCTTCGGCGAGCGCCTCGGTGAGCGCGGTGCGTGTTCCCTGGTTCAGCAGGCGCACCCGGCCGTCGGCGAGCTGGAGGGACGAGCCCAACGCCTCGTGGATGCGGCCGACTTCGGCCTCCAGATCGAGGGGAGGGCCGTCGTCCGGGGCCGCGAGGACGACAAGGACCCGCAGGGGCGCCCGCAGTTCGCTGGCCGTGCGGTTCCCGGCGGTGGAGACCATCCGGAAGACTTCGAGCCCGGGGACGAGTGCGAGCGGCCGGGTCTGCCCGGCCACGACGCAGGCCTCCCAGGGCAGATCGGCGACGCGCGGGTGCTCGGCCACGATACCCAGTCGCACCGGGAGCCCTGCGGCCTGCGCGATGCGCTCGGCCAGCGCCTCACCGACGGGCCCGGCGCAGAACGCCTCACCGAGGGCCTCCCCGACGAGCCGGAGCCGATACGCGACCTCGGCGCTCGAACCTCCGCGGCGGGCGAGGTCGAGCCGCCACAGCAGGTCCTCCAGCCGTCGCTCGACGGGCTCGGGGGCTCCTGAAGCAAGGGTGTCTCCCGCCCCCGTCACCAGGGAGACCCGCTCCGGCGCGACGACGAGCCGGAGGTCGCGGGCACCGCAATCCGTCATGTAGCCGCCCGAATGCGCGAGATCGACTCTGAACCCCACCCCTGCGGAGTTATTTTGACATTGTGTCATCGACGCAGCCCCACAGACGGAGGAACGAGTGGCCCTGGTCGTCGCGGATCTGATGAGCCGGCTTCCGGCTCGGTTCACCCTCGTCCAGGACGACGCCGGGCTGCCCGTGCGGATCGACGGCCCAGGGCGTTCCCACCCGGTGCTCGCAGTGGAGCCGGATCTGCCGGCCTCCGAGCTCCGGGCGGATCCCGACCTCGAGCGGCTCCTGAGCCAAGGTCTGCCGGGGCTCGTGGTGATGCGTGGCGACACGGTGCTGGGCGTTCTCCAGGCCGCCGACATCGTCGAGTTCGGCCGCCTGAACATGTCCCGCACCTACCGGGAGGCGGACGGGCAGGACGCGGCGCTCAACGGGGAGGCGCGGCCCATGCGGCGCAGAGTCCTCGTCCGGTGCCGGCAGTGCAGAAGGACGAACTCCTACGACTACCTTCTACCCACGGCACGGACCATGTGCGCGGGCGGCCACGTACTTGACGCGGACATGAGCTGACGGCATGAACGGGCTGCTCGAAACGGCGGGCGGGCTGCTGGCCCGGCGAAGGCTGATCACCACCTGGCTGCCGGTGCTGCTCTTCGTCTCGGCGCTGACCGTCGTCGGGGTCGCGGCGGTCGGGACCGCACGGGCCGAGGCTTGGTGGGCGGACCTGCCGGGACAGGCCAGAGCCGTTGCCGGCGTGGTGTTCCTCACGACGACCGTGCTCGCCGCGGAGATCCTGGCCGGGTTCCGCCCCGCTGTCGTCAGACTGTACGAGGGGTATTGGTCGCCGTTGCCCGGCGGGAAAGCCCTGATGCGGTCGGGCCGGGAGCGCATCGCTGCCGCGGCCGATCCGGAACGTCCGTGGACCTCACCCACTCCCGACCGGCTGATGCCCACCCGGCTGGGGAACATCCTCGCCGCCGCCGAACAGCAGGCGGACCGCTACGGCATGGATGCTGTCACCGCATGGCCGCGGCTCTACACGGCACTGCCGGAGCCCTTCACGATCCTCTTCGGGCAGGCGGCCGCCTCCCTCGAGCTCATGATTTCCGTCAGCGCGCTCGGCGGCCTGTTCGCGCTGGTCGCGTGCCCGGTCGCGGCGGTGATTCTGCCCTGGTACTGGGCCCCGCTGCTGCTCTGGGCCGGCGGGCTCCTCGCCTGGGCCGGATACCGTGGCGCCCTGGGGGCCGCCGCGCGCTACGGCGAGCTGGTGCGCACGGCCTTCGACGTGCATCGCTGGCTCTTGCTCGACGCGATGGGCCTGAGCAGGCCCGAGAGCTGGGCCGCGGAGCTCAGGCAGTGGGAGCAGATCCACCAGCTCTGGCAGCGCGGTCGCCCGGACAGCGGCTCGGCCCATCTGCTGGGCTACCCGGCGCCCACCGACACGGATCCCGCCTCGCCGGCGACGCCGCCCCGGACCGGACCACCCCTGCCGGTGTCCGGGACTCCCGAGGCGGAACCGCCCCCGCCGACTCCCGACGAGGAACCCCATCCGCCGACACTCGACGAGGAACCGCAGCCGCTGGCGCACGGCGCCCCGTCGCCCGGACGCCGGCCTCTGCTGATCGCCCTTTGCCTGGGCGTGCTCGCGATCCTCGGCGCGGCGCTGCCGGACGCGTTCCGGGACGAGGGGGTGACGGCCTCCCGCGATCTGCCGGACTTTCATGTCCTGACCGCCGCCGACCTGTCCGGTCCCGCGCCCGGCCTGGTCGGCCGGTACACACTGCGGCCGATCGGCGAGCACGCACAAGTGTCCCCCTACGACCTCGGCCCGGTCCTCCCCGAGCCGGGCCTCACGGGCCGGGTCGTCACCACGCTCACCGTCCAGCGCCCCGTGTTCATGCTGGACCGAGGCGACATCCTTCTGGTCCTGCCGCTCTCGCAGAAGGGCCCAGCAGCGCGTGTCACGGTCCTGGAGTTCTCCGCGGCCAAGGACAAGGTGACCGTCGCCGTGACCGAAGCCGAGCTGTCCCGGCTCCTGTCCACGAAGAATCCCGTGTTCCAGCTCGCCCGCTGAGGGAGGGCGCTCCTGTCCAGCCGCGTGCCGTCACGCCTTGCTGCCGCTCTCCCCGTTCAGTGTGAAGTCGTACGCCGGTGAGTTGGCGCCCTGCCAGGAGGCGAGGCTGCCGTTCGCGGGGACGGACACGACCTGCCACAGACGCTCGGTGACGGTCTCCTGCGCGGCATCAGCGACGATCGCCAGCGCAGAAGCGGGGTCGTCGCCGACTCCGGGTACCGTATGCCGTGCCACTCGCCGTTGGCCAGAGCGACGTAGACGTTCTCCGGCTCGTCGGCATCGTAGGGCGGAAGGGCCGGAAGTTACAGGGGTTTCTGCTCAGGAAGAGTCACCGCCAGGTCCCGGTTGAGGAGGGCGAGAGCCCGGTCCCACATGGGGTACTCGCCCAGCGAGACGCGACGGGGCTCGGGGCGGTCGAAACGAGCGCGCATGGGCACCCGTCCTCCGCCACGCAGGGACAGCCCCAATCGCCCACCACGTCGTGAGAACCCAAGCGTGCCAGATGCCTCCGGGCTCGTGGCGCGCTGCCGCTGCACCCTCAGCTCATAGTCCGACGCTGCCCACAGCTACGCTGCCCGCATGATTGGCGCTGTGATCTTCGATGTCGGTGAGTGCCTGGTGGATGAGACCACCGAGTACTACGCGTTTCGCGGGAGACGCCGGTTGGCGGCAGCCGCCACAGCCGTGGATGATGGTTCGCGTCCCGCCCCGGGTCCCGGGGCGGGAGGCGGGTCAGAAGCTCTGCCAGACGCCGCGTCGTTTTCGCAGTCGATCACCGTGCTGCGCCAGGCAAGGGTCAATCGCGTATGGGGGAGCTGCGCCGGCGGTCACCACTGCTCGTCCCCCTCGTCGTCTCCGTCGGCGGCCTGCGCCGCCAGCTCGGCCGTCGTCTCGACGTCGACCTCGCCCGGGCCGTGGTAGATGAAGACCACCCCGTCCTCCTCCTGGGTGTACGACGGGAGATCGGAGTCGTCGTAATCGGCCGAGCATGGATTACCGCACGGCTGGCGGCGGTCCAGAGCGTATAGGGCCTACGTGACACTCCGGGCCCTCGGGAATACCGCGCCGATCTTGTGTCTTACGGATCGTTACTCGACAGTCGGGCTGACCTCGCCTCTTCCTGCCAGGAGTGCAGGGTGCGCCGGGTGGTGTCGGTACGGGGGTGGAAGGGGCCCAGCACCCGCGCCATGTCTTTCAGCAGTGCGGCGAAGGCATGTGCGGCTCCGGCAGCATCCCCCGCCTCGCCCTGCCGGTTGGCCAGCTCGTGCCGGGTGGTGAGCGTGTCGAGGTGGTCCCTGCCCAGCACGCGCATCTGGTCTTCCAGCAGTGCGGCGAGGGCATGTGCGGCTCCGGCAGCATCCCCGGCGAAGCGCTGCCAGGTGGCCGCCTCGTGCCGGGTGATGAGGGTATCGCGGTGGTCGGGGCCCAGGACCCGCACCTTGTGCTCCACCAGTGCGGCGAAGGCGTCTGCGGCTCCGGCCGCATCCCCCGCCCGGCCCCGCTGTCGGGCCAGGTTCCACAAGGTGGCGAGAGTACCTGGGTGGTCCTCGCCCAGCACCCGTATCTGGTTCTCCAGCAGCTGTTCGAAGGCGACCACCGCTCCGGCCGCATCCCCCGCCCGGCCCCGCTGCTGGGCCAGGTCGCTGCGGGTGTCGAGGACATCAGGGTGGTCCTCGCCCAGGATCCGCACCCGGTCTTCCAGCAGCTGTTCGAAGGCACCCACCGCTCCGGCCGCATCCCCCGCCCGGCCCCGCCAGTAGGCCAAGCCGTGCCGGGCGGCGAGGGTGCGCGGGTGGTCCTCGCCTAGGATCCGCACCCGGTCCTCCAGCAGCTGCTCGAAGGCGTCCACGGCTCCAGCCGCATTCCCCGCTTCCCCTCGCCAGTGGGCAAGCCTGTGCCGCGTGGTGAGGGTGGAGGGGTGGTCGGGGCCCAGGACCCGCACCTTGTGCTCCACCAGTGCGGCGAAGGCGTCTGCGGCTCCGGCCGCATCCCCCGTATAGCCCCGCCACATGGCCAGGTCGCCCAAGGCGGCCAGGATACGTGGGTGATCGGGACCGTGATGGTGGAGGGTAGTGGTGGCGACGTAGTGGGCGTGGTTCATGGCGTCGGTGAAGTGGCCGTTGGCGCCGAGGCTTTCGCCCGTGCGGTCGATCAACGCGTGTACATCGGGCAGGTACAAAGCAGCTTCGGCGTGCGCGGCGAGGGCAACAGCGTTGGCGCGCAGGGTCTGGGCGATGTCGGTGTCGCGCTCGATGACGGGCCAGGCAGCCATGAGGGCGTCGGCGGCGATGCGGGCAAGCTGGTCGTGTTGGGTGGGCCTGAGGGCGTCGCGGGTGGCGCGCTGGATGAGCTGGTGGACGCGGACGGCCCGGTGGGGGGTGCCGGGGGTGTGGTCGATGAGGCTGAGCCGGTGCAGGACGCGCAGGGCGCGTACCGCGTCCCGGAGAGAGACTGGGTCCGGTTCTTCGGCGAGGTTTTGGCCAGTTCGCGTGCGACGCTGCGCAAGGTGGGTCAGGGCGGGCTGGCTGGTCAGGACGTCCTGCGGGATGCCGTTGGGGTCGAGCAGGGCGGCCAGATGGAGCATCGGGCGCGCCAGGCCGGTGGGGCGGAGGGCGTCGGCGCGGTCGATGGACAGGGACCAGGCGGCGGCCAGGGGGAGGGTCTGTTCGTCGGGCAAAACATCGGGGGCGGTCTCAGCAAGAGCGGTGGCGCGGTCGGCGAGCAGCGAACGGTAGACGGCCACGTCCTCGCCTGTGTCGACGAGGTAGGCGGCGGCCTGGGCCAGGGCCAAGGGCAGGTGCCCGAGTTCGCGGGCCAGAACGGTGAGCTGGTCGGCGGGTTCACTGCGGCCATGGGCGGCCAGGGAGGCGGTGAAGTAGGCGACGGCTTCGGCCTTGGTGAACAGGCCGACCTCGACCAGGCGGCGGCCGTCTCCGAGCAGGGCGGCATCCCGACGGCGGGTGGTGGCCAGGATCCGGCCGTACGGGCTGGGAGGAGGCCACAGACCGCGCAAGTCGTCGGGGTCGGCGATGTCGTCCAGGACGATCAGCCACCGGCATGGCTCCGCCCCAGCCTTGGGCGCCAGCCAAGCCAGGAAGGTCCGCGCGGCCTGCTCGGGGTTGTCGGGGTTGGCCCGGCACAGATCGACGCCGGCCTGCGCGTAGCCAGTCACCACCGCCGAGCGGGTGCTGGCGGTGACCCAGACCAGGACGTCCAGGGCGCCATCGAGCCAGGCGGTACGGGCGTAGGCTGCGGCGAGCTGGGTCTTGCCCACGCCGCCCATGCCGACGAGGACCTGGCCCAGCACGGCGGTGCCGTCGTCGTCCGCCGCCGCCCGCAGCTTCTCCACCTCGGCGCGCTGCTGGAAGGACTGCGCTCGAGGGGGAATCACACCGGCCTGGTGCGGCCAGGATGCCGGGGCGCGGGGCGCGGCATGGTAGATGACCTGGTCGGCGATGCCGACCGCCATGCTGTTGTGGGTAGCTTGGACCGTGACGCTCTTCAGTTTGGCGGTGCCCGCAGCAGGGGGTGGTGGGCTTGAACTGGCCGGTCCGTTCAGCCCTGGGACGGATCCGGCACCGGAGGGCAACCTATGTGCGCGCCTCCGTGGATGAGCCCGGCTGCGATCGAGCCCTTCTCGGCGCGGATATCCACATTGCCGCCCGCGGCGACTCCGCCTTGACCGGCCGACACCCCGCCCTGGCGGGTGTGCTGGGCCAGCAGGGCGTGCAGCTCGTCGGCCGCTTTGGCTCGCTCGGTGCCGTCCAGGCCTTCCAGCAGGGCCTCGATGCGGGCCTGCCACGCCGCCTCCTGGCGGATACGCATCCGTTCCGCCGCGGCCGCCTCTGCGGTCTCGAGCTCGCCTGCGGTCTGGTCCAGGCGCTCCAGCTCCGCCCGCTCGCGCTGCTCGTCTCCCCGGCCGAACCATCGGGCTATCGCCTGCCGCAACCCGGTCCACATATCCGTCCCCGCGGCCTGCGCCACCGCGGTACCGCCCGCCGCGGCCAACGCGACCAACGCCTGCTCCAGCATCCCCGTTCCGCCCTCCCCCAGATGGTCCTGCCAGAACGGTAGCGCCGCATCCGATGCCCGCCCAGTGCCATGAGAGAACACGATCTGGGTCCGCCGCCAGTTGCCGCCCGCAGTACACCTCATGCCCCATCCGCCCCGACTTCCGTCCATATTGGCCGCCGCACGACCCTGAGAGGAATCACTCTTCGTGACGAAGACGTCAGATCGCTCGCGAGTACGCGACACATCAACATGCGAGCTCACCAGTCTCAACCGCACACACGGCCGCGCGGTGCGCCGTACCAGCGCCAGTTCGTCCGGCGGGGGCGATCAGGTGCCTCTGAGCGTCCGGTAGCCCATAGAAGGGTCGACCACGGAGTACCCGTGATGGAGACGTCGGGGAACAGTCGCGCAAGGGCTCGCTCGCTCAAGTCCGGTGGGGGCTCCCAGGCGAGGCGCATTCCCTGAGCTATGTCGTGGGTGTGGACGAGGACCTCGACGACGCCCATAGCGGCGAAGCCCTCCGGGTCGGAGGCGCCGAAAACATGCGGGGCCAAGGCGGTAGGGGCAGTGGTGTCGACGACTGTTGCGAGCAGTCCGCCGCAAGCCTCCACGACGGTCAGGCTCGCACAGCACGACCATCAGCGCCAGGGCGGCGAGGATCCAGATACGCCCGCTGGTGCTGCAGCGCTCTTCGGGCGGCGTTTGCTGGGCCTCCTCCGCAGAGTCGATGTCGGCAGCGGTGGGTGCGGCCGGCAGCAGGGCGCGTGCCGACGCCAGGGCGATCACGAAGCCGAGGGCTCCCATTGCGGCCATGCCCGCGACCGGACTCAGGCCGGTGCTCGCCGTGGCCGCTCCGACGAGCGAGGCGAGGACACCGCCGACCGAGAATGTGGCGTGGAAGGCAGACATGACGGGACGGCCGTACGCCTTCTCTACGTGCACGGCGTGGGCGTTCATGCTCACGTCCAGGCAGCCGTTGCAGAACCCGAAGGCCAACAGGGCACCTGCCAGCGTCCACGGCTCCCGGGGAAGGCCGAGCAGTACCAGGGCCGCGCTGCTCAGCACGCCGGTGGCGGGGACGACTATGCGCGCCCCGAGACGGTCGGTCAGACGCCCGGCCACCTGCATACCGACGAAGGAGCCTAGCCCCAGCAGCACCAGCAGTCCCCCGAGCGTTGCGTGACTGATGCCCACGCGTTCCTCGATGGCGGGGATGTTCACCACCCAGGTGCCCATCACGGTGCCGCAAAGGATGAAGTAGGGAACCGCCCTTCGCGCTGCGTGCTCACGAGGCCGTCGAGGCCAAGCGCCGCATCGCGGCTAAGGTGTCCTCGCTCATCGCCGACGGCGAGACCGTCCTCCTCGACAGCGGCACCACCTGCCTGGAGATCGCCCACCTGCTGCGCCGGCGGCCGGTCACCGTGATGCCCCTGTCCTTGCAGGCCATCCATGTACTCGGCGAGGGCCCGAGCCCGGCCACGCTGATGGTGCCCGGCGGGCAGCCCCGGGCCGCCGAGGGAGCCCTCACCGGCCCCCTCACCCTCGCCTCCCTGACGGCACTGCGCTTCGACACTGCCGTCATGGGCTGCTGTGGTCTGAGCGCGGCCGAGGGCCTGACCGCCTACGACCTCGATGATGCGGCCGTGAAGAAGGCTGGTATCGCCTCCGCGCGCCGCATCATCGTCGCCGCCGACGGCAGCAAACTCGGCCACACCGCCTACGCCTACGTCGGCCCCTCCACACTCCTGCACGCCCTCGTCACCGACACCACAGCACCCGCCGACGAGGTCACCGCACTCGAAGGCACCGGCACCGTCGTCAAGGCCGTCTGACAAGACCGTTCCCGTGAACAAAGCCACCCAAGTCGCTGACCACGGGACCGTGCGGGCGCCCGTTGGAATGGACCTGCTTCCACCGACGGATGGGACGCACAGAATCCGCTGCAGCCGCTTGAAAGGCCCTTGATGACCATGCCGCGACCCGCTCCTTCGCGCAGGTCGACGTGTTTTCCACGAGCCCCTACTCCGGCAACCCGGTCGCGGTCGTCCGGGACGGGACGGACCTGACCGATGAGGAGATGCAGTGCCTGGCGCGTTGGACGAATCTGTCCGAGACCACATTCGTGCTGCCCCCACCGCCCCGGAGGCGGACCACCGGCTGCGGATCTTCACACCCCAGGGTGAGCTGCCGTTCGCCGGGCACCCCCCACCCTCGGCTCCGCGCGCCTGGCTGGACGACGGCGGCATACCGCAGCACGCCGCCTCGCCCGCGCACTCGCAGCCCTCTGCGACCACCACGAAACCCTCACCAACGTGACCATGTGCCTGGCCTGCGACCAGCCGCTGCAAGACGGCGAACCGACCATGCCCTACGACAAGATCAGCCCCAGCGCGGCGCAGCACGGGCCGGCCACATCCATACCCGGTGTGCGAACACCGTCCGCCGCCACTAGCCCACACCACGCGCCTCCCCCGCCCCGGAACATGCCGGGCCCCACGGCGACCGCAGGGTCAGGGTCGCACCACCCCGTCAACTCCCGTCCCGCCGGAAGACCAGGAAGGACTCCGTCGGGACGGGACACCAGCCCCCGCCGAGTGTCGATTCGGCCCCGGCTGACCGCTGCTGGGGATCTGGTCAGGTGCCGTCTGCCGGTTGCCGGGGCATGCCTGACCTAGGGGGTGCAGGCAGGCGTCATGTGCGTGGAGGGCGCGGCCTGGACGGAATGTCGGACGGGGGCGGGTTATGGCGGTCGAGGATCTCGTGGCGGCGGTGGTCGCCCTGGTGGCCGTGTACGGGCAGAGGCTGGGCGCTGGTCTGGCGGATCGCGCGGTGGAGGGTGTGGAGCAGTCGGTGGCCGACCGGCTGGGCCGGTTGCGTCGGTGGCTCGCGGCGCGCTTGCCGGGCGATGAAGGGGCGGCTTTGGTCGAGGAAGCCGGCCGGTCTGCTGTTGCTGGGGATCTGCTGCGGCACAGGCTGGTGCTGGCGCTGCGCGACGATCCGGCGGGTGTGGACGAATTGCTGGCGCTGGTGTCGGCCCATGCGCCAGCAGGTGCCGATCATGGGTGGTGCTTCGATGGATCGCTCGGTGTTCCACGTCAGCTTCCCGCCGCGTTGCCGGACTTCACCGGCCGCGTCCAGGAGGTGGAGCGTGTGGTGGCTGCTGTGGAGGGTCCGGGCGATGGCAGCGGGTCGTGTCTGTTGCACGGGCCGGGCGGTATCGGCAAGACCGCTGCCGTGGTGCAGGCCGCTCATCGGCTGCTTCCGCGTTTCCCTGACGGTCAGCTCTTCGTCGATCTGAACGGGGCGGAGGGAGGGGGTACGGCTGTGGGTGAGGTCCTGGGTGACTTCCTGGTTGCTCTGGGATCGCCCCGCAGCGAGATTCCCGACACTGACATGGCCCGCATCAGGCAGTTCCGTACCCGGCTGGCCGACCGCAAGGTGCTGATCGTCCTCGACAACGCGGCCGACGAACAGCAAGTCAGCGACCTGATACCGGGCGGGCCTGGATGCGCGGTCCTGGTCACCAGCCGTCATGCTCTGGGGATCCTTGCCGTCGGCGAGCGCATCGCGCTCTCCGGCTTGGACGAGGACTCAGCCTGGGACCTGCTGTGCCGCATCAGCGGTGCCGGCCGCCTCGAAGAGGACGCCGAAGCCGGCCGTGAGGTCGTCCGCCTGTGCGGCGGGCTGCCCCTGGCCTTGCGTATCGCGGGAGCACGACTGGCCACGTTCCCCGCACGCACCGTGCACTCCATCGCCCGCGACCTCGCTGACGACCACCGGCGGCTGGACGTGCTGAGCCTGGGCGAGCGCAGCGTGCGCGCGGCCTTCCTCGCCGGCTACCAGGCACGCCCGCCAGGCCAGCAGCGCGCGTTGCGGCTGCTGTCGGCCCTGGACGTGCCCGACCTGCCCGTGTGGGCGCTGTCGCCCCTGCTGGATGTGGACGCCAACTCTGCCGAGGCATGTCTGGAGGGCTTGCAGCTGGCTCATCTCGTGCAAGCGCGCCGGGGCGAGGACGGCCGGCAGCGCGTCGCACTGCACGATCTCGCGCGTGCGTTCTCCAAGGAACAGGCAGCCATGCAGCCGGCCGACGAGAGCGACAGCGCTCTGCGGCGCTTGCTGGGGGCACTGCTGAGCGCGGCCGACGTGGCTGACGCGCTGTTGCGGCCGGCAGGCCCCCGCCACAGTGGCCGCACCTCGGCGGCCCGTCATACACCGCCGGGCGAGGCAGTGGCAGGCGATGTACGCGAAGCGGTCGCATGGTTCGAAGCTGAACGCGCCGTGCTCCTGGCGGCCATCGACCATGCGCACGCACGTGGGTGGTGGGAGCTGTGCTGGGAGATCACCGACGCGATGAGTATCGCCCTGGAGCATCAGTGGCGCTGGGAAACCAGCCGCCGTATCCACGAGGTGGCGCTGCAGGCGGCCGGCCGTCTCGGTGACGCCCATGCGCGGGCGGCGCTGCTGCGCAATCTCGGTGAGGCCTTACGCAATGGGGGCAACGATCCGGGCGAGGCCGCAGCCTGTTTCAGCGAAGCGGTCGCCCTTTTCCAGTTGGTGGGTGACCCGTACGGCGAAAGCGACGCGTTGGGCAATCTGGGAATCCTGCAACGCCAGCAGGGTCACCTGGCGCAGGCGGCCCGCACGCTGGCCGCGGCCCGACAGCTCTTCGCCGCTCTTCCCCTTCCCCGCGGTCTCGCCTGGGCCCTGCGCGAGCAAGCGGTCATCAGCCGGCATCACGCCCACTACGCACAGGCCCTCATCCAACTCGACGAGGCAGAAGCCCTGTTCACTGCCCATGCGGAGATCCGCGGTCTCGCCTGGACCCTGCGCACCCGCGCCGACACCGAGAAGGAAAGCACGGTGGGCGGCTGTCCCCTTCCCCGCCGCTGGTATGCGGGAGCGTGGCCGAGCCACCCGCCGAGCATCCGGCCCGGGCAGGACGAACGATCGGCCGCAGCCCGGACACACTACGAACACGCCGCCCGGCTCCTGCACACCGTCCGAGACAGCCGCGGACACGCCTGGACCACGCTGGGACTCGCCGAACTCGCCCTCTACGAAGGCGCCCGCAACACCGGCGAACTCACCGAGCGGGCGCTGCGGGAAACCCACGCCAGCCGCGACCACCGCGGCCACAGCAGAGCACTGACCCTCCAAGCCCTCCTGCACGCCGAGACACGCCGCCTCGACGACGCCATCATCCTCGCCGAACAGGCCCTCGCCACCCATCACGCCCACCCCGACCACACCGCCGCCGCACAGGCCAGCTTCCGCCTCGCCCGCCTCTACGGCGCCGCCGGCCGCCACCACGACCTCCTCACCACACTCCGGCAATCCCGCACCCACCACCACACCGCCGGCATGCCCTACCCCCAACTCCCCGACACCCAACTCGCCGAGACACTCAACCGCCCCGCACCCCGCACCCGCCGCCGGCACAGCAACCACGACCGCTGACAGACCCCGGTCCGCACTTCTTCGGCACGCCGGCTTTCGCCCACGGCCCGGTGCCGCTGGCCGGCCAGTCAGCGGCACCCATCCAGCGCGCAAGCTCCAGCCGGAACAGCCTCACGCGGTGGGCCGACGCCAGTGACAGCGCAGTCGGCTAAAGACCACGACCCGGCCGGCGCCGATACAGCGCTAACGGGCCCGCCCACGCCAAAGGAGGGATGCGGCCCAGTTCAGCTGCCCGGTGCCGCGAACGCCCTGCAAACGCTGCGGGCGACGCAAGACGAAAACGGGGTCCGTCAGGCTTTCATCGCCGAGCAGCACGCCCGCCCCCGAGCGCTGAGGCGCTCTGTCTGTTCCCAACCAGGATCCTCAGAGAGGGGCGGTCACGGTGGTCCCTCCCGCGAGGCCCCGGACACTCACTCCCCGCTCGGCGGCTGCACCACGTCCGGCACGGGTCTGGGATGGCACTCTGGGCATCCGGATGGAGCCGAGTGGATACGTGCCAGACTGCACCGCAGCATGGCACACCCCGTCACGGCGGATTGGATGGGGAACCGACGAGACTTGTTTGCCGGTGCGTTGAGATTTCAGAGGTTCCCCTTACTGACTTCGGCGTATTAGGGTCAGTCCGGTCTGTCGAGAGCGAGGCCCGTCCCGGCGAGGAATCCGCCGAGGATGCCGTGCCGGTACTGC
>NZ_JBEOXO010000041.1:0-70583 GCF_040296605.1 Streptomyces sp. NPDC002088 | reverse complement strand
TTTTCTTTTGCTCCCTTGCCGCCTGCGGTCCCGCCGTGGGGGGGGTCGTCGGGCGGGGCCCCCTCGGGGCGGGGGGGCTGGGCGTCCCCCCGGGCCCCCCCCCCCGCCGCGACCACGCCTTCCCACGGTTCACTGAACAGCGAACCGCCGAGGATCCCGATCAGCTGGTACGTCACGGCCCAGGCCAGGCAGGCCGGCAGGTTGCCCCGGGCGAAGCGGCGAAGCGGCCAGTTCGCCATCAGACAGGCCAGCATGACCGGGATACGGCCCGCCGGCACCAGCCGGGACAGCACCAGGACCGCCACCCCGTGATCGGCCAGCTTCTCCTGCGCCTGCGCCAGCCGGTCCTCCGGCGCCCGCGCGCGGATCGCCTCCAGCCACCGCGATCCGTTCTTCGACCGCATCCCGCGCCGGCCCAGCCAGTACAGCGCCGCGTCGCCGAGGAACGCGGCCAGCGACGCCGTCACGAACACCAGCGCCAGCGCGAACGGCGCCGTCTGGTGGAAGGCGACCACCGCCGCCGAACTCACCAGCGCCCCCGTCGGCACCACCGGCACCAGCGCCCCGATCAGCACCAGCAGGAACAGCGACGGATAACCGAGTGCCTGCTGCGTGGACTCCGGCGGCACGCTCCGATTCACGGCGGCCGCCAGAGCGGTCGCCGCGGACACCGGCGCGCCGGCCAGAGCCGTCAGGCCGGACGCCGACGCGCCGGCCAGAGCCGTCAGGCCGGACGCCGGCGCGGCGGCCAGTGCGGACAGTGGCGCGCCGGCCAGAGCCGACACGGCGGTCAGTGGTGCGGCGGCCAGCGGTGTCACCGTGCGACCTCCAGGCGCACGCTCTCCCCGTGCCCGAGCCGGTGCACCGCCACCCCGGGAGCCAGCTCGGCCGCGAGACGCACGAACTCGTCGCCGGGCGCGTGGAATTCGTGGGGGCGTACGGCGTCCATCCCGATCGGCCAGTACGTGCCGTAGTGCACCGGCACCGCGCTGCGCGGCGCCAGCCGGGCCAGCGCCTCGGCGGCCCGGCCCGCGTCCAGATGCCCCTCACCGAGGTACGGGCCCCAGCCGCCCACCGGCAGCAGCGCCACGTCGACCGGTCCGACGTCCGCGGCCATCGAGTCGAACAGGCCGGTGTCCCCGGCGAAGTAGGTCCGGGCCTCGCCCTCGACGACGTAGCCGAGAGCGGGGGAGCGGTGCGGTCCGAGCGGCAGCCGCCGCCCGTCGTGCCGGGCCGGCACGGCACGCACCACCAGTCCGCCTATCACCGTCTCGTCTCCGGGCTCCACCTCACGCACCCGTAGGTGGGTGAGCCGGCCGAGTCCCGGGACGGCGCGTGTCGCGCCACGCGGCACCAGCAGGCGCGTGCCCGGCGCGAGCCGCCCGAGCGACGGCAGGTGCAGATGGTCGGCGTGCAGATGGGAGACGAGCGCGACGTCCGCGCGCCGGGCGTCCGGCGGCGGCAGCGCGCCACGGCGGCGCCGCAGATGCGCGAGGCGGCGGGCGAACAGGGGGTCGGTGAGCACACGCACGTCCGAGTCCTCGACCGTGCAGGTCGCGTGACCCCACCAGGTGATCTCCACCGGCACCTCTTTGCCTCCTTCGCGCGACTCCCCCGAAGCCTACGGGCAGGAGTAGGGTCGGCGGCGAAACCCGGAGGTGAGGGGGGACGCCATGGGAGAGGTGCGGGGTGCCTCCGGCGGACCGGCCGCGGTGCGCGTGACGGCGATCGCGAGCCTGACGCCCTTGGAGGAGCTGGACGCCGACCCGTTCCTGGTGGACTCCCGCAGCCAGCACGCGATGTGCGCGCGGTGGGCCGCGGAGCGGGGATACGTCGTCGCCCGGGAACTGCTGGTGCGCGGACTGCGCCCCGACCACGGTGTGCTGTGGGACGGCGTCCGGCCCGGTTTCGACCTGTTCGTGGCGCCCAGCCGACGGGTGCTGGAGAGCGCGCTGTCGTCGGTGGAGGAGTTCACCGCGGAGTGCCTGCGGCGCGGGGTGCGGGTCGAGACGGTGGGGCGGGCAGAACCGTTGTACGACGCGCAGATGAAGGCGCGGGTGCACCGCCGGCTGTCGATGCCGACGGCCGGATACGACGGGCGGTAGCCCGGGACCACGGCCGACCGTGCGACAGGCGTTGGGCCGGGACCACGACCACCCGTGCGACAGGCGTGTGGCAGGGTGGTGGCTTGAGGCCCGCGGCCGGCGTGGGGCCGGGACGTGAGGTGTGCGGGGCGTGCGGGGCGTGCGGTGGCGGCGGATCGTCAGTCAGGCCGGGCGGAGCATCGGGGTGTGGGCCGTCTCCACGGTCACCATGCTGGTACTGGCGGGCATCCTGCCGGACTTTCAGCTCCAGTCCGCGGACGGTGACAGCGCCACTCGGATCGCCGTCACCGCCGCGTTCGGCGCCGGCGTCTTCGGTGTGCTGTCGGCCCTCGTGTGGCCCCTCCTCGTACGGCTCCTGCTGCTGGTCCCCGCACTCGTCCTGGGCCTGCTGGTCTTCTTCCTCAACGGCTCGCTCCTGCTGGTCGCGCTGCGCCTCAACCCCTCCGGCAGCAGTGAGGCGGCCCCCGAGACCGCCGTCATCGTCGCCGCCGTGATGTCCGCCGTGGCCTCCGCGACCGGTGCTGCCCTCGCCGTGCGCGACGACGACGCCTACCGTCGCCGGCTCTACCGCCTCGCCGACCGCCGCCGCAGTGCCCGCCCGCCCTGCCCCGCCACCCCCGGCACCGTCTTCCTCCAGTTCGACGGCGTCGGCCACGACGTACTCGTGGACGCCGTCGGCAAGGGCCTGATGCCCACCGTCGCCGCCTGGCTGGGCACCGCCCCGGACGACACCCGGGGCAGGACCACGCACCGGCTGACGTCCTGGCGCACCGACTGGTCCAGCCAGACCGGCGCCAGCCAGCTCGGCATGCTGCACGGCAGCAACTTCGACGTCCCCGCCTTCCGCTGGTACGACAAGGACAGCCGCGAGGTGATGGTCTGCAACCGGCCGACCAGCGCCGCCGAACTCCAGCGCCGCGCCATCGAACGCACCGGGGACGGCGGACTGCTCACCGTGGACGGCGCCAGCCGCGGCAACCTCTTCAGCGGGGGCGCCGACGAACAGGCTCTCGTGCTGTCCATCGCCACCCGCCGACGCGACCGCCGCAACCGGTCCCGGGCGGGCTACTTCGCCTACTTCTCCGACCCCGCCAATGCCGTGCGCACCGCCCTGTCCTTCGTCGCCGAAGTCGGCCGTGAGATCCACCAGTCGACCCGCGCGCAGCTGCGCAAGCAGCGCCCGCGCGTCAAACGCGGAGGCCTCTACCCCTTCGTCCGCGCCTTCGCGACCGTCGTCGAACGGGACGTCGTCGTCGCCGCGGTGATGGGCGACATGCTCGCCGGCCGCACCGCCGTCTACGCCGACCTGGTCGCCTACGACGAGGTCGCCCACCACTCCGGGCCGCGCAGCCGCGACGTCGAGAAGGTCCTGCAACGCCTGGACCGCTCGCTCGCGCTGATCGGCAAGGTCGCCGAGCACGCCCCCCGGCCGTACCGGATCGTCGTGCTGTCCGACCACGGGCAGAGCCCCGGCGAAACCTTCCGTTCCCGCTACGGCCTCACCCTCGGCGACCTGGTGCGGGCCGGCTGCGGACTGCCCGTACCGCGCCGCGCCGAGCGCACCCGCAGCGGCGCTGAGGCCCGCGCCGCCGTCCGGGCCGCGCTGCGCCGCCCCGTCGAGGAGGGCGGCGAACAACACCGCCCCGCACGCCGCCGCTCGGAGCCGCTCGTGCTGGCCTCCGGCAACCTCGGCCTGATCTCCTTCCCCGATGTGCCGCACCGCATGACCAAGGAGGAGATCGACGCCCGCCACCCCGCACTCCTGCCGACCCTCGCCAACCATCCCGGCATCGGCTTCCTCCTCGTACGCAGCGAGCAGCACGGCGGCCTGGTGCTCGGTGCGCGCGGCGCCGAGATCCCCCTGGGCCGGCTCGACGAGGACCCCGGCCCGCTCGCGGGCTTCGGACCGGGTGCCGCCGACGCCGTCCGCCGCACCCACTCCTTCCCGCACACCGCCGACATCATGGTCAACTCCTTCCACGACCCGGCCGACGGCGAAGTCCTCGCGTTCGAGGAGCAGATCGGCTCGCACGGCGGCCTCGGCGGCGCCCAGGGCAGACCCTTCCTGATGTCCCCGCTCGCCCTCTCCACACCGGTCGACGACGGTGCCGAACTCGTCGGCGCCGAACACGTCCACCGCGTCCTGCGCCGCTGGCTGCGCGAATCGAACGGTCCTCAGGTGCCGCTGGAGGCCGAGGAGGAGGAACGCGCCGCCTGAGCGCGGAAGTCCTCGGCGGCGGTGCCGCAAACACCGCCTCCAGCTCGGCGAGTCCCCGGGCGCCGTCACCTCCTACGCCGAGGTCCGGGATGTCCCCACCCCGCACGCGGGTCGTCTTCTGCGGCACCGCCCCGGCACCGCACGCGGGCCGGTGTTCCGGGTGCGCAGAGCCGGAATGTGATCGGATGGTGCACAGGAATCCCGCACCCGGGAACCCACGCGAAAGGAAGAACCGTGGCAACCACGCGCTCCGCACACACCGTCTGGGAAGGCAACCTGCTCGAGGGCAACGGCGTCGTCACCTTCGACTCCTCCGGCATCGGCCAGCAGCCGGTGTCGTGGCCGTCGCGCGCCGAGCAGGCCAACGGCAAGACCAGCCCCGAGGAGCTGATCGCCGCCGCCCACTCCAGCTGCTTCTCCATGGCCCTGTCGCACGGCCTGGCCGGCGCCGGAACCCCGCCCACCAAGCTCGTCACCTCGGCCGACGTCACCTTCCAGCCGGGTGAGGGCATCACCGGCATCCACCTCACCGTCGAGGGCTCGGTCCCCGGCATCGACAACGACGCGTTCGTCGCCGCCGCCGAGGACGCCAAGGCCAACTGCCCCGTCAGCCAGGCCCTGACGGGAACCACCATCACCCTGTCGGCGAAGCTCGCCTGATCCGGCGGGACACACGCCTGCTCGCGCGGGCCGCCGGCCCAGGCGGCCCGCGCGACCGCCCGGCGGGGGGTCGCCCGACTCCCGGCCGGGTAGGAAAAGAACGGAAGTCGGGGCCGTCCGTACATGTCACTGGTGTTCGTACAGGTTCGTACGGCGATCGGAACGATTTGATGCTGCGATCGGAAGGATCTTGATGCTGCCGGGAACGTCCAGCAACGGCACGGTGCTCGACTCGGCCACGCGCGAACTCACCCGCATCCGGCTGTTGTTCAGCCTCGCCGGCCGGGTCGACCCCGCCAGTGGCCGACCGGGCCGTCTCCTGGACCAGTTCGACTTCGGCCGGTTCACCCCGCATCTGCGCTCCAGCGAGGCCGTGCTGCCCCTGCCGGTGCTGAGTGAACGCGTGGCACCGGACGATCTGGAACTCCCGGGCGCCCCGCACTCCCTGGAGCTCGCCGCCCTCGGACTCCTCGTCGTCACCACTCCACGCGGCGACGCGACCCTCGTCATGGACTGCGACTTCACCGGCGAGACCTCCGCCGACGCCGTCGCCGCCTGGCTGGCCACCACCTGCTTCGATCGCGAGCACCTCCGGCTCCGCGGTCGGCCCCTGCTCGAGGTCGTCAGCGAACTGCTGAACCTGCCCGGGCCACTCGCCTTCGGCCAGAACGTCCACCAGATCGTCTTCCCCGGCGGGCAGTTGCGGACCGAGCTGCTCGACACCGACTTCGCCGACGAGACCCGCCGCTCCGTCCCGCTGAACGGGATCATCTACCGCGGCAAGATGCCCAGCAGCGCCGCGCCGCACCTCGCCGTCAGCCTGCCGCCCAACCTCAGGAACCACGGCGTCACCCTGTCCGCCCACGGCCGCGGCGTCTCCGTACAGGCCGGCTGGGCCCCGCACGTCGAGAACTGCCTGACCCTGGTCGCGGTGGGCCTGATCTCCGCCCTGGCCGTCCTCCAGCGCACCCGGCTGACCACGTTCGAGATGATGAGAGCCAACGAACATGCCCTGACGGACTCGCCGTACGAGGTCCGCTCGCTCATCTCACGCCTGTCGGCCGGCGTCAACGAACTCCAACTCGACCTCGCCTTCGGCGTGGAGGCCTACGTCGACAGCCTGCTGATCCCGGAGATGCTCATCGAGGGCTTCCAGTCCTCCCTGCGTGACGCACTCGGCATCCGCGACAGCCTCGACAACTCCGCCCGCATGGTCGAACGCCTCACCTCCGTCATCAACGCCCGCTCCGCCGCCCTCGACGCCGCGCTCGCGGAACGCGACGACCGCCGCGACCGCACCGTCTCCGGCCTTGTCGCCGCGGCCACGCTCATCGCGCTGCCCCCGACCCTGCTGCTGGCGTTCTTCGGGGTGAACGGCACCAACGTGAACTCCCACCGCTCCATCCTCGACATGCGCTCCTACGGCGTCGCCTACGCGCTCGCCTGGCTTCCCTTCGTCGCACTGTTCCTGATCGGTTTTCTCATGCTCCGGCGGGTCAGCGGACGCTCCGGCTCACTCCTCGACCAGTCCGACGACGGACGCGTCCGCCTGCCCGCACCCCGCCATCCCACCGGGAGTTGACCGCCCATGCCGCGACGACCTGCCGTCTCCGCCCACCGGGGCGGTTCCGAACGCTTCGGCCCCGCCACCTGGCAGGCCTACGAGGACGCCATCGCGTCGGGCGCGGAGTACGTCGAGTTCGACATCCGGCGCACCGCCGACGGCGTCCACGTCGTCTACCACGACCCCCGGGTCAACCACACCGGACAACTCCTGTCCCGCCTCACCCACGACGAGCTCAACGAACACGCCGGATACGACGTGCCCGTCGTCGACGACGTCATGGAGCTGATCGCCGGGAAGCTCGTGGGGCACCTCGACCTCAAGGAGACCGGCTACGAGCGCGAGGTGATCGACCGGGCCGTCGCCCTGCTGGGCGCGGACGGGTTCGTCGCCACGACCCTCGAGGACCGCTCGGTCGCCGCGATCACCGAGGCGTTCCCGGACGTGCGCACCGCCCTGTCCCTGGGGCGCGACCGCAAGGAGGTGGGGCCGGCCCGTCTGGCGGCGACCCGGCTGAGCGAACTGTTCCCCATGCGTCGCGTCCGTGCCTGCGGCGCCCACGGCGTTGCCGTGCACCAGCGGCTCGCCCGCGCCAACGTGCTGCGCGAGGCAGCCCGGAACGGACTGTTCACCATGGTGTGGACGGTCAACGACGACACCGGGATGCGGACCTTCCTCGACGACACCCGGGTGGACGTACTGATCACGGACCGGCCCCGGCGGGCGGTGGAACTGCGCGGGGAGCCACCGGGCGCGGACCGGCGCGGACTGGCAGGGGCGGAGCGCCCCAGCCACTGACGAAGCCACCCGTCCCATTGACAAGAAAGCACTCAAGTTTTGTGCTGGAAGACGGGAGGCTCTCCGGCGGAACCTCCTGGTGACCCTGGCGGAAGGGGACAGCGATGGGACGTCCGGTCGGGATCGATCTCGGGACCACGAACTCGGTGGTGGCCGTGCTGGAGGGCGGCGAACCCACGGTCATCGCCAACGCGGAGGGCACCAGGACCACACCCTCGGTCGTGGCCTTCGCCAAGAACGGCGAGGTGCTCGTCGGCGAGGTCGCCAAGCGGCAGACCGTCACCAACGTCGACCGCACCGCCCGCTCCGTCAAGCGGCACATGGGCGACCCGGGGTGGCGGTTCCCGGAGCAGGACTCCGTGGACGGCACCCGCTACCGCGCCCAGGAGCTGTCCGCCAGGGTCCTGCAGAAGCTGAAGCGGGACGCGGAGTCCTACCTCGGCGAGGACGTCACGGACGCCGTCATCACCGTGCCCGCCTACTTCGACGACGCCCAGCGGCAGGCCACCAAGGAGGCCGGCGAGATCGCGGGCCTGAAGGTCCTGCGGATCATCAACGAGCCCACCGCCGCCGCCCTCGCCTACGGCCTCGACCGGGGCGAGGAGCAGACCGTCCTCGTCTTCGACCTCGGCGGCGGCACCTTCGACGTCTCCCTCCTGGAGATCGGCGACGGCGTCATCGAGGTCAAGGCGACCAACGGCGACACCCACCTCGGCGGCGACGACTGGGACGAGCGGGTCGTCGAGCACCTCGTCACCCGCTTCAAGAGCCAGAACGGCATCGACCTGGGCAAGGACAAGATGGCGCTGCAACGCCTGCGTGAGGGCGCCGAGAAAGCCAAGATCGAACTGTCGTCGTCCTCGGAGACGACGATCAACCTCCCCTACGTCACCGCCTCCGCCGAAGGCCCCCTCCACCTCGACGAGAAACTGACCCGCGCCCAGTTCCAGGAACTCACCGCCGACCTGCTGGACCGCTGCAAGACCCCCTTCCACCAGGCCGTCAAGGACGCCGGAGTGAAGCTCTCCGCGATCGACCACGTGATCCTCGTCGGCGGTTCGACCCGGATGCCCGCGGTCACCGACCTGGTCCGGGAACTCACCGGCAAGGACCCGCACAAGGGCGTCAACCCGGACGAGGTCGTGGCCGTGGGCGCCGCGCTCCAGGCCGGCGTCATCCGCGGCGACGTCAAGGACGTCCTGCTCCTCGACGTCACCCCGCTGTCCCTCGGTATCGAGACCAAGGGCGGCATCATGACCAAGCTCATCGAACGCAACACCACGATCCCCACCCGCCGCTCGGAGATCTTCACCACGGCCACCGACAACCAGCCCTCGGTCGGCATCCAGGTCTACCAGGGCGAACGCGAGATCGCCGCCTACAACAAGAAGCTCGGCGTCTTCGACCTCACCGGACTGCCGCCCGCCCCGCGCGGCGTCCCGCAGATCGAGGTCGCCTTCGACATCGACGCCAACGGGATCATGCACGTCTCCGCCAAGGACCTGGCCACCGGCCGCGAACAGAAGATGACCGTCACCGGCGGCTCCGCCCTGCCCAAGGACGACATCGACCGCATGATGCGGGACGCCGAACAGTACGCCGAGGAGGACCGGGCGCGCCGCGAGGCCGCCGAGACCCGCAACCAGGCCGAGCAACTCGTCTACCAGACCGAGAAGTTCATCCGGGACAACGAGGAACGGGTCCCCGCCGACACCAGGTCGGAGGTCGAGTCGGCGATCACGGAACTCAAGGAACTCCTGGAGCGGCAGGCCGACACCAGCGCCCTGCGGTCCGGCATCGAGAAGCTGGCCTCGGTCAGCCAGAAGCTGGGCCAGGCGATGTACGCCCAGGCCCAGCAGCAGTCCCCGACGGAGACCTCGTCACCACAGGGCGCGCAGGACACCCAGGACGAGGAGGGCGTGGTCGACGCCGAGATCGTCGACGACGAACGGGACACGAAGGGCGGGGCCGCCTAGGGAACGCCCAGCCAGGGAGTGTTCCTCGTGCACGGCACCCGTACGGGTCAGGCCTTGCGGGCGACCCCCGCGTACACCGGCACGATGCCCTCCGCCTGCGCCGCCACGTCCTCCGGTCCCGGCCGCCACCCGGAGACCGGTATCACGCCCGGGCCCAGCAGCTCCAGGCCGTCGAAGAAACGCGAGAACTCGGCCAGCGAACGGGGGTAGAACGGGGTGCCGCTCTGCCGGAAGAGGTTCGCCGCCCCCTCGACGGCCTTCGGGCTGAGGTCGGGGGTGACCTGGGACAGGATCAGGTAGCTGCCGGGGGCGAGCGAGGCGACGTACTTCGCCAGCAGCCCGTACGCGTCGTCGCCGTCGGACTCGTCGCTCAGGTAGTGGGTGAGCGCCACCAGCGACAGCGCGACCGGCCGCGTGAAGTCCAGGGTCTCCCCGGCCAGCCGCAGCACCGTGTCCAGGTCACGGACGTCGGCGTGCACGTACTCGGTGCTGCCCTCGGCCGAGCCGGTCAGCAGCGCCTCGGCGTGCCGCAGCACGATCGGGTCGTTGTCGGCATACACCACCTTCGCGTCCGCCGCGACCCCCTGTGCCACCTGGTGCAGATTGGGCTCGGTGGGGATGCCCGTGCCGATGTCCAGGAACTGGCGGATCCCCGCCTCGGCGACCGTGTGCACGGCCCGGTGCATGAAGCGGCGGTTGGCGCGCGCCCCGCGCACCGCCGTGCTGTCCAGGGCGAGGATCCTGCGGGCCAGCTCCTCGTCCACGGGATAGTTGTCCTTGCCACCCAGCCACCAGTCGTACACCCGCGCCGGATGCGGCCGGCTGGTGTCGATGCGGTTGGGCGCGGCCTCGGAACCGGTCATACGGTGTCATCTCCTCGATCTCGGGCACTCGGGCACTCGGACAATCGGGCATTCGGCATTCGGCATTCGGGCAGGAGTGTTCGTACTCGCAACCAGGGGTGCGGCCGGCGCGTCAGTACTCCTCGCGGTACCGCTGGAGGATCTTCCTGGTGCGCTGCGCCGACGCGGCATGCGTCGTCATGTGGTCCAGGACCTCCAGGTGCGCCGAGACCTCCCGGCGCGAGTCGAGGTACAGCGCGCCGGTCAGGTACTCCGTGAACACCATGTCGGGCAGCTCGGACTCGGCGAAACGGAACAGCGAGAACGGCGCGTACGTCCCCGGGTGCGGGCCCGCCTCGAACTCGGCGACCTGCAGCGTGACCCGGCTGCGCTCGCCGAACTCCAGCAGCTTGTCCAACTGGTCGCGCATCACCCCGGCGTCGATGCTCACCGGGCGCCGCAGCACCGTCTCGTCGATGATCACCCACAGGTGCGGCGGGTTCTCCCGGTCCAGCAACTGCTGCCGGGTCATCCGCAGGGACACATGCCGCTCGACCGTCTCCGCGCCCTTCTGCGCGATCGTCCCGCTCTCCATGACGGCACGCGCGTACGCCTCGGTCTGCAGCAGGCCGGGCACGAAGTGCGGCTCGTAGGACCGGATCAGCCCGGCGGCGCCCTCGAGGCTGACGTACAGGCTGAACCACTCGGGCAGCACGTCGTGGAACCGCTGCCACCAGCCCGGCTGGTTCGCCTCCTCGGCCAGCGTCACGAACACGGCCGCCTCACCGGCGGGCACACCGTAGGTGCCCAGCAGCACCTGCACATACGGGATCTTCAGCGCGACCTCGGCCATCTCCATCCGCCGCACGGTCGCCGGGGCCACCCGCAGGACGCGCGCGGCCTCCTCGCGCTTGAGTCCGGCCACCTCCCGCAGCTCCTGCAGCCGCCTGCCGAGCACCACCTGGCCCACGGTAGGAGCGGGCCGACGCTCACTCACGCCACGTCTCCCCTGTGTGTCGACGGAACCGGGCCAGTGTGCCACGGGCCGGGGGCAGCACATGAGACCGAAGGAATCGCATGCGTCACGTCCGCGTCAAGTCCCCAGCGAATGAAGGTACTTGACCGTCGCCGGATCGGCCGGCAGGAAGGTCTCGATCGCCAGCTCGGCGACCGTCACGTCCATCGGGGTGTTGAACGTGGAGATCGACGAGATGAAGGACAGCACCCGCCCCTCGTGCTCCACCTGCATCGGCAGCGCGAAGTACGGTACGGGCTCCGCCGGTTCGCGGTCCTGTGGCCCGGTCTCCGGCACCGGATAGGCCGCCACCTCCTCGTACAGCGTGCGCAGCGCGTCCGAACGGTACAGGGCGATCTGCCGCTCCATCTGCGCCAGCAGATGCCCCCGCCACTCGCGCAGGTTGCGGATGCGCGGCGCCAGGCCCTCCGGGTGCAGGGTCAGCCGCATCGCGTTCAACGGCGGCACCAGCAGTGACTCCGCAACGCCCGCCAGCAGCATCGTGATGCCCCGGTTCGCCGCGACGACGGTGTACATGGCGTCCACCACCAGCGCCGGATACGGCTCATAACCCTGGATCAGCCGCTCCATGCCCTCCCGCAGCGCGCCCAGCGCCGGATCGTCCAGCGGCGTCTCCGGATAGTGCGGGGCGTAACCAGCCGCCAGCAGCAGCGCGTTGCGTTCCCGCACCGGCACGTCCAGGTGCTCGGCCAGCCGCAGCACCATCTCCTCACTCGGCCGGGAACGGCCCGTCTCGATGAAACTGATGTGCCGGGCGGAAGAGTCCGCACGCAACGCCAGCTCCAGCTGACTGACCCGCCGCCGCTCCCGCCACGCCCGCAACAACGGGCCCACCCCTTTGTCCGGCGGGGCGGCGGAGGACACGGCGGCGGACACGGCAGTGGTCATACGTACGACCGTAGACCAGGACCGGCCGAATGTGTCCGCGAACGCCCGCAACGACACGCCTGACCAGGGCCGAAGCGGCCGTCCTGTGGCACGCTGGACAGGTACGCGACACCCAGGAAGGGAGCGAGGGCATGGCCGTCGAACCACTGTCGCAGAAGGAGATCGAGGACCGGCTGGCCGAGCTGCCGGGCTGGTCCCACGACGGGGACCGCCTCGCCCGCTCGTACCGGCTGACCTCCCACTTCGCGGCGACCGCCCTGGTCATCCACATCGCCCAGGTCCAGGACGAACTCGACCACCACTCCGACCTCACCCTCGGCTACCACACCGTCTCACTCACCGTGAACACCCACAGCGTGGGCGGAGCCGTGACCGACCTCGACTTCCAGCTCGCCCGCAGAGTGGAGGAACTGGCCCCGGGGCACGGAGCCCACTGAGCGCGCGGCCGGACCGGAACGGGTGACGCGCGTGCTGGACTACGACAAGGAAGCCGAACGCTACGACGTCTCCCGCGGCGGCGAACCCAGGGCGGCCGCGGCCGCGGAGGCCGTGCTCAGCCTCGTACCACCCCGGGCGCGCAGTCTGCTCGACGTCGCCTGCGGCACCGGCATCGTCACCCGGCGACTCGCCGCCGGCCGCGACGGCATGCGGGTCACCGGCGTCGACCTCGCGCCCGCCATGGCCCGCCACGCCGCCGCCCGCCTGCCCGGCGCCGTCGTACGCGCCGACTGCCGTCAACTACCTTTCCGTGGCCAGCAGTTCGATGCCGTCAGCAGTGTCTGGCTGCTGCACCTCGCGGACAGCGACGAGGACGTACGGGCCATCGTCGCCGAGTGCGCCAGGGTCCTGCGGCCGGGCGGGGTGTACGTCACCACGGTCGACAAGGCCGCCTCCCACAACGTGGGCAGCGACATCGACGCCGTACTCGCCTCCCGGCCACCCCGGGCGGCCCGTGACGGGGCGGCGCTCGTGGAGTCGTACGCCCTCGCGCGTGGCCTCGCCCCGGCCGGGCAGGCACGCTTCGCCGGCCGCGGCCAGGGCCGCAGCCCCCGCCGAACGGTCGCGGACCTGCGGCGCGGCTGGTTCGTCACGCTGCCGCCCGGCGAACCGCTCGGCGAGCGGTTCGCCGCCCGCCTCCAGGCCCTCCCCGACCAGGACCGCCCCCGCCCCGACCCCCGCTTCACCCTGCGGGCCTACCGGAAACCGGCCGGGTGAACTCCATGATCCAGTCGGTCAGCCAGGTCTCCCCGCCGTCCGCCGAAAAAGCCCTAGTCGCTGCCCGGGTCGAGGAAGTCGGTCCTGCGGCGGTTGTGGATCTCCCACTCGCCGTGGAAGAAGTCGAAGTCGTGCGGGCTGTTCATCGGCGGCCCCCTGTCGTGCCCTCGGGCAGGGAATCGGTCAAGTAGGCGTCCAGATCCGGGACTTCGGGTGCGAGCAGGTGCCGTACCCAGGCGTTCCGTTCGTGCAGGATCGGCGGCAGCTCCCACACACAGCCGATCCACGGCACATCGGGCGTGACGAAGTGCGCGGGGTCGCCGGCGGGAGCGGCGGTCGCCGCCAACGGCTGTACCGGAGAGGACGGTTGGACGCTGGCCACCGTCCCCATCGAATCCGTCGACCACGCGCACGGCGAGTTCCTTCGCCTGGGCGCGGACGTCGAGGTGCTCGAACCGCCCGAGCTGCGCGCGCGAATCGCCCGCACCGTAGCGGAGTTGGCCGAAAAATACGGCAACTCCCTTGCTGTCGGTGGCAACTGAGAGGACGGAACCCGCCTGTCCCTTCTTCTCAGGAGGTACGACCCGTGCAGCACCCGCACAAGCACCGCAGACGCAGCACCGCAGCCCTCTCCGCGATGATCGCCGTCGCGGCCCTGGTCGGCGCCGGACTGACCACGCTCGTCACCGACACCGCCGAAGCCGCCACCGCCCGCCAGGTCGAGGCCCTCGACCGGGGTGTGGTCAGCGTGCACACGGACAGCGGCAATCTGGTCAGCTGGCGCTGGCTCGGCACCGACCCGGGCGACGTCTCCTTCAACGTCTACCGGGCCGGTACGAAGGTCAACTCGACGCCGATCACCGGCTCCACCAACTACTTCCACTCCGGCGCTCCGGCCCAGGCCGACTACACCGTCCGCGCCATCGTGGGAGGTGTGGAACAGGCGGACTCCGTCCACGCGATCCAGTTCCGTACCGGATACAAGGACGTCCCCATCACCCCACCGGCGGGCGGCACGACCCCGGACGGCGTCGCCTACACCTACGAGGCCAACGACGCCTCCGTCGGCGACCTCGACGGCGACGGGCAGCTCGACTTCGTGCTCAAGTGGCAGCCGACCAACGCCAAGGACAACTCCCAGTCCGGCTACACCGGCGACACGATCATCGACGGCATCAAGCTCGACGGCACCCGCCTGTGGCGCGTCGACCTGGGCCGCAACATCCGCTCGGGCGCCCACTACACCCAGTTCCAGGTGTACGACTACGACGGCGACGGCAAAGCCGAGGTCGCCATGAAGACGGCGGACGGCACGGTCGACGGCACGGGCACGGTCATCGGCAGTTCGTCCGCCGACTACCGCAACTCCAGCGGATACGTGCTGTCCGGCCCCGAGTACCTGACCATGTTCAACGGCCAGACCGGCAAGGCGATGGGGACGGTCGACTACGTTCCCGCCCGCGGCACGGTCTCCTCGTGGGGCGACTCCTACGGCAACCGGGTCGACCGCTTCCTCGCCGGCACCGCCTACCTGGACGGCTCCCGCCCCTCCCTCATCATGGCCCGCGGCTACTACACCCGCACGGTGATCGCCGCGTGGGACTGGCGCGGCGGCGCCTTCACCCGCCGCTGGACCTTCGACACCAACTCCTCCACCAACAGCGGCAAGGGCTACGACGGCCAGGGCAACCACCAGCTGTCCATCGCCGACGTCGACGCCGACGGCAAGGACGAGATCGTCTACGGCTCGATGGCCGTGGACGACAACGGCTACGGCCTGTGGACGACGAAGAACGGCCACGGGGACGCCATGCACGTCGGCGACCTGGACCCGTCCCGGGCGGGCCTGGAGGAGTTCAAGGTCGACGAGGACAGCTCGAAGCCGTCGTCCTGGATGGCGGACGCCGGCACGGGCCAGGTCCTGTGGTCCACGCCCGCCAACGGCGACAACGGCCGGGGCACGGCAGGGGACATCTGGGCGGGCAGCGCGGGCGCCGAGTCGTGGTCGTCGGCCGAGAGCGGCATCCGCAGCCCGTCCGGCACGGTCGTGGCGAGCCGTAAGCCCTCCAGCACCAACTTCCTGTCCTGGTGGGACGGCGACACCGTCCGCGAACTTCTCGACGACACCCACATCGACAAGTACGGCACCTCGTCCGACACCCGCCTGCTCACCGGGGCGTCCGTCCACTCCAACAACGGCACCAAGGCGACCCCGACCCTGTCCGGCGACATCCTGGGCGACTGGCGCGAGGAGGTCGTCTGGCCGACGACCGACAACACCGCGCTGAGGATCTACTCGACGCCGTACGAGACCAGCACGAAGATCACGACCCTGCTCCACGACACGCAGTACCGCACAGCATTGGCCTGGCAGAATACTGCATACAATCAGCCGCCTCACCCGAGCTTCTTCATCGGCGACGGGATGGCGACCGCGCCGCGCCCAGTGGTCTACACCCCGTGAACGGGTAAGGCGCCCCCCGGACGGGAGGGCGCCACCGAGGCGGTCGCCGGCGTAATGCGGGCGACCGCCCCTCACTCGGCCCCAGGGGCCTTGATGATCTTGCCGTTCTCCTACCTGGTACGGAGGGCGCGCGCTGTGGTCGGCACGCGCCCTCCGGGGTCAGCTCACCGTGCAGCTCTGGTCGCCCAGCTTGAACGAGCTCGGTTTCGTGTTCGCGCTCGTCCAGCTGCCCGTGAACCCGAAGCTCACGGACGAGCCCGCCGCCACGTTGCCGTTCCAGCTCACGTTCTTCGCCGTCACCGCCGTTCCCGACTGGGTGTAGTCGGCGTTCCACAGCTGTGTGATCTTCTGGCCGTCGGCGAAGGACCAGCCGAGTGACCAGCCGCTCCAGGCGCTCGTCCCCGTGTTGGCCAGCTGTACGTCCGCCTGGAAGCCACCCGACCACTGGTTGGTGATCTTGTACGTCACCGCGCAGGCGCCGGTCGGTGCGGGGTCCGTGGGATCTGTGGGATCCGTGCCCCCGTCCCCACCGCTGGTGTCCGACGTGTCGCCGTAGATGACACCCCGGCCGTTCGTCGACACGTACACACGCCCGTACACCCTCGGGTCACCCGTGATCGCCGCACCCGTCCAACCCCACTGGTGCGCGTCGTCGTTGACGCGCGTCCAGGTCGCGCCCTCGTCGGTCGAGCGGAAGATGCCGCGTACGCCGCCGATCTTGGCGCTGGTGTAGAGCGTCTGGTACGACGCCCCTGTCGCCGCCTTGCCGAAGCCGACGGTGTCGGCCTGCTCGACGTTGGACAGTTTGGTGAAGGTCGCACCGGCGTCGGTCGAGTGCCACAGGCCATACGCCCCGTCCGTCGCCCCGCCCGCCAGCCAGACGTCGCCCTTCGTACCGGGCAGCGCCTTGAAGCGCACACTGTCGCCGCTGGGCAGCCCGGTCGCGGCGGATGCCGTGAAGGTGGCACCGCCGTCCGTACTGACGTAGAACTTCCCGGACTTGAAGCCGTAGAAGGTCTTGGCGTCCACCCGGTCCGACTCCACGATCGCGCCCGCCGGGATACCGCTCGACGCCGACCACGACGAGCCGAAGCCCGTCGTGTACTGCACGCCGGTGCCCTGCGGGCTCCACACGAAGCGGCTGCCGTCCGACGCGGCCGCGACCGTGCCGCCGCCGGAGACGCCCGAAGGGTCCGTGCCGGCGAACCAGTTGGCGCCGTTGTCCGTCGAGAACGCCACATGCGGACCCGAGTCCAGATTGCCGACCCGCACCACCGTGTTCGGGTTCGTCTCGGCGAAGTCCAGGCTGGTGGTCGTGGTGAAGTTCGGCGAGGTGTACATCATCGACGGGACCGTGGTCAGGTCCGTGTGGCGGAAGCCACCGATGTCACCCAGGGCGCTGAGCAGAGGGGCTCCCGACGGGGGCGACGCCAGGTCGTTGACGGCCGTCTCCTCCAGGCCCTGCACCATCGGCTTGATGGCGATCTGGCCGCCACTGTCCCAGTTGGTGAGGTTCTCCGTGCCGTAGATCGTGGCACCCGTCCCGTACATCATCCGGGCCGAGTTGAACGGGTCGATCTCCAGCGCCTCCGTCATCCAGCCCAGCTTCGGGGTCTGTTCGGGCGGCGACGGGTTGGCGCCCCAGGTCAGCCACGGCGAGGACGACACGTCCATCGTGAAGCGGTTCGAACGGTTGGGGTACGACGTGTAGTCCCACGCCTTCGTCCAGGTGGCGCCGCTGTCCGTGGAGCGGAAGATCTGGGTGTCCGGCCACCAGGAGCTGTACGCGGTCGCCATCACCGTGCCCGGGTGCTGCCGGTCGACGGTCAGGCCGCTGAAGCCGTAGTAGGTGTCGGCTTCGGCGACCGGGCTGATGTTCGTCCAGGTCCCGGTCGTGGTCGCGTACCGCCACAGCTGGCCCTTGCCGCCGTCGTACGGGCCACCCTTGTCGCTGTATGCGATATACAGAAAGCCGTTCTCGGCATCCAGTACACCCTTGTGCGCCAGGTATCCCGTCGGCTGGTCGGCCAGCCGCGTCCAGGTCGCCCCCGCGTCCGTCGACCGGTACACCGCGTTGTCCTTGTCGGCGACTCCGACGTAGATCGTCTTCGTCGCGCTGCCGGACGTGCCGGTGGACTCGTCGAAGGTGACCCAGACGATGCCCTGGTTGTCGTTGGCGTAGCCGGACGTGTCGCTCGGATCCTGCGCGTAGTTGCCGACGTTGGGGAAGTTCGTGACCTGCGACCAGGTGACGCCGGAGTCGGTCGACCGCCACAGGCCCTTGCCGCTGGGCGCGCCCAGGTACAGCACACTGTCGTTGTTCGGGTCGACCGCCAGGCGCTCACCCATGCCACGGCCGGGCATGTTGCCGCCCAGTTTGAACGGCAGGTCCGTCTTCTGCCAGCTCGCGCCCCGGTCCGCGGACCTGAGCACGGCGCCGTTCCCGGGATCCCAGCTGTTCGTGTACGTGCCGACGGCCGCATACACCTTGTTGGGATCCACCGAGTCGGAGGCGAGACTGACGACGCCCGTGTGCCCCCAGTCGTCCCAGCCCACCGAGTCCAGCAGTGGCGTCCACGTCTTCGTCGACTCCTGCCAGCGGTAGGCGCCGCCGATGTCGGTACGGGCGTAGGCGAGGTTCTTCTCGGAACGGTTGAAGACGATGCCGGGGACGAAACCTCCGCCGTCGATACGGGCGTTCTTCCAGGTGTACGACTCGGCGGCGATCGTCACCTGCTCGCTGTGCGCTGCCAGTGCGGGGGGTATGCCCGCGAGCAGGCCGGCCGCGAGCGCGAGCACGGCCGTGAGGATGCGGGTTCTTCGCACGGTGGGGGTCCTTCCTTGATGGGGGGCAGGAGGAGACGCGACGACCGGGCGGCCCCCAGTGCGGGTGGGGGCCGCCCGGCGCGGTACGCGGAGCATTAGCGGGGACTTATTCGAGGAGCTCCGCGTACGAACCCATGGCCAGGGCGATGTCCGCCTGGGCCCAGAAACGGTGGTACGTGAACACGGGCGCGGCACCGCCCGCGAGGTAGCTCTCGATCTTCGACCAGGCCGGGTCGTTCTTGTAGAACGACCTGAGCGAGATGAAGGTCGAGGACGAGCTGATCGTGTCGCCGTTCGGCATCTTGCCGCTGAAGGTGCTCGGCACGTACACGCTGTCGTCGAAGCGGTTGTAGTCGGCCCGGGTCTCCGGGACGGCGACACCCAGGCTGTCCTGGTAGTTGCCCCACATGCCGTCCAGCAGCGCCTTCGCCGTCGTCTTCGCCTCCGTGTCACCGGACTTGGCGGCGTAGTACGTCAACGTCTTCGCGTACGCGGCCGCCACCCCGACGTCGTTGGTGTAGTCGGCGACGGTGACGTGAAGTCCGCTGTTGGCACCGGGACTTGACGCGTTCCAGGTGTCGGGCTGGCCGGACCACTGCAGCGTGGAGGGGATCAGGTAGGTGCCGTCCGGGTTGATCGTGGTCTTGGACAGCGCCCAGTCGACCCACTTGTCCAGGACCGCCTTGGCGCCGGCGTTCCCCGTCTGCTGGTAGTACTCGGCGACCCGCTCCATCGACCAGGCCTGGAAGCCGAACCACTGGTTGGACGGCGGGTCGTGGTAGACGGGCTGCTGGTCGTAGTACATGCCGTAGAAGGTGGACGTACCGGCCGGCGGGGTCGCGTACCGGCCCGCCCAGCTGTTGGTCGCACCGCCCGCGATGGCGCCCTCGTCGGACTGCAGCCAGCGGTAGAACTCCAGCTGCCGGTCGAGCGACTTGGCCCAGTCAGCCTGCCCGGTCGCCGACTTCGGCTTCAGGTCGGCGTTGTTGCTGAGCGCGTACGCCGCCAGGGGGTTCTGGTAGCCGCCGTGGACATGGCTGGAACCGATGCGCCAGGCCCAGCCGGCGCTCGTGTCCGTGGCGCCGCCCCAGGCGTAGTACCAGGACATCAGGTAGGACGAGGCGTCCTTGCCGGTGCCGGCCGCGCAGGTCGTCGGTCCGACGCAGTTGCCGATCTTCTTGAAGTACTTGTCGTACATGGAGTAGCGCAGGTAGTCGCCCATCTTCGCCGCCTTGCCGACGGTGGCCGACACGTCACTGCCCTTGCCCTGCGCCTTGGCCCACACGTCCGCCCAGTAGGCGGCCTGCACCGCACGTGCGTCCGCGTCCGGGGCGTTGGTGAACTTCCACTGCTTGGCGTACGAGGAGTCGCCCGTGAAGAGGTCCAGGTACCCGTTCGTGCCGCCGTACTTGAAGGCGTCGCAGGTCGGCTGCGGCACCGTCTCCCACACCGACTCCTGCGCGCCGCGCTGGAAGGTGTTGATGTACGACGGGCCGGTCGCCGTCGGGCCGGCCTCGCACTGGCCGGGCTCGTTGCCGTAGCCGTAGACATTGTCGACGTCCTGGAGCCAGTGCATACCGTATACGTCGTCCGTACCGTATGCAGTCTTCAGCTCACTGGCGATCGGATCCGAACCCACCGAGACCCCGGTGTCGAGCTTCGCCGGGTACTCGTTGGGCGTGTCCAGCTCGGGCGCGTACGTCGCCGGCTTCGAGGCGTTGTAGAAGGAGTTGGTCGGCTGGTCGGCGTGCGTCGGGATCATGTACTTCTCCATGAGATCCCACGCGCCGTTGAACTTGGTCCAGTCGCCCGAGACCTTGCCGTACATGGCCTGCAGCCAGAGAAGGTAGCTGTAGGCCTCCGACGTGGTCTCGTGGCCCTGGTCCGGGGCCTCGACGATCAGCGTCTCGACCGAGTGGTAGGGGATGCCCTCGGGGGAGAAGTAGCCGTTCGCCGGGTTGGTGATCTTCCCGTAGAGGTCCAGGAAGCGGGCGTCGTACTCCTTCGAGGCGGCGATCTGGGTGACCGTCACCGTGGCCTTGGCGTGACCGGTGGCCGTCGACTCGAAGGTGGCTGCACCCGTCCCGGAGGCGGCGGCGGTGACTGTCACCGTCTGTGCGGTGCTCCAGTTCGACGGCGTGAAGGTGAGCGAGGTGCCGCCGGTGATCGACAGGCCCGTGTTGCCGTCGGTCCGTGCGGTGGTGACCGTGACGTTCGCGCTGGGCTGCGTCGACAGCTTCACCTCGTAGGTGGCCGTCTTGCCCTGCTGGACGGCGAGCTGGTTGGTCGAGGCGACCACGGCGGGACCCGACGCGACTGTGATGCCGACCGGAGTGGACTCCGCCGACGCGCCCAGGCTGTCGTAGGCCTTCGCGAGCAGCGAATGACTGCCCACGGTCAAACTTGAGACAGAGAGCGAGTACGGCGCGCTGGTGTCCGTGCCGAGCAGCGTGGTGTCGTCGTAGAACTCGACCTTGCTGATCGTCGCGTTGTCCGCGGCCGCGGAGGTGGCCGCGAGCGGGACCGCGTCACCCTGCGTGTAGACCGCGCCCGCGGCGGGGCTGGTCAGCACCGTCACCGGCGGCTGGTGCGCGCCGGCGCAGGTGGTGCCGTTGATCGCGAACGAGGTGGGGGCGGCGTTGGTGCCGCTGTAGGTGAACTGCGCGCCCGTGCTGACCGCCGCACCGGCGGCGATCGTCCCGTTGTACGAGGCGTTGTTCACGGTGATCGACGTGCCGGACTGGGTCCAGGTGCCGTTCCAGCCGCTCACCAGCTTCTGGTTGCCCGTGTAGGCATACGCCAGCGACCAACCGCTGATGGCGTCCGTGCCGCGGTTGGTGATGGTCAGGTCCGCGGTGAAACCGGAGCCCCAGTCGTTCGTCTTGTAGTCGACGCTGCACTGCAGCGGCGCCGCCTGAGCGGGAGTCGTGCCGACGGCCAGCATCGACAGGGGGAGTGCCAGGGCCGTCACGGCGGCGGCCCACAATCGCCGTACGGCTCTGCGTCTTGAAGGTGGGGGATGCATGGTGCTGGTTCCTCCTTGCGGCTCGTAGAAGTCAAGGCTTGAACCAGTGGGAGCGCTCCCATAGTGGGGATGGGGCTGGGGGTGGTCAAGATGCTTGAAGAGTCGAAAAGATTCGATGAACGCGTTTAGGGAAAGTCAAGCAACTCCCCTGTTCTTTGCCGTCACTTGGCGCTACCTTCCTTCGCACCAGTGGGAGCGATTCCAACAGTCGACGCGTCCGTCACGACGCGCCCGAGCTGCAAGGAGTCGCTCATGCGACACCCCCCGCGTTCAGGAGTTTTAGCCGTCGCCGGCGCGATCGCCCTCATCGGAACCGCGGTCGTACCGGTCGTCACGGCGCAGGCAGCCGCGCCGGCATGCACGGTGGAGTACTCCGTCGTCAGCCAGTGGGACGCCGGCTTCCAGGGCACCGTAAAGATCACCAACAACTCGGCAGCGGTGAGCAGTTGGAGCCTCGCCTTCGACTTCGCCGACGGTCAGAAGGTCAGCCAGGGCTGGAACGCCAAGTGGTCCCAGTCCGGCACGACCGTGACCGCCGCGAACGAGAGCTACAACGGTTCCCTCGGCACCGGCGCGAGCGTCAGTGCCGGATTCATCGCCTCCTGGTCGGGCGGCAATGCCGTACCGACCACGTTCAAGCTCAACGGCACCACATGCAACACCGATGTCGAACCGTCACCGTCTCCGACGCCGACGTCGACCGAGCCGTCCTCGGACGGCAAGGCGCCATCCCTGCACGTCTCCGGCAATAAACTCGTGGACGCCGACGGCACCACCCGTCGCCTGCTCGGCGTCAACCGTTCCGGCGGCGAGTTCATGTGCGTACAGGGGTACGGCATCTGGGACGGTCCGGTCGACGACGCCGCGATCAAGGCGATCGCCGACTGGAAGGCCAACACCGTCCGCATCCCGCTCAACGAGGAGTGCTGGCTCGGCCTGTCCAACATCAAACCCGAGTACGCCGGTGCCAACTACATCAACGCGGTGAAGGACCTGGTGGCGCGGGTCGAGGCGAACGGCATGACGCCGATCGTCGAACTCCACTGGACCTACGGGCAGTACACCGGCAACTCCGCGGGCTGCTCCGACGTCCATGCCACCTGCCAGAAGCCGATGCCGGACATGCAGTACACACCGTCGTTCTGGTCGTCGGTCGCGAGCACCTTCAAGGACGACCCGGCTGTCGCCTTCGACCTGTTCAACGAGCCCTACCCGGACCGTGCCACGTCCACGACCACCCAGGCGTGGCAGTGCTGGCGCGACGGCGGCACCTGCTCCGGCCTCGGGTACGAAGTCGCCGGTATGCAGGATCTCGTCGACTCCGTACGAAACGCCGGAGCGAAGAACCTGATCCTGGCCGGCGGTCTCGCCTACTCCAACGACCTGAGCGAGTGGCTGACCTACAAGCCCACCGACCCGGCGGGCAACCTCGCCGCCGCGTACCACGTGTACAACTTCAACACCTGCGCGAGCGAGAGCTGCTGGAACTCCACGCTCGCCCCCGTGGCCGCCCAAGTGCCGCTGGTGGCAGGGGAGATCGGCGAGAACACGTGCTCGCACTCCTTCGTCGACCAGGTCATGAAGTGGTTCGACGACCGAGGCCTGTCCTACCTGGGCTGGACCTGGAACACCTGGGACTGCTCCTCCGGCCCGTCCCTCATCTCCAACTACGACGGCACACCCACGTCGTACGGCATCGGGCTGCGCGACCACCTGCGCGCCCTCAATGGATGACCCACCACGTAACACCCCATCACGTAACACCCCGTCACAGAACAATCATCATGGAACACCACAAAAGGAACCCGCACTCATGAGTCGTAGCAGAACAGCGGTACTAGCCGCTCTGGCGCTGGTCGCCGGGGCCTCCGGGACGGCCCTCGCGGCCACTCCCGCGGAAGTCGGCATCGCAGCCATCCCCTGCACCGTCGCCTACACGGTGCAGAACCAGTGGGACACCGGCTTCACTGCCGCCGTGACCGTCACCAACAACAGCGCCGCCAAGAGCAGTTGGTCGGTGAAGTGGGCGTACGCCGGCAACCAGCAGATCACCAATGGCTGGAACGCGAAGATCACCCAGAGCGGTACCGCCGTCACCGCCGCCAACGAGAGCTACAACGGGACGCTGGCGACCGGCGGTTCGGTGAGCTTCGGCTTCCAGGCCTCCTACAGCGGCACCAACGCCCTCCCGACCACCTTCACCCTCGACGGCGTGACCTGCAACGTCGAGGACGGCGGCGGAACCACCGACCCCGACCCCGATCCCGACCCGTCCGGCAAGGTCGACAACCCCTACGCCGACGCCAAGGTGTACGTGAACCCGGAGTGGTCCGCGAAGGCAGCCGCCGAGACCGGCGGCAGCCGGATCTCCAACCAGCCCACCGGTGTCTGGCTCGACCGCATCGCCGCCATCAACGGCGTCAACGGCGGCATGGGCCTGCGCGACCACCTCGACGCCGCCCTCGCCCAGAAGGGCACCAGCGAGGAGGTCGTCCAGCTGGTCATCTACGACCTGCCCGGACGAGACTGCGCCGCCCTGGCCTCCAACGGCGAGCTTGGCCCGACGGAGATCGACCGGTACAAGACCGAGTTCATCGACCCGATCGCGGCGATCCTGGCCGACTCGAAGTACGCCTCCCTGCGGATCGTCACCACCATCGAGATCGACTCGCTGCCCAACCTGGTCACCAACACCGGCAGTAAGGCCACTGCCACACCCGCCTGCGACACGATGCTCGCCAACGGCAACTACGTGAAGGGCGTCGGATACGCGCTCAACAAGCTCGGCGCGATTCCGAACGTCTACAACTACATCGACGCCGGCCACCACGGCTGGCTCGGCTGGGACGACAACTTCGCCCCCTCCGCCCAGCTCTTCTACCAGGCGGCCAACGCCGAGGGCGCGACCGTCGACGACGTCCACGGCTTCATCACCAACACGGCCAACTACAGCGCCCTGAAGGAGAACAACTTCACCATCAACGACACCGTCAACGGCACCTCCGTGCGCCAGTCCAAGTGGGTCGACTGGAACCGGTACGTGGACGAGCTGTCGTACGCCCAGGCCTTCCGCAACCAGCTGGTCTCGGTCGGTTTCAACTCCGGCATCGGCATGCTGATCGACACGTCCAGGAACGGCTGGGGCGGCACCGCCCGGCCCACCGGCCCGGGCGCCACGACCAGCGTGGACACCTACGTCGACGGCGGCCGATACGACCGCCGCATCCACGTCGGCAACTGGTGCAACCAGTCCGGCGCCGGCCTCGGCGAGCGGCCGCAGGCGGCCCCGGCGACCGGGATCGACGCGTACGTGTGGATGAAGCCGCCGGGTGAGTCCGACGGTTCCAGCAGCGCGATCGCGAACGACGAGGGCAAGGGTTTCGACCGGATGTGCGACCCGACGTACACGGGCAACGCCCGCAACGGCAACAACCTGTCGGGCGCCCTGCCGAACGCGCCGCTGTCCGGGCACTGGTTCTCCGCACAGTTCCAGCAGCTGATGCAGAACGCGTACCCGCCGCTGTAGAGCGCTGACGTGATCCGCCGGGGTCAGCCCTCCCGGGCCAGGCCCCGGCGGATCGCGAACTCCACGGCCGAATGGTTTCCGTCGGGCCGGTCCAGCTCCAGCGGTGCGTTCAAGTACAGCGGGGGCTGGGCCGTCGCACCCCATTTATTGCCGCATTTCCTACCGCCGTTTTTTGCCGTCCCGGCAACAGAAGTGGCCTCCGCGGGGTGCGTCGGCGCACGCTGACGGCATTCGGACGAGAGGCTGCTTCTCATGGCGCATCATCACCACCACGGCCACGGCCACGGCCACGGCCAGGGCCACGACCACGCCGGCGGCGACCGCGACACCGACATCGACTGGGCCGAGATGGCCACGCATCTGGAAACGCAGGCGGAGCTGTTCACGCCCCTGTACGCGCAGGTTCTTTCCTGGCTCGGAAAGGAGGTGACCGAGCCCGGCCTGATCGTCGACGCCGGCAGCGGGCCCGGGGTCATCTCGTGTCAGTTCGCCGAGACGTTCCCGGGCGCACGGGTGATGGCCGTGGACGGCTCCGAACCGCTGCTGGAGCGGGCGCGAGCGCGCGCGGCCGGCCTGGGTCTCGTGGACCGCTTCGGTACGTTGGCCGGTGAACTCCCCACCGTTCTCGCGGACTTGGAGTACCCGGTCGACCTGCTGTGGGCGGCCCGCAGCCTGCACCACCTCGGCGAACAGCGCACCGCCCTCGCCGCCTTCGCCGCCCGGCTGGCACCCGGCGGGACGCTGGCGCTGATGGAGGGCGGCCTGCCCGCGCGGTTCCTGCCCCGTGACATCGGCATCGGGCGGCCCGGGCTGCAGGCGCGGCTCGACGTGATGGAGGCGGAGTGGTTCGAGCGGATGCGCGCCGACCTTCCGGGCTCCGTCGCCGAGACCGAGGACTGGCCCGCCCTGCTGACCGCCGCCGGTCTGAAGCACACCGGCACGCGCACCTTCCTGCTGGACCTGCCCGCACCCGCGTCCGAGCCGGCCCGTGCCTACGTCGCCGCGTACCTGTCCCGAGTGCGCGAAGCCGGCGCCGACGGCCTCGACGCCGAGGACCACGCCACCCTCGACCGCCTCCTCGACCCGGACGACGAAGCGAGCGTCCACCAGCGGCCGGACGTGTTCGTGCTGGCGGCGCATACGGTATACACGGCCGTGCGGACCGCGTAGACCGCGTAGACCCGTCCCTGGCGACCGGCACAGGCATCACGGCGAGCGAGTGCCCGCGGTGGCGGCGCTTGACTTCGAGAGCACTCCAAGTGATGGACTCCCTCCGTTCGTTCGAAACGCAGGGGGCAATCATGAGTGACTCTCCGGTCGCGCTCATCACCGGTGGCGGCAGCGGTATCGGTGCCGCGGTCGCGCGGCGGCTGCTGGACGCCGGGCAGCGGGTGGCCGTCACCGGCCGTGGGGAGCGGCGGTTGAGGGAGTTCGCCGAGGAGCTCGGCAATCCCGATGGTCTTCTGACGCTCGTCGGGGACGCGGCCGATTATGACCAGATCCGGTCGGCAGTCGACGCCACGCTCAAGGCATACGGTCGACTGGATACAGTCGTCGCCAACGCGGGCGTAGCCACCCACGACTCGGTCGCGGACGGCGACCCCGTTGGGTGGACCGAGATGGTCCTCACCAACGTGCTGGGGCCCGCCCTGCTGATCAGGGCCTCCATCGACGCGCTGAAGGAGACCCGCGGCCGGATCGTGCTGATCGGCAGCGTCGCCGGCTTCGTGCCCACCCCGGGCAACATCTACGGGGCCACCAAGTGGGCGGTGACCGGCCTCGCGGAGAACACCCGCCGCCAGGTCACGGAGTTCGGCGTCGGCGTGACCCTGGTCGCGCCCGGCCGGGTGGAGACCCCGTTCTGGGACGGCAACGGCAGCCTGCCGCCGGGCCGGCTGCTCACCGCCGACCAGATCGCCGACTCGGTCGTCTGGGCCGTCCGGCAGCCGGATGGAGTCGACGTCAACACCGTCGTCGTACGACCGCTCGGACAGCCGAACTGACCCACCAGCCAGGTCAGTTGTCGCCGATGAACTCCCGGGCCGGCCGGTCGCCCAGGTCCACCGCCGCGCTGTGGCTCTCGATGGGGGAGGCCTGGAAGTTCGTGAAGAGGATGTACGTCACGCCGGAGTCCGTGCCGCCCGTCGCCGGGTCCGGATCGATACCGAGGGCCTGGGCGGTGGCGTACGAGGCCTCGCCGATGATCTTCGTGGGGCCGGTGTCGCCGACGACCGCGTACTCGACCTTGTTGCCGTGGATTACCGCGACCACACCGCCGCCCTTGATGCCGGCGCCGGCGTAGTTCCGCCCGTCCGCGGTTCCCCCGGCCCGCCGGCACACGCGCACCGGTAGACGCGCGTCGGCACACGCGCACCGGCACACGCGCACCGGCACACGTACGCCGACACACGTGCGCCCCGGGCCCGTACGGGCCCGGGGCGCACGCCCCCTACGGCCGGGTCAGCCCATGTCGAACGTCGCCGGGTCGGGACCGAGCCGCCGGTCCTCGTTCAGCGCGCTGATCGCCGCGAGGTCCTCGGCGTCCAGGCTGAAGTCGAACACGTCGATGTTCTCCTTGATCCGGGACGGCGTCACGGACTTGGGGATCACGATGTTGCCGAGCTGGAGGTGCCAGCGCAGCACGACCTGGGCCGGCGTGCGGTTGTGCTTCTGGCCGATGGCCACGATCGCCGGGACCTCCAGCAGGCCCTTGCCCGAGCCGAGCGGCGACCAGGCCTCGGTGGCGATGCCCTGCTGCGCGTGGAGCTCACGGGCCGCGTGCTGCTGGAGGTGCGGGTGCAGCTCGATCTGGTTGACCGCGGGGATGACCGAGGTCTCGGAGATCAGCCGCTCCAGGTGCTCCGGCAGGAAGTTGGAGACGCCGATGGCGCGGACGCGGCCGTCCGAGTAGAGCTTCTCGAACGCCTTGTAGGTGTCGACGTACTTGTCCCGGGACGGCAGCGGCCAGTGGATGAGGTACAGGTCGAGGTAGTCCAGGCCCAGCTTCTCGAGGGACGTGTCGAACGCGCGCAGTGTCGCGTCGTAACCCTGGTCGCTGTTCCAGAGCTTGGTGGTGACGAAGACGTCCTCGCGGGGGATGCCGGCGGTGGCGATGGCCTTGCCGGTGCCCTCTTCGTTGCCGTAGATCGCCGCTGTGTCGATGCTGCGGTACCCGGCCTCCAACGCGGTGGCGACGGCCCGCTCCGCCTCGTCGTCCGGCACCTGCCAGACGCCGAAACCCAGCTGGGGCATCTCGACGCCGTTGTTGAGGATGATCGGGGGGACCTTGCTGCTCACGAGCTCTTGATCCTTCGGTTGTCCGTCAAGTGGTACTCCCATCGTCAACGATCACGGGCCGTGATGCATTCCTGAAGCGGGAATCCGCCCGAATGCCCAGGGCGCGGGTCAGGCGTGGTAGAGCGCCTCGACCTCGCCCGCGTAGGCGTTCTCGATCGCCTTGCGCTTCAGTTTCAGCGACGGGGTGAGCAGGCCGTGCTCCTCGGTGAACGGCTGGGCCAGGATGCGGAAGGTGCGGATCGACTCGGCCTGCGAGACGAGGGTGTTGGCAGCGACCACCGCGCGCCGCACCTCGGCCTCCAGGTCCGCGTCGCGCACCAGTTCGGCCGGTGACATCCGGGGTTTGCTGCGCATCTGGAGCCAATGCTCGACGGCCTCTTGATCGAGGGTGACCAGGGCCGCGATGTACGGGCGGTCGTTGCCGACGACGATGCACTGGTTGACCAGGGGATGGTCCCGGACGCGTTCCTCGAGCACCCCGGGTGAGACGCTCTTGCCGCCGGAGGTGACCAGGATCTCCTTCTTACGGCCGGTGATGGTGAGGTAACCGTCCTCGTCCAGGGAGCCCAGGTCGCCGGTGGCGAGCCAGCCGTCGTGCAGGGTCTCGTCGGTGGCCTTCGGGTTGTTGAGATAGCCCTGGAAGACGTTGCCGCCGTGCAGCCAGATCTCGCCGTCGTCCGCGATGTGTACGGTCACGCCCGGGATGGCCTGGCCGACGGTGCCGTAGCGGGTGTGCTCGGGCGGGTTGGCGGTCGCGGCGGCGGTCGACTCGGTGAGGCCGTAGCCCTCGTAGATCTGCACCCCGGCGCCCGCGAAGAACAGGCCGAGGCGCCGGTCCATCGCGGAGCCGCCCGACATCGCGTTGCGGATGCGGCCGCCCATCGCGGCGCGCACCTTGGAGTACACGAGCTTGTCGAACAGCTGGTGCTGCATGCGCAGAGCCGCCGAAGGGCCGGGCCCGATGCCCCACGCCTTGGCCTCCACCGCGTCCGCGTACTTCACGGCGATGTCGACGGCCTTCTCGAACGGGCCGGCCTTGCCGTCCTTCTCCGCCTTGCGGCGGGCCGCATTGAACACCTTTTCGAAGATGTACGGCACGGCGAGGATGAAGGTCGGTCTGAAGGCGGCCAGGTCGGGCATCAGGGCGGCGGCGTGGAGCTGCGGCTGGTGGCCGAAGCGGACCCGGCCGCGGATCGCGGCGACCTCCACCATCCGGCCGAAGACGTGCGCGAGCGGCAGGAACAGCAGTGTCGCCGCCTCGTCGCCCTTCTTGGAGTGGAACACCGGTTCCCAGCGGTCGATGACGGTGTCCGCCTCGAACATGAAGTTGCCGTGCGTGATGACGCAGCCCTTGGGACGGCCGGTCGTGCCCGAGGTGTAGATGATCGTCGCGATGGAGTCCGGGGTGACCGCCTGGCGGTGTCTGTGCACCACCTCGTCGTCGAGATGGGCGCCGGCGTCGTACAGCTCCTGCACGCAGCCGGCGTCGAGCTGCCACAGCTGGCGCAGCTGCGGCAGCCGGTCGATGACGGTGGCGATCGTCATCGCGTGGTCCTCGTGCTCCACGATCGCCGCGGCCACCTCGGCGTCGTACAGCATCCAGAAGCACTGCTCGGCCGAGGAGGTCGGGTAGACCGGCACCACCTGGGCGCCGATGGTCCACAGCGCGAAGTCGAACAGCGTCCACTCGTAGCGGGTGCGGGACATGATCGCGACGCGGTCGCCGAACCGGATGCCCCGGGCCAGCAGGCCCTTGGCGAGGGCGAGCACCTCGTCGCGGAACTCGGCGGAGGTCACGTCCCGCCACTGCTCCAGTTCGTCCTTGCGGCCGAGCGCGATGTGCAGCGGGTCCTCCTCGGCATACCGGAAGACGACGTCGGCCAGGCCGCCCACCGGCGGTGCCAACGCCGACGGAGGGTTGGTGAACTCGCGCAAACCCCGCTCCCCGCTCCTTGTGGCGCTCCGCACAGCGCCGTGAAAGCTACCCCACCGGGCGACGGGGCGGGAGGGGGTGCGAAGTCATGCAGTGCTCATGTCAGCCCTGGTCAGTGGAGGAAAATGGGCTCACATGGGGAAGGGTCGGACAGAAAACTGACGGTTGAGTAAGTTTCGAGACCGTAATCTCCACCGAATCTGTACGACTTTGTACGACTCGATGGTCGAGCCCGTTCCGTTCCGACGACGGGGTCAGCCGCGAGGTGTCGTCGTCTCCTCTGCCAGCGTCGGTGCGGCGGATTTCGTCACTCCGGTCTGTTCCGCCGCGGGCGTGCGCACCAGCAGTAGCACCACTGCCCCGGCCGCCATGCCCGTCCTCTGCCTGACCCGGCACCGCAGCCCGGCCCTGTCGGTCCTCACGTACGTGCTGCCCTCGCGTCAGGGCCTGTCGATCCGGTTCGACGGTTCGACGGTTCGGCGGTCCGGCATACCTGCGGACCGTGATCCGCGCCTACCGCCGGTGCAACCGGTCCCCGCCGCCGAGGATCGCCCCCGCCAGTGCGTCCGCCGCACCCTGGGCCGACGGCTGCCGCCGCCCGTGCATCAGGACGAAGTCGACCCGCCCCAGCTCCGGCAGCCCCGCCCGCTCCGGCAGCCGCACCAGACCCGGCGGGATCAGGCCCTTTGAGTGGGCCATCACGCCGAGCCCCGCCCGGGCCGCCGCGACCAGCCCGTTGAGGCTGCCGCTGGTGCACGCGATCCGCCACTCCCGCCCCTGCCGCTCCAGCGACTCCAGGGCGAGCGCCCGGCTGATCCCCGGCGGCGGGTACACGATCAGCGGCACCGGACGGTCGGGGTCCAGGCGCAGCCGCTCCGCGCCGATCCACACCAGCTCGTCGTGCCACACCAGCTCGCCGCGCGGGTCCTCGGGGCGCCGCTTGGCCAGCACCAGATCGAGCTTCCCGGCCGTCAGCTGCTCGTGCAGCGTGCCCGACAGCTCCACGGTCAGTTCCAGGTCGACCTCGGGATGGTCGTGGCGGAAGCGCTCCAGGATCTCCGGCAGCCGGGTCAGCACGAAGTCCTCCGACGCGCCGAAGCGCAGCCGGCCCCGCAGCCGCGTGCCGGCGAAGAACGCCGTCGCCTGCTCGTGCACCCCCAGGATCCGGCGGGCGAAGCCCAGCATCGCCTCGCCGTCCTCCGTCAGCTCCACGGAGTGGGTGTCCCGGGTGAACAGGGTCCGGCCGGCGGCGTCCTCGAGTCGCCGCACGTGCTGGCTGACGGTCGACTGGCGCAGCCCGAGCCGCCGGGCGGCCTGCGTGAAACTCAGGGTCTGCGCCACCGCGAGGAAAGTACGCAGATGGGAGGGGTCGTACACACCCACCACCGTACCTGGCTATCGGGAAACACGATGACAGTCAGAGCGGTATGACGGATTCCCGATCACGGGTCGTAAGAGGACGATGGAGAGGGGACCCCTTGAGCCGGTCCAGCCCGAGACGAGCAAGCCCGGGACGCGAGCAAACCCGTAACACGCGAGCAAGTGGAGCACCGTGAAACGCCTGCAATGGCCGAGTTGGATGCCGATCGATCCGTACATCCTGCTGCTGCTCGGGACGGTGGGCCTCGCCGCGCTCCTCCCGGCGCGCGGATCGGGCGCCGATGTCGCCTCCGGCGCCTCCACGGCCGCGATCGCCTTCCTCTTCTTCCTCTACGGCGCCCGCCTGTCCACCCGTGAGGCGCTCGACGGACTGCGGCACTGGCGGCTCCACGGCACCGTCCTGGCCTGTACCTTCGTGATCTTCCCGGTGCTGGGCCTGGCCGCCCGGGGACTCGTCCCGGTGTTCCTGACGCACCCCCTCTACCAGGGCCTGCTCTTCCTCACCCTCGTCCCCTCCACCATCCAGTCGTCGATCGCCTTCACCTCGATCGCCCGGGGCAACGTGCCCGCCGCGATCTGCGCCGGCTCCTTCTCCTCCCTCGCGGGCATCGTCATCACCCCGCTCCTGGCGGCCGCGCTGCTCGGCAGCAGCGGCGGCGGCTTCTCCGCCGACTCCCTCGTCAAGATCGTGCTCCAGCTGCTCGTGCCGTTCGTCGCCGGACAGGTGCTGCGGCCCTGGGTCGGCGGCTTCGTCGCCCGGCACAAGAAGCTTCTCGGCTACGTCGACCGCGGCTCCATACTCCTTGTGGTCTACACCGCGTTCAGCGAGGGCATGGTCCAGGGCATCTGGCACCAGGTCAGCCCGGCCCGGCTCGGCGGACTGCTCGTCGTCGAGGCCGTCCTGCTCGCGGTGATGCTCGCCCTGACCTGGTACGGCGCGAAGGCCCTGCGCTTCGACCGCGAGGACCGTATCGCCATCCAGTTCGCCGGTTCGAAGAAGTCCCTCGCATCCGGACTGCCCATGGCGAGCGTCCTGTTCGGCGCGCACGCCTCACTGGCCGTACTGCCGCTGATGCTCTTCCACCAGATGCAGCTCATGGTGTGCGCGGTGATCGCCAAGCGCCGGGCGCGCGACGCGGAACCGGTCACCGCGACCGCGCCGGCCGCACCGTCACGAACCGCGGTCGGTACCGGGACACGTTCCCGTTGACGCTCGCCGACCCGCCCTCGTCGCCGCCACTCTGGAGCATCCGGCGCCCCACGAGAAGCGTGCGTCAGGGGATCAGGACGACCTTGCCGAGATTGCTCCGCGATTCGATCACCGCATGCGCCTCAGCCGCGTCCTCCAGTGCGAACTCCCCGTGCACGGCGGGCCGCAGGACCCGTTCCGTGAACAGCTGCCACAGCTCCTGACGCCACCGCTCGTACAACTCCGGCCTCTCGCGGGCGATCCGCGCCAGCTGGAAACCGGTCACGGACTTGGCGCCCACGAGGAGGTCGTACGCCTGGATCGTCCCGCCGCCCGAGCTGTACGCCACCAGTCGCCCGCCGGGCGCGAGTGCGGACACCGCCGGGGTGAGCAGCTCACCGCCCACGGCGTCCAGGGCGTAGTCCACGGGCTCGCCCCAGCTGTCGTCGTCGTAGCCGACGACCTCGTCCGCGCCTAGGGAGCGTATGAAGTCCGCCTTGGCTGCGTCGGAGACGGCGCCCACGACCCGGGCCGCGCCGCGCAGCCGCGCGAGCTGGACCGCCAGATGTCCGACTCCGCTCGCCGCGGCCGTGACGAGCGCCGCCTCGCCGGGTTCGGGCCGTGCGGCCGTCAGGGCGCCCAGGGCGACCAGGCCGCTGCGTACGAGCGCGACCGCGTCGACGGCCGAGGCGCCGTCGGGGACGGGGGAGGCCATGGCCTCGCGCAGGAGCGCGAAGTCGGCGTAGCCGTGCCCGAAGCAGAGTCCCGTCACCCTCGCGCCGGCCCGGAATCGGGTGGCGCCCGCGCCGACGGCCACCACCTCCCCGGCGATCTCGCCCCCGAGCGGGATCGGCTCGGTGGCCTCGGTGACCTTGCGCACGACGGGAAGGGTGACGCCCACGGCCGCGCAGCGCACGAGGAGTTCACCGGGGCCGGGCTCGGGGACGGGGACCCGCTCCAGGAAGAGGGGGCCGCCGGTGGACTCGTACCGGACGCGGCGCATCCGACCTCCAGATACCGTGGGGAAGCCCAACGAATTCATTGGGAGTCCCAACGGTATCCCCGTATCATTGGGAAGTCCAATGAATTCTCGCTAGGCTGCATTCATGTCCGAAGCACCGCTCCCCGAGATCCGCTCCCTCCCCAGCTGGCTCCTCGGCCGTGCGGCCGCCCGCGGCCGGGCCCTGGTCGCTGAGGCGCTGGCGGCGGAGGGCATGAGGATGTGGCACCACGTGGTGCTCTCCGCTGTCCGGGACCTCGCCCCCGTCGCCCAGGCCGACGTCGGCCGCAGTGTCGGACTCGACCCCAAGGACCTGGTCGGCGTCCTCAACGACCTGCAGGCGGCGGACCTCGTCGTCCGTGAGCCGGATCCGAAGGACCGCCGCAAGAACGCGGTGTCGCTCACGCCCGAGGGCGAGCGGCTGCTGCGGCGCTGCGAGGACGCGGCGCGGACGGCGAACGAGGCGCTTCTCGCCCCGCTCTCTGCAGCCGAACGCGAACGGTTCATGGCCTTGTTGATCCGGATATCCGGTGTGGCGGCGCGTCCGGATGGCGCGGGCTGACCTGTCATGGCCGCACCCCTGGAGCTGGATCCCGCGCGCACCGCCCTCGTGCTCGCCGGCCTGATGGGCTGCACCGTCGTTCTTCCCTTGGTATCTCGGTAGGGCGCCGAGGTCCGCGCTGCGGCAGAGGAGTTGGCGGTCGGCTTCCGCTCGGACGCCCTCCGCTCGGCCGGCGCGCTCGTCGTCCTGATCCGCGTCGAGCAGCCCGGTGTCGCCGAGCAGCCGCCCGGCAGTCGCCCGGCGGCGGGTCGGCAGCTGCCCGGCGGCGGGTCGGCGGGCGGACTGCTGCTCCGGGACGGCGACGTCGGTGACGCCGGACCTCCCGCGACCAGGGCCGGTGGTGCGCCCGGCCGAGGTGCGCCTCATCTCCGCCTGAGCCGTCAGATCAGCACCCCACCACCGTCCACGACCACCACCGACCCGGTGGTGTAGCCGCCGCGCATCAGATACACGTACGCCTCCGCTACGTCCGCGGGTTCGCCCACCCGACCGACGGGCAGCGACCCGGCCGAGGACGCGTACAGCCCCTCCCGCTCCCGCTCCGGCAGGTCCCGCCACAGCTCGGTGCGGACCACGCCGGGCGAGACCGCGTTGACGCGGAGCGGGGCGAGCTCCAGGGCCAGTGCACGGGTCAGCGACTCCATCGCCCCGCACAGGCTCGCCGCGACACTCGTGCCCGGCATGGGACGGCGCCCGGCGGTTCCCGTGGTCAGCACGACGGAGCCGCCCTTCCGGATCGACGGTGCCCCGTACTTGACCGCCGAGTACGCGCCCCACAGCCGGGTGTCCAGGAAGCGCCGGGCCCGCGCCAGGTCCTGGGCCGCGAGGCCTTCCAGCAGCAGCGACTCGCCGGCAGTGTAGACGAGGTGGTCGAGGCCGCCGAGGCGCCCGAAGAAGGTGCGCACCGCGTCCTCGTCGGTGGCGTCCAGCACGTACCCCTCAGCGCCCTCCGGCAGCCGCTGAAGTGCCGCGTCCACGCTCTCCTGCCGGCGCGAGGCGACCACCACGTCCGCGCCCTCCCGCGCGGCCGCCTCGGCGACCGCGAACCCGATGCCCGCCGTGCCGCCGATGACGACGACGCGTTCTCCCCGCAGACCCATGACCTGCTCCTTTCCGTGTCTGCCCGGTGTCATCCCGATGTCGTCCAGCCTGCGCTCGCGCCCGCCCCGCCGTCCAAGACCTCTTCCGGCCGGGGCGATACCCTGAAGGCATCGCCACCGGTACGACGGAAGGAGCGGCCATGGACCTCGACCTGCGGAAGGTCCGCTACTTCGTCGCCGTCGCAGACCTGCTGCACTTCGGACGGGCGGCCGAGCTGCTGCACATCGCCCAGCCGGTGCTGAGCCGTCAGATCCGGGCTCTGGAGAAGGACCTGGACGCCGAGCTCTTCGTACGCGACAGCCACGGCGTGACGTTGACACCGGCCGGACGCCAACTCCTGGACGACGCCCGGCACCTCCTCGCCGGAGCGGATGCCACACGCCGGCGTGTGCACCGGGCCGCGCGGGGTCCGGGGCGCTTCGTCGTCGGGTTCCGCGCCGGGGTGGTCGTCACCCGGGCCCTGCGGGACTTCGGCGCCGCCCACCCGGACGTCGACGTCCACGCCCGCCGCGTCGAGTGGGACGACCAGGAGGCGCTGATCCTGGACGGCACCGTCGACGTCGCCTACGTACGGCGCCCGGTCCGGGAGCGGGGACTGAGGCTGTTGCCGCTGTTCAGCGAGGCGCGCGTGGCGATGCTGCCCGAGGACCACAGGCTCGCGGGCAAGCAGGAGCTGTCCCTCGCCGACCTGGTGGACGAGCCGCGGCTGAGCTACGTCCACCCCGGCCCCGACGACGTGCCGATCCGCACGATCGAGGAGAAGTTCGAGCGCGTGGCGAGCGGAGCCGGCATCACGCTCGTGCCGGAGTCGGTCGCCCTGCAGTACTCACGCCCGGACATCACCTACGTGCCGGTGCCGGACGCGGAGCGGGACGAGGTGTTGTTGGCCTGGGAGTCGAACCGACGGTCCCCGCTGATCGCCGGGTTCGTGACCGTGGCCCAGACACTGGCTCAGGCCCGGGCCGGCGCAGCCGACTGAGGCGGGGCCCCTGCGGCGCAGGGGGCGCTCCCCGCCGGCCGGGGCCCCGCCGCCGTGTCGCGGGGAGCCGGGTCAGCCCTGGGCGGCCGCGGCCCGCAGGGCGACGCGGTCCTCGCCCGCGTACACGTTCATGGAACTGCCCCGCAGGAAGCCCACCAGGGTCAGACCGGTCTCCGCGGCCAGGTCCACCGCCAGCGACGACGGCGCCGAGACCGCCGCCAGCACCGGGATGCCCGCCATGACCGCCTTCTGCACCAGCTCGAAGGAGGCCCGGCCCGAGACCAGCAGGATCACGCGGGACAGCGGTAGGTCCCCGTTCTGCAGGGCGCGGCCCACCAGCTTGTCGACCGCGTTGTGCCGGCCGACGTCCTCCCGTATGTCGAGCAGCTCGCCGTCCTCGGTGAACAGGGCCGCCGCGTGCAGACCCCCGGTCCGGTCGAACACCCGTTGGGCCGCACGCAGCCGGTCGGGGAGGCTCGCGAGCAGACCGGGGTCCACCCGGACCGGGGGAGTGTCGGCGATGGGGAAACGGGCCGTCGTACGCACCGCGTCCAGGCTTGCCTTGCCGCACAGGCCGCACGACGAGGTCGTGTAGACGTTCCGCTCCAGCGTGATGTCGGGCATCGTCACGCCCGGGGCGGTCCGTACGTCCACCACGTTGTACGTGTTCGAGCCGTCGACGGTCGCGCCCGCACAGTAGACAATATTCTGCAGATCGGATGCGGCAGCCAGTACGCCTTCGCTCACCAGGAATCCCGCGGCCAGCGCGAAGTCGTCGCCCGGGGTGCGCATGGTGATGGCGAGGGGTTTTCCGTTGAGCCTGATCTCCAGTGGTTCCTCGGCGACGAGAGTGTCCGGACGGCTGGAGACCACCCCGTCCCGAATACGGATCACCTTGCGTCGTTCCGTGACTCGTCCCATGTCCTGATCAGCCCCGGTTCTGTACGTGCTGGTAGCCGAAACGGCCCTTGATGCAGAGATTGCCGTGGGTCACCGGGTTGTCGTGCGGCGAGGTGACCTTGACGATCTCATTGTCCTGCACGTGCAGAGTGAGGTTGCAGCCCACTCCGCAGTACGCGCACACCGTGGTCGTCTCGGTCTGCGCCGACTCGTCCCACGTACCCGCCGCACGCATGTCGAACTCCGACTTGAAGGACAGGGCTCCTGTCGGGCACACCTCGATGCAGTTGCCGCAGTACACACACGCCGAGTCGGTGAGCGGCGCGTCGTGCTCGACCGCGATCCTGGCGTCGAAGCCGCGCCCGGCGACGGAGATCGCGAAGGTGTTCTGCCACTGGTCGCCACAGGCGTCCACGCACTTGTAGCAGAGGATGCACTTGTCGTAGTCGCGCACGTACAGATCGTTGTCGACCTTCGGCTCCTCGTTCAGCCGGGCCGCGTCCGGGCCGAAGCGGTCCGGCTTCGCCTCGTACTCCTTGATCCACTCGGCAACCCTCGGGGTCGTCGAGAGGTCGACCGACGAGGCGAGCAGCTCCAGGACGATCTTGCGGCTGTGCCGGGCGCGTTCGGTGTCGGTACGCACCTCCATGCCCGGTTCCGCCTTGCGGGAGCAGGCGGGCACGAGGGTGCGGGAGCCCTCCACCTCGACGACACAGACACGGCAGGCGTTCTTCGGGGCGAGGGTGTCGCCCTGGCAGAGGGTCGGCACGTCCTTCCCGGCCGCCCGGCAGGCGTCCAGGACGGTCGAGCCCTCGGGCGCCCGCACTGGCTCCCCGTCGATCGTGAACTCCAGCAGACGGCGGGGAATCCCCAGCGGTGTCACGGTCATTCGTACGCCCCCAGACGGTCGATGGCGGATTCCACGGCGTTCCACGCGGTCTGCCCGAGACCGCAGATCGAGGCGTCCCGCATCGCCCGCCCGACCTCGCGCAGCAGGGCGATGTCGTCGGCGGCAGCGGCGCCGGTGCGTTCCGCGATCCGGTGCAGCGCCTCCTCCTGCCGCACCGTCCCCACCCGGCACGGCACGCACTGCCCGCACGACTCGTCGCGGAAGAACTCGGCGATGCGCAGGAGGAGCCGGGGGAGCGGGACCGTGTCGTCGAAGGCCATCACGACCCCCGAGCCGAGCGTCGTGCCGGCCTCCCGGGTGCCTTCGAAGGTGAGCGGAATGTCCAGTTCGTCGGGTCGTACGAAGCCGCCGGCCGCGCCACCGAGCAGTACCGCCCGCACACCTTCGCGGACACCCGCGAGCGTGAGCAGCTCGCCGAGCGTGGCGCCGAACGGCAGCTCGTAGATGCCGGGCCGGTCCACGCTGCCCGACACGCAGAACAGCTTCGGCCCGGTGGACCGCCCGGTCCCGATCGCCGCGTACGCCGGCGCTCCCATCGTCAGGATCGGCAGGACGTTGACCAGCGTTTCGACGTTGTTCTCCACCGTCGGCTTGCCGAACAGGCCCTTCTCCACGGGGAACGGCGGCTTCGACCGTGGCTCGCCCCGGTACCCCTCGATGGAGTTGAACAGGGCGGTCTCCTCGCCGCAGATGTACGCGCCCGCGCCCCGCCGGATCTCGATGTCGAAGGCGTAGCCCTGGCCGAGGATGTCGTCGCCGAGCAGGCCGCGTGCGCGTGCACGGTCGACGGCATATTGCATACGGTGTATCGCCCGCGGGTACTCGCCGCGCAGATACAGATAGCCCTGGTGGGCGCCGACCGCATACGCCGCGATCGTCATCGCCTCCACAAGCGCGTACGGGTCACCCTCCATGATCACGCGATCCTTGAAGGTGCCCGGCTCGGACTCGTCCGCGTTGCACACCAGGTAGTGCGGGTGGTCGGGCTGGGACGCCGTGGCCTGCCACTTGCGGCCGGTGGGGAAGGCGGCGCCGCCACGCCCGACCAGACCGGAGTCGGTGACCTCGCGGATGACTCCGGCGGGGCCGAGCTCGAAGGCCCGGCGCAGTGCCGTGTAGCCGCCGTGGGCGCGGTAGTCGTCGAGACTGGAGGGGGCCACCCTGCCGACGCGGCTTAGCAGGGTCAACGAAGCATCCCCGGCCTGAGGGACCGCCAGTGCCGCCGACGGCTCCTCGGGCGCCGAGTCGGGCGTGCTCGCCGCGCGTACCGCCGCCTCCACGGTCGCCGGCGCGGACACGGCCGTACGCACGGGATCCCCGGCCCTGATCGCGAGCGCCGCCGGAGCCCGCTCGCACAGGCCCAGGCAGGGACTCCGCTCGACACTCACACCGCTGCCGAGACCCAGCCGGGCTTCGATGCCCGCGCACAACCCGGGTGCCCCGGCGGCGGCGCACGCGAGGTCCGTGCACACATGGAGCACGGTCGCGGGCCGGGGCTTGACCGAGAACATGGCGTAGAAGGTGGCGACGCCGTACGCCTCCGCCGGCGGCACGGTCAGCCGCCGGCACAGGTAGTCGAGGGCGCCCTCGCTGATCCAGCCGACCCGGTCGTTGATCGCGTGCAGCCCCGGCAACAGCAGGTCGCGGCGGTCCCGGGCCTCGCGGCCGCCGCGCGCCCACCTCAGGTCGGCGGCCCTCATCTCATCGCGGGCCGCCCCCTCCCAGGAGGACTCAGGAGGGCCGAGCAGGGCGTCGACGGCCGCCCGTTCCTCGTCCGTGGGTTTGCTGTCGCCGAAGTGCAGGTCCACTCCATCACCTCACGTAGGTCGCTACCGGAAGCTTCTCGATCCGGATCGCCGACGCCTTGAACTCCGCCGTCCCCGCGATCGGGCAGTTCGCCTCGATCGTCAGCTGGTTGGTGTCCACCTCGTCGGGAAAGTGCATGGTCATGAAGGCCAGTCCGGGGCGCAGGGCGGTGTCGATCCACACCGGCGCGACGACCGAGCCGCGCCGCGAGGACACCTGAACCTCCTCGCCGACCACCACCCCGTAGCGCTCGGCGTCCTCCGGGCACAGCTCGACGTACTCGCCGCGCCGCAGCGGGGACGCGTAACCCCCGCTCTGCACACCGGTGTTGTACGAGTCGAGCCGCCGCCCGGTCGTCAGCCGGATCGGGTACTCCTCGTCCGTGAGGTCGACGGGCGGGTCGTGCTGCACCAGCCCGAAGGGCGCGCGTACGCCGCGTCGAGCCGGGTCCGGCTCCCACAACCGGCCGTGCAGATAGGTCGGTTCGATCCCGTCGGTGCTCGGGCACGGCCACTGGATGCCCTGGTGCTCCTCCAGGCGTTCGTACGTCATCCCGTAGTGGTCCGGCGACACCGACCTGAGCTCGTTCCAGACGGCCTCGGAGTCCGCGTACTTCCAGTCGTGGCCGAACCGTCCCGCCAGGTCGCAGATGATGTCGATGTCCTCGCGCGCCTCACCGGGCGGGGTCACGGCCCGACGCACACGCTGAACCCGCCGTTCGCTGTTGGTCGTTGTGCCTTCGGTCTCCGCCCACCCCGCAGTCGCGGGCAGCACGACGTCCGCCAGCTCGGCCGTCTTCGTGAGGAAGATGTCCTGCACGACGAGGAAGTCGAGGGCCGACAGCCGACGTACGGCCTGTTCGCTGTCCGCCTCCGACTGGGCCGGGTTCTCGCCGATGCAGTAGACGGCCCTGAGTGTGCCCTCCTCCATCGCCTCGAACATCTCCGTCAGGGTCAGCCCGTAGTGCGGCTGGATGACGGTGTCCCAGGCCGACTCGAACTTCAGCCGGGCATCCGGGTCGAGGATGTCCTGGAAGCCGGGCAGGCGGTTGGGGATCGCCCCCATGTCGCCGCCGCCCTGCACGTTGTTCTGGCCGCGCAGGGGCTGCAGGCCCGAGCCGTAGCGCCCCACGTGCCCGGTCAGCAGCGACAGGTTGATCAGCGCGCGGACGTTGTCCGTGCCGTTGTGGTGCTCGGTGATGCCGAGGGTCCAGCACAGCTGGGCGCGCTCGGCGCGGGCGTAGGCGTGCGCCAACTCCCGTATGGCGCGGGCCGGTACGCCGGTCACCTTCTCGGCGAGCGACAGCGTCCACGGCTCGACCAGCGCCTTGTACTCCTCGAAGCCGGAGGTCGCCCGCTCGATGAACGCCTCGTTGGCCAGGCCCGCCTGGATGATCTCGCGGCCGATCGCGTGCGCCATCGGGATGTCGGTGCCGACGTTGAGACCGAGCCAGCTCTCGGCCCACTCGGCGGTACTCGTCCGCCGTGGATCGACCGCGTACATCCGGGCGCCGTTCCTGATCCCCTTCAGCACGTGCTGGAAGAAGATCGGGTGCGCGAAGCGGGCGTTGGAGCCCCACATCACGACGACGTCCGTGTGCTCGATCTCCTCGTACGACGAAGTCCCGCCGCCGGAGCCGAAAGCGGCCGACAGGCCCGCGACGCTCGGGGCGTGACAGGTCCGGTTGCAGGAGTCGACGTTGTTGGTGCCCATGACGACCCGTGCGAACTTCTGTGCCACGTAGTTCATTTCGTTGGTCGCGCGGGCGCAGGAGAACATGCCGAACGCGCCGCGCGCCGCTGCCAGACCCCGGGCGGCGCGGTCCAGCGCCTCCTCCCACGTGGCTTGTCGGAAGGGCTCGTCGCGGGAGTCCCTGACGAGCGGGTGCGTGAGCCGCGTGTAGGTCTTGGAGGCTCGGTCGCGCTTCCTCGTCCGGCGTTCCTCGGGCTTCGGTTTGCGTTCCTCAGGGTTCATGCGGCGCTCCTCAGCGCGAGCAGGTCCGAGATGGCGTGGACGGTGCGCAGCGTGGGCACCGCCACGCCGGTGATCTCCGCCAACTCGACGACGGCGGCGAGCAGTACGTCGAGTTCCAGCGGCTTGCCGCGTTCCAGGTCCTGGAGCGTGGAGGTGCGGTGGTCGCCGACGCGCTCCGCGCCCGCGAGGCGGCGTTCGATGGAGACGCCGACCTCACAGCCGAGGGCCTCGGCGACCGTGAGCGTCTCGCGCATCATGGTCTCGATGACCTTGCGGGTGCCGCCGTGCAGGCACATCTGCCGCATGGTCGCGCGGGCGAGCGCGCTGATCGGGTTGAAGGAGATGTTGCCGAGCAGCTTGAGCCAGATGTCGTTGCGCAGGTCCGGCTCGACGGGGCACTTCAGCCCGCCGGCCTGCATGGCCTCGCTGAGCGCCAGACAGCGTGGCGAGACGCTGCGGTCGGGCTCACCGATGGAGAACCGGGTGCCTTCCAAGTGCCTTACGACACCCGGGGCTTCGAGCTCGGTCGCCGCGTAGACGACACAGCCGACGGCCCGTTCGGGCGCGAGCACCGCACTGACCGCGCCGGCCGGGTCCACGCTCTCGACGCGGTGACCGTCGTAGGGGCCGCCGTGTCGGTGGAAGTACCACCAGGGGATTCCGTTCTGGGCGGCCACGACCGCCGTGGTGTCGTGCAGGAGAGGCTCGATCAGCGGCCCGCACGCCGCGTACGAGTTGGCCTTCAGGCCCAGGAAGACGTAGTCGACCGGGCCGACCTCGGCCGGGTCGGCGGTGGCGTGGGCGCGGGCGACGAAGTCGCCGCGCGGACTGAGTACCTGCACGCCGTGCCGCCTCATGGCCGCCAGATGCGGTCCACGGGCGATGAGGTGCACGTCGGCGCCCGCGTGGTGGAGTGCGGCACCGACGTAGGCGCCGATCGCACCGGCGCCGAGGACTGCGACTTTCACTTCGGAACGCTCCGTTCGGTCGAGGGAGTACCGCGGAGGTGGGGGACGGGTGTCGACGATGGCGAAGCCTGTCAACGAAATATTGTCTACAGTATGGAGGATGCCCCAGCAAGGGTTTGTACCGTGACCGTTCGGCGCTCTCTGGATACCGCTCACCGCATACGGTCGACGTGGCTCCTTCTCAACACCCCCGTCCCTCCCTACCGTCCGGGATCATGAGTCCCCCCGTCGCGCCTGCGGGCTGGAGCCGCTGGCTGGTTCCGCCCGCCGCGCTCTCCGTCCATCTCTCCATCGGCCAGGCCTACGCCTGGAGCGTGTTCAAGCCGCCGCTTGAATCAGCGCTCGGTCTCAGCGGCACGCAGAGCGCGTTGCCCTTCCAGCTCGGCATCGTGATGCTCGGTCTGTCGGCCGCGTTCGGCGGCACCCTGGTGGAACGCAAGGGGCCGCGCTGGGCGATGACCGTGGCCCTGGTCTGCTTCTCGTCCGGCTTCCTGATCTCCGCCCTCGGTGCGGCGAGCGAGCAGTACTGGCTCATCGTCCTCGGCTACGGCTTCGTCGGCGGGATCGGCCTCGGTATCGGCTACATCTCGCCCGTCTCCACCCTCATCAAATGGTTCCCGGACAGGCCCGGCATGGCGACCGGCATCGCGATCATGGGCTTCGGCGGCGGCGCGCTCATTGCCTCGCCGTGGTCGGCGCAGATGCTGGAGTCGTTCGGCGCCGACAGTTCGGGGATCGCGCTCGCGTTTCTCGTACACGGGCTGTCGTATGCGGTATTCATGCTGCTCGGTGTGCTGCTGGTCCGGGTGCCGCGCGGTGAGAAGCCCGTCAAGTCGGCGCCCAGCGTGGTCGAGGGCGTGCAGGTGTCGGCGCGCAGCGCGGTGCGCACCCCACAGTTCTGGTGCCTGTGGGTCGTGCTCTGCATGAACGTCACCGCCGGCATCGGCATCCTGGAGAAGGCCGCCCCGATGATCACGGACTTCTTCGCCGACACCTCCACCCCGGTGTCCGTGACGGCGGCCGCCGGCTTCGTCGCCCTGCTGTCGGCAGCCAACATGGCCGGACGCATCGGCTGGTCCTCGACCTCCGACCTGATCGGGCGCAAGAACATCTACCGCGTCTACCTCGGCGTCGGCGCCCTGATGTACGCGCTGATCGCGCTGCTCGGCGACTCGTCGAAGCCGTTGTTCATCCTGTGCGCGCTGGTGATCCTCTCCTTCTACGGCGGCGGCTTCGCGACGATCCCCGCCTACCTGAAGGACCTGTTCGGCACCTACCAGGTCGGTGCCATCCACGGCCGGCTGCTCACCGCCTGGTCCACGGCAGGCGTCCTCGGACCGCTGATCGTGAACTGGATCGCCGACCGCCAGGAGGAGGCCGGCAAGCACGGCTCGGCCCTGTACGGACTGTCGTTCGTCATCATGATCGGGCTGCTCGTGATCGGCTTCGTCGCCAACGAACTCGTCCGGCCCGTCCATGCCCGTCACCACATCCCCGCACCGAGAAAGGCCGCCGATGTCGGACAACGACAGCAGCCAAAGTCCGCCTGACCGGCGGGGGCTGATCGCCTTCGCCTGGCTGTGGGTGGGTGCACCCCTCGCCTACGGGCTGTACGAACTCGTACAGAAGGCCACGCAGCTGTTCACCGGCTGACGCCCCGAACCGCAGGGGAGGGATTCCAGGTGTTCGGGCGTCCGACGGTCTGACGGAAGCCGACAAGCCTGGCGCACGATTCCTGTGGCTTCACCTGTCCTCGTACCCGTGAGTCACTGATCAGACTGGTTGGTCCCGCTACTCACGGCAACGAGGGGGACCCTCCCATGCACGGCTCGCGTATCGCCGCCGTCGGCCACTACCAGCCCGCCAGGGTGCTCACCAACGAGGAACTGGCGGGCATGGTCGACACCAGTGACGAGTGGATCCGGTCCCGGGTGGGCATCCGGACCCGGCACATCGCAGGCCCCGACGAGCCGGTCGACGAGTTGGCCGCGCACGCCGCCGCCAAGGCGCTCGCGGCGGCCGGCCTGGCGCCCGGCGACATCGACCTGGTCCTCGTCGCCACGTCGACGGCCGTCGACCGCTCCCCGAACATGGCCGCCCGCGTCGCCGCCCGGCTGGGCATTCCCTCGCCTGCCGCGATGGACGTCAACGTGGTGTGCGCCGGCTTCACCCACGCCCTCGCCACCGCCGACCACACCGTCCGAGCGGGCGCCGCGACCCGCGCCCTCGTCATCGGGGCCGACAAGATGTCCGAGGTGACCGACTGGACGGACCGGACGACCTGCGTGCTCGTCGGCGACGGTGCGGGGGCCGCCGTGGTCGAGGCGTGCGGAGCGGGCGAGGAGCCGGGGATCGCGCCCGTGCTGTGGGGGTCGGTGCCCGAGATGGGACACGCCGTGCGCATCGAGGGGCAGCCCGCGCGGTTCGCGCAGGAGGGCCAGAGCGTCTACCGGTGGGCGACCACCCAGCTGCCGCCGCTCGCCCGCCGGGCCTGCGAGCGGGCCGGACTCGCCCCGGAGGACCTCGCAGCCGTCGTCCTGCACCAGGCGAACCTGCGTATCATCGAGCCTCTCGCCGGGAAGCTCGGCGCGGTCAACGCCGTCGTGGCCCGTGACGTGTCCGAGTCCGGCAACACCTCGGCGGCCAGCATCCCGCTCGCCTTCTCCAAGCTGGTGGAACGGGGCGAGATCAGCACGGGAGACCCGGTGCTGCTCTTCGGCTTCGGCGGGAACCTGTCCTACGCGGGGCAGGTCGTGCGGTGTCCGTGAGCCGTCACCCGTGAGTGTGATGACGCCGACTCTCCGTTCCCCTGGCCACTGTGCGCCGTAGACTGTAGACGAAAACCAATCCATACTGGCGCTCCGGCTGCTGTGCAACGGCCCGCCGAGGAGGGGGACCGCGATGTTGTCGACAGGACTGCCGCAGGGGGCGGTGCCCAAGCTCGAGCGGCCCGGGCCGCTGCGCGACCGTGTCTACGAGGCGCTGCTCGAACTCATCACCACGCGTGCCCTGCAGCCCGGCCAGCATCTGGTCGAGAGCGAACTCGCCGGGCACCTCGGTGTCTCCCGGCAGCCGGTGCGCGAGGCGCTGCAGCGGCTCAACACCGAGGGGTGGGTCGATCTGCGGCCCGCGCAGGGCGCGTTCGTGCATGAGCCGACGGAGGAGGAGGCCGACCAACTCCTCACCGTACGCACGCTGTTGGAGGCCGAGGCCGCCAGGCTGGCCGCGGCGAACGCCAACAGCGACGGCATCGCGGCCCTGGACGAGCTGCTGGCGCAGGGGCTCACGGCCGTCGCCGCCGACGACGTGGACGCCGCCGTCACCCTCAACGCCCGCTTCCATGCGAAGATCATGGAGTTGGCGGGCAACGCGGTCCTCGCCGAACTCGCGGCCCAGGTCGACCGCCGGGTGCGCTGGTACTACACGCCCGTCGCCCGCCAGCGCGGGGCGCAGTCGTGGATCGAGCACCGGGACCTGATCGCCGCGATCGCGGACCGGAACGAGCAGGAGGCCACCGAGCTCATGCGCGAACACACGGAGCACACCCGGCGCTCGTACCACGCCCGCGCCAAGTCCTGAAACTCGGCCGAGCGCACACCCCAGCGTGCCTCGGCCGCCGGCATCCCCACCAACGCGGCCACCGGAGCCAGGAGTTCGGTGGCCGCGGACAGGTGGATGCCGAACGGTGCGGTGGTCAGGGCCACGGGTGTCGCGGTCGCTCGGAAGCGGACGGGGTAGAGGCGTAGGACCGCGCGGAACGCCACGTCGCCGGCGAGGAAGAGTGCCACGCCGCCCGCGAGGGCCAACGCGGGGCCGGTGTGCAGATGCTCGGTGAGATGGCCGAGCGTCTTCTTCGCGCCCGCGGCCAGGTAGGCGATGCCGAGCAGCATCGGCAGGAAGGCGTAGTGGTACGCGTTCATCGCCAGCCGGAAACGGGCCGGCGCCGGCGTCCGCCGGAACGCCGCCTCGGCCGGCTCCTCGTCGCGTACGAAGTACGTCCACCACAGCGCGATCACGAGGGCCAGGGAGAGGAACGCGCCGCCGAACAGGCCCGCCGTGAGCGGCAGATCGCCGATTCCGATGCCGATCGCGATGACGGACTCGCCGAACGCGACGATCAGCAGCAGCCCGTGCCGCTCCACGAAGTGAGCCGGATCCAGGCTGCCCAGCTGCACCCGCATGGTGACGGCCGACCAGGTCGAATCCCAGCCGTGGCTGCGGGTGCAGAGCGCGGCGTGCACGACGACGACCGCCAGGAAGCCGAGGCCGAAGACCACACCCGTGTCGTCGAAGACGCGCGGGATGGCCAGCGCGCACACCAGGAAGGCGCTCATGCCCAGCATCAGCAGGAGACGGCGTGAGGGACGGTCCGGCGGGACCTGGTTCGTCAGGTACGCGTAGACGCCCAGGCCCCAGGCCCGGCCCCCAGGCCCCAGCCCCCGGCCCCCGGGCGCGCGGTTCTTCTTTGTCCTGTGAGTGGAGAAAGTAGGTGCCAATTCGCGCACAGCTTCTTCCCAGGTTCGGCGCCCGCTGCTACGTTCCCTTCGAAAGCCCGAACACAGGTGGCCGGTTGAGGCGGTGAGGGGCTCGTGAGACGCATGACGGAACGACCCGCGAACGCCCATCAGGCCCGGCTGCTCAAGCTGTTGCGCGACGGGGGTCCCAACTCCCGTGCACAGCTCGGTGATCAGGTCGACCTCTCGCGGTCCAAACTGGCCGTGGAGGTGGACCGGCTGCTGGAGACGGGCCTGGTCGTGGCCGACGGACTCGCCGCCTCGCGCGGCGGCCGCCGCTCTCACAACATCCGGCTCGCCCCGGGCCTGCGTTTCCTCGGCGTCGACATCGGCGCGACCTCGGTCGACGTCGCCGTCACCAACGCCGAGCTGGAGATCCTCGGACACCTCAACCAGCCCATGGACGTACGCGAAGGGCCGGTCGCGGTCTTCGAACAAGTCCTGTCCATGGCTGCGAAGTTGAAGGCCTCGGGACTCGCGGAGGGTTTCGACGGCGCCGGCATCGGTGTCCCGGGACCGGTCCGCTTCCCCGAGGGCGTACCGGTGGCTCCGCCGATCATGCCGGGCTGGGACGGCTTCCCCGTACGGGAGGCGCTCAGCCAGGAACTCGGCTGCCCGGTCATGGTCGACAACGACGTGAACCTGATGGCGATGGGGGAGATGCACGCGGGCGTCGCGCGCTCCGTGGGCGACTTCCTCTGCGTCAAGATCGGCACCGGAATCGGCTGCGGCATCGTCGTCGGCGGTGACGTCCACCGTGGGGTGACGGGCAGCGCGGGCGACATCGGGCACATCCAGGCCGTGCCCGACGGGCGTCCGTGCGCCTGCGGCAACCGGGGCTGCCTGGAGGCTCACTTCAGCGGGGCTGCCCTCGCCCGGGACGCCCTGGAGGCGGCCCAGCAGGGGCTGTCGGAGGAGCTCGCGAGCCGGCTGGAGGCGAACGGCGGCCTGAGTGCAGTCGACGTCGCCGGCGCGGCCGCCGCGGGCGACGCCACCTCCCTCGACCTGATCCGCGAGGGCGGCAACCGCACCGGCCAGGTCATCGCCGCACTGGTCTCCTTCTTCAACCCGGGCCTGGTGGTGATCGGCGGCGGGGTGACCGGCCTCGGCCACACCCTGCTCGCCGCGATCCGCACCCAGGTCTACCGACAGTCGCTGCCCCTCGCTACGGGCAACCTGCCCATCGTGCTCGGGGAGTTGGGCCCGACCGCCGGGGTCATCGGCGCGGCTCGGCTCATCAGCGACCACCTGTTCTCGCCCGCGTAAGCACCGACTTCATACGACTCTCAGTCGACTGTATGCGATATACGGCATATCGCCGACCGTAGGTGGCTCACCAGTACCGCTTCCTGCTCCGCCCTGCCCTGAACACGCCTGCCCGAAAGGCGCCCTGAAACCGGCCCGCATGCCCGCCAAGGGGAAACCGCATGGCACCAGAACCATCGCTGCTCAGTATGTCCGGCATTACCAAGTCGTTCCCCGGAGTCCGGGCCCTCGACGGCGTCGACCTCGACGTCCAGGCCGGCGAAGTGCACTGCCTGCTCGGCCAGAACGGGGCCGGGAAGTCCACCCTCATCAAGGTCCTGTCCGGCGCCCACCAGCCCGACACCGGAACGATCCGCTGGCGTGGCGAGCCGGTCACGCTCCGCTCGCCCATCGCCGCCATGCGCCTCGGCATCGCCACCATCTACCAGGAACTCGACCTGGTGGAGCACCTGTCGGTGGCCGAGAATGTCCACCTCGGCCACGAACCCACGGCTGCCGGATTCGTCGTACGGGGAAAGGCGGCCCGAAGGTCAACCACACTGCTGTTGAAGCGCCTTGGGCATCCTGAGATCGATCCCGCCCGGCTGGTGGGGGAGTTGTCGGCGGCCCAGCAGCAGATCGTGTCCATGGCTCGGGCGCTCTCCCATGATGTACGGCTCATCGTGATGGACGAGCCGTCCGCCGCCCTCGATCCGGACGAGGTCGACAACCTCTTTCGCATCGTCGGCGATCTGACGGCCGACGGGGTCGCCGTCGTCTACATCTCCCACCGTCTGGAGGAGATCCGCCGGATCGGCGACCGGGTCACCGTCCTCAAGGACGGGCGGGCGGTGGCCGGAGGACTGCCCGCGAAGGCGACGCCGACCCGCGAGGTGGTCGCGCTGATGACGGGGCGCAACGTCGAGTACGTCTTCCCGGAGCGGCCCGCGTCGGTGCCGAGCGCAACGCCGGTGCTGGAGGTCCAGGGGCTGGCGCGGGAGGGGGAGTTCGCGCCCTTCGATCTGGAGGTCCGCCCCGGCGAGATCGTCGGTCTCGCCGGACTCGTCGGATCGGGGCGCTCCGAGATCCTGGAGACGATCTACGGGGCCCGGAAGCCCACCGCCGGGCAAGTCCGCATCGAAGGGCGGGCGTTGCGGCCCGGAAGCGTGCGCGCGGCCGTCCGTGCCGGGCTCGGGCTCGCGCCCGAGGAACGCAAGGCGCAGGCCCTGCTGATGCTGGAGTCCGTCACCCGCAACGTCTCCGTGTCCTCTCTGTCCCGCTTCTCCCGCGCGGGTTGGATCGACCGGGGTGCCGAGCAGGGGGCGGCGCGGGCCGCGACGCGCGAGCTGTCGCTGCGGCCCGACAACCCGTCCGTGCCCGTTCGCACCCTCTCCGGCGGCAACCAGCAGAAAGCCGTCCTGGCGCGCTGGCTGCTGCGCGGCTGCCGTGTGCTGCTGCTGGACGAGCCGACCCGCGGCGTCGACGTCGGCGCACGCAGTGAACTGTATGCAGTCGTCCGTCGACTGGCGAACGAAGGCCTCGCCGTGCTGCTGGTCTCCAGCGAGGTGCCCGAAGTGCTCGGGCTCGCCGACCGTGTGCTGGTGCTCCGCGAGGGCCGCGTCGTCCACACGGCGCCCGCCCGGGAGCTCGACGAACACCGCGTACTCGACCTGGTCATGGAAGGAAGCCCGGCGTCATGACGCAGCCAGTCTCCCCGCCCCGGGGCAGCACCGACAAACTGCCCCTGGTCGGCCAACTCCCCGCGTGGCGGGGCCTCGTGGCCCGCACCGACGTCCGCACCCTCTCCCTCCTCGGCGTCCTCGCCGCGCTGATCCTCATCGGCGGCATCACCAAGCCGGACGAGTTCCTCGACACCCGCAACCTCCAACTCGTCCTCACCCAGGCCTCGGTGATCGGCGTCGTCACGGTCGGCATGACCTTCGTCATCACCTCCGGCGGCATCGACCTGTCGGTCGGCGCGATCGTCGCCCTCGCCTCCGTGTGGGCGACGACGGTGGCCACCCAGGAGTACGGCTTCGCGGGCATCCTCTTCACGGCGGTGATCGTCGGCGTCGGATGCGGCCTGGTCAACGGTCTGCTCGTCGCGTACGGCGGGATGGTCCCGTTCATCGCCACGCTGGCCATGCTGGCCTCCGCCCGGGGGCTGGCGCTGCAGATCACGGACGGCAGGACCCAGATCGTCACCATCGGCAGCATCCTCGACCTCGGCGAGCGTGACTCCTACGTGCTGGGTGTGCCGCCGCTCGTCATGGTCTTCGCGGTCGTGACGATCATCGGCTGGCTGGTGCTCAACCGGACGACCTTCGGGCGCCGCACGGTCGCCGTCGGCGGCAACGCGGAGGCGGCCCGGCTCGCCGGCATCGACGTCCGCCGCCAGCGGCTCTATCTCTACCTGCTGTCGGGGCTGTGCTGCGGCATCGCCGCGTTCCTGCTGATCATCCTGTCCGGCTCGGGCCAGAACACCAACGGCAACCTCTACGAACTCGACGCCATCGCGGCCGCGATCATCGGCGGCACGCTGCTCAGCGGGGGCCGCGGCACCATCACCGGCTCCGTGCTCGGCGTCCTGATCTTCACCACGATCACCGACATCTTCGCCCTGAACAACCTGCAGAGCGACGTCCAGCAGATCGCCAAGGGCGCGATCATCGTCGCCGCCGTGCTGGTCCAGCGCCGTACCGCGAGCACGAACTGAGGAAAGGGTTCACCGACATGCCAGAGCCGACGCCTTTCACGAGCCGCAGAGGACTGCTCTTCGGGGCCGCCGCCGTATCCACCGGTGCCCTCCTCGCAGGTTGCACGAGTAACGAGTCCAAGGACGACAAGCCCGCCGCGAACGGCCAGTCCGCCGCCGACGACAAGCCCGGCAAGCACGTCACCATCGGTTTCGCCGGCCCGCAGGCCGACCACGGCTGGCTCAACGCCATCAACGACAACGCCAAGAACCGTGCCAAGAAGTACTCCGACGTCACCCTGGAGATCACCGAGGGCTCGAACGACACCGCCGCGCAGATCGGCCAGATCGAGACCCTCATCAACAAGAAGGTCGACGTCCTGGTGGTGCTGCCCGCCGACGGCAAGGCGCTCACCCAGGTCGGGCTCAAGGCGATGCGCGCGGGTATCCCGGTCGTCAACCTCGACCGGATTTTCAACTCCCCGCAGGCGTACCGCTGTTGGATCGGCGGCGACAACTACGGCATGGGCCTCAACGCCGGTACGTACATCGGCGAGAAGCTCAAGGGCACGTCGAACGCCAAGGTCATCGAACTGGCCGGGCTGGACAACCTGGAGCTGACCAAGCAGCGCACCCAGGGCTTCGACGACGCCCTGAAGAACTACCCCAACATCAAGAAGGTGGCTCGTCAGGCCGCCGAGTTCACGGTCGAGTCCGGGCAGGCCAAGATGGCCCAACTCCTCCAAGCCCAGTCCCAGTTCGACGCCTTGTGGAACCACGACGACGACCAGGGCGTCGGCGCGCTGCGCGCCATCGAGCAGGCCGGCCGCGAGGACTTCCTGATGGTCGGCGGCGCGGGCGCGCTCTCCGCCTTCCAGGCCATCAAGCAGGACAACGGCGTGCTCAAGGCGACGGTCCTCTACCCGCCGACGATGGCTGCGTCCGCGATCGACCTCGCGCGGGCGCTGGGTCAGGGCAAGGGGGTCGGCGGACTCGCCGAGTTCGAGATCCCGGCCTCGCTGACGCTGTACTCGGCCGTCGTCGACAAGGACAACGTCGACCAGTACATGCCCACCGGCTTCCGCTGACACGTTCCGCCCCGCACCCCCCACGGCGCCATCACGACGAGGACGAGGAGGACATCCGTATGGGACAGCCCCAGCAGTCGGACGGATCGGAGGGCGCGAAGCCGCCGCTGCGCGTCGGTATGGTCGGCTACGCCTTCATGGGCGCCGCCCACTCCCAGGGCTGGCGCACCGTGGGTCACGTCTTCGACCTGCCCCGGCGGCCGGTGTTGGCCGCGATCTGCGGCCGGGACGCCGCCGCCGTGCGCGCGGCGGCCGACCGGCTCGGCTGGGCGGCCGCGGAGACCGACTGGCGTGCGCTGATCGCCCGGGACGACGTCGACCTCGTCGACATCTGCACCCCCGGCGACAGTCACGCCGAGATCGCCCTCGCCGCCCTCGCGGCCGGCAAGCACGTGCTGTGCGAGAAGCCCCTCGCGAACACCGTGGCGGAGGCCGAGGTGATGGCGATGGCAGCCCAAGCAGCCTACGAGCAGGGGAAGTTGACGATGGTCGGCTTCAACTACCGGCGTGTACCCGCCACCGCGCTGGCCCGGCGGATGGTCGCCGAAGGCAGACTCGGCACGCTCCGGCACGTTCGGGTGACGTACCTTCAGGACTGGCTCGTGGACCCCGGGTTCCCGCTCACCTGGCGGCTGCGCAAGGAGCGGGCCGGATCCGGCTCGCTCGGCGATCTGGGCGCCCACATCGTCGACCTCGCGCAGTATCTCGCGGGCGAGCGGCTCGCCGGAGTCTCTGCGCTCACCGAGACCTTCGTACGCGAGCGTCCGCTGCCCGGCGGTCCGACGGCAGGCCTGTCCGCCGGCTCGTCCGCCGTGGGCACCGGACAGGTCACCGTCGACGACGCGGCCGTCTTCACCGGCCGCTTCATCTCCGGCGCCCTCGCCTCCTTCGAGGCGACCCGGTACGCCACCGGCCGCAAGAACGCCCTGCGCATCGAGCTCAACGGCGAGCGCGGCTCGCTCGCCTTCGACCTGGAACGCCTCAACGAACTCCGGTACCACGACGGCACCGAGCCCGCGACGCACGCCGGTTTCCGCCGCATCCTCGTCACCGAATCAGGCCACCCCTATCTGGACGCCTGGTGGCCGCCGGGCCACGGCCTCGGCTACGAGCACACCTTCGTCCACCAGGCCCGTGACCTCGTTCACGCGATCGCCGAGGGCCGCAGGCCGGAGCCTTCCTTCGCGGACGGTCTGCAGGTGCAGCGCGTCCTCGCCGCGGTGGAGGAGAGCGCCGAGAAGAACTCCGTCTACACGCCCATAGCGGTCTGAGGAGGCCACGATCATGCCGCGCACCTTCACCCTCTTCACCGGCCAGTGGGCGGACCTCCCGCTCGAAGAGGTCTGCCGCCTCGCCCGCGACTTCGGCTACGACGGGCTCGAACTCGCCTGTTGGGGAGACCACTTCGAGGTCGACAAGGCGCTCACCGATCCCTCGTACATCGCCTCGCGCCATCAACTCCTCGACAAGTACGGCCTGAAGTGCTGGGCGATCTCCAACCACCTGGTCGGTCAGGCCGTCTGCGACGCCATCATCGACGAGCGCCACCAGGCCATCCTGCCGGCCCGCATCTGGGGCGACGGCGAGGCGGAGGGCGTACGGCGGCGGGCCGCCGCGGAGATCGCCGACACCGCCCGGGCGGCGGCCGCCTTCGGCGTCGACACCGTCATCGGCTTCACCGGCTCGGCCATCTGGCACCTGGTCGCCATGTTCCCGCCCGCCCCCGAGTCGATGATCGAGCGCGGCTACACGGACTTCGCCGAGCGCTGGAACCCGATCCTGGACGTCTTCGACGCCGAGGGCGTGCGGTTCGCGCACGAGGTCCACCCGAGCGAGATTGCATACGATTACTGGACGACACAGCGCACACTGGATGCAGTCGACCGTCGACCGGCCTTCGGCCTCAACTTCGACCCCTCCCACTTCGTATGGCAGGACCTCGACCCGGTCGGCTTCCTGTGGGACTTCCGCGACCGCATCTATCACGTGGACTGCAAGGAGGCCCGCAAGCGCCTCGACGGCCGTAACGGCCGCCTCGGCTCCCACCTGCCCTGGGGCGACCCGCGGCGCGGCTGGGACTTCGTGTCCGCCGGGCACGGCGACGTCCCCTGGGAGGACGTCTTCCGCATGCTGCGCTCCATCGGCTACCAGGGCCCTGTCTCCGTGGAGTGGGAGGACGCCGGCATGGACCGGCTCCAGGGCGCCCCCGAGGCCCTGACCCGCCTCAAGGCCTACGACTTCGAGCCGCCGTCGGCCTCGTTCGACGCGGCGTTCGCCAACTGACCTTCCTCAGGCTTCCGGGATGACGGCGCATCCCGGCGCACGCACCCGCCCGTACAACCGGCCCCTTTCTGGAGGCACCCGTGCACGGGAACGACCGCACCACAAGCACCGGCAGAAACGAGACCCACAGACGACGCCCGTCGCTGCGCCGAGCGATCGCCCTGCTCACCGGCGCCCTGCTGGCAGGCGCTTCCCTCACCCTCACCACACCCCGGGCCGACGCAGCCGTCGCCGGCGCGGGGGCCGCCGCGGCGGAGGACTTCCAGCAGGTCACCCTGGCCAAGGGCGAACCGGAGGTCGGTGAACCCATGTCCCTGGCGGTCCTCCCCGACCGCTCGGTCCTGCACACCTCACGCGACGGCGAACTCCGTATCACCGACGCCGCCGGCAACACCCGCGTGGCCGGCAAGCTGGACGTCTACTCGCACGACGAGGAAGGCCTCCAAGGCGTCGGAGTCGACCCGGGCTTCACCGCCAACCGCTTCATCTACCTCTACTACGCACCCCCGCTGAACACCCCGGCCGGAGACGCCCCCGAGACCGGCACCGCCGCCGACTTCGCGCCCTTCGACGGGGTCAACCGCCTCTCCCGCTTCGTCCTGAACACCGACGGAACCCTGGACGCGGCGAGCGAGAAGCAGATCCTCGACGTCCCGGCCTCCCGCGGCCTGTGCTGCCACGTCGGCGGCGACATCGACTTCGACGCGGCCGGCAACCTGTACCTGTCGACGGGCGACGACACCAACCCGTTCCAGTCCGACGGCTTCACCCCGATCGACGAACGCGCCGACCGCAACCCGGCCTTCGACGCCCAGCGCTCGGCCGGCAACACCAACGACCTGCGCGGGAAGATCCTGCGCATCAAGGTGAACGCCGACGGCTCCTACTCCGTCCCCGACGGCAACCTCTTCGCGCCCGGCACCGACCGGACCCGCCCCGAGATCTACGCGATGGGCTTCCGCAACCCGTTCCGCTTCAGCGTCGACAAGGCGACCGGCATCCTCTACGTCGGCGACTACGGCCCAGACGCCGGCGCCGCCGACCCCGCACGGGGACCCGCCGGCCAGGTCGAGTTCGCCCGCGTCACCGCCCCCGGCAACTTCGGCTGGCCGTACTGCACCGGCGCCAACGATCCGTACGTGGACTACGACTTCGCGACGAAGACATCGGGCGCGTCCTTCGACTGCGCCGCCCCGAAGAACACCTCGCCCCACAACACCGGTCTGACCGACCTGCCCCCGGCCCAGCCCGCCTGGATCCCGTACAACGGCCCGTCCATGCCCGACCTCGGCGACGGCTCCGAGTCCCCGATGGGCGGCCCCGTCTACCACTACGACGCCTCGCTCGACTCGCCGGTGAAGTTCCCCGAGGCGTACGACGGGAACTTCTTCGCCGGGGAGTTCGGCCGCCGCTGGATCAAGCGGATCGTGAGCGACGGCAGCGGCACTGTGCAGTCGATCAACGCGTTCCCGTGGACCGGCACCCAGGTGATGGACATGGCCTTCGGCCCCGACGGCGCGCTGTACGTCCTGGACTACGGCGTCTCCTGGTTCGGCGGCGACGACAACTCGGCTCTGTACCGCATCGAGAACGCCACCGACGGCCATTCCCCGGTGGCGCAGGCCGCGGCCGACCGCACCTCCGGCCAGGCGCCGCTGCGGGTCCGCTTCTCGTCCGAGGGGACCACCGACCAGGACGGTGACGCGCTCACCTACAGCTGGGACTTCGGCGACGGCACCACCTCGACCGGGACAGACCCGACGCACAAATACCGCAAGAACGGCACCTACACCGCGACACTCACCGCCGAGGACCCCTCCGGCCGCACCGGCAGCGCGAGCGTGCAGGTCGTGGTCGGCAACACCGCGCCCACGGTGGTCCTTCGGACACCGAAGGACGGGCAGCTGTTCAGCTTCGGCGACGCCATCCCCTTCACCGTGAAGGTCACCGACCCCGAGGACGGCCGGACCATCGACTGCGCCAAGGTCAAGGTCACCTTCATCCTCGGCCACGACACCCACGGCCACCCGCTCACCTCGGCCAACGGCTGCACCGGCACCCTGCAGACCAGCGCCGACGGGGGCCACGACGAGGACGCCAACATCTTCGGGGTCGTCGACGCCGAGTACACCGACGGCGGAGGCGGCGGCCAGGCCCCGCTCACCTCGCACGACCAGAGCGTCACCCAGCCCCGGCACCGCCAGGCCGAGCACTTCGGCAACGGCTCCGGCGTCTCGGTGATCACCAAGGCCACCGCGCACGGCGGCAGGACGGTCGGAGACATCGACAACGGAGACTGGATCTCCTTCACGCCGTACGTCCTGAGCAACGCCAAGAAGATCACGGCGCGGATCGCCTCGGGCGGCGCGGGCGGCACCCTCGAGGTCCGCGCGGGCTCCTCGTCCGGCACCCTGCTCGGCAAGGCGGCCGTGCCGGTGACCGGCGGCTGGGAGACGTTCCAGGACGTGACCGCCGACCTGTCCCGCGCGCCGAGCGGCACCACCACGCTCTACCTGGTCTTCAAGGGCGGCAGCGGCGCCGGAGCCCTGTTCGACGTGGACGACTTCACCTTCACGACCGGCTGAGAGGAGGAGACGACAGATGCGTTCCAGCCCGACCGCCAGACTCACCACCACGTTCCTGGGCGCGGCCCTGCTCCTTGGCTGTGTCACCGGGCCCGCCGTCCCGCACTCCTCGGACGGCACGAAGCGAATCCTGGTCTTCTCCAAGACGGCCGGCTTCCGGCACGACTCGATCCCTGACGGCGTGGCGGCCGTCCGCGACCTCGGCGCGGCGGGCGGCTTCACGGTCGACGCGACGGAGGACGCGGGCGCGTTCACGCGGTCGAACCTGCGACGCTACGACGCGGTCGTCTTCCTGTCGACGACAGGAGACGTCCTCGACTCCGCCCAGCAGAAGGCCTTCGAGGGCTACATCCACCACGGCGGCGGTTACGTCGGCGTCCACGCGGCCGCCGACACCGAGTACGACTGGGCGTTCTACGGCGGCCTCGCCGGCGCCTACTTCCAGTCGCACCCGGCGATCCAGCCGGCCACGGTGGACGTCGAGGACCGCGCCCACCCGGCGACCTCGGGACTGGCGCCGACCTGGAACCGCACCGACGAGTGGTACAACTACCGCTCGAATCCCCGGGAACGCGCCCACGTCCTCGCCTCGCTCGACGAGACCTCGTACACCGGCGGCACCATGAACGGCGACCATCCGATCGCCTGGTGCCAGACCTACCAGGGGGGTCGGGCCTTCTACACCGGCGCCGGTCACACGAAGGACTCGTACGCCGAACCCGCCTTCCGCGCACACCTGTTGGGCGGAATCCGCTGGGTCATCGGGGACGCCCAGGCCGACTGCCGGCCGGAGAACGGCTACACCTCCCTGTTCGACGGCACCTCGCTGAACGGCTGGCGGCAGGCGGGCCCGGGCTCCTTCACCCTCGACGACGACGGCACACTGACGTCGTCGGGCGGCATGGGCCTGCTCTGGTACGCCGACCGGAGCTTCGGCTCGTACTCGCTGAAACTCGACTGGAAGGCGGCCGGCGACGACAACTCGGGTGTGTTCGTGGGCTTCCCGCCCTCGGACGACCCCTGGTCGGCCGTCGACAACGGCTACGAGGTCCAGATCGACGCCACCGACGTACCCGAGAAAACCACCGGATCCGTCTACGGCTTCCAGTCGGCAGACCTGGAGCGGCGCGACCGCGCGCTGAACCCGCCAGGGGAGTGGAACACGTACGAGATCCGCGTGGAGGGCGAGCGCCTCCGCGTCTGGCTCAACGGTGTGAAGATCAACGACTTCACCAACACCGATCCGGCCCGGAGCCTGCGTGACGGGCACCTCGGCATCCAGAACCACGGAGTCGAGGACCAGGTGTCCTTCCGCGACGTCCGGATCAAGGAACTGCCCGCACCGGGCAACTGAGCGGCGGCGGGCGGGGGACGCCGGACCCCCGCCCGCCGTCTTCCCCCCCACCCTTCTGGGGGTTCCCGCACACCAAGGAGGCTGTCCGTGTCCGTTCCCGTGTCCGTGCCAGTGTCCGCGTCCCCTTCCCGAACCCGTGCGGGTGTGTGGCTGATCGGCGCCCGCGGCTCGGTCGCCGCCACCGTCGTCGCGGGGTGCGCCGCCGTCACCGCGGGCCTGCACCCGCCGACGGGCCTGGTCACCGAGACGCCGCCGTTCAACGCCGCGGGCCTGCCACCCCTGTCCTCCCTGGTCTTCGGTGGCCACGACACCACGGACTGCCCCCTGCCCAAACGGGCGGAGACCCTCGCGGCGGACGGCGTACTGCCGCCCGGCCTGCCCTCGGCGGTCGCCGCCGACCTGGCCGCCGCCGACCGTGAGATCAAAGTGGGCGGCCCGCTCCCCGGCGACACCAGGAACGCGGAGGAACTCATCGAGGCGTTCACCTCCGACATACGACACTTCGTGCGACGTCACCGCCTGGCCCGCGTGGTGGTGGTGAACGTCGCGTCCACCGAACCGGCTCCGGCCGGCCCGGACCTTCCCGCCAGCTCCCTGTACGCGACGGCGGCCCTCCGCGCGGGCTGCCCCTACGTCAACTTCACCCCGTCGGCTGGGCTGAACCACCCGTCGCCGGCCCGGGAAGCGGCGGCGAGCGGTCTGCCGTACGCCGGCCGCGACGGCAAGACCGGTCAGACCCTGCTCCGCGCCGTACTGGGCCCGATGTTCGCGCACCGGGCGCTCACCGTGCGGGCCTGGTCCGGCACGAACCTGCTCGGCGGCGGCGACGGTGCCTCCCTCGCCGACCCCGCCGCCGCGGCGGCGAAGAACGCGGGCAAGGAACGCGTCCTCGCCGACACCCTCGGCACGACCCCCCAGGGCCAGGTCCACATCGACGACGTCCCCGCCCTCGGCGACTGGAAGACCGCCTGGGACCACATCGCCTTCGACGGCTTCCTCGGCACGCGCATGGTGCTTCAGACCATCTGGCAGGGCTGCGACTCGGCGCTGGCCGCACCGCTGGTACTGGACCTGGCCCGCCTGCTGCTGCGCGCCCACGAGGCAGGCCTGTCCGGCCCGCTGCCCGAACTCGGCTTCTACTTCAAGGACCCGGTGGGGGACGGACCATCGGCGCTGGCCGACCAGTACGCGGAACTGACGGCCTTCGCCCACCGGCTCGCGCAAGCACGCGCGGGAGCACATACGGACGACCGGCCGACGGAGCACACCGGGGAGCAGCGGTGAGACGGCGGCCGGCGGTGGGCGCGGATGTCCCTGGCCGTGTGGCCGCCGCCGGGTCGGACGGTGTGGTTGCTGACGCGCCGAGCCGTGTGGGCGCGGATGTCCCTGGCTGTGTGGCCGCCGACGGGTCGGACGGTGTGGTTGCTGATGCGCCGAGCGGTATGGCCGCCGATGCCCCGGCCCGCGTGGCCGTCGAAGTCCGGCACCGCGCGCATGACTCGCCCCCCGACCACGTCCACGCCCGGAACACCCCCCGTGCCTGGGCCGAACTGCTTCGCCTGCCCGCTCTGTTCACGGTTCCCGGCGACGCCCTGGCGGGCGCGGCGACGACCGCAGCGCATCCCGACTCCCGCACCCTGCTCGCCATGGGCTCCTCCCTCTGCCTGTACGAGGCCGGCATGGCCCTCAACGACTGGGCGGACCGCGAGGAGGACGCCCGGGAACGCCCGCACCGTCCCGTCCCGTCCGGCCGCATCCGACCCGCCACGGCGCTCACCGCGGCCTGCGTCCTGACCGCGGGCGGCCTGGCTCTCGCGGCCCGCGCGGGCCGCCCCGCCCTCGCCGTCGCCGCACCCCTCGCGGCAACCGTCTGGACCTACGACCTCGCCCTCAAGCACACCCCCTTCGGTCCCCTGGCCATGGCGGCGGCCCGCGGCCTCGACCTGCTCCTCGGCGCCGCGGCCACCTCCGGCCACCTCCGCGAGGCCCTCCCCTCCGCCGCCGTCCTCGGCACGCACACCCTCGCGGTCACGGCCGTGTCCCGCCAGGAGACCCGAGGCGGCTCACCGCTGGTCCCCATGACGGCGTTGGCCATCACCGGCCTCCTGACCGGCCTGCTGAGGCACCACCCGTCCCGACCCCGCCCCAACCATCCGGGGCCACCCGTCCGAGGCCTGCCCGACAGCCTGCCGCGCACTGCCCTGACCGCCGCCTACGCCGTGACAGCGGCCCGTCCCTACTTCCACGCCACCCTCAATCCCTCACCCCCACTCACCCAGCGAGCCGTGGCAGGCGGCATCCGCGCCACGATCCCCCTCCAGGCCACGCTCGCCGCCCGCTCCGGCGCCGGCGTCACCGCGCTGTTCGTGGCGGCCCTCGCCCCGCTCGCGGGGAGGTTCGGGAGGAAGGTGAGCGTCACATGAGCCCCCTCACGCACCTCTCCGGGCCGGACCCGGACCAGGACCCCGAGCCGAGGAAGGGGGGACTTCGCTTCGGCTACGGCACCAACGGTCTCGCCGATCTCCGCCTCGACGACGCCCTCGCCCTGCTCGCCGACCTCGGCTACGACGGCGTCGGGCTGACCCTCGACCACATGCACCTCGACCCGCTCGCCCCGGACCTCGCCGCCCGCACCCGCCGGGTCGCGCACCGCCTGGACGCCCTCGGCCTCGACGTCACCGTGGAGACGGGCGCCCGCTATGTGCTCGACCCGCGCCGCAAGCACGGCCCCTCCCTGCTGGACGCCGATCCCGACGACCGCGCCAGGCGGGCCGACCTGCTGATCCGGGCCGTGCGGGTCGCCGCCGACCTGGGCGCCCACGCGGTCCACTGCTTCAGCGGCACCACCCCGGCCGGCACGGATGAGGACGCGGCCTGGCAGCGCCTGGCCGAGGGTCTCGCCCCGGTCCTGGACGCGGCCACCGCCGTCGGCGTCCCGCTCGCCGTCGAACCCGAACCGGGCCACCTCCTCGCCACGCTCGCCGACTTCCACCGTCTGCGCCGCACCCTCGGCGACCCGGAACTCCTCGGCCTCACCCTCGACATAGGCCACTGCCAGTGCCTCGAACCCCTTCCTCCCGCCGACTGTGTCCGCGCCGCCGCCCCCTGGCTGCGCCACGTCCAGATCGAGGACATGCGCCGCGGCGTCCACGACCATCTCCCTCTCGGTGCCGGGGACATCGACTTCCCGTCCGTCCTCGCCGCCCTGACCGCCGTCGGCTACCGGGGCCTGACCGTCGTCGAACTGCCCCGCCACTCCCACGCCGGCCCCCACCTCGCCGAACTCTCCCTTCCCTTCCTCCGCACCGCGGCCGCCTCCTCACGAGGGAGCACCCCATGCACCCCATGACCCACCCGCACGCCGACCCGGGACCGCGGGCGGCAGGCAGCCGGGGCGCCACCCCCGCCCTCATCCCGCCGAACGAACTGCGCGCCCACCTCGAGGCCCGCCTCGGTGGCGCCGCCCACGCCTGGCTCGGCCAAGCCCTCGACGAGGCCGCCGCGCACCCCGGTACCCACGGCCCCATCTCCGTGTGGGAGTTGCGCCTGGCAGAGGCCGGTCGCCGCTGCGGCCCCGGGTACGCCGACGCCGCCCGTGTCCTCATCCTCGACGCGGCCCGCGCCGACCCGGCCGCCCTCGCCCGCGTCTACTCCCAGGGCACCGCCGACGAACGGCGCGCCGTCCTGCACGCCCTGCCCCACCTGGTTCCGGGCCCCGACGCCCTCCCGCTCGTCGAGGACGCTCTGCGCACGAACGACACCCGGCTCCTGGCCGCAGCCGTCGGCCCGTACGCCGCCCGGCACCTCGGCCCTCACCAGTGGCGGCATGCCGTCCTGAAGTGCCTCTTCACCGGAGTGCCCGTCACCGCGGTGGCCGATCTGGCCCGACGCGCCCGCGGCGACGCGGAACTCGCCCGCATGCTCGACGACTACGCCGCCGAACGCACCGCCGCGGGCCGTCCCGTCCCCGAGGACCTCCACCGCGTCCTGGCCCTGACGAGGGCCACCACCACGCCGCGCGGTACGGACGACCCCCACGGCAAGGAGGCCTGATGCGCATCTTCGACCCCCACATCCACATGACGTCCCGGACCACCGACGACTACGCGGCCATGCGGGCCGCGGGTGTCCGCGCCGTGGTCGAGCCGTCCTTCTGGCTCGGCCAGCCCCGCACCTCTCCCGCCTCCTTCCTCGACTACTTCGACTCCCTGCTGGGCTGGGAGCCCTTCCGCGCCGCCCAGTACGGCATCGCGCACCACTGCACGCTCGCCCTCAACCCCAAGGAGGCGAACGACCCGCGCTGTGTCCCCGTCCTCGACGAACTGCCCCGGTATCTCGTCAAGGACCAGGTGGTGGCCGTCGGCGAGATCGGCTACGACTCGATGACCCCCGCCGAGGACACCGCCCTGGCCGCCCAGCTCCAACTGGCCGCCGACCACGGGCTGCCCGCGCTGGTGCACACGCCGCACCGCGACAAGGCCGCCGGTCTGCGCCGCACCGTGGACGTCGTCCGGGAGTCCGCACTGCCCCCGGACCGTGTCCTGCTGGACCACCTCAACGAGACCACCGTCGAGGAGGCCAAGGACAGCGGCTGCTGGCTGGGCTTCTCCGTCTATCCCGACACCAAGATGGACGAGCGGCGCATGCTCGACATCCTCCGCCGGTACGGCCCCGAGCGGGTCCTGGTGAACTCCGCCGCCGACTGGGGCAGGAGCGATCCCCTCAAGACCCGCAAGGTCGGCGACCTGATGCTCACGGACGGCTTCACCGAGGACGACGTCGACCGGGTGCTGTGGCGCAACCCCGTCGCCTTCTACGGCCTCAGCGGCCGCCTGAACCTCGAGGTGGCGCCGGCCGGCGCCAGCCACGAGGGCAACTCCGTGCTGCGCGGCGGGGAATGAGCGATGCGCTTCCGCCACCGTGACGGGTCCACCGTCCACCTCGCCTACTGCACCAACGTCCACCCCGCGGAAACCCTCGACGGCGTCCTCGCCCAGCTTCGCGACCACTGCGAACCCGTCCGCCGCCGACTCGGCCGCGACCGCATCGGCATCGGCCTGTGGCTCGCCAAGGACGCTGTCCAGGTACTGGTCACCGACCCCTCCGCACTGCGCGGTCTGCGCACCGAACTCGACCGGCGCGGACTCGAAGTCGTCACCCTCAACGGGTTCCCCTACGAAGGCTTCGGCGCCGAACGGGTCAAGTACCGCGTCTACAAGCCGGACTGGGCCGACCCCGAACGCCTCGAACACACCACCGCCCTGGCCCGCGTCCTTGCCGCACTCCTCCCCGACGACGTCACCGAAGGCAGCATCTCCACGCTGCCTCTCGCCTGGCGCACCGCCTACGACGAGCGGCGTGCCGAGACCGCGCGGACGTTCCTGCGCACCCTCGCCGACCGCTTGGACGCGCTCGAGGAACTGACCGGCCGCTCCATCCGGGTCGGCCTGGAACCGGAACCCGGCTGCACGGTGGAGACCACCGGCGACGCCATCGCCCCGCTGACCGCGATCGCCCGCGACCGCATTGGCGTCTGCGTCGACACCTGCCACCTCGCCACCTCCTTCGAGGACCCGCACACCGCCCTGGACGCGCTCGCCCGAGCCCGCGTCCCCGTCGTCAAAGCACAGCTCTCAGTTGCCCTGCACGCCGAACACCCCCATCTCCCCGACGTCCGCGAAGCCCTTGCCGCCTTCGACGAACCCCGCTTCCTGCACCAGACCCGTACGTCCCCCACTCTCGACTCCGTTCGAGTGGGAGGGACCCCCGTCGCCGCCGGTCTGCGCGGCACCGACGACCTCGGCGAGGCCCTGAAGGGCGAATCCCTGCCCGACGGCTCTCCGTGGCGGGCCCACTTCCACGTCCCGCTCCACGCGGCCCCCGCCGCACCCCTCACCTCCACGCTCCCCGTACTGAAGGACGCGCTGAACCGGCTCGTCGGCGGCCCGCAACCGCTCACCCGTCACCTGGAGGTGGAGACCTACACCTGGCAGGCACTCCCGCCCCGACTGCGTCCCCGGGGCCGGGCCCAGCTCGCCGACGGCATCGCCGCCGAACTCACCCTAGCCCGCGACCTGTTGACGGACCTAGGTCTGAAGGAACTCCCATGAGCACCCACCGCACCGGCACGGGCCCGACCCCCCTCCTCGTCCTCGACGTCGTCGGCCTCACCCCCCGTCTCCTCGACCACATGCCCCACCTCAAGGCCCTCGCCCAGTCCGGCTCCCGTGCGCCCCTGGGCACCGTCCTGCCCGCCGTCACCTGCGCCGCCCAGTCCACCTTCCTCACCGGCACCCTCCCCTGCGAGCACGGCATCGTCGGCAACGGCTGGTACTTCCGCGAACTCGGCGACGTACTGCTGTGGCGCCAGCACAACGCACTGGTCGCCGGGGACAAACTGTGGGACGCCGCCCGCCGCGCGCACCCCGGCTACACGGTCGCCAACATCTGCTGGTGGTACGCCATGGGTGCCGACACCAACATCACCGTCACCCCCCGTCCCATCTACTACGCCGACGGCCGCAAGGAGCCCGACTGCTACACCCGGCCCACCGCCCTGCACGACGAACTCACCGGGAAACTCGGTACGTTCCCCCTCTTCCACTTCTGGGGTCCCGGTGCGGACCTCGTATCCAGCCGGTGGATCATTGACGCCACCCGTCACGTCCTGCGCACCCGCCACCCCGACCTGGCGCTGTGCTACCTCCCTCACCTCGACTACGACCTGCAGCGCTTCGGCCCCGACGACCCGCGCTCCCTGAAGGCGGCCGCGGACCTGGACGCCGCCGTGGCTCCGCTCCTGGACGACGCCCGCGCCGAGGGCCGTACGGTCGTGGCGCTCTCCGAGTACGGCATCACCCGCGTGAGCCGGCCCGTCGACATCAACCGGGCCCTGCGCCGCGCCGGCCTGCTCGACGTGCACACGCAGGACGGCATGGAGTACCTCGACCCGATGGCGTCACGCGCCTTCGCCGTCACCGACCACCAGATCGCCCACGTCTACGTGCGCCACCCCGAGGACCTCGATGCCACCCGCGCAGCGCTCGACGGTCTGCCCGGCGTCGAACAACTCCTCGATGACGAGGGCAAGAAGAGCCATCACCTCGACCATCCGCGCTCCGGCGAGCTGGTCGCTGTCGCGGAGCCGGATGCCTGGTTCACGTACTACTACTGGCTCGACGACGCCCGCGCACCCGACTTCGCGCGACTCGTCGAGATCCACCGCAAACCCGGTTACGACCCGGCCGAACTGTTCATGGATCCCCTCGACCCCTACGTCAGGGTCAAGGCGGCGACCGCGCTGGCCCGCAAGAAGCTCGGCCTGCGCTACCGCATGGCGGTCGTGCCCCTGGATCCGGCACCTATTCGCGGCAGCCACGGTCGGCTTCCCACGAGCGACGACGACGGTCCGCTCCTCATCTGCTCCACCCCCCGCGCCGTCGGCGACCGCATCGCGGCCACCGACGTGAAAGCACTACTGCTCCAACTGGCCGGTCTCACCTGACCGGCACCACAGGACCGGTCTCTTCCGACTGGTCACAAGTGAAGCACTCACCACTGACAACGCCCTCCGACCTCGAGGAGTTCCAGGCATGAGCCGCATGTCCCAGACCGATCCCGAACTCACCCATCGCCTCACCCGACGCGGCATGCTCGGTGTGGCCGCCGGCGCCACCGCCGCGGCACTGCTCGGCGCCGCCGCGGTACCGGCGACCGCCGCCACCGAGACCGCCTCCGGCACCGCGGGCCGCGGCCGTCCCGTGCTGCCGCCCGGGCGCCTCGGCATCCAGCTCTACAGCCTGCGCGACAAGGTCTCCACGCTCGGCTTCGCCCCCGTCTTCGCCGAACTGGAGGCGTACGGCTACGACGAGATCGAGTTCGCCGGGTACACCCAGGGCTCCGCGGGCCCGATCACCCTCGCCCAGCTCAAGCGGCTGGCGAGAGACCACGGCCTGACCCCGATCGGCAGCCACGTCGGCTACTACTCCGACGACCCGAACGCCTACACCTTCGCCCAGAACCTGACCAAGGTCCTCGACGACGCCCAGGCCCTCGGCCTCAAGCACATCGGCACGGCCTCCGGCCCGTTCCGCTACGGATCGACCGTCGACGCCTGGAAGCGGGCGGCCGAGGAGTTCAACACCTATGGCGCGGCGGCGAAGGCGCGAGGCATGAAGTTCTACCAGCACAACCACTCCGACGAGTTCTCCTTCGCCACCGACAATCCGAAGGTCCGCCTCTACGACGTCCTGCTCGCCGAGACCGACCCCGACCTCGTGTTCCTGGAGATGGACATCTTCTGGGCGTACGCGGGCCAGTTCCGCTTCGCCAAGCGGCCCGACGGCTCACCCGCCCCCTTCGAGCCCCTCGACTACGTCCTCAAGCAGCCGCACCGCTACCCGCTCTTCCACGTCAAGGACGGCGTCAGCGACCCGTCGAACCAGTTCGGCTACCGCATGGTCGACGTCGGTGACGGCGACATCGACTACCAGCGGTTCATCTCCGCCGTCAGCCGGCTGCGCGGCGAGCGCCTGGCCCACCACTGGCAGACCGAGCACGACAGCCCGACCGAGTCGTTCACGTTCGCGCGGCGGTCCAGTGAGTACCTGCACTCCCTGCGTGAGAACTGCTGAGAGCGCGCACCCGAGCGCATGAGGCGGCCCTCCCCGAGTCCCGGGGAGGGCCGCCTCATGCGCACGAAATCGATCGACGCCCGATCGACGCCCGTTCGGTGCCGTCAGCCCGCGGGCTGCGGCTGGACGGTCGGCGTGGTGTCCCGGCTGTGTCCCGGCTGCCGAAGCAGCAGGGTGATCGCCGCCGCGACCATCGAGACGGCGCCGGCCAGGGCGTACGCGCCGTTGTAGCCCCAGGCCGCGACCACCATGGAGCCCAGGCCGCCGCCGAACAGGCCGCTGATCAGCTTGCCGCTGTACACCAGCCCGTAGTTGGTGGCGTTGTAGTTCTCGCCGAAGTAGTCCGGGGTCAGCGCCGCGAACATCGGGTAGAACGCGCCGCCGCCGAAGCCGGAGAGGAACGCGAAGAACAGGAACAACCACTCGCTCTTCAGGTCGCCGGCCAGGATCACGCCGAACTGCGCGAGGCCCAGGACGACGATGACGAACACCAGGGTCGACTTGCGGCCCCACTTGTCGGACAGCCAGCCGACGACCCCGCGGCCGATTCCGTTGATGACCGCCATGACGCCCATCGACGAGGCCGCCACCAGTGGACCGAAGCCGACCTCCTTGGCGAAGTCGACCTGGAAGGAGATCCCGAAGATCGACACGCCGGCGGTCATCACGATGGAGATCCACATCAGGGGGAGCATGCCGGTCCTGATGGCCTCCTTGGGCGTGTACTGCTTCACCGCCGGAGGGTTCTTGGCGAGGCTCGCCGCGTTCTTCGCGTCGCCGGAGAACGTCAGGGGATCGACGTCCGCCGGCCACCAGTTCTTCGGCGGGTCCTTGAAGAAGAACGCGCACCCGAACACCACGATCAGGATGTAGCAACCGATCAGGTCCAGCACCCGGTGGTAGTTCCCGGTGTCGAACGCGTAGTTGAAGATGAAGATGAACGGCAGCGACCCGTACGCGAAACCGCCGTTGACGAACCCCGTCTTCGCGCCGCGCCGCTCGGGGAACCACTTGCCGACCATGTTGATGCAGGTCGCGTAGACCAGTCCGGCACCGATCCCACCGACGACGCCGAAGCCCAGGATCGCCAGCAGGACGTTGCTCAGGTGGGAGAGGGCCAGGAAGCCCACGACGCACATGCCGGAGCCGATGTACATGGCCCTGCGGGCGGTCAGGATGCCCTTCTCCCGCAGCCAGCCCGCCGGGAAGGCGATGCCGGCCTGGAAGAACACCCAGACGCTGAGGATCCAGAAGGTGTTGCTCTGCGTCCAGCCGTGCGCGTGGGACAGGGTGTCCTCGGCCGAGCCGTACGCGTATTCGAAGACGCTGATGGCCATCATGGCGATCCACGGCAGATACACCATGATCTTGCGGGAGTACCCGAGGATGTCCCGGTCGGTCTCACCGACACGGTAGACGCGGCCACGTGAGTCGGTCACTTCACGGTAGGGACGGTGTGCGGCGTCGGGGTCTGCCGACGAACTGTTGGTCGCGATGGGATCTGCCGTCATATCAGGCCATCTCCTCGCCGAGCGGCTGCGGGTTGGGAACGATGCGACGACGGGCCTGCGGCCGTCCGGGCGGCCTGAGGAAGAGCGCCAGTACCGCGGAGGCCAGCCCGATGGAACCTGCGATGATGAACGCGCCCTCGTAGTCCCACGCGCCGACTACGATCGAGCCGACGCCGGAGCCCACGAGGCCCGAGATGAGCTTCGAGCTGTAGACCATCCCGTAGTTGGTGGCGTTGTTGTTCTCGCCGAAGTAGTCCGCCGTCATGGCAGCGAAGAGCGGGAATATGGCACCGCCGCCGAAGCCGGAGACCATGGAGCAGAACAGGAAGAACGGCATGCTGCCCATCTGGCCGGAGACCAGCACGCCGAACTGGGCCGTGCCGAGCACGATGCAGACGATGATCAGTGTGTTGCGGCGCCCGTAGCGGTCGGATATCCAGCCGATCACGCCGCGCCCGGTCCCGTTGACGATCGCCTTCAGGGACATCGCCGTGGCCACGATCCCGCCCGCGAAGCCCATGTCCTTGCCGAACGGCACCTGGAAGGCGATACCGAAGATGTTGATCCCGGCCGTGCACAGCAGACAGAACCACATCATCCACAGGACGGGCGTACGGGCCGCCTCCTTGGGGGTGTACTGCTTCAGCGCCGGCGGGTTCTTCTCCAGCGCCCGCCGGATCTTCGGGTCGTCGGTCATCTTGAGCGGGTCGACGTGCGGCGGCCACCAGCTCTTCGGCGGGTCCTTGAAGAACCACCCCGCGAACGCCACGACGGCGCAGCAGACGAGGCCCACCGTCACCAGGACGCCCTCGTAGTTGCTCAGGTCCATGTACGAGGTGAACAGGAAGACGAAGGGCACCGAGCCGTAGGCGAAACCGCCGTTGACCATGCCGGTCTTGCCGCCCTTGCGCTCCGGATACCACTTGCCGACCATGTTCACGCAGGTCGCGTAGACAAGGCCGGCGCCGATGCCACTGCACACGCCGAAGCCGAGATAGGCGACGATCACGTTCGGCGCGTACGCGAGGGAGAGATAGCCGAGGATCGTGCCCAGCGCGCCGAGCATCATCGCGTACCGGGCGGGCAGCCTGCCGCTCTCCCGCAGCTGCCCGGCCGGGAAGGCCACGGCCGCCTGGAAGAACACCCAGACGCCCATCAGCCAGAAGATGTGCCCACTGCTCCACAGATGGGCCTCGTGCAGTGTGTCCTCGGCCGACGTGAACGCGTACTCCGAGGAACTGATGCCCAGCATGCCCATCCACGGGAAGAGCACCATGGTCCAGCGTGGCCGCCCCATGATGTCCCGGTCGGTCTCGCCGATCCGGTACACGCGGCCGTTGCGGTCCGTCACCTCCCTGTAGGGGACGGACGTCGAGTAGTCGGTGGTTGTCATGTCGCTCAGCACCCCTTGCGTCGAAAGCTCTGGCCAGCGCCCCCTGTCCAATGCCGTACGCCCCTCCCGCCACCGCGCCAGCAGCTCGTCCGGCGGGAGCGCGGCCCCCTCTTCCGCGCCCTGGTCGACGAACGAGTCGG
>NZ_JBEOXO010000040.1:0-71214 GCF_040296605.1 Streptomyces sp. NPDC002088 | reverse complement strand
GGGCCGGACCAGGCTGTGGCGCGGCGGGCGACGTTCGTGGTCGAACGCGTGGCTTGCGCGGGCGTTTTGTCGTCCGCCGCCCACTGCCATGCGTCAGGCTGCTGGTCTCAGCTGGTCGATGTCGAGGCGGTGTGCTTCTTGTACAGCTTCAGCGGTACTCGGCTGATGATCGAGTCGAGGGAGGAGTTGTTCCGCCCGTCGGCCCAGGTGACGTAGGCGTACTTGTCGGTCAGGGTGATGCCCGACCAGCGATCACCGGGCGGGCCCATCTCGCCGACCGGCTCGGTCTCGTGGTTGACCTGCACGGGGTCGCTGAACGAGCGTCCGTGGTCGAACGAGACGGCCGAGAACGCGTCGCCGGTGGTGGTCCGCCACATGACACCCAGGTCACCGTTGGCGCCGAAGTCGATCGCCGGGCGCTGGGCGTTCGGCGTGGCGATCGTCGCCGGCCCGGTCCAGGTCTTGCCGGCGTCCGGGGTGACGTAGACGTCCAGGGTGTCGGAGTCCCGGGGGACCATGACGGCGAACCGGCCGCGGTGGGAGGTGTCGGCCGCCACCCACGGGACGGGGTCGGCAGCCGCACCCAGACCCGGGGTCGGCACCAGGGATCCGGTGCCCGCCGCGACCGGGTTTTCCTGGCCGTCCTTGAGGGTGGTGTTCGTCCACGTCTTGCCGTCGTCGCGGCTGACGTGGAAGTTCACCGGCTGCCCCGCCTCCTGGGAGGCGGATACGAGGATCCCGCTGTACACGGCGATCTCCCGCCCTGGGTAGCCGCACACGAGCGGGATGCCCGGTGCCACCTCGATGCAGGGCATCGGACCCGGGATCACCCGCGAGTCGCTGCTGAAGGTCTTGCCGCCGTCCGCGCTGACGGAGACCGCGCTCGGGTACTCCCAGGCCGCTCCGGCGACCGCGTAGACCTTGCCGGTCGCGGCATCCACTCGCATCTTGGGGGCACCGCCGAGGAGCAGCGGTGTGGACACGGGGTCGGTCCAGGTCTTGCCGCCGTCCGTCGACTTCGCGACCTGGTTGTGGTTCACCAGGTTCGCGTCCAGGCCGGAGCTGACCTGGTTGTTGTCCACGTACACGGTGCCCTTGGCGTCGAACTGCACGCTCGGTTCACCGCACTTGGGCGCCGCCGTGCCCAGCGGCCACGCCACCTGGGTCCAGGTGTCGCCCTTGTCGTTGGAGTAGGCCAGGAAGCACCCGCCGTCGATCGGCTCCAGTCCCGGCGACGGCGGGAAGATCGTCGAGACGAACACCAGGTTGTTCGGGTTCCGCGGGTTGACGGCGACCGTGGGCTGGCCCTCCTTGGCGGCCGGCATGTTGGTCACGTCGACCTCGTGAATGGCCGCGTTGCCTGCGCCGATCGGCGAGGCCACGGCAGCGGGTGTTCCATACACCAGGAACAGCGCGGAGAATGCCGCCGCGCTTAACGTCGTGGAGGAACTTCTGAGCAGCGCCATGTGATCCTCAGTTTTCGTGTCCGGTGAAACAGAGTTCGTTTGTGCTCTAGGGCACGGGATCGAAAGTGGTCGGATTGGTGGGCGGCGTTTTTCCGAACACCGCCCGTGGAAGCCCGTTTCCTGTCTGGTCCGCTGACGCCGGGTTCCCGCCCACGGTCCGAGAGTCAATGACTCGCTCCATTGCCAAAGGGCAAAATCGACTCCGCCAGAAGGTAAACTGCTTCTCTTCGCTGTGTTGTGATCCAGCCAGCTCAGGCTAGGGAAAGCCGCTGTCGTGTCCGTGGGACTACGGGAGACAATTGATTCGGCAGAGTGGTACCGCAGTACCATTCCGTCGGGCGAATCCCGCATCTATGGGTAAGTCGGCCGAAATTGACGGTAGAGGTCAATGCGGCTGTTAGTGGTGAACACGTCCATTGGCTCCCCGGTCATGGATCGGCGCCATTGATACAAGAGTGGTGGCAGGTTTGGCGGATTTGACCCGATCCCTGGCAGGGTGCGAGTCGTGCGGTCCCGGCGTCGTTCGCCGCGTGCCCGGCGCACTCGTGCCGGCGGTCATCACGGTCGTGTCGCCGGAGGCCGGAGAACTCACCGTCCGGCACCGCGTCGAACATGATCATCTTCGTGTCGAGTGTGTGGGCCCGAGCCTCGGTGCCATGCCGTGCCCTGTCGTCAACAGCCCTGCTGCGCCGACAACACCAGGCAACTGACGGGTGAAGGCGGCCGCACCGTACCGATCGGCGCCGCAGGCGGCCACCGCCATCATGCGGAGCCTGCTGCACGCCAGGGGCGGTGAACGGATGCTGTGGGGGAGCGACTGGCCGTGGACCCGTCATGAGGAAGGGCGTGTCTACAGCGAGACCCTGGCATGGCTCACGGCGGAGCTCGGTCCCGGTGAAGTCCAGCGCATCCTGTGCGCCAATCCGGCCCAGCTGTTCGGCTGGACGCCTCAGGCCGCGGTCGTGGACCCAGGCGTGCCCGGACCCGCGGCACCCCGGACAGCGGACTGACCCGATGGCACCGGGCCGAGCACGGACGGAGGAGGAGTGCCGATGCCTCCGCTACGGCTTCGAGGTGGCCCCAGGAGACGCTGCTAGACGGAGAGCCCGAAGCCGCCCGTGACCCGCAGCGTCTCGCCGGTGAGGAAGGATGCCTTCGACGAGGTGAGGTAGAGCAGTGCTTCGACGATGTCCTGCTCCGTTCCCTCGCGGCGGAGCACTTGCTCCCGCAGCGCGCGCTCCACCTCGGTGTCGGGGAGTTCGGCCCGGATGGTGTCGGTGAAGATGAGCCCGGGCGCGATCGCGTTCACGCGGATGCCGTCGTCCGCGAACTCGCGCGCGAACGACATGGTCAGGCCACGGACGGCGAGTTTGGACACGGCGTAGGCATTCCGGTTCGCGTAGGCGGCGGACGAGGAGATGTTGACGATGGTGGCGCCGTCCCGCCCGCTCATGGCCTCCTTCGCCGCGAGTGAACAGATGACCACGCCCATGACGTTGACGTCGAACAGCCTCCGGATCTTCGTGAGTCCGAGCCGGGTGAACGGCTGGTAGTAGTCGGCCGCGTGCAGACCGGCGTTGTTGACCAGGATGTCGATACCGCCGTGCCGTTCGACGGTCTCGCCCACCATCGCCGCGACGCCGTCCTCGTCGCTCACGTCGCAGGCCGTCCCGGTCGCGCTGCCGCCCCGCGCCGTGAACTCCGCGGCAGCGGACACCACGGCGGCGCCGTCGACGTCGGCGAGCACCACGTGCGCGCCCCGCGCCGCCAGCGCGGCACCGAACGCCCTGCCCAGCCCTCGGCCGCTCCCGGTGATGAGCGCTACCTTGCCCTGGTACTCGTCGTCGGACATCCACCCCTCCGGTCCTCGCGGTTCCTGTTCACGGCTCGGGTACGGCGGGCGGATCGCCGTCTGTCACACGGCGGTAGGTGACGGCTCGCTCCTCGGCGCCGGTGAACCGCGTCAACTCGGCGCGTACGCGTTGTCCGATGGCCACTCCCGGTCCCTGCGCGTCGAGCAGGATGCCCGGCAGACGTGGCCCCTCGTCGAACTCCACGAGGGCCAGGACGTAGGGCACCAGGGCCGCGAACGCCGGCACGCTGGCGTGATGCACCACGATGAAGCTGTAGATGGTGCCGGTGATGTCGGTGAACGACGTCGGTCCGCCGCAGCGGTTGCAGCGTTCGAGCGGTCTGGCCAGCCAGGTGTCGCAGTCGGTGCAGCGGCACAGTGCGATGCGTCCCTCCCGCGTGGCCTCCCAGAACCCGGCGCTGTCCGTGTCGATCAGCGGCGGTGCCGGGACCGGCCCGGTCCGGTCCGGCTCATCGTGACGCCTGGTAGATTTAATTTCAAGCTAAGTCACTCGGATACGGCTTGCGTTCACTCACCCGAACACATCACCAGATCAACAACCGCGGACCGGCGGATTCCGTCCCGCCACCACACCATCAGGCGACAGCAGATCCACTCAAAGGCTCATGAACCGCCCACTCAGAGGGCATTTAGAGATGCTCTATGCCGGTAAGTAACTTTCATGGCTGTCAGGCTTGAGATGTTTGCCCTATGCGTGCACCCTCGCGCCCATCGATCTGCGAACTCGGCTGCCCGTTTGTTCCGGTTCTCGTGCACGAAGTCCGTCTGGTTTGAAGATCAGGCAGAAACGCCCAGCAGTAGCGGAACGGAACCGTCCGCCGCATCCATGATCACGCTACGGCGTGAGCCAGCGGAAGCCGTACCCCAGCGACCTGTCCGACGCCCGATGGGCCTTAATCGAGCCGACGTTGACGGCCTGGAGAAAGGCTCGGCTCGACCGCAGGCCCACCGGGCAGCCGGCCAAGGTCGACCTGCGCGACGTATTCAACGCACTCCTCTACATCAACCGCACCGGAATTCCCTGGAAATGCCTCCCGCACGACTTCCCCAACCACGGCACGGTCTACGCCTACTACGCCGCCTGGCGCGACGAGGGAATCCTCACCCAGCTCAACTACGCCCTGACCGGCCTGGCCCGCGTGAAGGAAGGACGCAAGCCCGAACCGACCGCTTCCGTGATCGACACCCAGAGTGTGAAGACCTCCACCAACGTGCCCCTGACCAGCCAGGGAACCGACGCCGCCAAGAAGATCGTCGGCAGGAAACGGGGCATCCTCACCGACACGATCGGACTCATCCTCGCCGTGACCGTCACCGCCGCGAGCTTGTCCGAGAACGCCGTCGGAATCCAGCTCCTCGACCAGGCCAAGAAGACCTACCCGACCATCTCCAAGAGCTGGGTCGACACCGGCTTCAAGAACGCCGTTATCGAGCACGGCGCCAGCCTCGGAATCGACGTCGAAGTCGTCAACAGAAACCCGGGAGTTCGCGGCTTTCACGTTGTCAAAAGGCGCTGGGTTGTCGAACGAAGTATTGGTTGGATCATGCTGCACCGGCGCCTCGCCCGAGACTACGAGACCCTGCCCGCCAGCTCCGAGGCCATGATCCACGTCGCCTCGATCGACAACCTCACCAAGCGCAAAACGGACGAGACGACACCCACCTGGCGGGGGACTTACTAGAAGATAAAGGGCAATACGCCTAGATCAAACGCCCTCTCAGATGTGCGGTGGGCACGGCTGGAGCCGCGCCTACCGAAGAGCGGGGGCCGTTCGTGACACCCGCAGTTCCGTGAGATACCGCTTGGTGACCCGGCCTCCGTACCGCCTGTCGATCAGCCCGGCGATGCACTCCAGCAGTCGCTCCCTGGCCGTCGGCGGCAGCGCCCGGTGGCCGGAGTAGGTCCGCAGCACCTCCAGGTACTCCGCCGTGGTGTACGTCAGGTCCCACTCGTAACGCCGGAAGACGACGGGGCCGAATCGGCCGCTTCGAACGACCTCATCCTCGTGATCCGAGGTGTCGACGTCTTCTACGGCAGGAAGCCGCAGTCCCGGTGGGGTGGCCGGATCGAAACGCTCGTAGCAGTCCTGGACTTCGACGAAGAACTCTTCGCTGCCGCCTGCCACATGCTGTGTGGCGACCACGGCGAGGGCGCCGCCGGGCCGCAACGCGTCAGCGGCTTTTGTCATCCGCACCGCCGGATCAATCCAGTGGAACGCCGTCGCCGAGATGACCGCGTCGAATGGCTCCTCCGGCAGTGGCCAGGTCTCGAAGTCCGCCGTCACGATCTCCACCGCCTCGAACGCGGCCAGGTTGCGCCGGGCGACGGCGGCCATGTCCGCGCCCAGCTCGACGGCGGTTATCCGGCAACCGCGCTCGGCGAGCGGCAAGGTCGCCTTGCCGGTGCCCGCCCCTACCTCAAGGACACGACAGCCGGGGCCGATGCCAGCCACCTCGGTGAGGTCGTCGAACAACTCTGGCGGATACCCGGGCCTGGCCCGGTCGTACAACTCCGCGTCCTCGTCGAAGGTCCGGCTCAGGTGGACACGGTGCGTTTCGTTAGGCGTGTCGTCGCGCATGGCAGCACATTAGGTCCTGTCCGGCGGATCGTGCCGAGCCGCCGTACCCAAGGCGGATGAGGCAGCACTCGACTGGGTGCCTCTCAATAGTTCCCTTAAAGAGCGCTGGGTGCGGTTCGTTTCGAGTGAAGCTCGCGATCAAGCGGTGAGGTCGTAACCCTGCTGGTCGGGGTGGGTAGAGACGCGGGTGCTCGTGGGCGGCGTGGAAGCGCTCGGTTCCTCACGTAGCCGCCTGCTCCGCGCTGGACGCGGCGAGAGCACAGCGCCCGCCGCGACCGATGTTCCCGGCAGTAGAACGGCTGCAACCGGCCCCGTGAGGCGGCTACCGTAGGGGCGGATGAGCAGACCGGAAGGGCGGCAGCGCGGGGATGACGTCGACGGGGGACTTTGAGACCTTGGTGCAGCGGTACCGGCCGGAGCTGCTGGCGCACTGCTACCGGATGCTCGGCTCGGTCCACGACGCCGAGGAACTCGTGCAGGAGACGTGTCTGCGGGCGTGGCGCGCGCGGGACCGTTACGACCCGTCGCGTGCCTCCCTGCGGACCTGGCTGTACCGGATCGCCACGAATGCGTGTCTGACCGCGCTGGACGGGTTCGGCCGCCGCCCCATGCCCTCGGGTCTGGTCACCGAGAGCGAACCGCTGCGCCCGCTCGTCCACGGCAGGGAGGCAACCTGGTTGCAGCCACTCCCGGATAGCCTGCTCGGCCTGGGCGCCCCGGCCACCGCGGCGATCGACAGGGGCAGCCTGCGGCTGGCCTTCGTCGCAGCACTGCAATTGCTGTCACCGAGAGAGCGCGCCGTCCTGATCCTGTGCGACGTGCTCGACTACCCGGCGGCGGAGGCAGCGGACATCCTGGAGACCTCGGTCGCGGCCGTGAACAGCTCGCTGCAGCGGGCTCGCGCCCGGATCCGGGCCGCGGGAGTGCTGCAGGAGCAGGTCGCTGAGCCTTCCGACGCAGAGCAACGGTCGTGGGTGGACCGGTACATGGCAGCCTTCGTCCGGGCGGACATCCAAGGGTTGCTACAGGTGGTGACCGAGGACGTCCTCATGGAGATGCCGCCCGTGGTCAACTGGTTCACTGGCCGGGAGAATTACGCGAGCTTCATGGGCTGGGTATTCGCCAAGGCCCCGCAAGGCCTGGCGGTTACTGCCGGTGCGGGCCAACAGGCAGGCCGGCTTCGCCGCCTATCGGCGCGGGGACGCCGGCGTGTTCGAGCTGCACACCCTGCAGGTGTTCACGGTCACGGCTGGCGGCATCAGCCGTATCTCGGTCTTCCAGGACGCCGACGTGTTCGCCGCCTTCGGCTTGGCGCAGAAGGTCGACGGCTGATCCGCCCGCACCTGTCGGGCGGGTCCGCCCGACAGGTGCGGGCGGACCCGGGCAGGACTGACTCTCGATCAGCTAGCGGACTTGACCGGGCTGTTGTGGTAGGCGGCGATCAGCCAGGCGTCGTCGCGCTTCTCCAATACCCAGGTCGCGTACACGATCCGGTCGGCGGGAACCTCGGACTCGCCGGGGAAGAGGATGCCGGCCTCGCTCACGACGATCGCGCCGTCGCGACCCAGGAACCGGATCCCCAACTGCCGGTTGGTCGTCGTGGTGCCCTTCAGGAAGGAGGCGAACCCCGCCGCCATGCCCTGCCGAACCTCCTCGCGGGAGGCGCGGTAGGAGCCGGGCATGATCGCGGTGGCCTCCTGCGTGTAGTCGGCGACGAAGGCGTCGGCGTCGCCGGCGTCCCATGCCTTGTAGAGGCTCTCAAGGACGGCAGTGATCGCGGCCGTGTCGTTCGCGCGGTTGTCGGACATCGTTCTCTCCAGTCATTGCACTTGGTCGGGACCGAAGGGGCCCGTGAGTACATACCGGCGTCCCTTTCGGAACTCATCGCGCGAACCTCAAGATCTTCTCTTCGGAGTGCAGTCCCCTCTGCACCGTCGGCCTGCCGGCGCTTGAAAGCCGACCGGAGGGCGTGGACGATGCGGACGGGCTGTGTTCCGGGCTGCTCCTCTCTACCGTGGTGGTGGAGGAGGGTGGCGGATGGGCTCGCTGTTTGAGGAGTTGGAAGCGCGCGAGGTGGCTGCCCGGGTGCGGGTGGAGGAGTTGGAGGCCGAGGTCGCCGAGCTGGCCCAGAAGCTGGAGCTGGCCCGGGAGAGCCTGGAGCGGTTGCGGATCGCGCGGGAAACGGTCGCCGATGTGCTCGCGGAGATGACCCCGGAGAAGTCGGCGGCGGCCGTCGATGCTGGACAGCCGGCTGCGGGTGAGCGGCTCGCGTCGGCGTATGCGGGGGCCGAGCGGCAGGTCATCGGGGTGCTGACGGTGCCGAACTGGCAGCCCGGGATGGGTTCGGAGGTCCTGCCGCGGGCGTATCGGGACATCCTGGAGGTGGTGGCAGACGCGCCAGGGCCGGTCCCCGCCAAGCAGATTGTGCCGAGGATCGGCCTGCCGGCCGAGACCGGGAAGATCGAGTGCACGCGGTCGAAGTTGAAGCGGCTGGTGGAGCGGGGCTGGCTGGACGAGGACACCCCGGGGATGTTCACCCCGGCCCGTCGCCGGATGGCTGCTTCGCCCAACTCCCGTTAACAGCAGGGCTCTTCCGCGCCTACATTCGAAGGTGCGACCCATATCGAAGCAGGACGGGAAGAGCCCCGGAGATGAAACCGTACGACACTCATGCCACGACTGACCCCTTTGCACGCTCGGTCAGCGCCTTCGAGACCCTGATGTGCACCTTGTCGGGCAGCGATGCGAGCGCGTGGACCCACGCCGAGCTGGAAGAACGCCTCGACGTGGCCGGGCGGGAGCTGTTGCGACAGCTGCTGCAGGACCATCTGGACCTGCGCGCGAGGCTGGAGGAGGAAGAGGTCCGTGGCAGCGGCGGGCCGCCCGTGACCGGGCCGGAGGGGCAGGTGCGGCCCTGGCGGGAGACAGGACACTCGCGTTGGCTGGCCAGCGTGTTCGGACTGGTCCGGGTCACGCGGGTCGCCCACCGGGGCCGGGGCCTGGGCAATGTCCATCCCGCCGACGTCGCGCTGTCGCTGCCAGCTGGCCAGCATTCGATGGGCCTGCGTCGGCTCGCGGTCACCGAGGCCGTCCGCGGCTCGTTCGACCAGGCGCACGATGCGGTCGAGCGCCGCTGTGGGAAAGTGCTCGGCAAGCGCAGGCTGGAAGAGCTCGTGGTCGCCGCCGCGGTCGACGTCGACGACTTCTACCGGACCAGGATTCCGGTTCCGTGCAGCCGCGAGATGCCGTTGGTGGTCCAAGTGGACGGCAAGGGCGTGGTCATGCGGCCCGAGGCTCTGCGCGAGGCCACCCGCCGGGCCGCCGCGAAGGCCGCGACCGGTCATCGCGGCCGGCTCGCGCCGGGCGAGAAGCCGAACCGCAAGCGGATGGCGACCGTGGCCTGCGTCTTCGACACCCGCCCGGCTCCCCGGCGTCCGCACGATGTGATCCACCCGCCCGGCGGGCGCAGCGGCGAACGTCCCCCTCGCCCGGGGCCGAGGGCGGAGAACAAGTGGTGCACCGCTTCCCTGATCCGTCCGCCCGAGCAGGTCATCGCCGATGCCTTCGACCAGGCCGAGGTGCGCGACCCGAGGCATCGGCGGCCGTGGGTCGTCCTGGTCGACGGTGCCCGTCACCAGCTCGACCTGATCAACGCCGAAACCGACCGACGCGGCGTCACGGTGCACGTGCTGCTGGACTTCGTGCACGTCGCCGAGTACGTCTGGGCCGCGGCCCACGCTTTCCACAATCCGGGCACCACCGAGGCCGAAGCCTGGGCAGCCGACCATCTGACCGCGATCCTCGCAGGCCACGCCGCCCGCACCGCCCACGCCATGACCGCACAAGCCACCCGGGAGCGACTGTCGACCGCCCGGCGCGAGGCCGTCGATGCCTGCCACCGCTACCTGACCGGCCACCTCGACCAGCTCCGCTACGACACGGCACTTGCGAGCGGGTGGCCGATAGCCACCGGCGCGGTCGAGGGCGCCTGCCGCCACTTGATCGCCGACCGCCTCGACATCACCGGCGCCCGCTGGGGCCTGCCCGGAGCCGAAGCCTTTCTGCAACTGCGTGCCATCGTCTCCAACGGAGACCTCGACCCCTACTGGCGCTTCCATATCGCCCGCGAGCACGAGCGCCTCTACCCCAACCAGCAGAACTACGCCCTCACCGCTTGATCGCGACCGTCACTCGAAACGAACCGCACCCAACTGAGTTCCACGCCGACAGTAAAGCTCAGGTACAGCTGGGGAGGGTCAGGCGGAAGCCGGGGGGGTCCGCAGGCGGCCGGTTGGGGGCAGGAGTCCGGGTCGTGGTTCACGGATCACAACAGGGATCAGCGACATGTCGGCTCGCCTGTCCACTGCGCCTGCGGATCCCAGCCAACCGCACCGTGCCCGGGCTCGACCGAGACTCAGCAATGTCACCGCGCCAAAGTCCTGCTTCTGCTAGGTAGATCGGCCGACGGCTCCTGCAGGAGCGTCAGCACGGCTTCTGACAGGGGCTGATGGACGGCCAGCGCGTGGACCTGGAGCAGCTCGACATCGTTCCCTTGCCCGCGGAGAAGGAGTTGGCGAACCGTGGCACCGGGACGGCAGACCGTCGGGTGGAAGGCGTGGGGCGTGACGTGGACGCTGCCGGAACCGATGCTGACCGCCCCCACGCCCGACACGACCCTGAGGCCGGGCTGGGCAGGCGAACCGAAGTGGACGTGACAGAGGTGATGGCCGCATACAACCTGGCAAGTGGCCACAGTCGGCCTGGACAGTCGGGCAACCCCCTATGCGATCGAGCAATCCAGAAGTCGCCCGTCGCTGGTGCCGATGAGCAACCGACCAGGCTCGGCCACGGTCAGCGCCGTCGGTACAGCGGGCACTGCGGCAACGGCGAGGTACCGACGCCAGCGCACGGTGCCGTCGTGGAGATTGAGCCCGACGATCTCGCCATCGTCGTAGGCGACATAGATGGTCTCCGCGTCGCAATCGAGGCCGATGGCCTTCCGGTCCGTCCGGAAGACCCAGGTAGGCTCCCCATTCGTTGGCTCGCGTCGTACGACGAACGAGCCGCCGGGCTGCAACCCGTGGCCGTGGTAGACAGTGCCGGCGTGCACCAGGCCACCATTCGCGGTCTCTACGCCAGGGCCGGCGAAGTGTGTCTCACCTGGTATCCAGGAGTAGGGGAACAGCCGTCTGACTTCCGCTTTCGCCGGCTCACGCGGGCGTTCGGCAACCGGCATCGACTCCAGGTCGGCTATGGCGAGCCACGTTTCTTTCCGTTCGGGGTCCCGCTCGCCCTCCTCGCGCACGGTCTCCCGGGAGTAGATCCGGCTGCCACGCCGGATACGGAGCCTGCTCCGCTCTCCGGCTGATCCCGCAGGCGCGAGGGCCGGCAGGCCGTCAGCGCAGCGCACCAGGGACACTGGGGCGGAGGGCGTGAGATGGTCAAGCTGTGCCCCGTCCTCGAGCGAGAGCCGGACCACGGCCTGGGGACGCTTCTCCCACTCGGGCCGGACCAGACCGACCCAGACCGATCGCTCATCTGGGGCGATGACAAGGTCCCGGCCGCCTTCGTCGTCCGGAACAGCCCACTGCCGCTGTCCCGACGGCAGCCAGGACTCCAACTGGACCCCGTCAAGCGTCGCCACGATCCTGCCGTCGGACAGTTTCTCCACCGCGCGGACGTTGCACCGCGGATCCCAGTCCGTGCTCAGAGAGGAGACCGTCCGGCGAGCGTCCTCTCGGCCGTCGGGGCGCGGGGCCGTCACCCGTGGTCCGGCCAGGTCATTTGCGGTGATCGACCGGGGTGGTACGGCCCTCCAGTCGGGCCGACGCACCACCGCGACGTGCCCCTCGACCCATGCATCTTTGTCCCGCCAGTCGTCAGGCGGTGCCATCAGCACACGAAGTTCCTGTTCGTCGAGCCATTCCAGGCCCAGAACCTGGCGGCCGAACTCGTGCTCGATGAGCGACGTGGGCATGCCTGTCTCCAAGTCCAGCAGGAGCAGTTCCCCTTCAAAGAAGTAGCCTCCGTCGTAGCTGCCCGTGCCCACAACAAGGAGGGGCAGCGTGGGGTGGAAGGCCATTGCGTGCACGGGGTAGCGCGCACGGAGAAGGGCTCGGCAGGCCAGATCATCGGTGCCGTAGACACCAACCGGCGCAGTGCTGCCGAACTCGTACATGTCCGCCACCGGCGCGTGCGTGCCCGCCACCGCCAGCAGGCGTCGACGCTCGTCGTCGACAGCGAGAGCGGGATCACCAACCTCGGCGAAGGGACGGTCACCGAGGACCCGGTCGATGCGGAACGAGATGGTCATGGCGATGATCTTCTCAATGACCGAAGACCGCGGGAAGGCACGAACTTCAAGAAGCTGAACAGAAGAGCAAGTGCTCCAGGGCCTTGATCCAGTCCCGGACTGACTCCCGGCCGGCAGCTCTGCGACGCCTCCGAATCGAACGGCGATATCACTCGCTGTAACGGCTCCCCGTGATCGCTGCCAGAGCCCAAATAAAAGCCGCCCTAGCCATGCTGCGGGCCGGCGCCCGCCTGACGCACATTCGCCGGTATCTGGGCCAGGTCTCCGACCGGATGGCCGAGCACTACGTCCATCTCACCAGCGAAGACCTGGAGAACGTCCTCGAACACGTGTGGGTCGCGGGCCCGGGCACCGCCAAGCCCGGCGAACTTCTCGCCGAGGAAACAACCCCCGCTCATCCGCGAGCAGGCCCAGGCCCTCGCCATCGACCTTGCCCGCCGCAGCACCTCCACCGAGGGCGGAATCTGCACCTTCCAGCCCGTCGCCGACGGAGACTCCTGCCCCTGGAACCTCGGCTGCCACAACTGCGACAAGTTCGTCCTGTCCGGCGCCGACCTCCTCTACTGGCGGCGCAAGCGCGAACAGTGGCGGCTACTGGCCGAAGGCGCCGCCGACGACGCCACCGCCGACTACCTCCACCGCTACTTCGAGCCCACCGCCCGCGCCATCGACGGCCTGGAGAAGGCCCTGGCCGGCCTCGGCCTCCTCGACGACGCCCTCGCCCTGGACCTGCGCAAGCCTCAGGACTACTTCCACCGCGTGTGGTCCACCGCCTTCCGCGCTGCCGACCTCGCCGACGCGGCCAGCGACGAGGAGGACGAGTACAGCGATACGTGCACAACCGACGGCGACGATCTCGAACAGGACATCGCATGAAGACCGCAACCGTCCCCGAGTCCCGCACCGCAGCGGCCTTGGCGGCCCGCCGCCGCAAGACCGTCAGCGCTCTCCAACGCGTCCATGAGGCCATCACCCGCCTCCGGCGCGAGAAATCCCAGGTCAGCGGCGCCGCCGTCGCCCGCCGCGCGGACGTCTCCCGCACCTTCCTCTACGACAAGGCCGAGGCCAAAGCCGCGGTCGCCACCGCGATCGCCGAAGCCGGCGAACGCCGGACCCAGTTGCTCGCCGACCAGGACGACGAGCGCGAGGGGACCTGGCGCGAACGCGCCCTGAACGCCGAGGAAGGGCTCAAGGCCGCCCAGGCCGAGATCCTCACACAGCGCACCCGTATCGGTGAACTCCTCGGCCAAATACGCGACTTGCAGGCCGATGGACCGAGGAGGCCATCCAGCGGATCACCACCGAGAAACACCACCCTCAGACAGCGGGTCCGCCAGCCGACAACCGCACCCTCGACGAGCGGCTCAAGGCCGCCCGCTCCAACCTCCGCTTCCAGGACCGTCGCGTCGCCGACCTCGAAGCCCAGATCGCGGGCACCTGACAACCCCAGGGGGATGCCGCTCAGTCCGGTCCGGTGACCAGAGGAAACCCCTGGTCACCGGACCGTTCCGTATGCCAGGCTCCGGCATATGGAGCCCCACAACGAGCAGGCCGCAGGCGAAGTCCTGCATCAACGCGGCTGGCGCAAGGCATTCATCGTCCAAGAGATGGTCGACAAGTGGGCCTGGCTCGTGGGCACAGTCGAGAACGGTTACAGCGACCTGGTGGACGAATACACCAACGACCTCTACAGCCGGAACTGGCTGCACGAGGCGTGGCCGATCCTCACTGAGCGCGTGATCGTCCTATGGACCCCACAGATCAAAGCCCTCGACGACCGTTTCCGGGCCGCCACCGTCTTCGACGACGGCATCTCCTTGTCACAGTTCCACCGGATCAGCGGATTCGACCCCATCGATATGTGGTGGTGGCGGCGCCACCCTCGTCTACTCGTCGGCGATCTCGGCCGCTCGCTCCGCTCGGCGGGCGCCACCGACTGATCCTCGCGGCCGGCGGCCGCAATCACCTGACCAGCGGCTCAGCCAAGAGGACGACTCGATCGGCCTCGATATCGAAACCGAGCACCGGATGGCCATAATCGCTGTCCGGGTCCATCAGCACCGGTTTGCCTAAGCGTCGGCCGATCTCCCGCAAGAAGTCGCAGAACACATCAAGTCGCTCCTGACCCTGCAACTCCCGCAGGTCAACGTCGAAGTCGATTTCATCGTCGGCATGGAAACGGAAGATCGCCAGAACATCGGCAGTCGGCCAGACCCGCAGATTTGGGCACTCAGCGTCCGCCGGGCGGGACAGCACGGTCTCCGCCCGAGGCACCGGCAGCACCGTCTCGCCTTCGGAGTACTGGCACTGCCAACCTCTCGCCTCGACAAGATCGAGGACCGCCTGCCAGTCCTCCACCGACGCATCCGGGACACGCAAGTCCGGCAGCGACCCCATCAGGTCCGGGTCGAAGAAACAGCTCACGTCATCGCACAGCAGATCAGCCACACCGCCATGCTGCCCGGCTCCCCGATCCAGCGCAGCCTCGTTTTTCTTGACCAAAGACATAGCGGCCCCCCGGATCACTCGGACGGGCGACAACATCGACCCCAACTCAGCGTCACGGACATGTAGTCCATGAATCGTCGCGGTTCAGAGCCGGTATCCGAGCTCCTGCGGTCGGTAATGTCGACGACATCCACTTCCTGGACGCCTCGGCCCGTGCGGCCAGGGCCATGGCCAACCACCTGAAGTTCCTGGCCAACACGTTCCCTGTCACCCTGATCTACATCGGAGTCAGAGTTCGCGAACGCGGCATCCTGACCGAGGGGCTGTCGCCCGAGCAGACGCTGCACGCACAGTTCGGCCGCCGCACCACCGCTCTGTCACTGCGGCCGTTCCAGATCGACACCGAAGAAGGACGCCTGGAATGGCGGCGACTGCTGCTGACCATCGAGCACAAGCCGGTGCTGGCCGAGAAACATCCCGGGATGCTCGCGGACGATCTCTCCGACTACCTCCTGGCCCGCTCCAGCGGTCACTTCGCCTCGCTCATGGCGCTGATCAACCGCGGATGCCTGCGGGCGATCCGCACACGCCACGAACGGCTGGATACCGAGCTGATGGACCAGGTGAACAACGATGCGGCCGCCGAGGAAGACCGCCGCGAACTCACCGCCGCGCTCGACACCGGACTGCTGACATCCCGCCCCCAGACCCGGCAACGCAGAAAGAGCGCGTGATGGCCTGGGCTGGCGGCTCGCTCCCGATCTCGCTGATGCCGCTGCCCGGCGAAGCCCTGGAGAGCTGGATCGGCGCCCACGCCCGCCGCCTGCACGCCACCAACAGCGCGTTCCTCGATGCCATCGGCCTGACAGGGGCCCGCCCGGCACAGATGGCCGTGCGGCTTACGGCCGTTGAAGCAGATGCCCTCTATCGTGCCACCGGCACCCCTCGGCCGGTGCTGAGCGCGATGACGCTCGAGCCCTACGACGGGCTGGCCGTGACGATCCATCCCGGCCGGCGCCGACTGACCCGGCCTCCCGCCTGGAGATTCAGCGCAGCCCGCACCCGCTACTGCCCCGCGTGTCTGGCCGAGAACGCCGGCCTTGGCCCGGTGTTGTGGCGCCTGCCCTGGGCCTTCGCCTGCCCCACCCACCGGACTCTGCTGCTCGACTTCTGCCCCGACTGCCACCGCCCACCGCACCCATGGACAGCACGCCGGCTCGGCCCACGCTCCATCGGCGTCTGCACCCGCGACAGCCTGACCAGCCCCACAGGCCACAACGGCCGCCGTCCTTGCGGAGCCGACCTGCCGCAGGCTCCCGCCCCCGACTGCCCGAATCCGGTCTGGTGCTCCCCGCCCAGCAGCACGTCATCACCCTGCTCGCCAGCGACGCCTGCGCACGGAAGACCGTACTGGCCCAGCTCAAACAGCTCTACGCCCTGGCCTGGCGTGTCCTGCGGGGCCTGCACACCGTCGCCGACCGGGCACCGGAAGTGGTACGCACCGCGCTGGCCGAGTGCGGCAAAGTACTACCGCAACTGACCGACGAGGATGTCGGACACGACGCCCACAACGCGGCCCTCGGCACCGCCCTGGCGCACGTCGCTCCCCCGGTCACCGCGACCACGACGCACTCGACCGGAGCCGTCGGGGCGCGTGCGGGCGTCGGGGAGACATGATCGGACAGCCGACTACGGTGTGAAGTGGCTCACCGACCTGCCGCTCGTGTCCGAGGCACAATCCGCACCCGCAGGGCCAGAGCCTGGGCCGATGTCGCCCGACGCGTCCACCGCTCCAACACCGCCCGCTCGTCATCAGAAAGCAGCAACGGTTCCAGCTTTGGGCCCCCGACGGGGAACTGACGCACCAGCAGCAGAAGTCAGGCAACTACTAACGATCAACTACTGGCATAGGACATCAGAGGCGGTTGCCACCTGGTACCGGCGCGTCCAGCCTGCGTCACCACGCGCACCGGGCAGGCCGTATCGGCCACGTGAAGCTGCCCAGGCCTGAGGATGTGCCAGCAACTGGCGGTGTGTCAGGGAGGACTGCACGAAGGCATCTGGGCCGAACTCCTTTATGGATGCCGTGGGTTGAGTTCCAGGCAATCAAGAGCGATCGGTCAAGCATGGGCCGCCAAGAACGGATTGATCAATTCCCTTTGCGGGTTTGACGTGCACAGGTCTTAAGATCGGCCGATCTTCAGCCGAAGTGACTGGAAGGATTTCCTGTGCGCCACTCCGCGTCCTCTGCCCCGGCCCGACGAAGACCTCGCTGGAAACAGCGAGCCTTGGCGGCGGCCCTGCTGGCCGCTCTCGCGTGTGTCCCGCTGCCCCTGCTCAACGAGCCCGCGTTCGCCGAGGACGCCGCCCCGGCAGCCGATGCCCCAGCGGCGCAGCAGGCGCCCGGTGCCCGAACCGAGATCGTTTCCGAGCGCACCGAGTCGACTACGACCTGGGCCAACGCCGACGGCACGACCACCGTGGAGGCGTACAGCGGCCCGATCCGGGTCAAGCAGCCGGACGGCAGCTGGCAGCCGGTCGACACCACCCTCGTGGCCGAGAACGGTGTGGTGCGGCCCAAGACGGCAGCCGCCGACATAGCCTTCTCCGGCGGCGGCTCGGGCGAGCCGCTGGCCGAGGTCTCCCGTGGCGGCCGCACGCTCGGCCTCGACTGGCCAGGCAAGCTGCCCGAACCGCGGCTGGACGGCCCGACCGCCATCTACCCCGATGCCGTGGACGGCGGTGATCTCGTGGTGACCGCCCTCAAGGAGGGCTTCTCCCACTCCGTCGTCCTGCACCAGCGCCCCGACGCCCCGGTCAGCTACCGGCTGCCCATCTCGGCTGACGGCCTCACCCTGCACGAGACCGCCGACGAACGGCTGCGCTGGAGCGACAGCAGCGGCCGTACGGTGGCCACCGCGCCGATGCCGGTGATGTGGGGCTCGGGAGAGAAGCACGCCTCTGGTGAGCCCGAGGACCTCGCGGCCGTCGATGTCGCCATCGAGCGGGACGCGGACACCGGCGACCAGGTCCTGGTCATGAAGCCCGACGCGGAGTTTCTCGCCGACCCGGCACTGGAGTATCCGGTCACCATCGACCCGACCAACTCGCTTTTCGGCCCGGTCACCGACACCTGGATCCAGTACGACGACTACCTCACCTCGCAGCGCGGCTCGACTGAGCTGAAGGCCGGTACCTACAACGGCACCGAGAAGGCCCGCTCGTACCTGAAGTTCGACGTGGCGAAGTACGCAGGCAAGCACATCCTCGACACCGACCTGCGCCTGTACTCGTACTACTCGTCCACGTGCAGCACGTCCAACTCCGGCAACCAGGTGCGCCGCATCACCTCCAGCTGGGACCCCTCGGCCATCACCTGGGCCGACCAGCCCACAACCACCGCGACCGGCGCCGTGACCTCCACCGCGGCCAAGGGCTACAACTCCAGCTGCGCTGCCGGCCACGTCTCCTGGGACGTCGACGGGATCGTCCAGGCCTGGGCCGACGGACAGGCCAACTACGGGGTGCGGATCGCGGCAGTCGACGAGACGGACCCGCTGACCTGGCGTCGCTACTACTCGGCGAACCAGACGGACGGCTCTCACGACGCCGCCTATGAGCCCTCGCTGACGGTCACTTACAACTCCAAGCCTGGTACCGCGACGGCCGTCTCGCCGCTGTCCGGCACCTACACCTCGGACACCACGCCCACGCTGTCCGCCAAGGCCACCGACGCCGACGGGCAGCAGCTCACGCTGAGCTTCGAGGTCTGGGCGGCAGACGGCACCGCAGCCCTGAAGACCGGCACCTCCGCCGCCGTGGCCTCCGGTGCAGTGGCGACCCACACGGTCGCCGCCCTGACGCCGGGCAACTACAAGTGGCGGGCCAGAGCTTCGGACGGCACCGACACCGGCGCCTGGTCGGCATGGCAGACCTTCACCGTCGACACAACCGTGCCGTCCACCCCCACCATCACCTCCACCAGCCACCCGTCGGCGTCGGCCTGGTACAACGCCACCACCTTCGCGGGCACGCTCGCCGCGACGGACGCCTCCGGCGTGACCGGGTACGCCGTCAAGCTCGACCAGAGCCCGACGACCCCCGCCGGTACCGTCGTCACCGAGACGGGAACCGCCGTCAACTGGAGCGGGCGCACCGACGGCACCTGGTGGGTGCATGCCGCCGCCAGTGACAAGGCGGGGCTGTGGTCCCCGTCCCGGCATGTCAGCTTCAACGTCGACACCACCGCGCCGGGTACGCCCGGCAGCCTGGTCTCCTCCACGCACCCCATGTCGACCAACGCCTACGCCAACCGCACCGCGTCGTTCAGCTGGTCGGCGCCCGCCGACCTGTCCGGCGCCGCCGGGTACGCGGTCACCGTAGATCGCGCCGCCGACACCCTGCCGGTCACCACCGGCACGGTCCAGACGGCGACGAGCCTCACCACCACCGTCGACGCGGACGGCACCTGGTACCTGCACGTACGGGCCAAGGACGGGGCCGGCAACTGGTCGAGTGCCGCCGCGCATCTGCCGTTCAGAGTCGACATGACACTGCCGCCGAGCCCCGTGATCAGCTCGTCCACCCACCCGAACCAGTCGGACGCATACAAGAGCGGCTCCTTCAGCGCCACCTGGACCGCGCCGTCCGGCGCCTCCGCCGGGTACAGCATCGTCGTCGACGGCAACACCGACACCGTGCCCGACACCACCGCCGAGACGACCGGCACCTCATACACCACGACGCGCTCCGAGGGCACCTGGTACCTCCACGTGCGCGGCATCGACGCAAACGGCACCGGTGGGGCGACCTCGCACTACCGCTTCACCGTCGACACCACCGCGCCCGGCGCACCGGCCGTGACCTCTGCGGCCTACCCATCGGACGCCTGGGCCGGCGGCGCGCAGGTGACCGGGACGTTCACGCTGACGCCGGACGGCACCGATACCCGGAGCTTGACGTACAAGGTCGACGGAGGGACTGCGCAGACCGTCGACACCACCGGCGGCCCGGTGGCGCTGCCGATCACCCCGGCCAGCGAGGGCAGCCATCAGCTCGTCGTCACCGCGACCGACCGGGCCGGCAACGAGTCGGCCGAGACCAAGCGCGCCTTCCACGTCGGACGGGCGGCCGTGACCGCGCCCGCCAACGGCGAGGTACTCGTCGGCTCGGTCGACCTCGCGGTCAGTGCCCCGGCCTCGCTGACGGACGTCACCTTCCTCCAGCGGTCCTCGGCCGCCGACCCGTGGCAGGTCATCCCGGCCTCCCAGGTGACCCGCGCCGCCGACGGCTCCGCCGTCACCTGGCCGGTGCCGCTCAGCGGCGGCTCGGCGCCGAAGCTGCTGTGGGACACCTCCTCCCTGTCCGGCAGCGGCAGCCGACAGATCAGCGCCCGCTTCGGCGGACCGTACGGCCCGCCGGAGGCCGAACCGGTCTCGGCGATCGTCGATCGGGTCGAGGTCATCGAGGGCAGCCTGGGCGACGACATGCAGGAGTCGGAACCCGCCCAGGCCTACGCCCTGGATCAGGCCGCGGCCCGCGCGGCCGAGGACCCCGACACCTTCGCCCCGCCCTATATCGACGCGACCACGGGCGAACTGGTCGCGCCGGTCGTCGAATCGGCTTCCGCCGACGAGGCGTCCGCCCCGATCCAGGTGACGCAGGCCCCTGCGGACGAGGGCAGCGGTCTGCCCACCGAGGACTCGGAGGACGGTACCAAGCCCGACACCGAGTCCAACGAGGCGGAGACTCCGACACCTCCCGCCGACGGGTCCGCGGAGACTACCGGCGAGGAGTCGTTCGAGATGCCCGAGGACACCACCGAGACCACTCCCGCGCCCGACGGGCCGACCGTCACCGAGCAGGTCGTCCCGCACGCCGAAGTGGTGGAGCACAGCGTCACCGCGCTGGAGTCCGTGCGCGACGAAGTCCTCCAACTGTCGGAGGTGGAACTGCCCGGCGTGAGCGGACTGCATGTCGCATTCGTGGACGCCGCGGAGAACCGTGTCGTCGTGGAGACAGAGACGGCCGCCCCGGCGCTGGTCGCGGCCCTGGGCGAGCGGTATGGCACCGACACCGTTGCCGTGCACCTCACGCCCGGCGCCGACATGGTGGAGCCCCAGGCGAACCGCCAGTACGACACCTCGCCCTACTACGGCGGGGCGCGCATCCACTCGGACATAACCACCAGCAAGGCGGTCTGGTGCACGGCGGGCTTCCCCTGGAAGTACGACGGCAAGTGGTACATGGTGACCGCGGGCCACTGCACCTCCGGTAACGGCGCCATCACCAACCCCAGCGGAACCGACTACATCGGCCCCGTCGTCCGGGACAACTGGAAGAACGGGTACGGCTCCGTCAAGCTCTCCGGTCAGAACTACTACTCGGGCGACCTGTCGCTGTACCGCGTCAACAGCGACAGCTCCGCCACACCCCGGATCTACAAGGGCGGCAAGACGTCCAGTTCGTCACGGTCCGTCCACGGCTACTGGAAGCGTTGGGCACAAAGCGGCGACAAGGTCTGCACGGGAGGCATGATGACAGGCGAAGTGTGCGGATGGAAAGTGACGGACACGCAGGCGACCGTCCGCTACTCAAGCGGAACCACCGCCAAGAACATGGTTGTCGCCAAGAAGACGTCCGGATCCTGCACCATCAGCGGTGACTCCGGCGGACCGGTGTACACCGTCGACAGCAGCGGACGCGCCATCGCCAAGGGCATCCTCTCCGGCGGCGGTGGAGGCGGAAGCGACAACAGTGGCGGGTTGTTCGATCCCTGCTCCTTGATATTCACCGACATCGGGCTGGCCAACAGTGCCTTCCCCGGCACGGTAGCGTGGTACTGACATGCGCCGAACCCTTCTCACATTGCTGCTGGCGGCGGCCCTGACCGGATGCTCGCTCCTCGGCCAGGACACGCCGTGCACCAAGGCCGATGAGGACTCGCGGGTCTCCGCTGTGTGGCGGCCCGCCGACTTCGGCGGCCGGGACGCGGCGAGAATCCGGCTGTGTGTGGACGGCACTTGCAAGGAGCGGTCGTCGGGCAGTCCCGACGACCCGTTCGCCTCGCTGTCGGTCCAACTCCCCGACGGCGTCGGTGCGTCCACCCTGCCGGTGCGGCTCACCGTGACGTCCGCGCAGAGCGGCGACACGGTCGTCGAAGACAGCACCCGAGCCAGGCTGACGGAGCAACACCCCAACGGAACGTCCTGCCCGCCCACCGTCTGGACGGCGACCTTCCGTGCCCACCCCAACAAGGGCCTCACATCACCCAAGGGCATGAAGCTCCAGGGGTGAGTCACCCTATGCAAGCGCCCGTCCCCCAGCACCACCGGCGGGACGGGCGCTTCGCGCTGTTCGGGACCAGCCGTAGGCTTGCATGGCCTCGGTTTCCCCGACCTCGAACAGCTTGAGCGGGCAGGTAAGCCGAGGATGTGCAGCTTGGGTGTCGGGTTGACAGTGGCTGCACGACTGCAGTCCTGCGGCAAGCAGGCGGCGGGCTTCGTCACGGCTGACAGCGCGGCGTCGGGTGCCTGCCATGTGGCAGTGCCCGGCTGGACCTGTACGGGCGGGCGTCCAGCGCCGATGCCGAACTCGACGATCCTGTCCGGCGGCTGCGGCCGGTTGCGCCGGCCGTGGTCTTCCTCGGCCTGCCGCTGCTGCGAGCTGCGATCTTCGCGTCGATGAACTCCAGCCACATGGCGTGCCCACACGCGCAGGCTCGGTGGGAGCGGATGGGCGGGATACCGCAGACGAGGGCTTCGAGGCCCTGGCTGTCGTGAGTGTTCGCGGCGGAGATCCCAATTGAGAGGGGCAGACCGGACCGCTCGGTGATCAAGGGGATTTTTGCCCCCTTCTTGCCGCGATCTACGGGATTCGGACCTGTCAGATCCCCCTTTGAGGGCTCGCATGTTCACCGAATCGATGGCGCACCGCGACCAGTCCAACTCCCCGCGTGCACCTAGCTCGTCCAGGACCAGGCGGTGGAGCTTGCCCCACACCCGGGCCCGGCTCCACTCATTGAACCGCCGGTGCGCGGTCGGCCCGGACGGGCCGAAGCCCGGCGGCAGCTGCCGCCACGTACAGCCGGTCGTGGCCACGAACACCGTCGCCGCCAGCACTTCGCGATCACCGTACCGGCGTCGGCCACCGCCCTGCGGACACACCCACAGGGCATGATGCAGCATCATGCCGAATCAGATTGTGCGGTTCTCTGAGTCCCGCAGAGAACCGCACAAAGGCGACGGTTGGCCCCTCAATGTGCTGAGCGGCCAACCGTGCTGTCAGGCAAGTCATCCACAGGCTGCAGAGGCGACGTCCATGTCGCTCACGCTGATCACGAAGGATCGCCAAGAGCCACGCGGGAAGATCAGGGCAGGGCCCCCCATGTTCTTGGAGTCGCGGACTGCGACCTGCGGCACGAGGTCAGCGATCTCGACGCAGTTGCCAGTACCGTCGCTGCTGTACGAGGACTTGATCCAGGCCTGCGCCGGAGCGATGTCGGTGGAAGGTTGATATGTTCGATGAGTGTCGATGGCTCCGCTACCTTCGGGTGAGTGATTCCAGAAATTCGATGGTCTCTTCGAGGCCGAGGGCGGCCCCGACCATCGCGTTGAACCGGCGTGTGAACCGGTCGACTTCACGGGGCTTGTCCGAGGTGGACACGGCCCCCCAAGCATTGTCGGTCTGTACCCGTGACGGCAGCTCACCGAGGTCCAGGATGGCAAAGTCGTTGGTTGTCCGGTAGCCACGCTTGAAGGGCAGCACCTGCACCTGGACGTGGTCCTCGCACGCAAGTTTGGCGATCTCGCGGTACTGCTCTCGCATCGTCTCCTCGTCTCCGACGGGGATGCGGAGCGCTGCCTCTCCGAGAATGACCCGGAGACGGACGTCGTCGCGCTCCAGAACCCTACGTTTGCGCTCCATTCGTAGATCCACGTTGCGCTGTATGAACTGGCTCGTGGTGTCCTCGACAGGACGCTGCACCTCGAACAGGGCCCGCGCGTAATCCTCGGTCTGCAGGAGCCCGTACACGACAGTCGGGTGGTAGGCCAGGATCGCCTCGGCCTCAGCCTCCAGACCGACGTAGTGCGGCATCCCCGCCGGCATGAACGCACGGTACTGGGTGAGCCAGTCATCGCTCGGGGCTTCACGATTCAGCTCGAGCAGTTGCTCGATCAGCTGGTCGTCGGTGACGTCGTACCGCTTCAAAAGCGTGCGCAGGTCGCCGACGTTGCGTCGGAAGTTCAGCTCGCCGTTCTCGATGCGCGCGAGGGAGGCTTCCGACAGAGCCCTGAGCCCCCGCACCGCTGCCTTGCGAGTCATTCCGCGTGCCCTGCCGTCCTCAACAGGCGGGCAGTTCTCCCGTAACTGTCTGAGTTGGATGCCCAGCTCCAAGCGCCGCCCGGTCGCCCCACGCTTTGCCGCCACCTGTGCACCACCCCCACGTCTCTGCGCTGTTGGAGATTGCCCCTGCGCAGAGTCTGACACTCGCTGCGCACTCACTGCAGCCCCCTGTGCAGATTCCGGCATAGTCCATCTTGGTCCCCACTGAATTTTCAGTGAGGATCCAGTTGATTCTCCATGGGCCTTACGGCCAAGGTTGTTGAGCCAGCACAAGCCGTGACGGACAAGCGGACAAAGCTCGCACCCACCCACTGGACGCCTGGAGGTATCGGCATGACATCACCTGCATTCGCCTTCCAGCCAGAGAGCATCCGAACCGCCCTCGAGATGTCCATCGAGCGGCGCCCGAGCTCCGATTCCGGCAGCTTGTCCGAGGCCGACGCGGCCTGGCCCCAGCGCCTGCGCCTGCGCCTGCGCCTGCGCCTGCGCCTGCGCCTGCGCCGGATCGTCCGCGCGTGCCTCATGTACTGGCGTTGTCCCAGCCTGATCGACACCGCCGAGCTGCTCCTGACCGAGCTGGCCACCAACGCCCTGCGTCACGGGCACGGCAACGAGATCGGCGTACGCGTCTTCTTCCGGGGTGACCAGTGCGTGATCGAAGTGACCGACGGCTCCTCCGCCTGTCCGAAGCTGCGCCAGGCCGGCCTTGGTGACGAGAGCGGCCGCGGTCTCTTCCTCGTCGATGCCCTGGCCTCGTCGTGGGGCGCCAGCCCCGACGGGCGAACGACCTGGTGCTCCTTACCCCTGACCGAAGGAACGACTGAGATGCAACCCGCCGCGGTCACCGTCCCGGTCTTACGTGAAATGTTGTTACCCCTGCCCGCCGACGCAACCGCGGTGAACATCGCCCGCATCAAGGGGCGAACCCTGCTCACGATGCTGGGCTGGCCCGGCAGCGTGCACGCCGCGATCGACGTTGTGCACTGCCTCGTCGACAACGCCGTGCGCTACGGTCTGGCCCCCGGGGCAGTCGGGCAAAGCCTCTCAGTCTGCCTACGCGTGACTGAGGCTCACGAACTGCTCATCGATGTCACGGACCCCAACCCGACGTTCCCCGGCTTCGACACGGCCCTCGCCGCCGGCCCGGGGCGCGGCCTGGGGGACGTTCAGCAGGTTGGCGCGGCACTCACCTGGTTCGTCAGCCCGGACTGCGAAGGCAAGACCGTCCGCGCCACGATGAGGCCGGGCACGGTGACCCTGTGACCGCCCCAGCCACCGTAGCGCAGGCGTCTGGGGTCACCGGCGCCGCGGTGATGAGCCAACTGATCGAGTCTGCCGGTCCGGCCCGGGAGCCAGCCGCCGACATGGCAGACCTCGCCGAGGTGATACGCACACTCCTTGCCGTCGAAGCGCTCCGCGACACCCGCGTGCGCCTCGGGGGCAACCTCTTCGACGTCGTCATCACCAGTTCCGGGCTGCAAGCCCGTTCCGCCGTCGCTGTCATGGACTCGATCCAGGGCGGCTGCGGACCCGTCATCGAGGATCCCGAGAACGGATGGCTGTACTGGCTGGTCCCGCCCGGTTCATCCAGCCGGTGGGCGCCCCACACCCACGCCGTGTGCCTCGGCGCTCCCCACACGATCACCCTGCCGTCCCTCCACCGCACCGCTCCCCCTAGCCCGTACTGGCTGCGGCCGTCCGCGAGTGACCGGCTTGTGCCAACGGGACCCCTGTGGGAAGCCCTCACACAGTTGCGGCCCGAACCGACCCCACACGCTGACCTGACCCACCAGCTCGGAATCACTCCCCACTGACCCACGCCTTGCCCCGGGGCTTCCCATCCCTTTCCCTGCTCCCCCGGCCCCGCCCGGCTCCACCCGAGGCCACCGTCGGCAGAGCACTCCTCCCCCGACACCTGAGCGCCAGCTCCAGATCGCCGGGGCGTCGTGCTCCTTTCCGAATCCCTCCCCGTCAGATTCCTTTGCGGCACGGCACTGGTCGGCGCCGTCTCCCCGGCCGACCCCTGGCTGAAGGCCCGCGCGGAGCGGCAAATCAACGCGTTCCACATGGACCTGGTGAACGGGACCCTGCCCCCGGACTACACCACGCTCCTGTGCGTTCGCCCCGACCCGCTCGGCGGCGGCCCCAGCATCCTCTCCGACGCCCACGCGGCGGTCGCGCGGCTGTCGGAGGACAGCCGCGCCCTGCTGGCCGAGTCGGCCTACCACTACGGGACCTTCTTCGACCTGGTCGGCGTGGGCGAGGAGTACAAGCCGTTTTCGATCCTGGACGGCTCCGACCCGGGCGAGGGGTTCGTCCGGTTCACCGCCAAGATGCTGGAGAGGGCTTCTGTGAACCCAGCACCGCTGATGCCGGGCAGCCGGGAACACCTCTGCCAGCGCCTTCCACAGCCCCGGGCTTCTCCTCCCGCTTTTACGCCCCGAGGAGGCTGCACGCTGGGCCGCGCTGGTCGAGCAGTCCCGACCAGTCCTCGAAATTGACGGGATGGAAGCTGTCCAGACCTTCCTGGCCGAGCGCGGTGTGAGCATCATCCAGGCGATCGCAATCACCCGGGCACTGCTTGGGAACGTGGAGACACCACTTCGGGTCGCCATCGACATCGTGGCGACGAGTACGGCTCGGCAGTGAGTTCAGAGAACACGTGAACACCCTGCTCGTGCAGCAGGTCCTGGCCGAACCGGCCTGGGCGAAGAAGCTGAGCGACGAGGACCGGCGCGGGCTGACCGCGCTGTTCTGGTCGAACGTCAACCCGTACGGCACATTCCGCCTCGACATGGACAAGCGCCTCGACTTGGGGCTGCCCACCACTGTGCCGGCCCCGCACTTCGGCGGCCTCCGCATGAGCTACCGGGAGTGACTGTCTGTCAGAGAGACGTGGGGGTGGGGGTGGGGTGCGTGACGGCTCGCGGCCGACCCGACCTGCGACGGTTACTGCGCAGGAGAACTACATGCATGCTGTTCGGTGCCGTTCTCTGATGCCGTTGAGTCGTTCGGTACGGGGACCGGGGAGGTGGTCGGGTGCCAGGTGAGAATCCAGCCGGCGGTGAGCGTCGCCGCGCCGCCTGCCAGGGCGATGGCGCCGCCTGTTCCGATGCCTGCGGCCGCCGCGCCGAAGCAGGCCGGCCCGATGCCCTGTAGCGTCATGCTGCCGGAGCCGAGCAGGCCGAAGGCCTGGCCCTGGCCATCTGGCGGTAGGGCGTCCAGGAACGGCCGTTGCAGGCCGAGACCGTAGGCGAATCCGAAGCCGCAGAGCAGCAGCAGACAGGACGAGACGCCCACTCCGGGCTCGGCAGTGAAGCCGATCAGCGGCAGTCCCATCAGCGCAATCAACGGGACTACCAGTCGCTCCCGGGTGGGCGGCCGTAGGAGTCGGCCCACCAGCAGGTCACCGACAAGCATGCCGACCGGCAGACAGCCCATCAGCACCGCGTACCAGCCGGGCGCGAAGTGGCGCCCTCCGGCGTAGGCGACGATCAGGCCTTCCGCGCCCGCTATGAACGCGGGCGGTAGCCACTGGGCCAGCATCAGTCGTCGCACCGTGTGTCCGCGCAGCAGCAGGCCTGCACCATGCAGGCTTGCACGGACGGCCCCGCTATCGCCCCCAGCGCTGCCGGGTGTGCCGCCGAACTCTCCCGGCTGCAGCCGCGGTAGCCGGATGCGGATAGCAAGCGCGCAGCCGAGGTAAAGGGCGGCGCTGACCGCGAGCGCCCGGCGTGGGTCGAGTGCCGCGACGGCCGCACCTCCCAGTGCCAGGCCGAACAATTGCGCGCCGGAGGCAGCGATGTTGTTCAGTGACCGGCCCAGTACATAGGCGTCGCCCTCCAGCGACTGCGCGACCAGCCGACTCGACGCGCCGTGAAACACCGGTGTGGCGAGGGAGACCAGCGCCACGACACCGAGGCTTGCCGCGATCGGCATCCGCACCAGGGCGAGCAGCAGGGCGGCGGCGCACGTCAAGGCGTAGCCGCCGGTGATGAGCGCGCGGGGCGGCAGTCGGTCGGCCAGTGAGCCCAGCAGCAGCGAGCCGAACAGCTGCGGGATGAAGCCGATGCCGAAGGCCAGTGCGCTCAGCAGCGGGGAGCCGGTGGCCGAGAAGACCAGCACCGAGAACGTGGTGATCCGCAGCGCGTCCGCAGTGATCGCGACGGTGCGGGTTGAGAAGAGCAGCCGGAATCGCGGCTCGGCCAGCACCTCCCGGTAGGTGGCACGGTGGTTGCCCTGCGCGGGCTCGGCGGTTGGGGTCATGACGCGCAGCCTCGCCGTGCGCCCACGCCACTCACCAATGATTCGTCGCTGGACGAATCGGAACAGACGTCCGGCGGTAGCATCCCAGGGTGCTGCGCTTCGAAGTCTCCGTCGAGGACCTGCTGCGCAGCCGCTTCGCGCTGTCGCCCGCGCTGGACCTCTGCTTGCTGCTGCGCTCGCTCATCGGCCAGGGCCAGCCGCTGCCGCGAGCTTGGGCCGCCCGGCTCCTGCCAGCCTTTGAACGGCTGCGCCGCGAGACCGAACTGGACGCCGCCCTCGCTCTGCAGGCCCCGCAATCGGGACCGAACTTCGTCGCCCCGCCTCCGCGCGGTCTCAACCAGACCTGGGCGGACGACCTGGCCATGATCCGGGCCACACCGTTGGAAGCGGCCCGCCGCGAATTCGCCACCACCGCGACCGGCCCGTCCGCCCGCGATCCCCGCGTACGCGCGGTGCTGGATTCGCCGGATGCCGTCTCCAGGATCGCCGAGGCGATGGACCGGGCATGGCACGAGCTGCTCGCCGCGGACTGGCCGCAACTGCGCGCGATCTGTGAGCGCGATGTCGTGCACCGGGTGGGTGTGATCGGCGAACACGGATGGGCCACGACCATCGAGAGCCTGCACCCGGGCATCGCCTGGCGCGCCGGCGGTATCGAGGTCGGCTTCTTCCGAGGCGGAACAGTCCGCCTCGCCGGCGACGGGCTGCTGCTGATCCCTTCGGTCTTCGTCGGGCATATCGCAGCCCACCTGGAAGACCCCTGGCCCAGGACCTTGGTCTATCGTGCCCGCGGCACCGCCGCCCTGTGGGGCGAACAGGCGACCGTCGCCCAACCGGACGCGCTGACCGCTCTGGTCGGCCGGGCCCGAGCCCGGCTGCTGTTGGCGCTGGACGCCCCGGCCAGTACCAGCCACCTCGCCCGAAGCCTCGCCATGGCACCCGGCGCGGTAGGAGACCACCTCGCCATCCTGCGAGGCGCGGGGCTGCTCGTCCGCGCCCGGTCCGGACGGTCGGTGCTCTACCGGCGCACCCCGCTCGGCGAGGCGCTGGTCGCCGGTTCGGGCTGAGGGATCGGACCAGCACAGCAGCTCTACGACCAGCAGCTCGTCCGACTCCCCGGCGTCCAACGCCTGACTTCCACCGGGTCATGAAGAACGTCGTCCAGGACAGACCGCTGCCCGAATAGCCGCACCCTCGCCCCGGCCGCCCTCTCTGTCGGCAAACGATCGAATGACGACAGGTTGGGCGGACGTCCAATGAACCCCGGATTTTCGGGGCCTGACGACGACTCGGATCCAATGAGATCCGATGGCAGTTGGCGACAGGGTCAGATGACAGCCGAGGTCCGATGCGGCGGCAGAAGCGGGGAAGAGCGTGGCCAATCTCGTCTACAAGCGGGTGTCGACCGACCAGCAGTCGACCGCCCGGCAGAACCTCGTCCTGGCCGAGGCCGGGATCGAGGACTCGGTCGTCTTCGAGGAAGAGGCCGGTACCTCCAGCCGCCTCCACCTGCTCCAGCGACCGAAGTTCGGCAAGCTGCTCGACTACGCGCGGCCGGGCTACACCGTGCACACCTCCGAGATGTTCCGCCTGGTGCGCGGCACCGGGCACATCCTCGACGTGCTCGACGTCCTGCACCGCGACCGGCTCGCCCTGCGCATCCACGACGGCGCCTTCTCCGGCATGGACCTCACCGCCCGCCACCCGCGCACCGGCGAGCTGCTATCCACCGTGAAGTTCATGGTGCAGACCCTCGCCGCCGCCGGCGAACTCCAGCGCGAGCTGACGTACGACGGACTACGGGCCGCCGAGGCCAAGGGCAACAAGGGCGGACGCCGCCCCGCCCTCGCGGGCGACACCGTCGCCGACGTACGCACCGCGTACCTGAAGGGCCAGTCCATCGCTGCCCTGGCCCGCGAGCACGGCGTCAGCCGCGGCGCCATCTGCACGGCCGTCGCCGACCTCCTGCCCGAGCACGCCACCGACCAGGACGCCCCGGCGCCGGAGCTGCCCATCACCCTCGACATGCCCGGCAAGGTCGCCGACTTCCTGCGCGCTGCCGAACTGGAGCCCGCCGAGCGGACTGCGCTGGAGAAAGGTGTGCCCGTACGACACGGCCAGGGCTACACCTTGCGCGTCAGCGCCACCCCTGGGATCCACCGCCAACTCCTCGCTCACTGCCAGGCACTCGACAGCTCCGCCGCGATCCCTGCCCAGCGCAAGGCCCGTCGCGAGTACGAGAACCGCGTCGACACCCTCAGCCACTGACTACGGAGCTACTTTGCGGCTGGTGTCTGAGCTAGGACTTCAGGGCCGTCCCGCGGGTACCACTCGACGAAGTTCTCGTCCCGCCAAAGACCGTCGAGATGGTCGCGGATGGCCATGGCGGTGGTGCCGTGGGGATTGCTGGCGCGGGCGACCTTCACGGTCAGCTCCGGCACCTCCGAGCCGGAACGGGGCTGAATGCACAACTCGGTCTCCTCCGGTGGGGCGGAGCTTCACCGTCGCAGCAGCACCCACAACGCAGAGCAGAGTTCGATCGAACTGACACCGCAAGGGCTACACCCCAGTGCGGGTTGACGTAAGCGCCATCCGCCACTTCAGCACCACAGGGCGCAGTTCTGGCGTTTCGCGAAACCGTTACAGGGGGCGTGATCCTGGACTCCGCAGAGACCACGAACACCCAATTGAGCAGCGGAAACAGCTCTGCTCGGGAAGACAGGATCCGCCTGCCAGTCATGCCCTCCGAACTCCCAATCTCCAAGATCCCCGACAGCGATCCAGCGCGGCTTCGCCGTGCGCCGGGGGCACAGTAAATGGGTCGGTATGCGCCGCGCGCGACCTTGACCGCCCTGCCGCGGGAACGGTCGCGTCGGGACAGTGGAACTGTTCGTTCCGGACGAGACCGATGACTGTGATGCCTCCGAGCTCGCACGACAGCGTGGTACTGAGGGCCGTCCACGGGAACCGTGGAGTGTTGCCATGAGCACGCGCGTCAGATTCTGCGTACTGCCTTGGCCCTCCCGGAACGGCACCAGGCAATGAGAACCGAACGGGATCGGAGCCGTGGCCATGGACGTCCTTCACGAACGCTGCGCCGGAATCGACATCAGCAAACGAGATGCCAAGGTATGCGTGCGTACCCCCAGTCCCAGGCGGAAGGGGACGTTCACCCAGCAGACCACGACCTTCGGTGCCACCACCAACGCCGTCCTCGACCTGCGCGAACACCTCCTCGGCGCGGGGGTCACCCTGGTGGTGATGGAGGCGACCGGCGACTACTGGAAGCCCTTCTACTACTTGCTGGCCGAGGAACTGAACGTCATCCTGGTCAACGCCCGTCAGGTGAAGAACCTGCCCGGCCGCAAGACCGACGTCTCCGACGCTGCCTGGCTGGCCCAACTCGGCTCCCACGGCCTGGTCCGCGCCTCCTTCGTGCCTCCGCAGCCGGTACGCGAGCTGAGGGATCTCACCCGGACCCGCACCCAGCTCACCCGCGAACGCGCCCAGGTCGCACAACGCCTGGAGAAGCTGCTGGAAGACGCCGGCATCAAGCTCTCCGCCGTCGTCTCCGATCTGATGGGGGTCTCCGGCCGCGCCATGCTCCAGGCACTGATCGACGGGCAACGTGATCCGCACATCCTGGCCGACCTCGCCAAACGCCGCATGCGCAGCAAGATTCCCGAGCTGAACCAGGCGCTGACCGGCCGCTTCCGCGAGCACCACGCCTTCCTGACCCGTCTCTATCTCGATCAGTACGACCAGCTGTCCGGCGCCATCAAACAGCTGACCGTCCGGATCGAGGAGGCGATGAGCCCTTTCCGCCCGGCGCTGGACCTGCTGGACACGATTCCCGGGGTGAACCAGGCAGTGGCCGAGGTGATCGTGGCGGAGACCGGAGGTGACATGACCCGGTTCCGCTCGGCCCAACACCTGGCCTCCTGGGCCGGGTTGTGTCCGGGGCACCATGAATCGGCGGGCCGGGTCCGCAGCACCCGGGTCCGACCCGGCAACCCCTATCTCAAGGGAGCCCTCGGGATGGCCGCGTTCGGAGCGGCACGGACCAAGGGCTCCTTCCTGCAGGCACGCTACAAGCGGTTGACCGCCCGCCGTGGCCCGATCAAGGCACTGGTCGCAGTCGAGCACTCGATCATCATCGCGGTCTGGCACATGCTCAGCGACAACGTGCCCTACCACGAGCTCGGCGGCGACTACTTCACCCGGCGGGACCCCGAACGAGCCGCACGCCGAGCCGTATCCCGACTGAACGATCTCGGATACCGCGTCACCCTCGACCCGATGGAGGCCGCCGGGTGAACAGGGGGGAAGGGGCCCGGCGGACAGACCCGACCGGGCCGACACCCCTGCCCGAAAGAGCCCCCACCTGCTGTTATTTACGCGTCAGAGTCAAGCTCAGGAGACGTGCACTGGACGCTTGCGTCAGGGCAGTGATGAGCGCCCATCCTTACGGGCCGGTACGACACGAGGCCGCGAAAGGTCCGAAGGCGTGGATTGCCCTCAACACGGACAGCTGAACTACGCCGTCCTGAAACCGATGTCGTTGCCGCCGATCCCGAGGGTGACCAGGCGGGTCTCGGGCGAGAGCGCTTTGAGCTGGGCCGCGTTGATGCCGTTGTCGGTGGACGGTTTCGCGGTCAGGTCGGCGATGGTGGCGCCGCTGTAGTTGACGTTCTTGAACGAGGCGCCCTTGAGACCGCGTCCGGCGGCGACGAGGGAAGGGTAGTTCGCCACAACCCCGCCCAGGAAGACCGCGACTGCCACCACCGCGAGGACGCCATCAAGCGGATCGAGGACGAACTCGAGCGGATCAAGAACCAGCGCCAACGCGACGCCACCCGCGCGACCACCGCCAAGTCCCGCGAGCAGGGGCCGCACGCCTGCGGGCCGGGCGCGCGCTGATCGAACACCCTACTTTGAAAAGGTGGTTGAGGGCCTCGAAGAACGGGCGGCTCGCCATCGACCGCGCCAAGGTGAAGCCGAGGAACGCCTGGACGGCAAGTACTTGCTGACCAGCTCCGGCCCGCGCCTGACCGCCGAAGAGATCGCAGTCGGCTACAAGGCCCTCCTGGAAGCCGAGTGCGGATTCCGTGATCTCAAAACGGTGCTGGAGCTGCGGCCGGTCTTCCCCTGCCTCGAACACCGCATCCGCGCTCACGTGCTGCTTTGCTGGCTCACCCTGCTGCTGATCCGCGTCGCCGAGCGCCGCACCGGACAGACCTGGAACCGGATGAGCACCCAGCTCGGCCGCGTCCACAAGGTCACCCTCACCGGCGAAGCCGGACAAATCACCCAGACCCCCCCGCTCAACAGCGAGCAGGCCACCTTCTACCGCGACTGCGGCATCACGCCGCCGCCGAGGATCACCGCCGCAAACCCGGCCTGACCAGTCATAACGCGGCCGTGGGCACTCGCACTTACGGCCGCGTTCTCGACGTTTCCCCCGCTCAAGCCGCATTTCCGATGCTCCCCCCTGCCGACCAACTGCGGAAGTCAGGGGAGAGGCGGATCAACGCCGGCGATGAGTTCTACCGGCCCTGGAAGCCACGAACTCGAACCGGGATCTACGAAGAAGTAGACGGGTCTGCTCCCCGTCACCCTGTGGCGGCGTGAATCCCGGCGATACGACCCGAACTGATCGCCCAGGACAGCGGAGTGCCGAACCGGTGCTCGTCCAAGCCAATCCAGCCGCCGACGACCGAGCCGGCCCCGTACAGTCCGGGGATGGGGCGGGACTGCGGGTCGAGCACCCGCAGGTTCTGGTCGATGCGCAGCGGCCCGGCGGTGTCGATCATGAGTGGCCGGAACCGCAGTGCGTAGAACGGCGGCTTGCGCAGCGGGACCAGGTGCTCGGGGGCTTTTGCCCACAGCGCGTCACGCCCGGCGTCGCAGTAGCCGTTGTATTCCTGCACGGTGGCGCTCAGCGCCTCCGGGTCGGCACCGATCCAGCGCGCGATCTCCGACCAGTCATCGGCCGAGACGCACCACTCCTTGTTGGCCGGATCGGCCAGAGTGTCGCGCAGCGTGGTGCGGTAGCCCCCGGCGATCCAGGTGCCCGGATCTTCCTCGCCGGGACGTGCCTTTCCGGCGAACGGGTCCGGCTGGTCGATGACGTACTGCACCAAGTCGTCGTCGAACAGTGCGAACCCTGCCATGCCGGGCTGGACGATCAGCGCGTTGGTGGTGGCGTTGACCCTGCCGCTCGATTCGTCGAGGAACCGGTCGCCGTGTGCGTTCACCCACAGGCAACGAGGCTCCATGCCCGCGCGGTTCGGCTTGTTCTTCTTGGTCTTGAAGCTGTAGCAGTTCTCCTTGATGAGGAACGAACGGCCGCCTGTGTCGGCCCCGACCGCGCCGGCGAGGGCGATTCCGTCACCGGCCAGTCGCTTGGTGTCGGTCCAGTAGACGTCCTCGTCGTAGATACCGGGGAACTTCTCGTGCAGCAGGTCGACGTTTCCGGTGAAGCCCCCGGTGGCGAGCACGACCCGCGGGGTCTCGATCGTGATCCTGCCGTCCTTGGTGTCGGCCACCACCGCGCTCACCCCGGTCTCCGGCGAGCCGATGATCTCGGCCGCTGCGGCCCTGGTGAGAATCTGGCCGCCCTTGGCGGTGAAGCGCTGGCTGAGCTCCTCCATCACCCGCTGGAAGCTGCCAGGGTGGTTGGACCATCCGCTGGGCTCCACGCCCAGGTCGACTCCCGTCATGGGCCGGTAGCCGATACCGCGGTCCTCCAGCCAGTTCACCGTCTCGTCGGCCTCGTCCACCCATAGCCGGACAAGCCGGGGATCTACGCCGTCGTAATGGTGGTACGCCATCGTGTCCCGGAAGACGGCGTCGGGCGAGTTCCCGAGGCCGGCCTCACGCTGGGACCTGCTCTGCACCGAGAACAGGAACCCGCCGGACATACCGGCGTTGCCGCCCACGAGCGGGCGCTTTTCCAGCACCACGACCCGTTCCAGACCATGCTCCTGTGCGGTGATCGCTGCCGGCAGGCCGGCACCACCGGCCCCGATCACCACCAGGTCCGCCGTCAGTGCGCCGCTGAGCTCGCTCACTGGTCCTCACTCTCGTTGTTGACCACGCGCTCCACGCGCGCGGGCTTGTCGGGGTAGCTGGTCGACTCATAGAAGCTGTCGTACGGTTTCGGCGGCTCGGGTTGCAGTGCGGGCGCCACGCTCACCGAGGAGGACTGGCTGAAGGTCACCCCGCGATCCGGACGGTGCACACCCGGCGCCGTCTCGCCGAGTTTCGGGAAATGGCCCGGGCGATCGATCGACGACTCGACCCGGTTCTCGGCCTCGAAGGTGATGCCCGGCTTCACCTTCACCCAGGACTCCTCGCTCTCACGGGCGGTCATGCCCGCGGAATGCGGGTACGCCAGGCGGGCCATCGGCTGGGTGACGCCCTGGATGTCCGCAAACCGCTGGACGCGGCGTTCCAGGGTCATATCGCTCATGCGGTCGCTCCCTCAGGTGTGGGGGTGTCGGCAGTGAAGAGGTGGCAGGCGACCGACCGGCCGTCGACGAGGGTGACTGCCGGACGCTGGATCCGGCACGTTGACGTGGCATGCGGGCAGCGTGGTGCGAAGGGACAGCCTTGCGGTGCGGTTCCTGTCCCCTCACCGCCGGCGACCGGGTCGGCCTGCTGCCGGGCTGCCCGCCGTTTGCGTTGGCGGAGCGGGTCGGCCACGGGAGAGCTGGCGATCAACGCCTGGGTGTAGGGGTGTAGCGGCCGGCACAGGACGTCCTGTGTGGTTCCGGTTTCCATGACGCGCCCGCGGTAGAGCACGACCACTCGTTGGGCGATGGCTGCGACCACCGCGAGGTTGTGCGCGATGAACAACATCGCTGTCCCCCGCTCGCGGCTGAGGTCGCTCATCAGGTCGAGCATCCGTGCCTGGGTGATCACATCGAGGGCGCTGGTCGGTTCGTCGCAGATGACGAGCGCCGGATCGGTGGAGATCGCCCTGGCGATGGCGATGCGCTGACGCTGGCCTCCGGAGAACGCGCTCGGGTAGCGGTCGATCGCGTCGGCGGGCAGGCCGACCCGGGTCAGCAGCTCCTCGATCTGCGTTCGGGCGTCCGCGGCACTGAGCTTGCCGTGGACTTCGAGGGGTTCACCCAGCGTCCTGCCGATGGTGCGTGCCGGATTGAGCGAGGCGTAGGGGTCTTGGAAGACGACCTGGAGCCCGGTGGACAGATCCCGCCGTTCGGCGGCCCGCTGGTGGGTGATGTCCTGGCCGCCCAGGTGGATGGTGCCCCGCGCCGGGGCCATCAGGCCGAGAATCGCCCTGCCCACCGTCGACTTGCCCGAGCCCGACTCGCCCACGAGGCCCACGATTTCCCCGTGGCCGACCGTGAGGCTCACGTCGTCGACCGCCTTGGTGGGACTGGAGCGCCACCCGCTCCTGTACTCCACACCGAGATCCTTGACGTCCAGCAGGGGTGTACTCATCCCCAGCTCCTTTCCTCGCCTGCCTCGACCGGAAGCCGGGGTGTCGCCGCGACCAGCGTGCGGGTGTATTCCTGGGCGGGCGACAGCAGCACCGCCTCCGTGGTGCCCTCCTCGATCAGACGTCCATCCGACATGACCGCGACCCGGTCGCAGATGTCGGCGACCACACCCAGATCGTGTGTGACCAGCAGAAGCGTCAGAGAGGATTCCTCCCGCAGGTGCAGCAGGAGATCGATGATTTCCGCCTGGACGGTGACGTCGAGCGCCGCGGTGGGTTCGTCGGCGACCAGCACATCGGGCTCGCCGCTGAGGGCGAGCGCGATCGCCACCCGCTGTGCGATGCCCCCGGAGAGCTGGTGTGGATAGCGGCGGGCGACCGCTACCGGATCGGGCATGCCGACGCGGGTGAGCAGACTCAGCGCGATCCGCCGGGCCTCCCGCCGACGGACGCGCCGATGCAGGCAGATCATCTCGTCCAGTTGCGAGCCGACGGTGAAGGAGGGGTCGAGTGCGGCCATCGGCTCCTGGGCGACAAGGCCGATCCGGGATCCGCGGACCTTGCGCAGTTGCGCCTCGCTCAGGCGGAGCAGGTCCTCGCCGTGGAGCAGCACGCGGCCGGAGGTGACCCGACCGGGCTGTGGCACCAGCCCGAGGATGGACAGCGCGGTCGTTGTCTTTCCGGATCCGGACTCGCCGACCAGGCCGAACACCTCTCCGCGCTGCAGCTGGAAGCTGACGTCCCGGACCACGGCTCGGTCGTTGCCGTCCTGTCCCGGGTAGCACACGTGAAGCTGATCGACCGTCAGCACCGGGTCCAACGCCGGCGCGGTCGGGGCCACCCCGTCCGCGGGCACATCCGGCACCGGCCGTCGCGGGTCAGGCAGTTGCGAGGGACGCCGGTGCCCGCTCACCGCCTCCAGCAGGGCGTTGCCGACGAGATTGAGGGCCAGCACGGTCGCGGTCAGGGCGAAGCCGACCGGCACCATCAGCCACGGGTGCTGATCCAGGTTGTTCGCGGCGTCCAGGGTCATCTGACCCCAGCCCGGGGTCTCCGGTGAAAAGCCGAGGCCGAGGAAGGAGAGGGAGGTGAGAAACAGGAACGTGCCGCTGTACTGCACGACCGCCTGGGCGATGAGGGGACCGGTGACGTTGGGCAGGATGTGCCGGGCCAGGATCCGCGGGCGTGACAGCCGGGAGACCAGCGCGGCGTCGACGTACGGCAGTTCGCGTGCGGCGGCCGTCGAGGTGCGCACCACCCGGAAGACGGCGCCGCTGGTCAACACGCCGAAGGAGATGGCCATCACGATCAGGTTGTTATCGGTCACGGCGGCGATGGCCAGCACCACCACCAGACCTGGCAGCGCGAACAGGATGTCGACGACGAAGGTGGAGGCGGTGTCGACCCACCCCGACAGATAGCCCGCGAGCAGCCCGCCAGGTACGGCGAGCAGCAATGAGACACCCACCGGGATGAGCGCGGTCAGCAGCAGTCCGCCTCCCCCGTGCAGCAGCCGCGAGAAGATGTCGCGACCGAGCTCGTCCGAGCCCAGCCAGTGCCGCGCGCCGGGCCCGCTGAAGCTGTTGGACAGGTCCTGCTCCAGTGGGTCGATGGGCGCGAGCACCGACGCCATCGCGCACGCCACACTGATCCCGATCAGCCAGATAAGGCTCACCCAGACCGCCGGGCGGGCGAGCGCCCTGCACAGGGCTGTGATGGACGAGGTCATGAGAACCGGATCCTTGGGTTGAGGGCCGCGGCCACCACATCGGACAGCAGGTTGACGGCGACGATGATGAGGCTGAACGCCAGCACCGCGCCCTGCACGATCGGAAGATCATGCTGGCGGATCGCGCTGAGCATCAGCGTGCCCACGCCGGGCAGGTTGAAGATCGCCTCGATCACCATGACCCCGCCGAGCGCGAACACGAATCCGAGGCTGGCCACGGTCACCACCGGGCCGCTGGCGTTGCGCAGCACGTGCCTGCACACGATCCGCCTGCGGGACAGCCCATTGGCCGCAAGCGTGCGGACGTAGTCGCGCGAGAGCTGGTCGACGACGCCCACGCGCGTCTGGAACGCCACGGGCCCCACCCCCGCCAGCCCCACGGCGATCATCGGCAGGATCAGGTGCGACAGCCACTGCCCCGGTGAGACGGTGAAAGCCACGTACCCGGTGGCCGGCAGCACCGGAAGCCGGATGGCGAAGACGAACACGAGCAGGCCCGCGAGCCAGAAGCTCGGAACCGCCATGCCGATGCTGGCCCCCCACATGACCGCACGGTCCACCAAGCCGCCCCGCACGGCCGCGACCGTCCCGAGGGTGACGCCGATCAGAAGAGTGAACACCGTGGCGAGCAGGGCGACCGACACCGTGACCGGCAGAGCGCTGCTCAGGGAGGCGGCCACCTTCTGATTCGACACCAGCGACACCCCCAGGTCGCCGTGGAACAGGCCGCCGATCCAGTCGCCGTACTGGACGAGCGCCGGCCGGTCCAGCCCCATCGAGGACCGGAGCCGGGCCACCTCGTCCGCCGTGGCACCCGAACCGAGCAGGAACGACGCCGGGTCCCCAGGAACCAGCTGAACCAGCAGAAACGTCAACGTAGCGACGATCGCCATGATGGGCACCACAGACGCCAGCCGTCGCAAGCACAATCGGAGCATGGTCACTCAGCTCCGACCGGCCGCAGGTTGTACAGCATCGGTGCACCGGCCCTGGCGGGCTCGACCACCTTGACGACTTGCGGGTTGTAGGCGTGCAACTGGCTGCTCAGCGCCGGGATCACGTACCACGCCTGCTCCGCGGCGTACTCGGCCAGCTGTGCATACAACTGCTTCTGCTCGTCTCCACTGGCTGCCACGGCCTTGGCCAGCATGGCAGTCACCTTCGGGTTGGTGTTGCCGAGCGGGTTCATCGAGGAACTCTTCGTCATCGTGAAGGTGAAGTCGCTGTAGGGGAGCCCGGTCACCGACAGGAGACCCGTGGCCATCGCCCACTTGCCGGAGTTGACCTGCTGCACGAAGTCGTCACCGTGGTTGCTGAGCTGCACGTCGATGCCGACCTTGCGGAGATAGCCGGCGAGAGCCTGGGCCATCTGGTCCCACTGCGGGTTGTTCAGCACCTTGACCGAGAACCCGTTCGGGTAGCCGGCCTGGCGCAGGAGCCGCTTGGCCTTGGCGACGTCGTAGGTGTAGTAGCTGTCGATGTTCCGGCTGTAGCCGAGGCTGTCCGGGCCGAACGGCGTTGAGGCGTTGGTGACCCCTTGACCGTCGAGCACGGACTTGAGGATCGCCTTTCTGTCGATCGCGTAGTTCATGGCCTGCCGGACGCGCGCATCACCCAGCGGCTTGCTGATCTTGCCGGAGGTGTCGAAGATCGTGAAGCCGAAGAAGGCGGATGCGGAGCCCTGGGCGATCTTCCACCCGTTGATTTCCGTTCCCGCCGACACGATCGTGTAGTCGAGCTGGCCGCTGCGCGCCGCGTTGTTGGAGGCGGTGGGGTCGGTGATCAACTGCACCACCAGCTTGTCGAAGCGGGACCACTTGGCCGCCGCCCAGTAGTTCTTGTTCTGGGTGAACGCGTAGGTCTTGTTCGTCGTCGTGCCGCTCTTGTCGAGGACGTAGGGACCGGACCCGACCGGTGTGTCGGCGAGCGTCTTGGGGTTCTTGAGCGCGGTGGGACTCACCATCCAGCCGGCCTGCTGGGAGAACCCGTAGGGCAGGTCGGGCTGGGGAGCCCTCAGGTTGAAGCGCACCTTGCTCTTGGACACCACGTCGACCGACTGGATGTATGAGAGGTAGGGCTGCGCCGCCACGTTCGACGGGGTGGCCGACTTGGCGTACTCGATATTGGCCTTGACAGTCGCCGCGTCGAAGCTCGCGCCATCGGTGAAGACCACATCGGTACGCAGCTCCATCACCAAGGTCGTGGCGTCGCTGTAATCCCATGAGGTGGCCAGCCACGGGACCACGGTGCCGTCGGCGTTGATATGGGTGAGCGTGTCGTACGTCGCAGCTGCCACGTACTGGCTCAGCTGCGTCTTCCATGGGTCCATTGAGTTTCCGGTCGGAAACGCGGACATCGTGAAGGTTTTCTGTCCGGACCCTCCCGTGCCCGAGCCGGCACAGCCGGTGGCGGCCACCAGGACGGATGACCCTATAAGTGACAACGCTGTACGCCTCAACACCCTGAACTCCTCAACGTCGACGCTGACTGAATGAGATATGTGGTGGCCTCGAATTCAACACTCCGTGCGACACGGTGAGAACACACCTGCATCGGCTTCGTGTTGATGGCTGCTATTCATGGAGACCGTCCGGCCTCCGGGATAAACCGTCACACGAGAATCCCGGCCCTCCGTAGGCCATCCCGCCTTCTAATTGCCCGTGCTTCTGGAATCTCGAAGAAACGGGATTCGCTGACGGTCAACGGGCGGGCGCTGGAAACTCGGCGACGATCGGGGCGTCCGCCGATATCGGACCGGCCGCGGAGGCACCTCCTGGGGAGCCGAGGGTAGTGAAGAAGGCCTCGCCGGCGTCGGTGAAGGCCGCCCACTCCGGCGGCACGTCCTCGGAATAGAAGATCGCCTCGACCGGGCACACGGGTTCGCAGGCGCCGCAGTCGACGCATTCGTCCGGGTGGATGTAGAGCATGCGCTCGCCCTCGTAGATGCAGTCCACGGGGCATTCCTCCACGCATGCCCGGTCCTTCACGTCCACGCAGGGTTGTGCGATGACGTACGTCATGGGGTATTCCTCCGATTCGGTTCCACGGTCCAGGCGTCGCGGCCTCGCAGCAGGTCCCGCAGAGTGCCGCCGCCTCCGCTCCTGGCTGCCTGCTGCCGTACCAGGTCGTCGTAAGTGGGTCGCTGAGCCGCCCGGAATACCCCGACGGGCACGACCGGGCCGTGGTCTCCGCTGTCCAGCCGGGACAGGGCGAACGCCTGCGTGGGGTCGCCGGCCGCGGCGTCGTGCACGACCAGAGCGTCCTCGCCCGTCTCGGCGATCGGGGCCACACGCAGTCCGCCGGTGCGGAGGTCGCGCGTGACGCCGTACTCTCCCTCGGCCCCGAAGCGCACCGGCTCCCCGTCGCGCAGTGGGATGACCCGTTGGACGCGCTCCCCGGGATCCTTCACAGCCTCGAAGGCACCGTCGTTGAAGACCGGGCAGTTCTGGTAGATCTCGACCAAGGCCGTCCCCCTGTGCTCGGCCGCCGCCCTTAGCACCTCGGTGAGCTGAGCGCGGTCGGAGTCCAGGGCTCGGGCCACGAAGGTCGCCTCCGCGCCGAGCGCGAGCGAGACCGGGTTGAAAGGGTGGTCGACCGAGCCCAGGGGGGTCGACTTGGTGACCTTCCCGGGTTCCGAGGTGGGAGAGTACTGGCCCTTGGTCAGTCCGTAGATCCGGTTGTTGAAGAGCAGGATCTTCAGGTTGACGTTGCGCCGCAGGGCGTGGATGAGGTGGTTTCCCCCGATGGACAGCGCGTCACCGTCACCGGTGACCACCCAGACGCTGAGATCCGGGCGGGTGACGGCGAGGCCGGTGGCCAGGGTGGGGGCTCGCCCGTGCACGGAGTGTATTCCGTAGGTGTCGAGGTAGTACGGGAAGCGGGACGAGCAGCCGATGCCCGAGATGAAGACGATGTTCTCGCGGCGCAGTCCGAGTTCGGGCAGGAAGGACTGGACCGCGGCCAGTACGGCGTAGTCACCGCAGCCGGGGCACCAGCGGACCTCCTGGTCCGAGCGGTAGTCCTTGGCGGTCTGCGGCCCGTCGGCCAGGGGCACGCCGTCCAGGCCGTGCCTGCCCGGCATGCCGAGCTCAGTCGTGCTCATGCCGATTCTCCTTTGATCACGGATACGAGGTCGTCGGCGAGCTCCTCGGCTCCGAAGGGCCGGCCGGTGACCTTCGAACGGCTGACCACGTCCACTCCGTACGCGGCGCGCAGGAGCCCGGCGAGCTGGCCGAGGTTCATCTCGGGCACCACCACCTGCCGGTAGGCACGCAGCACGGCGCCGAGATTGCCCGGGAAGGGCCGCAGATGCCGCAGATGGGTCTGGGCCACGGGCAGTCCGCGGGCCCGCACCCGGCGGCAGGCCGCACCGATCGGCCCGTACGTCGAACCCCAGCCGAGCACCAGTACGTCCGCCCGCCCGTCGGGGTCGTCGACCTCGACGTCGGGCACCTCTATGCCGTCGACCTTCGCCTGGCGCAGGTGGACCATGCGCTCGTGGTTGGCCGAGTCGTAGGAGATCGTTCCCGGGCCGTCGGACTTCTCCAGGCCGCCGATCCGATGCTCCAGGCCCGGCGTCCCCGGGATCGCCCACGGCCGGGCGAGGGTGGTCCGGTCGCGCAGATATGGCCAGAACGCCTCCGAACCGTCAGGGGCGTTGGGCCCGGTCGCGAATTCCACCCGCAGGTCCGGCAGGTCCTCGGGCTCCGGGATCCGCCACGGTTCGGAGCCGTTGGCCAGCGCTCCGTCCGACAGGAGCAGGATCGGGGTGCGGTAGGTGAGCGCGATCCGGGCCGCTTCCAGGGCGGCGTCGAAGCAGTCGCCGGGCGAGCGCGGAGCGATGACGGGCAGCGGGGCCTCACCGTTGCGGCCGTGCATGGCCTGCAGCAGGTCGGACTGCTCGGTCTTGGTGGGCAGGCCGGTGGACGGGCCGCCGCGCTGGACGTCGATCACGACCAGTGGCAGCTCGGTCATCACCGCCAGTCCGAGGATCTCGCTCTTCAGGGCGAGCCCCGGCCCGGAGGTGGAGGTGACTCCCAGCGCCCCGCCGAAGGCCGCGCCGAGGGCGGCGCCGATCCCGGCGATCTCGTCCTCCGCCTGGAGTGTGAGGACGCCGAACTCCTTGTGGCGGGCGAGTTCGTGGAGGATGTCGGAGGCCGGGGTGATCGGGTAGCTGCCGAGCAGCACGGGAAGGCCCGCCCGCTGCCCGGCGGCCGTCAGCCCGAGGGCGAGCGCGGTGTTGCCGGTGATCTGCCGATACGTGCCGGGCGGCAGATTGGCGGGGGCGATCTCGTAGGTGGTGGCGAACGCCTCCGTGGTCTCGCCGTAGTTCCAGCCTGCCCGGAAGGCGGTGACGTTGGCCTCGGCCACCTCCGGGCGGCTGGCGAACTTCCGCCGCAGGAAGGTTTCCGTGCCGGCGGTGGGACGGCCGTACATCCAGGCGATCAGGCCGAGGGCGAACATGTTCTTCGCCCGCTCCGCGTCCTTGCGGGACAAGCCGCTGTCAGCGAGCGCAGCACGCGTCAGGCTGCTCATGGGCACCTGGTGGACGACGTGCCCGCTCAGGGTTGCATCCTCCAGCGGTGACGTCGCATAGTTCGCGCGCTGCAGGTTGCGGCGGGTGAACTCATCGGTGTTGACGATCACGGTCGCGCCCGGCGGCAGGTCGGCGGCGTTGGCCTTGAGGGCCGCCGGGTTCATCGCGACGAGCACGTCGGGGCGGTCGCCGGCGGTGAGGATGTCGTAGTCGGCAAAGTGCACCTGGAACGAGGAGACACCCGGCACCGTGCCCTGAGGGGCGCGGATCTCGGCAGGGAAGTCCGGGCGGGTCGCCAGGTCGTTGCCGAATTCGGCGCTGTCGGCGGACAGCCGGTCACCCGCGAGCTGCATGCCGTCACCGGAATCGCCGGCGAAGCGGATGACGACGCGCTCCAAGGGCACGGGAGGACGCGGGACGGTTCCTGAGGTGATGCGCGAGGTCATAGCTGTCCTCCTGGCCCGCTGCAGGCGAGCGGGGCACGCCGGTTCCGCGTAGCAAGCAGATGGGACACGAAAGCCCTCCAGGGCTCGGGAACAGGGGGCAGGACGGAATGCCGTCCTGTGGACGGCCGTCCAAGACGCAGCGTCCGGGACGGCGGGCGGTCAGCAGGCGCCGGACACCTCGTCGAAGGTGCGATGCGGGTCCCGCGGCGCCGGCTCGTTGAAGCAGAACCGGTCCGGCGTGCAACCACCGGTGTGCCGGTGGCGGACCGGCCCGCGTTCGTCGGGCATTCCGACGACATGCGGGCGCCAGACCCTCCACGTCCCGTTCCGCGAAATGAGGTCGGTTGAAGTCGCAGGAATTCCGGATGAGGCATGGCTACATCTCAGTTCGTTGTCAATCGGTTGGTGCCGGCGCCTGACGTGCTGTCAGTAGCTGAAGGTCTCGCTGAAGGTCTGGTAGGGCTCGGGCATGCGCGGCAGGTCCTGCGGCAGCTGGGTGTGGCTGTAGACCTTGTAGGTCTCCTCCTCGATGTCCGGGCGCGGCATTTCCACCGGGGGGCCGCCGACGCCCATCGGCGCGTCAGCGGTCAGGTCCGCCCAGCTCTCGCCGACCGGCGTGAAGAAGTCCGTGTAGACGTGCATGTGCCAGATCTTCCAGACGCCGTTCTCGCGGACGAAGTCGACGCCGTACTTCTCCCAGATCCAGTGCGCGACGGGCCTGTGGTCGGGCGGCATGATCTCGGTGACCTGGCCCGGGGAGTACCACATGCCCTTGGCCGTCTTCCCGTCGCCGGCGATCTCGATGATCGACGTGGTCAGCGGGTGCATGATCAGAGTTCCGGCGCCGAGGTTGTCGTCCGAGTCGTCAAGCTCGGGGTAGTGCTGGCGGAGCAGTTTGAGGTTGGCCCGCTGCATCAAGCGGCACAGCTCGCCGTAGTAGTAGTTGATGGACTCGTATCCGACGAAGTAGCCCTGGTTCTGCGCGAAGGTGGGTTCCGGGGTCTCCTTGACCCAGATCGCCTCCAGCTCCTCGGCGTTCTTGCCGAGTCCGTGGTAGTAGGCGTGCCGGCTCATCACGTTCTGGACCTCGTGGATGTCCAGGACCTTCTGGAGCTTCTGCTCGGTGGTCGGTTCCGCGGTCTCGCTCATGTACGGCTCCTCGTTGAGGTGGAGAGTCAGGCGGGCTGATCGGTGTAAGACCAGGTCTCGTCGAACGTCCGGTATGGCACGGGCGGGACCGGCGCCATCTCCTGGGCCGTGTCGACCTGGTAGGGCTGGTTGAAGGTGACCGGACGCGACGGGGGCGTCATGCCCTCCATGAGCTGCCCGGGTTCGGGGAAGTAGGGCGGCCGGTGGACCGAGGACTCGACCCAGTCCTGGTCGTAGGGGGTGCGGAAGGTGGTGTAGATGTGGAAGTGCCAGAACTTCCACGCGCCGCCCTCCTTGACGAAGTCGATGCCGTAGCGGCCCCACGACCAGTGGGCGATGGGCGGACCGTCCGGCCGGGGAAAGGTCTCGTGGCCGGGGGAGATCCACACGCCCTTGGCGGTCAGGCCGTCCTCGGCGATCTCGATCACGGGGGTGGTGGCGGCGTGCTCGGTCATGAGCCCCGGCATCTCCGGCGGGGCGCCGTCGACGTAGCAGCCCTTGACGGTCTCCGCGCCCTCGAAGACGCCCCAGTCCTCGGGCTCGAAGGTCAGGCCGGGTGCGTCCTTGGCGAAGAGCTTCTCGAACTCCTCGCCGTTGCGCCCCGCGGCGTGCAGGTACTCGTGCATGCCCATGAGGTTGTTGATCTCGTGGATGTCCTCCAGGCGTCGCAGCCGCCTGTCGAATTCGTCCTGGTCCTGTGCCATGTGGCGGTCCTTTACAGGGGCGGGAGGTCGTCGAGGGTGCGGTACGGCTCCGGGGGGACGGGGTCGTACGTCGCCACGCGGGTGACGGAGTAGTCGTTGAGGGTCGCGGTGGGCGGCCGGTCGGACGTCGTGGTCAGCGGTGGCGGCGCCTGCTCGCGCAGCGAGCTCTCGACCCAGCTGACGCCGTAGGCGGTACGGAAGCGCGGCACGACCCGCAGACGCAGGATCCGCCAGGCGCCGTCCTCCCCGTCCTCCTCGTAGACGAAGTCGACGGCGTAGTGCACCCACGCCCAGCCGGCCTCGGGCCCTCCCGCGTCGGGGTTGAAGCCCGTCTGCGCGGCCATCACCATCCACACGCCGCGGGCCGAGCCGCCGTCCTCGGCGACCTGGATGACCGGGGTCGTGAACGCGCTCTCCAGCAGCATCCCCGCGCGGTCGTCCTGGATGTCCAGCTCCGGGTACGCGGCTCGCATGCCCTCCCCCTTGCGGCGGGCCATCTCCAGCAGCGGCCCGACCAGCGCGGCGCGGGCGCCGTCCAGTCCCTCGTACACGCCCCAGTCGGCCAGCTCGACCGTCACGCCGGGGGTGTGGCGGGCGAAGGTGCCGATGAGGTCGTCGTAGTGGCCGGCCGCGTTGAAGAAGGCGTGGCGGCCGATGAGGTTGTGGATCTCGTGCACTGCCCTGATCCGGTGCAGTCGCTGGGCCCTGGTCAGGGTCGTCGAGGGTCCGGTCGACGTGGTCACCTCAGGCCTCCTTCGGCGGGTCGGTGTAGCCGGTGGTCTCCTGCCAGGTCCCGTACGGTTCGGGCGGCGGGGGCTGCAGGGCGGGGACCGCGTCGAGCGTGTACGGCTGGTTGAAGGTCACAGCCCGGTCCACCACCGGCATGCCGGGAACGACCTCTCCCTCTTTCGGGAAATGGGCGGGGCGGTTGACCGATGAGTCGACCCAGTCCTGGTCGTACGGCGTGCGGAAGGTGGTGTAGACGTGCAGGTGCCAGATCCGCCAGACGCCGCCCTCCTTGAGGAAGTCGACGCCGTAGCGGCCCCATGACCAGTGGGCGGCGGGAAGGCTGTCCGGCAGCGGGAAGGTCTCGTGCCCCGGGGAGATCCACACCCCTCTCGCGGTCAGGCCGTCACCGGCCACCTCGATGACGGGCGTCGTCAGGGTGTGCTCGATGAGCAGGCCTGGGGTGCCGGCGGGGAAGGGGTTCTTCTCCACGTAGGCGTTCCAGATGTGGTCCCAGCCGTCCCACACACCCCAGTCCTCGGCCTCGAAGGAGACACCGGGGGCGTCCGTCGCCCAGCACTCCGGGAGTTCGCGGTCGTTGAGGCCGGCCGAGTGCAGGTACGCGCGCCGGCCCATGAGGTTGTGGATCGCCTGGACGTCCTCCAGTCGCTGGAGTTGCCTCTCCAGATCGGGTGTGACGGTGTCGTAGTCGTCCAACTCTGCTCATCCCTTGTGGTCGGAGGTCGTGGTCGGAACCGTCGTGGTCGCAGCGGTGGTGGGAAGTGAGCGCCCTGGGGAGGCGGGCGCACGGCACTGCTCGGGACGGGTCTTGATGGGCATCGCGGGGCAGCTCGCCGACGGCTTGCCACCAGCCCGGTCACCGGTGCCGTCCCAGCCCCGTCACCGGCGGGAAACAGCCGGAACACGTGTTTCGGCGGATGCGCGGGGGCTGCGATCGTCGCCGGAGAAGGCGGTGCCGGGGGTGACGGGGGTGACGGCGGTGAAGGGTGCGGTGATGCCGTGTCAGGCGTGACGCACGAAGCCGCGGAGCGGCCCCGGGCGGGATCCGTTTCTCAGCAACGTACGGGCGCTGGGCGCCGCGTGGGCGGGGCGGCACGGCCGGCCCGTGTGCATCACCGTGGAAGCCTTCTTGCAGCCAGTCGGCGTGGGCATCGAGCCGCCGAGAGCGCTCATGGACGGTCCCGTGTCATGGCGGCGACCGTGGGGCAAGGAAACGGGCCGCCGCGTGCCATCGGACCGGACCGGCACGCACCCCACGGCGAGCATGCCGCCGCAGCGGCCCAGCTCGGACGTGATGGTGGTCATGCGGTGTTCCTTCGGCTCTGGGGACCCCGCTCACGGAACCGACAGCGAGGCCGGTGCGAGCGGAGCGGACTAGGCGGCTCCGGGGTCCTCACAATAGCGAGCACCGTGCGTGGCCGGAAGCGATCGGAAATCGCGTCGCAACATGGATGGCATGCGACATGAATATGTGCCGTACGACCCCTTGTGCGACCTGCAGGAATGGGGCAGGACCGCACTCATGAACCGACCCCGTGGCGACTCTGCGTCGGCTTCGAGATGAGTCCGCGCGCGACGGCACTCAGCCGGATCCCCTGATCCTCAACCCTGTCGACAAGCACGTTGACCGCCCGCAAGCCGTGTGGCAAGCGGTATCACAGCAGCCCTCTGACACGGCTCCGGCACGGGCCCGCAGAACTCGTTGTTGACGTGGCGCGTAAGCGCCGCTCGCCTGCCCGGGGAACGAGGCGTCGGGCACGTGTAGGCACGCACGGGCCACGACCGGCTGCCCGGACTGCTGCGCAAACGTTTCGCGGCCGGTGCTGCCGGGCGGACACCGCCCTGCGCGCCGCGCTCGCCGACCGACGGGGAACGCGGCAGCCGACCGTCAGGATGTGCTGTGCCTGCGGCTGCCGCACACCGCTGGCGGCGGGCTGGTGGGGGCGGCTCGTTGCACCGCACGGCGAGTTCGGGCGCATCGCCGTCGCCCCGGACGGGCGCGCTGCCAGTGAGGCGGCACCGGGTACCTGGCGACCATGGCCTCGATCGGTGCCGTGCTCGCGACCTACGGCGCCGGCCCTTCGCTCCTGTCTGCGCGGACAGTGTCGACACGCGGCGTGCGGCCCGCTGCGGTCGGTCGGCACCCGGACTGGTCTCGCGCTCGCCCGGTGTGCAACGCGGGTACCAGCGTGATCGTGGTCGGCGGCGGGCCGACCTGGCCGCTGACCTGGCCCGGCTCAAGGGCCGGGTCGGCTTCGATGCCCGCCGGTACAGCGCCGCCCCCGGCCCCTGCTCCCCGCAAAGAGCAACGGCGACCGGCAGTTCATCGCCAACGTTCTGGCGCGCGCCAGCCTGCCAACCACCCTACGAAGGTGGGTTCGCCGAAGCCGTCACGCCTGTCTGCGCCGCGCGTGCCGCCCGCCGAATTCCTCGGTGAGGGCGGCGATCAGCGAATCCCGTGCGCGCTGATCGCGGCCGTTGACGTCGGCGTGATCAGCGCGCACTCGCGGCGTTCGACGGGGCATGCCGCCGGTCAGCCGGCCATCGCGCTGTCGCCGCCGTCCACCATGAGGTTGGCGCCGTTGATGAACGCCGCCTCGTCGGAGCAGAGGAAGGCCGCGACCCTCGCGATGTCCTCCGGCTGTCCCACACGGCCCACCGGGATACGCGCCTCCAGCTGCGCCTTCGGCCCGTTCGGGTCATCGAGGAAGGGCGCGGTCGCGGAGGTGTGGATCATGCCGGGTGCGACGGTGTTGACGCGGATGTGGTGCGGGGCGCCGGCCGCGCACAGGTGCTTGCTCATCGCCAACACCCCGCCCTTGGCGGCACCATGCGGCACCATCGGCATGAACGGGGCGCCGCGCACGGCGGCGACCGACGCGACGTTGAGGACGGCGCCGCCACCCCGGGCGATCAGGTGCGGCCAGGCCGCCTGCGTACAGAAGTACGGGATGTCGAGTTCGTTCTTGATGGTGAAGTACCAGTCCTCGGCGGGCATCGTCTCGAATGGCCCGTTCCGCAGCGCCGAGGCATTGTTGTAAAGGATGTCGATACCACCGAAGGCCGCTATGCCGGCCTCGATCCACTCCCGGGCACCGCCCTCGGTCGACAGGTCGACGGGGGCGAGGGACTTCATGACTCCCCCAGCCTTCTCCACCAGTTCGAGCGTTTCCGCCGCAGCGTCGGCATCGATGTCACAGCCGAATACGGAGGCCCCTTCCGCGGCAAATACCTGGGCAGCAGCCCGCCCAATTCCAGCCCCTGTTCCGCTGATGAAGGCGATTTTTCCGGACAGTCGACCCATGATTGCTATATCCCTTGTTCCATGCCGCCGGAGTGCGGTACTTGAAGCGTAGGTACGCCGTATTGGCGAGAACAAGGATCCGTGCCGTCCAGGGACATCGCCCCTTCAGATGGCTGGTATGACCGCGGCTGCCGCCGCCCTGTCTGGGGCGCAGCCCCTCGGCGCCTCAACGAACAGGCCCACAATCGGAGACGGAAGAACAGCAAATTCGTGCGTGCACCGCCGCTACCCGCCCTCCAAGAGCGTCATTTCATGTCTGCACAGGATGGAGTGCGCCGTGCGCAGGTGATCGCCGGCCCATGCGCATGCCGGCCTGCGCGGGGTGAGGATGGATTTCCGACGGCACCACTACATGCCGCCTCAGAGCGTGGCTGTGCGTTCCACGTGTATCCGCAATGGTCACGAACAAATTCTGTGCCGTCCAGCGCCAGTTGAGGGAACGCCTTGCCATGGCCACGCATGCGGAAGCGAATCAGCCGTCGCTCGGAGGCGGATGGGCCCCTTCTCTATGCGTACGAGAACACGATGGCTGCGATCAGGCCGTCAGCTTCCTGGATGCCGACGGCCTGATCGCCGGGCGGGAGTACGGGGCGCGTGTCGAGTGTCAGCCGCGCGCCGCGGTGTGCTCGGCCAGGGCGGCTTCCGAGTCCGGCGCCGCGACCGTGGCGGCTCCGCGCGTCAGGAGGCGCGCCCCGATACCCAGCAGCGCGGCCGTCACCAGCGTGGCGCCCATCGGCAGACCCGTGTGCTCACCTCCGAGGCCGACCAGCGGCGAGACCAGCGCGCCGAGCCCGAACTGCAGGGCGCCCATCACGGCGGCCGCCGTCCCTGCCGCGTACGGGGCACGTCCGACGGCCAGCGCCGAGGCGTTGCCCAGGACGAACGTGAGCGAGCAGGTCAGCCCGAACAGGGCTGGCAGGACGGCCACGGCGGGCAGTCCGGCCGCCAGCAGCGCCAGCAGAAGGGCGGAGAGGAACAGCGCGGCGGCCTGCCCGGCCCGCAGCAGCGCGGCCGTGCTGAAGCGGCCCACGAGGCGGGCGTTGACCAGCCCGGAGAGGACTATGCCGCAGGCGTTGACCGCGAAGTCCAATGTGTATGCGGCGGTGGACAGGCCGAGGACGTTCTCGATGACGAAGGGCGAGGCCGAAATGTAGCCCATCAGACCCGCGAAGCCGAGCGCGAAGGCGAAGGTGTGGCCGACGTAGCCGCGGTCGGCGAAGAGGCGACGCATGACGCGGCCCGTCTCGGCGAGGCCACCGGCGTGCCGCTGTTCCTTCGGCAGCGACTCGGGGACCACGAAGAGCGAGCCGAGCAGCATCAGCGCGGATATGCCCGTCAGCACCCAGAACACACCGCGCCATCCCGCCGTACCGGCCAGCGTAACGCCCGCCAGCGGGGCGACGACGGGCGCGATGCCGCCGATGCTGGCGAGCAGCGAGAAGACCTTGGCCGCGGCCGGTCCCGAGGTACGGTCCACGGCGACGGCGCGGCCTATGACGATGCCCGCCGAGCCCGCGAAGCCCTGGACGAAGCGCATCGCGACGAGCATCCAGATGTTCGGGGCCAGGGCGCACAGGGCACCGGCCACGGTGACCGCGGCGGTGGCGACGCGGAGCGGGCCGCGGCGCCCGTAGCGGTCGGACAGCGGGCCGATGACGAGCTGGCCCACCGCGAGGCCGATCAGGAAGGTGGTCAGCGTCAGCTGCACGCTGGAGGCGCCGGTGTGCAGATCGGCGGCGAGCTCGGTGAAGGACGGCAGGTACATGTCCGTGGCGAAGGGAGCCACCGCGGACAGCAGCGCGAGGACCACGAGGAGCGGTCCGGACACGCCGGGCCTGGTCGGGATGGCAGAGGTTTCGGACATGGGGTTCTCCAGCGGCGAGCAGGCGCACGGCGGTTCGACGGGGCGTACGCATTGGCGCAGGGCCGTACGGCATTGGGCACACGTACGCCGGTCTGGCTGGGCGCACGAGCGATTTGCTTATGGATATATAAATGAACTCGCATGGACTCACGAGCCGCCATGTCACCCTCCGGGAATTCGCCCCGCCCCTGCGAGAGACCGCTCGCACCCCGCTGCGCGCGGGCGCCCGCGCGCCGGAGTCGACCCGCTCCCCGCGTCCGAGGCGGACAAGATGCGCGTCATCGTCCGTGAGCCGGGGGTGAGCCCCGGCCAGCTCGCGACCGAGATGCACATGAAGCCCAGCAATGTCAGTACGGCGCTGCGCCGCCTCGCCGAGCAGGACGTGATCAGCCGCGAGAGCGACCCGGTGGACCGGCGGGCCACCCGCGTCCTGCCGACGCCCCCAGCCGTCGAGAACGCCCGGCGCATCGAGGACACCTGGGCCCGCATGCTCGACGAGGTGCTGGACGACCTCGACCCGGACCACGCCCAGGCCCTGCCGGCACTGCGCGCACTGAAGGCCGCCTTGCGGACGCGTCACAGCGCCCCGCAGACGGCCTCCACGGAACCCGTCCGCCCTCCACTCATCAGGCCGGGGCGATCATCCCCGCCGACAGGTCGATGTCGGCCCCGCACAGGCCGGGCATCGCGAGCATCGCCACCAGCGCCTGCGCGACCTCGTGCTCCTCGACGAGCCGGCCGAGGGCGGCCCGGGAGGCGAAGTCGCGTTCGGCCTCGGCCACAGTGCAGCCGGTCAGTTCGGCGGTGAGCCGGAAGTTGCGGTCCATGCGCGGGCCTCGAACCGGCCCGGGGGAAAGGGAGTTGACCGCGATCCCGTGCGGTCCGACCTCCCCGGCGAGGTCCGGGTCAGGCCGAGCAGCGCCATCTTGGAGGCGGTGTACGGGGTCCGGTTGAGGAGCGGTCGTTTGCCGTGAGCGGCTTCACCGGGCCCGCGACGCCCGCGTTGTTGACAAGGATCGAGACGTCCTCGTCGTCGAGCTCGGCGGCCAGGGCCGTCACGGACGCCGGGTCCGACACATCGCACGCGGCCGTACGCGCCCTGCCGCCGTCCTTGACCACGCGGGTGGCCGCGTCTGCGAGTGCCGTCTCGTTACGTCCGACCAGGATCACCCGGGCGCCGGCGTCCGTTAGGGCCAGCGCGACGGCGCGCCCAAGCGGTCCGCCGCCGCCCGTGATCAATGCCGTACGGCCGTCCAGGGTCATGCGGTGTTCCAGGGCAGCTCGTCGCCGGCGGCCTTCGCGGCCCGTACGTCACCGGAGCGGGCGTGGCCCTCGAACAGTTCGACACGTGCCGCCCGTCCGCACAGCCGCCCGAGCAGTGCCTGGGAGTCGGTGTCGGTGACCTCCTGGTAGGTGACCGTCTTGAGGTACTTCCCCACCCACAGGCCGCCGGTGTAGCGGGCGGCACCACGTGTGGGCAGCACATGGTTCGTGCCGATGACCTTGTCGCCGAACGACACACAGGTGCCCTCGCCAAGGAACAGGGCGCCGTACTGGGTCATGCGCTCTAGCGCGAGGCGCGGTTCGGCGGTCAGTACCTCGACGTGCTCGAAGGCGAACTCGTCGGCGAGGGCGTACAGCTCGTCGAGGGTGTCGACGACGTGGACCTGGCCGTGGTCGCGCCAGGCGGGCTCGGCGAAGTCGCGGGTGGGCATGCCGGGCAGGAGGCGTTCCACCTCGGCGATGGTCTTCTCGGCGACCTCGCGGGAGGTGGTGATGAGGACAGCCGGGGAGTCCGGGCCGTGCTCGGCCTGGGAGAGCAGGTCGACGGCGCAGGTGAAGGGATCGGCGCCCGCGTCCGCGAGGACCAGGATCTCGGTCGGCCCGGCGAACAGGTCGATGCCGATCTCGCCGAAGAGCTGGCGCTTGGCCTCGGCGACGTAGGCGTTGCCGGGTCCGGCAATGAGGTTCACCGGCTGCATGGAGTCAGTCCCGACGGCCATGGCGGCGACCGCCTGGACCCCGCCGAGCAGCCAGATCTCGTCCGCGCCCGCCAGATGTGCGGCCGCGACGGTGGCGGCCGGGATCTCGCCGTGGATGGGCGGCGTACAGGCGACGACCCGGGGCACGCCCGCGACCTTGGCCGTGACGATGGTCATGTGCGCGGACGCGGTGAGCGGGTAGCGGCCACCGGGGATGTACGCGCCCGCCGCCTGCACGGGGACGTGCTTCTGCCCGAGCCTCACACCCGGCAGGGTCTCCACCTCGAACTCCCGCAGGGAGTCGAGCTGATGGCGGGCGAAGCCACGCACCTGGTCCTGGACGAAGCGGATGTCGTCGATGACCTGTTGCGGTACCGATGCGACGATCTTCTCGATCTCCTGGTCGGAGAGCCGGAAGGAGCCGGGGCTCCACTTGTCGAACTTCTCGGAGTAGGCGCGGACCGCCTCGTCGCCTCGTTCACGGATGTCCGCGATGACGCCGGTCACGGTCTCGCGCACCTGGTCGAGGGAGGCGGTCACCTCGGACTTGGGCACGGAGTTCTTCAGGATCGTTGCCACAACTGCGGCCTTTCTGCGGGTGGTTCGCGACAAAGGGGGTGTTAGACGGGGGGCGCCACGAAGAGCACGTCGGGGTCGTTGAACTGCTCCTTGGCGACCGACTCGCTCATCGGGTCCGCGGTGCCCCACTGGTCCTGGGTGATCGGGTCGTCGACGTCATGGCGGCCCGGGTGCCACAAGTCCTCTTCGAGGACGGCCAGTTCGGTCGTGTACTCGACGGTGTTGCCGTGCGGGTCGTGGAAGTACGAGAAGGTGTTGTCACCGGCGAGATGCCGGCCGGGGCCCCAGGTGAGCCGGGTCCCGGCGCGCAGTGCCCGCCCAGTGCCCCGCATGTACTCCTCGACCCCCCGCATCTCGAACGAGGCGTGGTGCAGGGACACATGGGGGCCGCGGGCGATCGCGAACGAGTGGTGGAGCGGGCTGCACCGCAGGAAGTACATGAGGTCGCCCATGTGCGTCGAGTGCAGGGTGTCGGTGAGCCTAAACCCGAGGTGCTGGACGTAGAAGTCCCGCAGCCCTTCCGGGTCCTGGGAGTTGACCACACAGTGCGAGAGCCGCACCGGGATCGCCTCGCGCTCCTCGATCTTCCGGTGAGTGCGGGTGGCGACATCCGCGGAGACCTCGACGACCCGCCCGTCCGGGTCGAAGAACCGGAAACCGTAACCGCCACCCGGAGTGTCCAACACCCCCGGTTCACCGATGAGTTGGATTCCGGCCCGACCGAGCCGTACATGCAGCTCGTCGACCGCGGCCGGCGAGACGGCACCGAAGGCGACCAGGTCCATCCGCTTCCGCTCGTCCTCGCGGATCCGGACGATGTACTGCTCGGGGCTGCCCTCGGCGGCGAAGAAGGCGACACCGCTGTCGTTCGCGACCTCGCTCAGGCCCCAGGTGGTGCCGTAGAAGGCGCGCTGGCGGGCGAAGTCCGGCACGGCCAGGTCGACATGGCGCAGATGGGTGATGGGCTGGAAGCTCATGCGTGGCTCCTGACGGTGTTGCGCTGGTGGCCCAGACCGGTGATCTCCGACTCCACGACGTCTCCCGGCTTCAGGAAGACACCCCAGTGCGCGCCGTTGCCGGCCGGGGAGCCGGTGAGCAGTAGGTCGCCGGGGCGCAGAGTGGTGGTCGTGGAGACGTACGCGATGAGCCGCGGAATGTCGAAGATCATGTCCTTGGTGGACTCGTCCTGACGGACGACTCCGTTGTGCCGCAGGGTGATCCGCAGGTCGTTCGGGTCGCCGACGAAGGCGGCCGGGATGAGGAAGGGTCCGGTCGGCAGGAAGGTGTCGGCGTTCTTGGCAGTGAACCAGTCGGTGCCGATGGCCTTGAGGTCGGGTCGGTAGAGGCGGTCGCGGGTGGTGAGGTCGTTCGAGATCGTGTATCCGGCGACGTACTCCATCGCCTCCTCGGCCGGGATGTTCTTGCCCGGCTTGCCGATGACGAGGGCGAGTTCGAGTTCCCAGTCGTGCTGCTCGCCGAGCGCGGGGAGCACGATGTCGTCGTAGGGGCCGCAGATCGCGCGCGGGGAACCGAGGAAGACATACGGCACTCCGTTGCGGGCGCGTTCGTCCATCATCAACTCGGCGTCGGCGCGGGCCTCTTCGGGGGTGGCGCCGTGCACGCTCTCCTTCTCGGCAGCGACCAGATCGACCACGTGTTTGCGGTAGTTGGCGCCGCTCTGCAGGATCTGGCCGGGCTCGACGGGGGTCAGGACGCGCAGCGCGGCCAGGTCGTGCCAGGTTCCGTCGGAGGACCGGGCGAGGTCACCCAGCCGGGGCAGCCAGGTCTCCCAGTCCTCGACAAGTGCGCGGACGGAGGGCACGAAGTCGGAGAGGTCGCGCACACGTGAACCGGTGACGAGGCCGGGGAATCCGTCGCCTTGAGCAGCGAACGTGCCGAGCGCGAAGGGTCCTGCATGGCTGGGGAGTCGGTCTGGCACGGGCTTTCTCTCCTCAGAGGCAAATGGGATGCCACTGACGCTAGGCAGCACGGGCGGGCGGCGGAAATACCGATCTGCGATGCCTGGCATCACCGTGCTGCGGGCCGCCTGAAAGCTGGTGATCGGCAGCCCATCGCCGTACGGGATGCATGACGTCCCCCTTGCCGATGCCTCGATCCGTTGACGGTGCATCCACCGCCCGAGCAGGGTCGGAGCACCAACGGACCCCCAGCAGGTGAGCCGCGAAGGATCGCGACACCGGCCACGCCTTGGCAGTGCCACATCAACACGGCGCGCTCCGGAGGCGACCCAAGCTTTGAATGAAAGGCGTACGTGTGATCGTCGAGCACGCCGAGCTGGCCGTCACGGCCGGCCGTGAGGCGGAATTCGAGGCGGCCTTCGAGGAGGCCCGCAAGGTCCTCGCAAAGGCGGACGGCTTCCGCTGGACTGAGCTACTGCGCTGCGAGGAGCGGCCCGAGGCCTATCTGCTGCTGGTCGGCTGGGAAGAGTCGGTCGAGGCCCACACGGTGGGCTTCCGCGAGTCGGAGCGCTTCCAGCGTTGGCGCGCCCTCGTCGGTCCGTTCTTCGCCAAACCGCCGACCGTCGAGCACTACCGCAAGCTCGGCGACCACCTCACCGGCTGATCTGCCCCCCTCCCTCCCTTTTTCTACGTTCGCAAGGATCGCCCATGCCAGTGCACAAGGTGCTCGTCGTCGGTGGCGGCATCACCGGAAGCGTGTTGTCTCTCGCGCTCGCCCAGCGTGGCGCGGAGGTCGAGCTCGTCGAGATATCACCCCAGTGGTTCGGCGTCGGCCACGGCATCACCGTTCAGGGGAACGCGCTCAAGGCGCTGCGCTCCGTGGGCGTACTGGACCGGGTCCTCGCCCGTGCCGTGCCGTTCGACCAGATGCGGCTCCGCCGCGCGGACGGCGAGCTGATCACCGAGCTGGCAACGCCGCACACCGGCGGCGACGACCTGCCGTCCACAGCGGGCGCGCTGCGCTCGGACCTGCAGGACGCACTGTGCGACGCGGTGTACGCGCATGGCGTGCAGGTGCGGCTCGGGCTGAGCGTCGCCTCGCTCGACCAGTCCCCGGGCCACGTGGACGTGACGTTCACCGACGGCTCCGCCGCCCGCTACGACCTCGTGGTGGGCGCCGACGGCATCAACTCTCAGATGCGCGCGATGATCGGCATCACCACCAAGCCGAAACCGGTCGGCATGTCGATCTTCCGCGTGGTCGCCGACCGTCCCGCCGAGATGGACTGCGCGGAGGTGTACTACGGCGGCCCGCGCTACAAGGCCGGGTACAGCCCGATCTCGGCCGACGAGTGCTACGCGTACCTCCTCGACGAGAACCTGGACGCCTCGCTGGTGGGCCCGCGCGCCCCGCTGTCGCTGCTGCGCGAGCGCGGCGCCGGATACGGCGGCACCTGGGGCAAGATCCTGGCCTCGCTGCCGGACGACACGGCCGTGGACTACCGCTGGATCGAGGCGATCCTCGTCGACGAGCCCTGGCACCGCGGCCGGGCCATGGTGATCGGCGACGCGGCCCACGCCTGCCCGCCACTGATCGCCCAGGGCGCGGCGATGTGTGCGGAGGACGCGGTGGTCCTGGCCGAGATGGTCACCGGGGACACGCCGGTCGAGCAGGCACTGGAGGCGTTCATGGCCCGGCGGCTGCCGCGTGTGCGGGTCGTCCTGGAGAACTCGCTGCAGCTCGCCGACTGGGAGATCCGCCCCGGCACACCCGGCGCCGACCCCGGCCGCATCATGTCCGACACGCTCTCGTTCCTGACGGCAGCGGCATGAGCGTGCCCGTCGTCGACTTCCACGGTCATCTGGCAGTCCCGGCGGCCGATGCGCTGTGCGCGGGCACGCCGGGCTTCGCCGCCGAACTGACTGCGGAACAACGTGCCCACTCGCCTGAGTCGCTGGCCATCAATCGCAGTCAACTCGACCGCCTCGAAGCCAAGTTGACGGATGTCAGCGCCCGGCTCGCGGACCTCGATGCGATGGGCGTGGACGTCCAGGTGGTCGGCCCGATGCCGATGCACCACTACTGGGCCGACGCCGACCTTGCCGTACGCCTCGCCCGTACCGTCAACGGGGCGGTCGCCGCGCACTGCGCCGAGGCGCCCGAGCGGTTGTACGGCCTCGGCACGGTCCCGCTGCAGCACCCCGATCTCGCCGTCGCCCTTCTCGACAGGGCCATGACCGAGTACGGACTGTACGGGATCAGCGTCTCCACGACCGTGGCGGGCCGGGAACTGGCCGACCCTGTCCACGACCCGGTGTGGGCCAAGGCCGAGGAGCTGGGCGCGGTTGTGTTCGTGCACCCATGGGGCTGCTCGCTCGGGGAGCGGCTGGCCACCCGCTATCTCGGCAACACCGTGGGCCAGCCCGTCGAGACCACCGTGGCGCTCTCTCATCTGATCTTCACCGGGGTGTTCGACCGTTTCCCGGGCTTGAAGCTGGTGGCCTCGCACGGCTGCGGCTATCTGCCCACCTACATCGGCCGCTCCGACCACGCCTGGCGGGTCCGGGATGACGCGCGCGGGTGCGCCGAGCCACCGAGTGCGTATCTGAAGCGCCTGTGGTTCGACGCGCTCGTCTACACCCCGCGTGCGCTGCGCCATCTGATCGAGGAGGTGGGCGCGGACCGGGTGGTCCTCGGCACCGACTACCCCTTCGACATGGGCGTGGACGACCCGGTGGCGCGCCTCGACGCGGCCGGGCTCGCCCCGGCCGACCGGGCCGCCGTCGCCGGGGGCAACGCCCTCGACCTCCTCCTGAAAGGACGTGCCCGATGAAGCCCGAGCCACTCGGCCCCATTGAGGAGGCGCTCGCCAAGGCCCGTGCCGCGTACCGGAACTGGGGCCGCTGGGGCGAGGACGACGTCCTCGGAACGCTCAACCATATCGACGACGCCAAGCGCGCCCACGCGGCGAGTCTGGTCCACCGTGGCCGCGCCTTCTCGCTGTCCCAGGAGTTCAACGAGGACGGCCCGCAGCGCGGCTTCCGCGGGCGCATCAACCCCGTCCACTACATGAAGGACACGGGCTCGGACGCGGCCGCCGAGTCGCAGGGCTTCCCGCACGGCTTCGGCGGCGCCGACGACCACATCGTCATGCCGCTGCAAGCCTCCACCCAGTGGGACGGCCTCGGCCACATCTTCGACAACAAGCAGGCCTGGAACGGCCGCCCCTGCACCATCGTGAACGGCAACGGCGACTCGGTCACCGGCATCGAGCACATGGCGGACGTGTTCACCGGGCGCGGCGTGCTACTGGACGTGGGCCGCGCGCTCGGCGACGAGCACGGCGAGCTCGCCGACGGCTTCGCCATCCGCGAGGAGCACCTGCGCACCACGCTCGAGGCCCAGGGCGCCACCTCGACGGTGCGCCGCGGCGACCTGGTCCTCCTCCGCACCGGCCAGCTCGGACGTGTACGCCGCCTCGGGACTTGGGGCGGATACGCGGCCGGCCACGCCCCGGGCCTGTCCTTCACCACGCTCGGCTGGCTGCACCGCACCGAGATCGCCGCGATCGCCTCCGACACCTGGGGCCTGGAGGTGCGGCCGTACGAGTTCGCCGAACCCGCCATGTCGCCGCTGCACCAGATCGCCATCCCCAACATGGGTCTTCCGCTCGGAGAGATGTGGGACCTCGAGGAGCTTGCCGAGGACTGCGCGGCGGACAGCGTGTACGAGTTTCTCCTGGTGGCGGCGCCCTTGCCGGTGACCGGCGCGGTGGGCGCCCCCGTCAACCCGATCGCGATCAAGTGAGTACCCACAGCATGAACACGAACCGATTCTCCGGCACCCTTCACCTCCCCGGCGACCAGGACTTCGACGAGGCCTGCTTCGGCCGCGTCTTCAACGCCCGCCTGCCCGCCGACCGCACGCCCGCGGCCGTACTGAAGGCCGCCACCGAACAGGACGTCGTCGAAGGCGTTCGGCTGGCGATCGAGCGCGGCTGGCGAGTCGCCGTACGCTCCGGCGGCCACAGCTGGGCCGCCTGGTCGGTCCGCGACGAGGCCCTGCTGATCGACCTCGGCGGCTTCCGTGAGATGTCGTACGACGAGACCACCGGCATCGTCTCGGCCACTCCGAGCGTGAAGGGCGGCGACGAGCTCAATCCGTATCTCGGACAGTTCGGGCGCTTCTTCAACGGCGGGCACTGCCCGTCCGTCGGCATCGGCGGCTTTCTGCTCCAGGGTGGGCAGGGCTGGAACGCGCGGGGCTGGGGCTGGGCAGCGGAGAACATCACCGCCCTCGACGTCGTCACCGCCGAGGGCGAGCTGGTGCGCGCCGACGAGACGCACCACAGCGACCTGTTCTGGGCGGCGCGCGGCGCGGGCCCCGGCTTCTTCGGCGTGGTGACCCGCTTCCATCTGCGTACGCGGCCCCTGCCGAAGCACCTGGCGCACACCGTGCACGGGTACCCGCTGGACCTCTTCGACGAGGTCATGACCTGGCTGCACGAGACGCACCACAGGATCTCCGATCTGGTGGAGATCGTCGCGCTGACGCAGACGCCGCCGGACCACGACGAACCCGTACTGCTGGTGACGGGCGTCTCGATGACCGACACCCCCGAACAGGCCGCCGAGGCGCTGGCTCCGCTGCACGCCAATCCGTACGCGGACCGGGCGCTCTTCCGCGTCGAGGCGCAGCCGACCACCCTCGCCGAGCAGCTCGAAGGGCAGCACGCGGCCAACCCCGAAGGCCACCGCTATCTCGTCGACAACGCCTGGCTGACCGGGCCCGCGCACGAGGTCGTCCCCGCGATCCGCAAGGCTTTCACCGACCACCCCACACGGCGGACCTTCACCATCTGGTTCTCGATGGCGCCGCTGCGCGAGCTCCCGGACATGGCCTTCTCGCTGCAGTCGGAGATCTACTGCGCCACGTACGTGATCCACGACGAGCCGGAGCGTGACGGCGAGCTGCGTGCGTGGCTGGACGAGGCCATGGCGGAAATGCAGCCCGTCACCGTGGGCCAGTACCTCGGCGACTCCGACTTCACCGTGCGGCAGCTGAAGTTCATGGGCGATGAGCACTGGCGGCGGCTTCAGGAGATACACGCGGTGCGCGACCCCAAGGGCCTGTTCGCGGGCCATCTGAGCGCCGGCACCGTCACGAACACCAACCACTGGGAGCAGTGAGCGATGCGTTTCGCGACGTACGAGTACGAGGGCGCGGAGCGCGCCGGGGTCATGCGTGACGGAGTGATCCATCCGCTGCCCGAGGGCGTCACGGTGCTGTCGTTGATCGAGCAGGAGACCCTGCATGAGGCGGGGGGCGAGGCGCTTGCGCGCGCCAGTGACCTGCGAGTGGATCAAGTGCGCCTGCTGCCCCCGCTGAAGCCGCCGTCCATCCGGGACTTCGTCGGCTTCGAGGCGCACATCGAGGGTGTGTCCAAGTCCCTGGACGGTCTCGAGCACGTGCCCGAGGAGTGGTACCGGGCGCCGAACTTCTACTTCACCAATCCGCACGCGGCGTACGGCGCGCACGACGACGTGCCGGTCCCGGCCGGCTGCTCAGTCCTCGACTTCGAGTTGGAGGTCGGCGCGGTCATCGGCCGATCAGGCCGAGACCTCACGCCCAAGCAGGCCCGCGGCCACATCGTCGGCTATCTGGTCTTCAACGACTGGTCTGCGCGCGATCTGCAGAAGCCGGAGAAGAACCTTGGCCTTGGCTTCTCCAAGGGCAAGGACTTCGCGAACACGCTCGGCCCGTATCTGGTCACGGCGGACGAGGTGGAGGATCGCCGGGATCGGGATGGCTTCCTCGACCTGGAGATGACCGTCACCCTGAACGGTGAGCTCATCGGCCGGGACACCCTCGCCAACGTCTCCTGGACCTTCGAGGAGATGATCGCCTACGCCAGCCGGGACGCCTGGGTGCACCCCGGTGACATCCTCGGCCCGGGCACCTGCGGCTGGGGAGCGCTGGCCGAGTTCTGGGGACGGGTGGGCGAGCGGACCCCGCCGCCGCTGCAGCCCGGCGATACGGTGACGCTCACCGTGGAATGCCTCGGCAGCCTCTCCAACCTCATCGTCCCCGGGCGTGCCGACGCCTATCTGCCGCGCGCCAGGAAGCGGGGCAGGACCCCTCGCCCGTAACAGCGTCCCACCGCCACATCTGTCAATGGACTGTGCGGTCCACTGCGCCGCACACTCCATTGACCTGCCCGTATGCCTTCCCCCGGATGCCTTGCATCGCATCTTCCTGAGATTCCTGAGAATCGGCATATGGGGCTTCCTCAGCCGCAAACCCGTCATTACGCTCTCGTTTCACCGATGCTTCAATGACGTGGCCAGAAGGGGACATCCGTGGGTCTCGGAGCAATCGACCTGAATCTTCTGGTGGCGCTGGAAGCACTGCTGGAGGAGAAGAACGTCACGCACGCCGGTGTCCGGCTCTCCACCAGTCAGTCCGCGATGAGCGGATCGCTCGCCCGGCTGCGCCGCCACTTCAACGACGAGCTGCTCGTCCGCGTGGGCCGCGAGTACGAGCTGACGCCGCTCGCGGAGCGGCTGCTGCCCGTCGTGCAGGCCTCGCTGTACAAGGCGGAGGAGGCCATGTCGCTGACGCGCCGCTTCGAGCCGGAGCGCAGCCGGCAGCGCTTCTCCGTGGTGATGTCGGACTACCTGATGACGGTGTTCCTGGAGCCTCTGTTGCGGGCCATCGCCGAGCAGGCGCCCGACGTACGCATCGACTTCCATCCCCTCGTCTACGGTCAGCCGGAGACAGAGACGCATCTGCGCTGCCACGACCTGATGATGGTGCCGCTCGGCTACCAGCTGCCGGGCATCAGCGAGGCGGTGATGCACGACCGCTTCGTGTGCATCGTCGACCCCGACAACCCGCGGCTGAAGGACGGCCTGCTCACCCTGCGCGACCTGGCCGAGATGCCGCACGCCGCGTCGGCCTTCGGCAAGAGCCTGACCCCCGCCGACCGCCAGCTGGAGACCCTCGGCATCACTCCGCGGGTGCAGGTCAGCGCGCCGGGCTTCAGCGTGCTGCCGTTCCTGGTGGGTGGCACCGACCTGGTGGCGATGGTGCCGGAACGGCTGGCCCGCAGGTACGAGGGCTTCGCGCGCTGTGCCGTCGTACCGACCCCCTTCCCCGACGTACCGCTGGTGGAGGCCATGTACTGGCACAACAACCGGCACTCGGACCCGGCACACCGCTGGCTGCGGGAGACGGTCCGCAAGGTGGGCGCGTCGCTGGACGAGCCGGCCGCGTCGTCGGCGGCAGCCGCCGCAGCGAATGGCAGTACGGCGATTCCCGCCACAGATGCCAGCCATGGCGACCACGCGTTTCCGCCGCTGGTCACCGCTTCCTAGCGTGGTCGGGAGTGACCTTCACGCCTGAGTCACTCCCGAACCACAGCCGCAGGAGGAAGCCGTGAGCCGTACGCGACTGGCAGGCCGCACCGTCGTCATCACCGAGGCCGCCCAGGGCCAGGGGGCGGCGGAGGTGGAGGCGGCAGCCCGCTAAAGAGGATGGTCAGGCGTCGGCCGGCGCCGGTTTCCTCGGCCAGCTGGGGGTGGCGCCCTTCCGCGCGAGACGCCTGGTCATGAGGGTGATGGCGGCCCAGGTGATGAGGGTCTCGGAGTGCTGGATGAGCCGTTCGTAGTCCCTCGCGTGACGGCGGGCGTGCATCATCCGCCCCCCGAGACTCGTGGTCGGGCCTGTGGTCGGGGCATCTGGTGTTCAGTTGCGGCGCTTGAACAGCGCTGTGAGAAGACCTGGGGGCTGTCGGGACACGTCTGTCCGGCAGTCGGGGCAGTGGCGGCCGTCCTCAGGTGGGACGTCGTTGTAGCGGAGGCCGGGTTGCCCCGTGCGGGGCTGCCCGCACCGCTCGCACGGTTCCGGCTCGGGTGGTGCGGGGCGACGCGCGGCGGGCAGCTTCGGCGCCGTCCAGGACGTGCCGGCCGAAGCGGTAGCGGACGGTCGCGGAGACGGGCATGGCGCGGGGGACGACGGGGCGGGGGTCGATGCCCCGGGCCCGGTCGGCAGCGAGCCGTCCGGCGCTGCCGCCCAGGAGGCGCTGGACGGTGGCAGGCGGGACCGCGGCGAGCGCGCCGATGTAGTGGATGCCGTACTCGCGCAGCACAGCGGCCTGCCGGGGGCCGATGCCGTGCAGGGCCTCCACGGGCAGCTGGGCGAGCCAGTCCACGGTGTGGGCGGCGTCGACGGCGAGGACGCCGCCGGAGCCGGCGATCTGAGCGGAGGCGGTAGCCGCGACCGTGCCGACGGCCCGATGCCGACGCGGACGTCGACTCCGAGACGGGAGAGCGTGCGCACCCGCAGGACCTCCCCCAGGCGGTGAGGGTCCGTGCCGTAGTACGGCAGAGCGCCCTTGAGTTCCACCAGCGCCGCGGTGGGCGACAGCGCCTGCACCACCGGCGACAGCTCCGCCAGCTGCTCCAGCACCTGCCGGTAAGCCTGCTCCGGCAGCCGCTCCGGGCCACGCACATGCATCACCACACCCGGCCCACGGCCCGGCACCCACGTACTCATTGTCCTGTGCCACTGAAGATTGAGCGTGTGTCATCGAAATCTGAGCGGCCTGTGTCACTCGTGGTCGCCGAGGGGCGGTCACGAGTGCCCCAGGTCGACGACCAGATCGCATCGGGAAGCGGCGGCGCTCTGTCGCATCGCCAGGTGCCGGAGTGCCAAGGGCTCATTCAGCCCACTTCCCGAGCCGCTCGGCCAGGAAGGCGATGATCTCGTTCCGGGCCTGCATGGTGGGGTGACCGTCCTGGTCGACGAGGTGTGCCGTGACGACGCTGTGGGCGCAACCGACGACGTCACGGAAGAAGGGCGGAGGGTTCGTGTTCGCCGTCTCGGCTTTGAGTACGCGGCCGTCGAATGCGTCCCCGAGCAGCGCTCGGTAAGCCGCGAACCGCTGACCAGTGCACCACCTGTCGTTGTCGAAGCGGTAGGCGAGAACCTTCAATCCCTCTCGCGCTACGCGTTCAGCCACGGCAGCAGCGTCTTCGTCGCTGATCTCCAGACCGCCGGGATCGTCCAGCGGAAGCGACGGATGGTTGACCACTGGTGCGATGACAGCCGGTTCGAGCGCCATGGTCAAGGCGAAGTTGCCGGTAAAACACAGACCGACGGCGCCGACGCCAGGCCCGCCACGCTCGGCGTGCGCCAGGCGGGCGAGGCCGCGCAGCCATGTGACGACGGGGCTGGTGCCGCCACCGGCGAAGGCTCGGAACTCGGCGCTGACGCAGGCGCGTCGAACGACGGTCTCGCGTGCCTCGGCGAGCGGATAGGCACCGTCGACGCCGAAAAGAGAGGGCAGGTACACGGAGAAGCCGGCATCACGCACCCACCGCGCGAACCGCGCGACGTCGGGGCTGATACCCGGCATCTCGGGCATGAGGATGACTGCCGGTCCTGACCCGGCAACGTACACGGTCTTGTCGACGTCATCGACGCTGACGGCTCTCCGTGAGAAGTCGTCCAAGGGGTCGCTTTGTCCTCGCATGATTGTCATGACCGAGATGATGACGAGCGGCCGCCCTTCTGAGAAGCGGCGGCATCGCCACGTATCACGGTAATATCGCCACCCGTTCGAAGGTGCCGGAGGGGCCGCATGAGTCCGCTGCGCGTTGGTGTGCTGGCCTACCCCGGCTGCTTCGCGTCGGAGGTATTCGGCGTCCCTGACCTCCTGGCAATGGCAACTCACGTCGCCGCGGCGCAAGGGTCGGTTCAGCCGGCCTACGAGGCGTCGGTCATCTCGCCCCGGCGTCGTGTGATCGCGGCCGGCGGCTCGGTCCTCGACGTCTCGGCGGTTCGCCCGGTGGACGTCCTGATCGTGCCGGGATTCGAGCTTTCGCCCACGCTCGATCTCGACGCGACACTCGCAAACCTGGGACCGGAAGCAGCGTCGATTCGATCGCAGGCGGCCTCGGGGACCGCTGTCGTATCGATTTGCGTGGGCGCCTTCCTGGTCGCTGAAGCCGGGCTGCTCGACGGGCGCCAAGCGACAACGTCCTGGTTGTTCGCGGATCGGTTCGCCCGCCGGTACGCCGACGTGCGCCTCTGCCCGGAGAGCTTGGTCGTGACCGACCGGGGGGTGACGACCACAGCGGCCTTCAGTGCCATGTACGACTTCGCCCTGCAGTTCATCCGCGAGCACGACGGCCCCCGCGTCGCCCGTAGCACCGCGCGTATCGCGCTTGTTGATGATGCGCGTTCCACGCAGGCTCCCTATGTCGACGCGGGGCTCATACCTACTGTGGGCAGGGAGTTCTCGCTCAGCGTCAAGCGGTGGCTCGACCAGAACCTCAGTGCTCGCTATGACCTGCCCACCCTTGCCCAGGAGTTCCACGTAAGCACGAGAACCATGCTCCGCCGCTTCGGCGACGAAGCCGGCGAGACGCCACTCGCGTACCTGCAGACGGTCCGGGTGCGTCGAGCCAGACACCTGTTGGAGACGACCGACAGGACCGTCGCGAGCATCGCCGCCAACGTCGGGTACAGCGACCCTGGGGCGTTCAGCGGCATCTTTGCCAGACATACGGGCCAGCGGCCAAGGGAGTACCGCGCGATATTCCATCGTCGCTGCGACCACCGCGGGTCAACCCGACGAACGGAGACTTGAGACCCGCCCGCGACGGCAACAGGCCCCCTCAAGGCCGGGCCAAAGCGCACTGGTTGGTCGACCAGAGCGGGGCTAGCGTTCTTGGCCCAGAGTGTGATGTCGGCGGCAGTGTCGGGGGCGTTGACCTGGCCGAGCCAGACGAGCCGGGCCCCAGCTTTGCGGCCTTCGGCGGAGGGCTGGATGGCGGTGCCGTTGGCGCGCTCTCAGGGGTCCAGGCAGTCGGTCCGCCGGGCCATCTCGACACCGGCCAGCCAAGTACGCGAGTCGGTGAGCTGCGCTTCGTGGTCCAGTCGCGAGACTTCGGCCGCGGTGCCGCAGCAGCCCCGGCCCACGGTGACGGTGGACCGGGGCCTCCCCCTGCCTACGCGGCGGGGGCAGCCCGTCGGGTGCGCCTGGCACTGGGCTGTCCCGGTGTCAGCGCGCTTCCAGGCCGCGTCGCGCAGCAGACACAGGCCGTTGTGTTCCGGTCCGTCAGGTCTGCGTCGTCGGTCAGCGGGGCGGTGCTTCGACGCCTGTCATGGCGAGGGCCGCCGGGGGGAGCCGGTCGCCGTGGATGGTGATGTTCGCGACGGCGGCGTTCAGTTCCTGGAGTTCGTCGGGGCTGAAGCGGACTTCTTCGGCGCCGATGTTCTCCAGGAGGTGGGAGAGCCTGGTGGTGCTGGGGATCGGTACGATCCACGGCTTCTGGGCCAGCAGCCAGGCGAGGTCGATCTGGCCAGGCGTGGCACCCTTGCGCACTGCCCACTCCTGGAGCAGCTGCACCAGCGGCATGTTGGCGGCCAGATTCTCGCGGCTGTTGCGGGGGAACACGGGCCGGACGTCGCCCTCCGCGAACTGGAAGTACGGACTCATCGCGCCGGTGGTGAAGCCCATGCCCAGCGGTGCCCAGCATACGAAGCCGATGCCGAGTTCCTCGCAGAGCGGCAGGACGTTCTCCTCCGGTCCGCGCCACAGCGTGGAGTACTCGTTCTGGATCGCGGTGAGGGGCTGGACCCCGTGGGCCCGGCGGACGGTCTGCAGGCCCGGCTCGGAGAGGCCCCAGTGCAGCACCTTGCCCTGGGCCATGAGGTCCTTCACGGTGTCCGCGACGTCCTCGATCGGGACGGTGGGATCGACCCGGTGCTGGTAGAGCAGGTCGATGTGGTCCGTCCGCAGGCGCTTCAGCATGGCGTCGACGACTCGGCGGATGTGGTCCGGGCGGCTGTTCAGGCCGGTTACGGCCCCCGTGTCCGGGTTCATGTCCCAGCCGAACTTGGTTGCGATCACCACCTTGTCGCGGACGGGCCTAAGGGCCTCGCCGACAATCCGCTCCGACTCGAACGGCCCGTACGCCTCGGCCGTGTCGAAGAACGTCACCCCCTGGTCAACCGCTGTCCGGATGAGGGTGACCATGTCCTTGCGGCTGGTGACGGGGCCGTAGAGGTTGCCCGGCATGGTCTGGGTGCCCAGGCCGATGCTGGAGACCTTCAGAGAACCGAGCCTGCGGCGACCGGACTGAGTGATAGCCGCGTTCACCTGATCACGACGGCCTACGGAGCCCCGGGCCCCCGTGGCGGACGATGCCGCCTGCGCCTGCGCCGACGCGGCCACCACCGAGGCGGCAGCCAGACCGGCTGCGCCCATCAGGAAGCCGCGACGGCCGCGGTCGGTCGGATTGCTGTTCGGCATGCTGTCCTGTTCATGCATGGGTCACGTCTTTCGTGATCGTCAGTGGAGAGCACCCTCGGTGGGTCACCGAGGGTGACGAAGAAGCGGACATCGCCGCCTTGTCGGCCGCGTCCGGGCCGTACGGCACTGCGATGCGGTGGTTGTGTCGGGCGGCCGAGATCTGTAACCGCTCAGGCCAGACGCTCCGGAACCCGGTGGGAGCTGCCGGGCGTCGCAGAGCGGGCCAGGTCGTGGACTATGCCTGCCGTGAAGCCAGTTCGACGACGGTGATGTCGGATGGCGCACCCACGCGCACGGGCGGGCCCCAGGCGCCGGCGCCGCGGCTCACGTACAGCTGGGTGTCGCCGTAGCGTTCCAGGCCGGCGACCGTGGGGTTCGCCAGTCCGGCGAGGAGGCTTCCGGGCCAGAGCTGGCCGCCGTCGGTGTGGCCGGAGAGCTGGAGGTCGACGCCGTGGCGTACGGCGTCGTCGATGACGACGGGCTGGTGGGCGAGGAGGACGGCGGCGCGGGAACGGTCGCGGTCGCCGAGGGCCTTGCCGAAGTCCGGTCCCTGGCCTTCTGCTTCGCCTTGGACGTCGTCGACGCCGGCCAGGTCGAAGCCGGGCAGTTCCATGCGGGCGTTCTCCAGCGGACGCAGCCCCAGCTCCCGTACCTTCTCGATCCACGGCTCGGCACCGGAGATGTACTCGTGGTTGCCCGTGACGAAGAACGAGCCGTGCCGTGCCCGGAGTCGGGCGAGTGGTTCGACAGCCGGAGCGAGGTTGTCGACGCTGCCGTCCACCAGGTCGCCGACGCGGGCGATGAGGTCGGTCTGGGTCGCGTTGATGGTGTCGACGACCCGCTGGGTAAAGCCACGGCCCAGGATCGGGCCGACGTGGATGTCGCTGACCACGGCGATGCGGAACCCATGCGCGCTGCGCGGGAGTTTGGCCAGCGGAACCGTGACACGCTTGACCTTCGGCCCGCGCAGGACACCGTACGTGCCGTAGCCCACGGTTCCGGCGGCGACGGCCGCGGCGGCGCCGCCCACGGCCCGGGAGACGAAGAGACGGCGTGACGGGCCGGCGGGGGCGGCGTCGGACGACCGTGTCGGCGATGGCGCGGGCCGGGGGTCCAGTACGGTGACTGGCCCGGCAGTGTCTCGCACGACGTCGGAATCGCCGCGACGCGCCGTCCCGGACGTCGACTCGCCAGCTGAGACGAGTTCCTCCGCGCCGGAGTCACTTGCTTGCGCTTGCGCGGGCTGCGCCGCGGGCACAGTCTGCCGCCGCGGATCTGCCCCGGTGTCCCGACGCCTGAGCCACCACTGCAGTGCAGGCCGGACGGCCTCACCGGCCAGTAGCGCGAGCAGCAGGTACAGGAACCGTGCCGTCCACAAGTACCCGGGCCAGGCCAGGATCCGCTGCACAAGGAAGGGGACGCTTTTGCCCTCTGCACTCATGGCACCCACCGACAGCAGGGGCCCGGCCACGAAGACGACGCTTCCTGCTCGCCGGAGGCGCGAACCCTTGAGCGTGGTGTCCCGTATGAGTCGGCGCCACACGTACCAGTGGAGTGCGCCGAACAGCGCCAGCACGGCGGCACTGACGAGCGCGAATACGACGACCACGACCTTGCGCAGCCCTTCCTTTGAGATGCATGCCGGCTCATGAGCCGGCATGCGCTGAGACACCGCCGGGCCGGATGAACCCTTGAGCGCCGGGTACTGCTGTCCCACTGGCCGTACCCGGCAGGGAGGCGGACGAAGGCGTGCCTACGGACTCCGCGGAGCCGGTCGGCGAAAGGGAGAAGGCGTTCTCAGCCGAGGCGGTACCCGCCGACGGCGCTGACCGTCTGCGGGTCGCGGTGGTCGAAGACGATGCTTGCGCCGGTGTCCATCGCGGCGATGCGGTCCATCTCGTCGCCGGTCAGCTCGAAGTCGAAGACCGCGATGTTCTCGGCCATGCGCTCCGGTCGCGTGGACTTGGGGATCACCACGACACCGCGCTGGGTCAGCCAGCGCAGTACCACCTGGGCCACGGACTTGCCGTGCGCCTCACCGATGGCGCTCAGCGTCGGGTCACTGAAGATGTTGTTGCGGCCTTCGGCCAGCGGGCCCCACGATTCGATCTGCACGCCGCGCTCGGCCATGAGGGCCTGGTCGTCGGCGCGCTGGAAGTACGGGTGGGTCTC
>NZ_JBEOXO010000039.1:0-73335 GCF_040296605.1 Streptomyces sp. NPDC002088 | reverse complement strand
TCTTCGGGCCCGGGACCTGCCCCTGGGCGGTGTGCCGGAGGTCTTGGTGCCGGGGGTGGGTGGGTCTGCTGGGGGTGGGGCGCCCCTTGCCCGGGCTGGTCTTCGGGCCGCGCGGGCGGGGCGGTGCCTGTTCGGCCTGGTGTTGGCGGCGCAGGCGGCGGGTGGTCTTCTTCGGGCGGCGCACCAGGGTCACGGTGGCGTCCACGGTGGTGCGGATGGTGCGGGTGTGGGTGGCGCGGTCGGTGGTGGTGTGGGCTTGGGCGAGCAGGCCGCGGGAGACGATCCGGCGAGCGGCGGCATGGTCGCGGTCCATGGACAGCCCGCACCCGGTGCAGTGCGCCCATTTCCAGCCGCGTTCGGCCAGCCGGTCGGGGGCGGGATGGTGGGTCAGGGGGGCCAGGCAGCCGGGGCACAGCCGGGAGGTGCCGCGGGCCGGGACGGTGACCACCGCGATACCCGCCCGCGCACCCAGATGCCCGATTGCCTCGGCCACCATGCCGCGCACCTGCCCGGACAGGCGGGCGTTGCCGCGCCGGTGGCCGCGCGCTTCCAGGGTGGGTGAGGTCTTCGAGGTAGAGGACGCTCGCGCCGAGCGCGTTGGCCTGGTCGACGGCCCAGCGGGCCGCCGCCCAGGCCAGCGCATGGTTCAGGTGCCGGATCCGGGCACACACCCGCCCGTGCTCGACCTCCAGCCTCAGGGCCCGGTCGAGGTGCTCACCCCAGCGAAGGTGCGGGGAGCCCAGCCCGTCCGCGAGGGCCCGGTGGTGATCGCGTTTGGCGGCGAGGTGCTCACGTACGCGGCGCAGCCGGTGCAGGGCGGCACTGACCGTGGTGGCGTCGAAGACCAGCGGCCGCCCGTCGGTGAGGACCCGCCGGGTCTGTCCTTTGCCGGTGAGGCGGCCGAGGATGCCGGTGAGCAGGGTGTTGACGCCCCAGTCGAAGCCGAGTGCCACGGCATGCCCGCTCGCCTTGACGGGCGGGGCGGGCCGGGAGTCCGGCAGATCCACCGCGATCCGGCCCTGTGGAGTGGGGCGCAGGGTCGGGGTGTGCAGCACCGCGTCCACCGTGACGGTGCCGGGCAGCCGGATGTCGATCACGTGCCAGGCCCAGTCCCGGCCCGTGGCAGGAACCGCGTTCAGCGGAAGCTTGAGACGCAGCCGGGCGGTGGTCTCGTCCACCCGCTGAAGGGTGACCTGCTGGCGGTCCATCGCCGCGAGGAGCACCTGCGGAGCCACCTGCGGCGGGCCCTCCAACACGCACAACCCGGCGGGCAGGCACCCGTGTTCGGCCTGGTGGGCGCGGATCTGGCGGGTGCGGTTGCGGATCTCGGCACCGTTCACCCCGGCGGGCAGCAGCCCCCGCAGCGCCGTCCACTCCGCCTCGGTGCGCCGACGGGGATCGGCGGGCCAGGTGGCCAGGACCGCGGTCACGATGGTGCGCCGGTGCAGGGCCAGCCGCAGCGTCCGGGCCGCGTATTCCTCGGCGCCGCGGCGCACCCGGTCCGACACATACACCCCGGCCCGGGATGTGACGTCCTGTGGCCAGTTGAGGCGGCGCATCGCCATCCACCCCTTGGACGGCAGGACCTCACCCCGCTCGTCCACCCCGGCGGCCAGCACGTCCAGCGAGGCCTCGTCCCACCGGGAAGCCACCAGAGCACCCGTCAGCTCCCGGCTCAACTCGGCCAGAAACCCCACCCGTTCGAACAGCACGCCCTGCCCGACCCGCTCACCACTGCTCTCCAGGACGCCACGGAAGGCGGTGCAGGCGGCCGTTGCCATCAACCCGGCCACACCCATCACCCCCCTTCCTTTCCGCACGATCCCGGTCAGTCTCCCGGAGCGGCCGCCCCCCGGCGCTTTGATCGGACTAACGAACGACCCTCACACAAGGACACGGCCTCGCCGTGTCCCGTCGATCCGCCCGAGCCCCCCGCACCCGAGCGGCACCGCAACGCACGGGAAACCACGACCGTCGCCATCCCGCGACGCAGCGAAGGAGCAACACTCCCACTCGCAAAAACAGCGGAAGCCGTTACCAGGCAGGCGGAAACGGGTGGCAGAGTCCAAGGAACCGTCCCGCTGACGCGAAGCAGCATCAACCAGCCCGCTTAAGCCAAACCCCCAACAGTTGAAGACCCTCAGGCGTCATGGGCATTCAGATCGATGTGGTGGTGGGTTATCCGATCAACGATGAGGTGGAGAGGGTGCTCGGGTTGGCCGAGGCGGTCGGCGAGCCAGTCACTGTCACGTTCATGTGGGAGGGGCGTGAAGAGGCGGAACGCGCGGTGCTAGTGCCCGCGGCCACGCTGGCGCTCTGGGAGCATTGGGCCCCCACCGCCTACCCGACGAGTGGCGCTGAGGAGGAGAACCGGGCTGTGGCGGAGGAGCCGGAACTGGCCCACCCAGCGGAATTCGGCGCGTTCACGCTTTTTCGTCGTCGCGTAGGAGGGCGCACCGCGGTTGCTCGCAAAGGCGTGGTGGTCGCCGAGCTACTGGACCCCGACGAGGCGCACTGGCTGCAGGAGAAGGCCCGCAACGTCCGCCAAAGCTTCATGGATCCGAAGCAGAAGGCGGCGTTCGAGGAGTTCCTTGCCCGGCAGGCATCCCTCGATGATCAGTGACGCGCCGACTCATGCTTCGTGGCTCTGTAATTGATCTTCGGGCTCTGGTCCGGTTCGTATGGTGTGGTGACGCTCGGTCACGTCAACAGGACATGTTTGCGCCGTCCGCTGGCTCCTGAGTGGTCGTCATGGCCCCGGATCATGTCACAAAACGGCGGTTCGGGTTTCTTGAATTACCCAGGTTTTGAAGGGGGTTTTGAAGGCCTCAACGGGTCTGCGTAACCGGCCTGTCAGTTTCGGAGTCGACTGCGCTGATGTCCGAAGTCACCTGCGCGCGTCCGTGAATTGATTGAGTGCTCATCTCGGTGTGGCGTCGTTGTCGTCCCGTGCGCAGGGCTTCCAGGAGCTGATCACGGTGCTCAACGACTGCACTTTCGGGGAGGTGCCCGTTTCGCAGGAGGGATGTCCAGCTCAGGCGGTGGGGGTAGTCACTGTCCGGGTTGGCGTCGCTCTGAATTTCGCACGCCTGCTCGATGGGGGATCACCTAGGGTATGTGGCATGACGCTGCAACTTGTTCAGGTGAACTTCAAGGCCCGGGACGACTCGGCGCTCGGCCAGTTCTGGGCGGAGGCGCTCGGCTGGGGTATCTCCAGCGAAGGGCCCGGCGTCACCAACCTGGAACCCGTGGGCTTCGACTGGCCGGACCCGTCCGCCGTCTGCATCGATCTCGTCCGCGTCCCGAACCCGGAGACGGTGAAGTACCGCGTGCACATCGAGCTCGCTACCACCTCCGACGCCCATCAGACGAAGTTGGTCGCACGTCTGAAGGAGCTCGGGGCCAGGCCCGCCGATGTGGGCCAGGGTGACGCGCCGTGGACGGTGATGGCCGACCCGGAAGGCAACGTGTTCAGCGTCCTGGAGCCCCGGGAGCTCTACCGGGACACCGGGCCGATGGCCGCCGTGGTCGTCGACTGCGCCGATCCACGGGCCATGGTCCGGTTCTGGGGCGAGGCGATCGACTGGACCGTCCACGAGTTGACCGACGACCGCGCCCTGCTGCGCTCCGTCAAGGGCGTCGGGCCGTACCTGGAGTTCCGCCGCACGCCCGACGACGAGGTCGTATGGAACCGCGTCCATCTCGACGTGATGTCCGACCCCGTCGAGGATCAGGCGAGGGAGGTCGCCCGGCTCGAAGGCCTCGGCGCGATACGGGCCGACGTGGGTCAGGGTGACGTCTCCTGGGTCGTCATGGCCGACCCGGCGGGCAACGAGTTCTGCGTCCTCGGCCGGGGCTGACGCGGAACTCCGTCCGCTCCCTCATGGTGGTGCGGCAGTGCGCGGCGCCGGGCCCCGCCCTCCCCGGCCGCTAACTCGCGACAGCCTGACCCACGCATACGGCAGGAGAGCCCTCTTTCCGCTGTTGGTGGGTAGCGCCCAGGGTCTTCAACTGTTGCGGGTTTGGCTTAAGCGGGCTGGTTGATGCTACTTCGCGGCATAGGACGGTTCCTTGGACTCTGCCACCCGTTTCCTGCTGGCGGGTAACGGTTTCCGCAGAAGAACCCGGCGAACCTGATCCGGTCACAGAACTAGCCGGCGTAGGGGTTCCCGCCGAGCCAGGTGGTGCCGTCGACCAGTTCACGCGCCGCGTCCAAGTGGCCGCTGTGGCAGGCGACTTCGGTGAGCACGTGGATCAGGATGTGCCGCACGTCAGGCAGCCGCCAGGTCGGCCAGATCTCCATGGGCCAGGCGGCGGGCTTCTGTTCGGGCGCGGCGGCGGCGAGCACGGCGTCCGCGCGCGCGATGGCTGCCCGGTAGTCGGCGAAGACCTCCTCGGCGCTCATTCCCTCGGGTATGTACCAGTGCGCCTCCGCGCCTGTCATGAGCTGTCCGGCCACATCCGGCTCGCCCGCGATCACCCCGGGGAACCAGAAGCGTTCGACATCCAGGGTGAGGTGGCGAAGCAATGCCAGGCAACTCCAGCCACTGGGCAGCACTGGCCGCCGCAGATCCTCCGCCGAGAGCCCTTCGAGGATCCCGAGGACGTGCTCACGCTGGCGGTCCAGGGCGCCCTTGAGGGCTGCGAGTTCGGCGTTCACCGGGCGGCGCACAGTTCGGCGAGGCGTTCGAGGGTGCTCGCCATTTGTGTCTGCCACCAGGCGCGCCCGCTGTCCACTTCCGTGCGTTTGTCCTCCGGCATGCGCGAACCGTCGAAGATCTCGGTCACGACCGTCGCCCCGGCCCCGTCCGGGAGCAGGTCAAAGATCCACCGGTGGCCCCATGCGGCCCCGGGCTCGGTGGCGTCCGGGTGCCCGCGACCGGGCCTCGGCTCCCAGCCGATGCGGCGGTCCTGCTCGTACTCGACGACGTGGTTGTTCATCTCGTAGTCGCCGTAGCCCTCGTAGTGCATCCGCATCACGAAGACGTCCCCGGCGCCCGAGACCACGGCATCGGAGACGCCACCGCACAGCATCCCCGAGCCGTCGAGGTCCGGGTGCCGTCCGGGGTCGGCCAGGATCCGGAAGATGTCCTCCGCCGGGGCCTTGATGCGCTGGGACACCACCACCACGGGCCCGCCTGTCGTACTGGCCATCCGCGCCCCTCCGTCAACCGCAGAGCTGAACCTGACTCCGGCCTGGACGCTACACCGGGGGTACGACAACGCCTGGACGAGCGCGTACGAGCCCCGCCCTGCGCGCACTCCCACCGAACCAGTTCTGTCGCCGGCACCACACGCCGTCAGGTGCGCGGCGATCTCCTCCAGCAGTACTCGCGCCCTCGTGCGGCCGGCGCAGAATCCGACCTGGTCACCAGGGCAGATCAGTGCGGACGGGTCCGACTCCGTGATCCCAGGACGCCGAGGAGGCGGAGGCCATGGGCGGGACGAACGCCGTGCGCGTCTTCCTCATGTGAGAACGGTGCCGGACGTTCATCGTTCGTCGGCGCCGGTCACCCGCCGTACCAGATCCGCCCGGGCGCTCTTCAGGCGCGCGGTGGTGACCTGGTCGTCGGTACGCAGGTGGTCAAAGGTCTCCAGGTCGACGAAGGCGAGCAGGGCATGGGTGAGCATGGCGTGGTCGCCCACGACTCCCGCGTCCCGCAGGAGCGACTGGACGTGCTGGGGGAAGGCCCGGCCGTAGTGCGAGGTCTGGCGGCGTTCGCTGGGGACCTGGCGGCCCAGCGCCGGGCCCAGGTCCGTCTCGTCGGCGACCCTCTCGATCAGAGCGCAACCGAACGCGGTCAGCCGGTCCTTCGCCGGTACCCCCGGTCCCAGCGGTGGTGGACCCAGGGCGGACGCCTCGTAGAACTCCGCCTCAACGTCGTCCAGCAAAGCCAGCAGGAGTCCGTTGCGGTCACCGAACCGCCGGAAGAGCGTGCCTTTGCCCACCCCGGCGACCTGCGAGACCTCGTGCATCGTCACGTGCTCGGCGCCCCGCTCGGCCACCAGCCAAGCGGCCGCCTCCAACAAATCTGGCACGGTTGCGGACGGCGTCGGTACGCTCCCCTGCGAGATCGCCCGAAGACTCGGTCATCCATCACTCCGCGGTACGACATCGACGTATACGCAACCATCCTCGATCCGCACCGGATATACCGGGACGGGCCGCGGGGCCGGCGGGTCGAGCGGCTTGCCGGTGCGCAGGTCGAAGCGGGAGCCGTGCAGCCAGCACTTGACCGTGCACCCCTCCACCTCCCCCTCGGAGAGCGAGACGGCACTGTGCGAGCACACGTCGTGGATCGCGAAGAGCTCATCCCCGGTCAGGACCAGGGAGACGGGCACGCCCTCGACCTCGAACCGCCGCGGAACGTCCTCCTTCAGTACGTCGAACCGGTAGAGGTACGTGTAACCGCTGATGGACATCGAACTCCTCGGATACGTCCAGGTTCGGGGGTGACCAGACTGATCACCCAAGCTAATGACCGGGACCGCTGCCGGTACCGGCCCGCAGCCCGAATCACCCTCGGCATATGGTCCTAGGACACCGCGAGGGCAGGGCGGCGCCTGTGCCACCCCGCGTGCCCCTCGTAGACGGCGGCCGCGCGCAGGACGGCGTCGTCGGCGTGGTGCGGCCCGATGACCTGGAGTCCGACGGGCAGGCCCTCTTCCGTGAACCCGCAGGGCACGGTGAGGGCCGGATGCCCGGCGTGGCTCGGGGGTTCGGTGAAGCGGTGGAAGTCGTAGACGGGTTCCTTCACAGGCTGCCCGTCGACCGTCACCGGGCCGCCCTCGGGGCCGGGGTGCGGGAAGGCGGACACAGGCATGGTGGGCGTGAGGAGGAGGTCGTATGCGCCGAAGACGGCCGCGAAACCGGCCGCGATCCGGGCGCGCGTCTGCACCGCGACCCGGTAGTAGTCGACGGCGGACATTCCGCGCGCCCGCCGTGTGAACTCGGCGAACGTCCGGTCGGAGAGGGAGATGTCCAGCCCCTGCCCGGCGACCATGTCCTCCAGGAGGGCGAGGGCGGCGGGGGACCAGAAGTCGGAGAAGTACTGGATGGGATCAGGGAGTTCGACGGCCACTTCCTCGACATGTGCGCCGAGTTCCGTCTCGAACGTGCGGGCTGCGCGCTCGACGAGGGCCCGCACCTGCGGGTCCACGGGACCGTGGCCGAGGTTCGGGCTGTAGGCGATGCGCAGCCCCCGGACGTGAGCGTCGTCGAGGCAGCGACTGTAGTCCACGGGAGAGGCGGGCAGGGACAGCGGATCTTCGCGGTCGGGGCCTGCCACGACCTGGAGGACGAGTGCGGCGTCCGCGACCGTGTGGGTGAGCGGGCCGGAGATGTCGACCGTGCCGTAGACGTCCGACTCGCCAGTGACCGGGATGCGGCCGAGGGACGCCTTGTGGCCGACGGTGCCGCAGCAGGCGGCCGGCACGCGGATGGATCCGCCGCCGTCGCTGCCCCAGGCGATCGGCCCCAGACCTGCGGCGACGGCGGCCGCAGCACCGCCGCTGGATCCGCCGACCGTACGGGAGAGGTCCCAGGGGTTGTTCGTCACGCCGGTGAGCGGGCTGTCGGTCACGGCCCCCATGCCGAACTCCGGCGTGGTGGTCTTGCCGAGCAGGATCGCCCCGGCGGCCTTGAGGCGGGCCCACCCGATGCCGTCGCGGTCAGGGACGTGGTCCTTGTAGTGGACCGAGCCGTAGGTGGTGCGCACCCCGGCGGTGTCCGTGAGGTCCTTGACGGTGACCGGGACGCCGTGGAGGGCACCGAGTTCAGCAGCCGGTACGGCCGTGACCTGCTGTTCTGCGCGTCGCGCCGCCTCCAGTGCCTGGTCGCCGACAACCGTGACAAAGGCGTTCAACGCGGGGTCGAGCCGCTCGATGCGGGTCAGCAGGCTCTCCACGACCTCCACCGGCGAGACCTCGCGGGCCTTGATGGAAGCCGCCAGCTCCGTGGCCGGGAGGTAGCACAGCTCGTCTTCGGTCATCGAGATCTCCAGGAAGAGAGACGTTGTGTAGCGAAGAAAGTACAACGACCATCACACAACGCCAATCCCTGTTGCGTAACATGCGTTGCACAACCAGTGCCGACCTACGGAGGAGAGGGCCAGTGCCCCGCCATGTCGACCATGAGCAGCGGAAGCGGGACATCACCGCGGCGGCGATGCGGATCCTCGCGGAGCGCGGCCTCGGAGCCCTGACCCTGAAATCGCTCGCGAAGGAGCTGGGCGGCTCGATCACCCTGGTCACGCACTTCTACGCCACCCGCGCGGAGCTGCTCCAGGCCATAACCGAGACGGTCCTCCAGGACTACGACGTCGAGCTGGCCGGCCTGGAGGAGGGCGCCGACGCGCGGGAGCGGCTTCAGATCCTGCTGGAGTGGATGCTGCCCCTCGACGAGGAGGCGTGGATCGCGGAGTGCGGCCGGGTCGCCCTGATCGGGCAGCGCGAGGACGATCCCAGCATCGACTCATTCTTCGACCTCATGGACACGCGGATGCGGGAGTACCTGCGCGACCATCTGCGGCCGCTGGTCGAGGAGGAGCGGCTGGAGCCGATGGTCGACGTGCTGCGCGTAACGGTCAACGGCATAGTGCTCGCGGCGGTGGAGCACCGGGAGGAGTGGCCGGCGAAGCGGCAACTCGCCGTCCTCGGGCAGGTGTTGGCCGCGTTCGACCTGTAGGCGCGACGGGTCGGAGTTCAGCCCGCAGGTACATCGAGCCCGAGCGCCGCCACCACGGCATTCAGCGTGGCGCGCTGGTGGCTCGCAGGCCACCGCTCCCCGCGCTCGACCACGGACAACGCCATCCCGTTGGTCATGACCCGCAGCACGTCCACCATGCCGTCGACCTCCGTGGCGGGCACCAGCGGGGACAGATGCTGCCGCAGCAGCCCGGTCATCCGCGCCTCCATCGCGTCCACGAACCGACGCACCGCCGGATCCGGGCCCAACTGCCCGAGCATCAGCAGCCGCCCCTTCTCCTGGAGCCTGCCCTCCTCGTCCAGCGGCAGCATCCACTGCACCAGGATCAGGAGCCGCTCCCGGGCGTCAGCGCCGCGCTCCAGCCGCTCCAGTTCGACCTCGTAGTCCGCGAAGGCGGCTTCCAGTACGGCTTCCATCAGCTCGTCCCGGCTGCCGTAGAAGTGTGTGACCAGGGTGATCGATCCCCCGAGATCCTCGGCGATACGGCGCAGGGTGACGCCGGCCGGCCCCTCCGTCTGGAGGATGCGCAGTGCCGTCCGGGCTATGTGCCGCTTGCGTTCCCCACGGTCGACCACGCGCGGCATGCCGCTCTCCTCCGTGACGAGCGGCCAGGGCCGCGTTTCCGTTGTGTAAGAACTTTTATTTTTTGACGCCGGACCCGTTGTGGATCCATAGCGCTCTTTATACATTCCACGCTACACAACGCCCCGCACCTACAGGAGCGCATGGATGAGCACACGTCCGCCGCATCTCGCCGGCATCGACTCGCTGCTGCGACCCCAGTCCGTGGCGGTCCTCGGCGCTTCTGCGAAACGTGCCGCCGACGGGAACGCGGCCCTGGCGAATCTGCGTCGGCAGGGGTTCCCGGAGAGCGAACTGCACCTCGTACACCCCTCGGCCGACGTGATCGACGGCCTCCCGGTCACCCCGGACATCGCCGCGCTCCCGCACGGACTGGACACGGCCCTGGTGTCCCTGCCCGGCGCAGCCGTACTCGAGACCCTCAAGGCTCTGGAGGCGGTGGGCTGCCGCTCGGCGCTCGTGCCCAGCGCGGGACTCGATGCCCTCCAGACCCGTCAGCTCGCCGCCTTCGCCGCCTCCTCCGCCATGGCGGTGCACGGCAACAACTGCATGGGCGTCCTGAACATCACCGACGGCATACCGCTGTGGTTCTACGACGGCATCCTCACCGAGCACGCCCGGGGCCGCATCTCCCTCGTCTCCCAGTCGGGATCGGCGACCTTCCTGTCCCGGGCCACGGAGGAGACCGGCTTCGCGAAGATCATCTCCACGGGCAACGAGATCGGCCTGACCACGGCCGACTACCTGACCTGGCTCGCGACCGACCCGGCGACCGAAGGTGTCGGCCTTGTCCTGGAATCGATCAAGGACGTGGCTGCCTTCACGGAAGGGGTACGGGCCCTGCGCGAGGCCGGCAAGCCTGTCATAGCGCTGAAGGTGGGCCGTACGGCGCTCGGTGCCAGGGCCAGCATGGCCCACACCGGCGCGCTGCTCGGCGGGGACGAGGCGTACCGCGCCCTGTTCGAGCGACTCGACGTGCCTTTGGTGAACGACTACGACGAACTGGCCGTCTCCCTCCAGCTCCTGGCCACGTCCGGCGTCCCCGCGGCACGCGGCAACCGCGTCGCGGTCATCACGGACTCGGGCGGCGAGGCCGGTCTCACGGCGGATCTCGCCAAGCGGTATCCCGTACGACTGACGCCGTTCACCCCGGACACGAGCAAGCGCATCGCCGAGCTGATGCCGGAGACGGCCGTCAACAACCCCTTCGACGCCGGGGCCAGCCCGAGCGCCGACGACGAGGCCTACAACCTCTCCTACGAGATCGCCGCCCGCGACGAGAACGTCGACTCGGTCATGGTCGTCATGGAGGCGCACGCCACCCTCACCGAGCCCGAACTGGCCTACGCCGCCGACATCGGCCTGGCCATCCAGGCGGCGACGAGGGCGGGCAAGCCGGTGGTCGTGGCGAACAGCTCCGCCGCCAACACCCACCCACGGTTCCGGGACTTCGTCGGCCCCGGTGTCGCGGTGCTGCGCGGGATCGGCCCCTCATTCACGGCCCTCGCCGCCTCGGCCCGGAACCGCCGACCCGTTCCCGGCCCCACGCAGCGCCCTGACGACCTCCCCACACCCGATCGGGTCGACGAACTGCGCGCCGAGACCGCCGCCCACCAAGGCCCGCTCCCGGACGACCTCACCCGACGCCTGCTCACCGCGTACGGGATCCCCCTGGTCGCCGCTGTCACGGTCACCGACCCCGACCAGGCCGTCGACTGGGCCGAGGGCCGCTATCCGGTGGTCGCCAAAATCTCCTCGCCGGACATCCCCCACCGCTCCGACGTCGGAGGCGTCGCCGTCGGCCTCACCGATGCGACCGCCCTGCGTACAGCTCTGAAGGACATCGCGGAATCGGTCGCCACCGCCCGCCCCGACGCCCGGATCAGCGGCTTCGAGATCCAGGAGCAGGTCACGGACTCCCACGAGGCCATGCTCGGCTGGGCCGCCGACCCGGTCTTCGGGGCAGTGCCCACCGTCGGGTCGGGCGGGGTCCTGGTGGAACTGGACGCCGACACCGCTTCCGGACTGGCACCGTTGACGCCCGCAGAGGCCCGGGGCTGTATCGACCGAACCCGCATGGCACGGTTGCTGACCGGCTACCGCAACCTCCATCCCTTCACCGCCCTGGGCAGCCTCGCCGACGCGCTGCACCGCCTGTCCTGGCTGGCCGCCGACTTCCGCGACCTCATCGACGAGGCCGACCTCAACCCCACGCTCGTCGCGTACGGCGCCGGGCGCGTCCGCGTCGTCGACGCGCTGCTCGTGGCCCGCACCGTCTCCGACGAAGCGGGCCGCGCCGACTCCGTAGAAGGGACTGACCGATGACCGTCGGGCAGACCACTGCCCCCATCCGGCTGGTCGTGCCCTTCGACGAGGTGCCCGACCTCTCCGGCCGGGAGTTCCGCGGCACCTGGTTCAGCGTGGACAAGGAGATGCTCCCCCTCTTCGACCACGTCACCTATGTCGACCAGAACCCGATTCCCTACGACGACGAGGACTACCCGGAGGACCTGGTCGAGGGCTTCCACCTGTTGTCGCTGCTCGACCACCTGGCCAACGGCCTCGTCGCCGCCGAGGGCGATGGCTGGTACGGCGTCAACTACGGACTGGACCGGGTCCGCTTCGTCACGCCCGTGCTCGCGGGCACGCCGATCCGCCTGCACGGCACCGTCGCCGAGGTCCGGCCGAAGGGCGACGGACATCTGCTCCTGCTGCGCTGCACCGTGGAGGTGCGGGGCGAGGAGCGTCCCGGCTTCACCGCCGACCTGTGGGTGCTGTGGCTGCCCACCCACGACGGCAGCCTGCACCGCGCATCCGACCCGGCTCCCGCCCGGGAGGACATCCCCGGAGGCACGTCATGAACACCCGCTACCGCCTTGCCGCGGTCACCTGTACCATTTTGCTCGCCCTCACCGCCTGCGGAGGCGGGGCAAGCGACGACAACACCGCGAACAGCGCCCGGCCGAAGGTGCAGACGCAGCTCGCCGCCGCCAAGGGCGACATCCCCCAGCTGAACTGGGCGCTGCCCAAGGGCGAGCCCACCACTGTCGACCCGGTCAACGCCGTCGACTACAGCTCGGCCCTGGTCGCCTCCAACCTGTGCGACACCGTGCTGCGCTACAACCCCGACTTCTCCACGTCGCCGGGCCTGGCGACCGCCGTACAGAAGGACCCGAAGACGGTGGTCCTCACCGTCCGCGAGGGCGCCTCTGGGACGGCAAGCCCGTCACCGCCCAGGACGTCGCCTACAGCCTCCGGCGCGGCATGCAACCCACCGCCGCGGTCGGCTTCGTCTTCGAGGACGTCTCCTCGATCACCGCGTCCGGCGCCTCCACGGTCACCGTGCGGTTCAAGCAGCCCGACGAACTGTTCCTCAAGGAGATGTCCACCGTCGCCGGGCTCGTGGTCGAGGAGTCCTTCACCGAGAAGGCCGGCAAGAACTTCGGCACCGCGTCCGGCGGGATCATGTGCAGCGGGCCCTTCGAGCTGGCGTCCTGGTCACCTGGCAGGTCGATCGAGCTGACGCGCAACGACACCTACTGGGACAAGGCGTTCCGCGCCCGCGCGGCGAAGGTGACACTCTCCTTCGTCACCGACACCGCCGCCCTGGTTCAAGGCCTGAAGTCCGGTGAACTGGACGGTGCTTACGAGGTCCCGCCGTCCGTGATCCCCAGCCTTACCGGCGCCTCCACAGGCGCGGTGCACTTCGGTCCCTCCCCGCAGTCCCTGGAGTTCGGCGTCGCGACCGACAAGGGACCGCTCAAGAACCCTGCCCTCTCCCAAGCCCTCGCGATTGCCATCGACCGCCCGGCCCTGGCCAAGGCCGTCTACCACGGCGCGGCCGAGCCCAACTACACGCTGGTCGCCTCCTCCACCTGGGACCCGGACGGAAGGAAGCAGTGGCAACAGGCGTCAGCCCGCTACGCCACCGAGAACGCCTACGACCTCGACAAGGCCAAGCAGCTGGTGAAGTCCAGCGGCTACGCGGGCCAGACACTCACCCTGTCCATCCAGGCCGGTGACGACACCTTCTCCCGGGTGGCCCAGCTCATCCAGCAGCAGGCCGCCGAGATCGGCGTCAAGATCACCATCAACCAGGCCCAGCCCCTCGACTTCTCGACGATGCTCTACGACGCGGCCGCCCGGAAGGGCACCGACTTGGTGCTCAGCGCCAACTTCAACGGCGCCCCCGACCCGCTGGAGTACATCGGCTTCGCCTTCGCACCCAGCGGTGGCTACAACTGGACCAATTACAACGACAAGAGCGTCACGGACGCGATCGCCCGGGCTCGCACGATCTTCGACACCACCGAGCGCGTCAAGGTACTGACCGCCGCCCAGGACATCTGGGAGGAGGCCGGCATCGGCACGTCGCTGGTCAACCTCCACGAGGTCAGCTACCTCAACAGCCGCCTGACCGGCGCCACGACCTCCTTCACCTATCTCTTCCGGCCTTCGCTGGCCCTCATCGGTACGAAGTGAGCCCGGAGGTATCACGCCATGAGCCCATCCCCCGGCAGGACGAAGGCACAACGGGTACGGCGGCTGCTGACCCGCTGGGTCCTCGGCCCGGCCCTCACCGTGCTGGTCGCGTCCCTCGCCGTGTTCACCGCCCTGTCGCTCGCCCCAGGTGACCCCGTCGGACGCCTGCTCGGCGCCCGCGCCACCGACGCCCAGCGCGCGACACTGCGCCACGAACTCGGCCTCGACGAGCCGGTGCCCGTCCGCTACGTCCACTGGCTGGCCGACTGCCTGCACGGGAACTTCGGCTCTTCGGTGGTCTACCTCTCCCCGGTCTCCGACCTCCTCGGAGCCCGCCTGACGACGACGCTCTTCCTGGTGAGCTACGCGGCTGTCCTCGTGATCGTCATCGGCCTGCTGCTGGGCATCCTGGGCGCGGTGTTCCGCCCGCTCGGCCCGGTCACGGCCGCCATCAGCGGACTGGGCATCGCGGTGCCCAGCTATGTGGCCGCCTCCGCCCTCGTCACCGTGTTCGCCCTGGACCTGGGCTGGTTCCCCACGCTCGGCGCGGGCAGCGGCTTCGGCGACCGGCTCTGGCACCTCACCCTGCCCGCCGCCGCCCTCGCGGTCGGCTGGAGCGCCTACGTCGCCCAGATCACCCGCACCGCGCTGCGCGAGGAGCAGACCCGCGAGCACGTGGAGACGGCACTGGGCCGGGGCGTACCGCCCGCGCTCGTCTTCCGCCGGCACATCTTGCGCAACGCCGCCATCCCGATCATCACGGTCACCGGAACCCTCGTCGCCGGGCTCGTGGCTGGAACCGTCGTCGTGGAGACCGCCTTCGGCATCGATGGCATCGGCTCCTTCCTCGTCACCAGCGTCCAGGGCAAGGACTACAACGTGGTCATGGCCATCAGCCTGCTGCTGGTCCTGCTGTTCGTCCTGGTCACCACGGTGATCGACAGCCTTCAGCGGGTTCTCGATCCACGCATCCGCGAGCGGAGGCCCGCCTGATGACCGTCACCGCCCCCGCCCTGACCCTGCCCCGCAGGCGCACCCGCCGCCGCTTCGACCCGGTCCTGGCCGTCACGGCCGTGCTCTGCGCGCTCCTGGTCCTGCTCGCCGTACTCGGCCCGTTCCTGGCCCCCTACGACCCCCGCCAGACCGACGTCCTGGCCGCCGACACGGGCCCTTCCGCCACCCACCCCCTGGGCACCGACGCACTGGGCCGCGACATCCTCAGCCGCGCCCTGTCCGGCGCCACGCTCACCCTGCTCGGCCCCGCCGTCGTGGTCCTGGCCGCCACGCTCGGCGGCACCGCCCTCGCTCTGGTCATGGCCTGGTACGGCGGCCGCACCGACACCCTGCTCAACCGCGTCCTGGACATCCTGCTCGCCTTCCCCAGCCTCCTCTTCGCCATCCTCGCGGTCGGCGTCTTCGGCACCGGCCTCACCGCCCCCGTCGCCGCGCTCAGCCTCGCCTACATCCCCTTCCTCGCCCGGGTGATCCGGTCAGCGGCCGTACGCCAGCGCCACCTGCCCTATGTGGAGGCCTGCCTCGTGGCCGGCTTCTCCACCTGGCGCATCAACGCCCGGCACCTGCTGCCCGCCCTTTGGCCCCTGATCCGCGCCCAGGCGACCATCGCCTTCGCCTCGGCACTGGTCGACCTCGCGGCCATCTCCTTCATCGGCCTCGGCGCCCGGCCACCCGCCACCGACTGGGGCCTGATGATCTCCGAGGGACGCGCCTCCCTCCTCAACGGCTCCCCTCAGGAAACCCTCGTCGCCGGCGCCCTCATCGTGCTGACCGTGGTGACCGTCAACGTGCTCGGCGAACGGCTCGCCCAGCGAGCGGAGGTGCCCGCATGACGACCCAAGACCCACTGTTGACCGTGGAACACCTCGACATCGACGTGACGGTGGACCATGAAATCCGGCCAATCGTCAGCGACGTCCACTTCCAAGTCCGCGCCGGCGAAGCCCTCGGCATCGTGGGCGAATCCGGCTCCGGCAAGTCCATGACCGTACGCGCCGTACAACGGCTCCTGGCACCCGGCGTCCGGGTACGCGGCACGGTCACCTTCGACGGCCGCGACGTCTACGGCTTCGGCCCCCGTGAGCTGCGCGCCTGGCGGGCGTCCGAGATCGCGATGATCCACCAGGACCCCCGCGCCCACATCAACCCCGTCCGGACCGTCGGGGACTTCCTCACCGAGGGCCTGCGCCTACGCGAGGACGTCACCCGGCGCGAGGCGGCGACCAAAGCCGTCGCCCAACTCGCCGAGGTGGGCATCCCCGACGGCGAACGCCGTATGACCCAGTACCCGCACCAGCTGTCCGGCGGCCTCCTCCAACGCGTCATGATCGCCGCCGCGCTGCTCGCCGAGCCCCGCCTGATCGTCGCGGACGAACCCACCACCGCACTCGACGTCACCACCCAGGAAGAGGTCCTGGCCATCCTCGACGAGCAGCGCCGCGAGCGCGGCCTGGCCATGATCCTGATCACCCACGACCTGGACCTCGCCACTGCTGTCACGGACAACCTGGCTGTGCTGTACGCCGGTTCGCTCGCGGAGACCGGTCCGGCGGGCACGCTCTACGGCCATCCACTGCACCCCTACACAGCGGCCCTGTTGGCCGCCCGGCCGAGCGCGACGCAGCGGGGCCGGCTCGCGGCGATCCCCGGCCGGCCCAGTGCCGCGTACGAGATCGAGCAGGGGTGTGTGTTCGCCCCGCGCTGTCCGCACGCACTTGATCCGTGCCGCGAACAGGCCCCGCCAGCCCAGCAGTTGGGCGGCCACGACGTGGCCTGCCACCGGGCACGGGAGCTACGCGGAACCCTGACACGCGAGGAGATGGCCACCCATGACTGACCTGCTCACCGTGACCGGCCTGCGCAAGACCTTCGCCGCGCGGGGCGAGGAATTCACCGCTGTCGACGACGTGTCCTTCCGCATTCCCACAGCGGGATCTCTCGCGGTCGTCGGCCAGTCCGGCTCGGGAAAGACCACCTGCGCCCGGATCATCGCCGGCCTGGAGTCGGCGACCGAGGGCACGGTCGAGTTCGCCGGGGAACACCGCTCCACGGGACGGATCGACCGGGCCGAGCGCAAGCGGCGTGCCCGGCAGATCCAGATGGTCTTCCAGGACCCCAACTCCTCCCTCGACCCCCGCCAGACGGCCGCCTCGGCGATCGCCGAGATCCTCGACGAGCACCGAGAAGGCGCCCCGCGCGCCACCGAGGCACAGGTCGTCGAACTCCTGGAACAAGTAGGACTCGACGAGCGCACGGGCCGCTGCCACCCCCGCGCGCTCTCCGGAGGACAGCGCCAACGCGTCGCCACCGCCCGCGCGTTGGCGGCCCGTCCCCAACTCCTCATCCTCGACGAGGCGGTGGCCGCACTCGACGTCAGCGTCCAGGCCCAGGTCCTCAACCTCCTGGACGGCCTGCGGCGCGACACGGGCGTTGCGTACCTCTTCGTCTCCCACGACCTGGGTGTCGTACGACAGATCAGCGACGACTGCGTGGTCATGCACCGGGGACGGATCGTCGAGGCGGGACCCACCGCACAGGTCCTCGACCATCCCCAGCACGACTACACCCGCCGCCTGCTCGACGCTGTGCCACGGGCCGGCTGGAAGCCCAGACGACAGCAGGCCTGAGTACGACGCCGCTTCTTGCGCCGCCGCCATAGACCTCGTGTGCAAGCCACGCCGCGGCTGGCGGAAGGTGAGCAGGTCGGCGGGCACCGGCGACGAACGTCGGATGCCGCGAGAAAGGGGCGGATCAGGCGGGTCGGAAGGCGACGTCCGGGAGCCGAATCAGGATCTTGCCGAAGAGCTGATGAGTTGCCTCGTGCCTGTGGGACACGCTGGTCAGGTCCACGTGACTGCCGCAGTGTGCGGCGTCCGTGGTTCTGCGGCGGTACAGCCAGCGGAGTTGCCGCGGCGCAAGAGACAACCTCACGACACTGCTGAGCCACAGGACTGCCATGCTTGCCGTCAGCGCCGCACGGACGCGTCCGGTGGACGCTCCCGTAGCGCGCCATAGGCGATGAAGTACGCGGGGAGACGGCGTATCAGGCGTGACCCGGTGAGCAGCGCAGTGATGCGCCGGGCCCGGTCCGCGCTGCCGAAAGGTGGCTGTCCCTGGAGGACGGGCGCGATGAAGCGGGCGTGGGCCGTCCGCTGGAGCGCCTGTGTCGCGACGGTGGTGGGACGTCGACGGCGCTGCACCGCGCGCACGTCGCGCAGGCCCACCACCCCGCGGCGCAGCGGCTCGACCAGGTGTCGGGCGGCGGCCACGGCGTCCTCCACGGCGAGATTGATACCGATGCCGAAGACCGGTGACATCGCGTGCGCCGCGTCGCCGATGCACAGCAGCCCGGGGCGATGCCAGCGGCGCAGACGGTCCAGGTGCACGTCGAGCAGCTTGACGTCGTCCCAGGAGTGCAGTGCGTGCGTGCGGTCCGCGAGCCAGGGAACGGCGGCGGCATAGTCCGCCAGGAAGCGGTCGAGGCCGGCGGCGCGGCGCTCGGGGTCGGTGCCCTTGGGGATGAGTGCGGCGCACTGCCAGTAGTCCCCGCGGTCGATCATCGCGGTGAGGAAGCGGTCGCCGGTGCCGCCGACGAGTCCGCGTGGATCGCCCTCGTGCCGCGGCAGCCGGAACCACCAGGCGTCCATGGGGCAGTCGAAGCGGTGCAGTCCCAGTTCGGGCCGGGCGCGGGCCAGTGATCCGCGCCCGTCACAGGCGACCGTGAGGACGGCACGCAGTTCGCCGGTGCGGCCGTCGTGGGTGCGGTAGCGCACTCCGGTCACCCGCCCGCCTTCGATCAGGAGAGAGGTCGCCTCGGTGTTCATCCGCAGCTGGAAGGACGGTTCGCGGCGGGCCTCGTCGGCGAGAAGGTCGAGCAGGTCCCACTGGGGCACCATCGCCACGTAGTTGTACGGGCCGGGCAGCACCGCGAGGTCCGCGATCGTGATCATCGAACGGCCGGCCCCGACGGGCAACTGGACGGTGCGGACCCGGCGCTGCGGCAGCCGGGCGAAGCGCTCGGCCAAACCCAAATCGTCCAGCAGCGCCAGCGTTGACGGGTGCACGGTGTCGCCGCGAAAGTCGCGCAGGAAGTCGCCGTGCTTCTCCAGCACGGTCACAGCGATGCCGGCCCGGGCCATCAGCAGGGCGAGGACCATGCCCGCGGGGCCGCCTCCCACCACACAACACGTGGTCCGCTCCATCACGGCCCCATCTTCCGGGTGAGCAGTAATTCATTGCCTGATGAAAATTGTACTCCCGTCCGGACATGACCCAGCCACAGGCGGCCCTCCACTCCGGCCCGGGCAGCAGCGACGCCGCCCCCGAATACCCGGGGCGACGGCCGGCGGGGCAGGCAGCGACCGAGCGCCGTCATGGGGACCGGCCGGCACATCCGGGAGCGGTATCGGCGCAGCACGCGACGTCGAGCGACGTCGTTGCATGCCGGCACGCTGCCGGGTGTGCGCCGAGCGCCGGATCGAGTCCGCAGGCCATCCGGCCCATCGGGTGCCGGACCTGCGCCATGCCGGCGGCGGAGGGGAGTGTCTTGTCCGACCAGGCCAAGGCCTCCGTAGGCCGGCCGCCTGCGCTCCCGCGCCGCCGCTCGGGCCGACTGGAACATCTGGCCTGAGGTGATCGTCCGTCTGGAGGAGGATCAGGACGATGGTATCGACCTGTACGACGTGGGCGGAGAAGACCGCCACCAGCGACGCGACGCCTATGGCGCCGCCGACCTCGCGGATCGCGTTGTTGGCGCCGGAGGCCATGCCCTGCTCCTCCGGACGGACCGTGCTCATGACGAGGTTCGCGCTGGGGGCGAAGAACATACCCATGCCGATTCCGCAGACGATCAGCGCCGGCAGCAGAGCGGTGTACGACACCTGCGGCTCGACGGCCAGCGCCCAGAGCCCGAGGCCCACCGCGTTCAGGGCCATGCCCACCGTGACGACAGGAGCGCCGCCGATGCGGTCGGACAGTGCCCCCGCCAGCGGCCCGGCGATCACGGGCGTGGCGGTCCAGGGCAGCATCCGCACGCCGGCCTCCATCGGCGAGTAGCCGCCGACGGTCTGCAGGTACTGGCTGAGCAGGAAGATCGCCCCGAACATCCCCAGGAACATCAGCAGGCTGGCGGCGTTGATGGCGCTGAAGGAGCGGTGGCGGAACAGGCGCATCGGCAGCATCGGGTGCGTGGCGCGCAGTTCGTAGAGGACGAAGCCGACGAGCAGGGCCGTACCCGCGAAGAAGCCGCCCAGCACCGGCGTGCTGGTCCAGCCGTCGGCGTTGCCGCGTACCAGGGCGCAGACGACGCCGAACAGACCACCGCTGACCAGGGCCGTGCCAGCGAGGTCGAGGCTCGAGTTCGGTCCGTGGCTCTCGCCCAGCCGCAGCAGGGCCAGCGGAATCAGCGCCAGGCCGAGCGGGACGTTCACCCAGAAGATCCACTGCCAGGAGAGATGTTCGGTGAGCGTGCCACCGATGAGCGGTCCGGTGACGACGGCGATACCGCTGGCCGCGCCCCAGATGCTGAAGGCAACGCCGCGCCGTTCGGCGGGGACGGCCGCTGCCAGCAGGGTGAGCGTCAGCGGCGTCGCTATCGCGGCCCCGACGCCCTGCGCGGCACGGGCGGCGATGAGTTCACCCATCCCGGGGGCGAGCGCGGCCGCGACCGAGGCCGCGGTGAAGATCGTGAGTCCGATGGCGAACAGTCTTCGGCGGCCGACGCGGTCGCCGAAGGAGGCACCGAACATGAGCAGGACTTCGCGGCCGTAGCCCGTACCGCGGGAGTGTCGAACTGCTTGGTCTACGCCGACGGAGTCCGCGAACACATCGAGAAGGCCCGGACTCAGCATGCAAGCTGCCCTACACACGATCGCCTGACCGGAGGCACGACGAGCACCGCGAGCATTCGCACCGATCTGGAGCTCGCGCGCGCCGAGATCAGAGCACTCCGCGAAGAGCGCGATCACTTGAAAGGAGTCCTCCAACGCAACGTCGGTCAGCAGCTCGACCAGGTCGCCTCGAAGGATCTCGTTGCGCGGATGGACGAGTTGACCACCCACAACCACGAACTGGCCTCACGCTTCAACCAGGCCCAAACAGAGAACGGCGAACTACAGCGCCGCCTCCGAGAGGCTGAGGACGACGTGGCAGCAGCCCGAAGCAGTTTGCGTCGGATGATTCGGACCGGAGGTCACAGAAGTAGTTCCTGATCAGGCTGCGACTGCCGCGGTGCCCGTCGCTCCATCACAGAGATCCTGTTGGCGAATTCACAGTCGTAGGTGGCCAATTGGCCTTACTCTGCGGGACTTGCCAACAGAATCCGATCACCGACCGGGGCTCTGACGTGTCCCCACTACTTCTCGCGTCGGCTGCCGTTATGGGAGCGTGGGACCCGGCTCGACACGGAGGAGGGAGCGTGGCTTCGCAGCAGGCTCGGCAGTTTCTGTCCCGTATGCACGAGAACGTCTGGCAGGGCATGGGTCTGACGCCGAGGCCGCGCTCGGCCGAAGACGGTGCCGAGGCCGTGACGCTCATCAGCGACCTGATGGACGCGCGGACCGGGCTGATCGGCCCCGAGCAGCTGGAGAAACTGCGGGCCGGGCTCTTCCGGACGAAGAGTTACTGCTCGACATGCCCATGAGCAAGTACGAGGACGCGCGCACGATGCAGTCCCTGCACAAGCGACGCCGCAGCGCTCCCGCTCCGAGCGTCAGGTTCATACCCGCGTCCTCACCCGCGACGTCGGCGGTACCGCCTCCGCCGAGGATGTCATCAAGGCCCTCATCGACGCCCTGAGTGCCTGACGGCTCGCGGTGAGGCGCCCAGTTCCCTGCGGCAGGTCTTGTTGAATGCCTGGAGGTCGGGGATGCCGACGGTCGCAGCGATCGCCGGGATGGCGAGCGTCGAGGCGATCAGGAGGTGTCGGGCGCGCTCCATGCGGCGGCGCCGGATGTAGCCGACGACCGTGAGTCCGGTGTCCTGCCGGAACAACCGCGTCAGATGGGTGTGCGAGATCCCGGCGGCTCGGGCGATGTCCGGGACGTCCAGCGGGTCGGCCAGGTGTTGCTCGATGTGGGCCATGGCCGTCCGCAGGGCGGGATGGCGGGACCCCTCGCGGTTCCCGGAGGCACCGGCCAGGCCGGTCGTGCGCCACAGCACTGTCCAGAGTTCCGCGGCGGCCCGTGCCGGGGACTGCGTGCCAGCCGCGACCGTCTGCCGCAGCAGCCCGCTGAGCACCGCGGCGTCCGCACCTGCGTCCTGCATCACCGGGACGCGGCGCCGCTCGCCCTCGCCTGGCAGCCTGAAGTGGGCGTACAGGTGCTCGCAGGGCGTGGTGTCGTAGTGGAAGTGCACTTCTGTGCCGGGCGGCACGAGGCTCACGTGCCCGGGGCGGATCGGATGCCGAAAGCCGCCGAACTCCAGGGTGCCGGAGTAGCCGTACAGATGGAGCTGCCACAGCCGCGGCAGCCGGAACACGTCGTGAGGGCCGGCGTGCCCGTGTACGCCCACGCCCGCGTTCTCCACATGCGGAGGCAGGTCGAGAGCCAACTCCACCGAGTGCGTCATGGTGGAAAATTACCAGCACTCGCTGATTACAGCCCACGACTTCGGGACCGTCTCTTTCTACGGTTGCCGTATGCCAACCACACGACAACTGCTGAGTTCTGCCCAGGTGGCGCGGTTCGTGGCGCACGGTTTCCTGCGCCTCGACGGCATCGTGCCCCGGGAACTCAATGAGGAGGCGCTCGGCGTCTTCGCCGCGGGGCTGCCCTCCGTGCCGTACGGCACCCCAGTGCCGAAGGCGTTCCCCGAGGGATCCTTCGCAAGACGGCTCGTCGAACTCCCCGGCGTCGCAGGCGCGTTGGAGAGCCTGGTGGGCCCGAATCCGACCGTCGACCACCACTACGTGCACACCCGCGAACCGCGCGAGGGCAGCGCGCAGCCGCTGCACGCCGACGCCCTCATCGATCTGCGGACCGACGCCTTCGACGTACAACTCATGTACTACCCGCAGGAGGTCACCGCGGGCATGGGCGGCACGCTCATCGTCCCGGGCAGTCATCTGCGCCGGACCAACGAGTCCGACACCGGCCGCTACCAGAACCTGCGCGGCCAGACCCGGCTGACCTGCCCGGCCGGTACGGTCATCCTGCTGCACCACGGCATCTGGCACGGAGGGCGGCGCAACGACAGCGACATCGTCCGCCACATGTACAAGATCCGTTTCAACCCGACCGTGCCGCAGCTGCGGCTCTGGGACACGGTGGACCTGCACGACCCAGCTGTGCGTGAGGAGTTGGAACGCACTTTCCCCTGGTACGAACCGGCCACCGGCCGGCTGGAGATCCACAACCGGATCAAGCTCTGGCGCTTCCTGTCCGCCGACCCCGACTTCGACATCGAGTACTGGGCTACCCGAATCTCCAACCGACCTGCGCAGAGGAGCAACGCGTGACCAGTTCGAACACCGTGCGGCAGCAGGTCCTCGTCCTGTACCTGGGCACATCCGCCCTCGACTCCCCGGTCATCGGATGGGCCCGCTACGACGGCACCGGCGCCACCCGACCCACCACCGGGGACAGCGATGAGCCGCCGTACGAGACGGGCGTCGCCGCGCTGGAGGATGGCTGGCGTCTCATCCAGGCCGCTCAGCTCATCCCGCCGTACCCGGGGGCGGAACACGAGACGTCGTTCCTCAAGCACGAGTTCTTCTTCGAGAGACTCGTTGCAGCGTGAGCCAGACACGACACTGTGCCCGTGCCGACCGTTCGAAGACCGGGCAGCGGCGTCGGTGAAGCCGCCGGAGTGCAGCGCTTGGGCGAGGTGGCTGAGAAACGGGGACCACGTGGTGCGGTCCGCGTGCTCGAACCACCACGTCAGCGCTCGGCGAGCGTAGTGGGACACTCCTCGAACGGCTACAGCAGTCGTACTCGACGCCCATCTCATCGGACAGGGCGTGAAAAGGCGCAGGCCCCGCCCGCACTCGTCGTCCTGTGCCGCCCGGGGCCAGCTAGTCGCCAGGATGTCCAACTCATGCAGGGCGCCCACCGTGATCTCCTCGGGTCAGCTGTTCGGCGCTCTCGGCGTCGCGGGCGCGGACCGTCTCCGCGACCTGGATGTGCAGGGTGATGGCGGCCGGGTCGGGGTCCTGGCGGAGGGCTGCACGGCGGTTTTGGGTGTGGAGCGGTCGGATGAGATGAGCCGTCCCTGGAACGACGCACCACCAAGCCGCAGCCGAGAGGCGGAACGGCGACCGAGGAGCTCGCGTGTCTGTTGAGTGGTGCAGAATCCGCGGTCAGGATGGTCATTGCCTCCCCCGGCCGCCGCGTGGTGGCCTCCGGGCATGCGGCTGATCGTCCGCAAGGAACGCCCGTACCCCGGTGCTCAGTTGCGTTTCACCGACGCCGACGGTCTGTGTCTCACCGTGTTCCCGCCAACACCAGGAACACGCCGATCGCCGCACTCGAACTCCGCCACCGCCAGCGCGCCCGTGCCGAGGACCGTATCCGCGCCGCCCGTGCCACTGGCCTGCGCAACCTGCACCTGCACGATGCCGCGCAGAATCAGATCTGGCTGGAGGTCGTCGAAATCGCCCTGGACCTGCTGGCCTGGATGTCGATGCTCGCCCTGACAGGCACCGCGCCCGCCGCCGGCACCTCAGGTTCGCCCGCCACTGGCCCTGGACCGATGTGATCACCGAGGCGATCCAGCGACTCGCAACGCTCGAACCCGGGCTGACCAGCATGTTTCCGTCCCGCGCCCCCCTCACCGGCTCTTACGGAGGAATCAGACAGGGTTTGCGGCTTCAGGGGCAGAAGCGGCCCGCATCGTCCACTCCGAGGCCGTGGAGGATGTTGTTGAGGTCGGTGGGGTCGTACTCATGGTTGAGGACGGCGCAGAGTGCTTTGGCCAGGTCCTCACCCTGCAGTGGGATCTTCAGGGTCTGGTATCCGACCATGTACTCCAGGGTCTGGCCGTGGATGGCGAGGACTCCGGGGAAGACGCCCGGCACGATCTCCGGATCGGCATCGTCGCTCACCTTCACCGGATGGAAGATTTCCTCTCCGTAGGAAGTGGCGTAAAAGACACCGGAGTTCAGGAACGTTACCCGCATGTCGATGTCCGGTGCGGAGACGGACCAGACGGGCTCCGCGCGGTCGAATGTCCACAGAGACGTCCATCCGAAGGACGACACCAGCAGTCCGTCGCCGCGGCCCAGAAACGCCATCTGGTCCTCCCCGTACAGGGTTCCGTAGGCACTGGTGTCCACACCCGCCTCGACGGCGCCCAGCCGACGGGTGGCTCCCTGCCGCAGCCGCCACAGTTCTATGCGTCCGTCCTCGAAGAGCACTGCCACCTCGTCCGGATGCTCCGGGCGTGCTACCAGAGCGAGGCAGGTTTCGCGGGCCAGGGGGTTCTCGCCGCGGGCGGCGCACGGCGCACCGGGTATGGGTTCGGGCAGTGCCGGACGGCCGGAGAGGGAGAAGCGGTGCAGTCCGTCCTCGGTGAGTACTGCGACGTCGGAGTTGCTCAGTGGTGCCGCGTCGAGGACCGGCCGGGCGGGACCCCGGTGCGGCATGGTGAGGATCCGGGGGGCGGGGTCGGACAGCCGGAAGTAGCCGAGTCCGTCCGTGTCCCAGAAGCCGAAGTACGCGTCGTCGGTGGTCAGGGGGCCAGAGCCTTGCCAGTTGTCGGCGTTCGACGAGGTGGTCAATCTGGTGCGCGGTCCGTCCGTTCGCCTTGACACGATGGTCAGGACAGACTCCTTGGCGTACTCGGACTCCGTCTTCGCATAGACGGCATGGTCGTCCGTCAGCAGCATGGGTTCGCTGTCGTAGTTCCTCACTTCTGCCCCGGAATCCGCCGAAACGGGTTCGCTGGCCGATCGTACGAGATCGTTTCCGACGCCCCAGAACAGCCAGGGGGAGGCCCCCGGACGCGTCACCACGACGGTCGGCAGGCCCACGGTGTAGCCGAACTGCTCCGACGGGGAGTGGGCTTGGTGTGCTTTGTGCTCACGCAGGTCGAGAACCGGGGTCGAGCCGTCGGACCGCGAGCTGAGCAGGAAGCGGCCGGAGAGGTCGAAGGACCAGCCGGCGAAGGGACTCGACTCGTCGCCCGAAACGGTCGGCATGCGCGGTGACAGCCGCCCGGCCTCGTCCAGTAGGTACGCGGCGGTCATCGTGTAGTCCCCGTCCGTGACGACGATTCCCCTGCCGCTCGGAGCGAAGGAGGCGGATGCGACGTCCGGCAGCGACCAGTGGGGCGCGCTCGAAGAGCGCGCCTCGATCCCGACGGACACCCGGCCAGCCCGGGGGCCGTCCCAGGCGAGTGCCACGTCGCCGCTGTTGGTCACCAGGGCTGCGTCGGTCACACAGCGGCTGCCCTTCGGGCGACCGGTCACGCTGTCGACGCGCCGGGGATCTGGCTCCGTGGTCCAGACCGTGCGCCAACCGCTCGCCGTGCCGCACGACTCCGCGCTGCCGCCCGTCACCAGATGCAGCAGCCGTCGGCCGTCGGGCGAGAAGTCGAGGCGCAGCGTCGACAGGCCCTCGGTGCTGCGCACTGGTGCCCACTGCCCGGCCGCCGCACGGTTCCACTGGTGCCCCACTGGTTCCCAGACCGCGAACTCGCCGTTGCCTCCCGCAACAGCCACGCGGTCTCCATCGTCGCTGACGTCGACTGCGTCGGCCTTCTGTGGAACCCCGCTGAGCCGCACGACCCGCTCGGTACCCGAGTCCGACACCGTGACGACCGAGACTGTTCGTCGTTCTCCGTGCGGGGTCACCTGGACGAAGACGTGGCCGTCGTTCGAGGCAGCGAAGTGGCTGTTCCCGCTCTCGCCGATTCCGTCCTCGACCACCGTCGTACCCGCCAGCGCCATGTACTGGTTCAGCAACGCTGCCCGCGCCTGCGCAGTGTCCGACCGCCGCCACGCCTCCAGCGCCAGCGCGATCGACTGCGACGGATCCGTACCCAGGCGTGCGTCAGCCTCGGAGGCCAACACCCGTGATGCGATCCGGTCGTTGGCCGCCCGCTGCTGCTCCGCCTTCTGGAAGGAGAACACCGCCAGCACCCCCGCCGCTAGCGCCAGCAACGCGATGCACGCCGTCGTCACCCGCAGCCGTCGCACACCCCGCCGACGTCTCCAGTCGCTCTGTTCGATGTAGGCGAGCTCCTCCTTGCCGATGTCCGGGGCGCGCCGCGTCCGCCACTCGAGGGCCCGTTCCAGCACCGCCCCGCGCATCAGTGCCCCGGGGTCCCGGTTGTTCTGCTGCCATACGGCGGTCGCCGCGCGCACCTGTTCCTGCCAGGCGCGGAAATCGCGGGTCTCCTCCAGCCAGGCCTGGGCGCGGGGCCACTGCCGGATCAACGACTCGTGAGCAAGGTCGACGATCTCCTCGCCCTCCGCCGTGTGGTTGAGGGTCACCAGCCGGGTGAGGCTCAACGCGTGGGCAGCGTTGCGGAGTTGGTGGTCAAGGCCGTCGAGGCGAGCTGGCATCCGAACGAACTCCGACTTCTCGTCCGGCCGAGCCAGCTGGGCGAGGAGCCGGCGCAGGGTGTCCTCGCCAAGGTCGGCCAGGGCGGGCGCGACCGACTGTTCCGCATAGGCCGTCAGCGCGCCGCCCACCCGCCCGAGGGATTCGTAGGCCGCGTGCGTGAGAAGGGTGTGCCGACGGCTCTCCCACAGGCGGGTCAGTGCGAACTGGACGAGCGGCAGGCAGCTCGGCTCCGCCTCCGCGTCGTCCACGATCCGCTCCGGCAGCCCCGGTTCGAAGGCCAGGCCCGGAACCCGGCCGGCCGAACCGGTGATGGCGCGCAGCAGCGCGGGGCGATCGAGCGGCGCGATGATCTGCGTGCCCTCGCTCAGCAGCCCGGCCATCCCCGGCTCGACCAGGCCGTCGAGCGAACCGTGCCGGAGAGTGGCGACGACACGGAGCGCACGGCCAGAGGTGGGGCGTACGGCCCGGGTCATGGCAACGGCCAGGGCCAGCAGCCGGCGGGCCTCGTCGGGCTCGGTGGCGGCGACCTCCTCGAACTGGTCGAGGAACAGGACGTGGCCCCGGTCGCCGCTGCGAGCGAGGAGTTCCTCGGTCAGCAGCGCTGCGGTCTCGGTCAAGCGTCCCTCCACGGTGGCCGGTTCGACCGCCAGCGCCCGTGCCAGGGCACGTACGGGGCGGGCACCCCGGATGGGCCGGAACGCGGTCACCGAGTAGCCCCGGGAGCGAAGTTCAGGTAGCACACCCGCGCGTACGAGGGAGGACTTACCTCTGCCCGACGCGCCGACGACGGTGACGACCGCGTACCGGAGTACGGTGTCGGTCACCCGGCTGACATCCGTCTCCCGGCCGTAGAAGAACTCCGCGTCCTCCTCCCGGAACGGCTCCAGACCCCGGTACGGACAGCGCCGCAGTCCGGGCTGCAGTTCGACCAGCGTGGCGGACGGCACCAGGTAGGCGGTGTCCTCGCGTTCGCCGCGGGCCGTGGCCACCACCATGCCGATGACGCCGCCGAGTTCTTCGTCCCACACGGGACACCCGCTGAATCCGCGGGAGATGCGGCGCAGCCGGTCGTACTCCTCGGACAGCGCGATCCACCCGGCACCGACTCGGTCGCGCACGCGACCCTGCGCCCACTGGCCGTGGTCGCTGCCGGCCGGGAAGCCGAGCACTCGGAAGTGGTGCCCCCACATCTCGCCGCTGCTGACCAGTGGCACCGGGCGGACTGTCTGGGGGAGTTCCTCGGGCAGCCGCAGCAGGGCGATGTCCCCGCTGCCGTCTTCGCCGACCGGTTCCCAGGAGGAGACCCTGACGGGGTAGGTCCGCTGTGCGTGCGACGCGTGACGTATCAGCGGGAAGTCGAGGGTGACTGTGCCGTCGGGGAGGTCGCGGGACCGCTCTGCGTGCTCGGTGCCGAGCGCCTGCGCGACGACGTGCGCGCAGGTGCACACGGTGTCCGGCGCGATGAGGAAGCCGGCTCCGGCGACGGTGCCGTCCGGCGCCAGCACTCTCGCGACCGCCGGCGCAAGGCGGTCGACGGCGCTGGTCATGATGGGCCGGCCGCGCTAGCGGAAGCGGAGTTGTCCCAGGTCGCGGTCACCGTGAAGCTGGCCTCGGTCGCCGCCCTGGCCACCACGACTCCCGCTCCCGCCACAACAGTGATACCGAACTGCACGGTCACGGCCTGGGGTACGGTGGCCAGTCCCCGGACCGTGTCGACGACCGACTGCAGGGCCGGGCGTACCCCGGCGAGCGCCTCGTCCAGGGACTGGGCGCCTTGGCGCAGACCGTCGGCCAGCCGTCCCACCCGGTCGACGCCTGGCGGCGCTTCCCCCTGCACCTCGACCAGCAGCACGCTGCCGTCCGCCAGCGCCAATTCCCCCACGTACGACATGGGTCCCCCTGACCAGCCGTCAACCACAGCACTGTAGATATTGCAGCCAGGAACATCCATGAGCACAAGATGGGGAGCGCGGAAGCCGAAGCCCGACCGCCTCCTGGTCGACGACACCTTGGCAATCCCGCGGGACCGCTATCAGGGGCTGAGTGAACTCGTCGACGCGCGCATGGAGGCGCAAGCAGCTGCTCTGAAGCCGAACGCCTCCGTGACGGTCCAATGCGGCATGTGCAGGCAACAAGCCCTCGCGGTCGGCCAGCACCAGCCGCACTGCCACTTCTGCCGTGTCACCTGGGGGAGTCCGACCTCCGCGGCAGTGTTCCATGCCGGGTCTTCGTCGGTGACAACTTCTACGAGCAGCGGCGACAGCGCGCGCTCTCGGGTTCGGGTGACGTCACTAGCTAGTGGGTGAGCGGTGCGAATGCTGAGGCTTCGGGAAGCCCAAGGCGGTGAGCGAGATATGCGTTGTATCGACGCATGGCGAGCATCCGGAGGGCCCCGCCGGTGATGAGTTCGATGCCCGCCTCCGGCTCTGCCTCCACGATGGGCAATACCACCCCGTCCAGCCATTCTGGGCCGTGCTCAGCATCGGCCTCCATGTGGTTGAAGAAGAATTCGAAGTCCTTCTGAGGATTGAAACCGTGCCGTTTGAACCCACGTACCACGGCGGCATCCCGATCCGCGTCGAAGAGCTCTGGCATGGCGAGACTGCCTAGCGCTTTGAAGTAGTGGCGCCTGTTGAACGCCAGTATGAAGTACAAGTTGTACCCGGCGTACGGACGCCAGTCTTCCCATAGTGGTACCGCGGGAAGCTCCAGCCCGAGCCGGCGAAGGCTGCGGGCGAACTGCACAGTGTGTGCCGTCAGCATGTCTCCCTCGCCGCACTCATCCCACATGTGGCGGCTGATCTGGTGCTTCACGGTCTCCATGAAGTGCGGCTGAGCAAGCACCAGGGCGTCGTAGAAGCGGTAGTTGAGGTAGCCGTCCGCCTGAACGAACTGGGCCAGCTCTTCGAGAGTCGCGTGCTCGGCGAGATGGATCTCCACCGCGCTGTCCAAGGGGGTGCGCTCCTTGGCCGCCGCCAGGATCCAATCGCGGACGAACCCGGGCTGTGTCGCATCCGCAGGTGACGGGAGCCGGTGGGAGACAGCTTCGGTGTCGGCGTTCATAACACGTTCCTCGAAAATGTGGCGGAACGAGTTGAACCATTCGCTGCGCTCGTGAAGAGGACCGGAACTCAACGGATGGCCAAGCAGTGTCTCGTAGATCGTGTATGCGCTGCGGTGCACATCGAGCAACGCTGCTTCGTCTCCGCTTGAAACACCTTTGTCGAGCGTTCGTTCGAGGGTCTCCAGGAGGTGGGTCTGATGCCCGTTTTGACGCCCCAGGCGGGTGTCCGTGATGCGCAGACACCCGCCCAGCAACTTTTCTACCGAGCCGGCGGGAGTGTCTTGGGCTGGACGTAATACGCCATCCCGAGACGGAATGCGTTCAAGTGAGAGATCCTTGATCACTCGTTCCCTCATCTTCTGCGCGTTTACGTTGCCCCATAGCCGCAACGACGCCTCGCCGAAAATGATACTCGGATATCGGGACGGTCACGCGCGCCGCGCCCTGGCGCTGCCACGGCGTGCCGCCGCGACGACGGTTCGAGCCGAAACTCATGGCCGGTCCGTCTGATATCCGGCGAGCCGGGTGCGCGGTTTTATGTCGCCGCATGCCTGCGGAATGAACGTGCCGGGCATCCGCTCGCGCCTTGGGCGTGTACGGCAGTCGAGCAGGCTGAAATGCATCTACAGTGTGTCGCGCCCTCTACTGGCGGCCTCCGTTTGGCAGACGTCAGGCCGTCGCAGTGTGAGGTCGGAATGGGCGGCGGAAGGTGAACGTGTGTCACTCACCACGGATTTCCCGGGGACTGCAAGATGAGCGTCGCTGTATGACGCCACCCGTACTGTCACACCGGGCGGGCCAGGTCGACGAGTCCGGATGGCTTGTGCTGCGGCACGCTGTTGCTGCCTACCGGGAATTCCTGGGGAAGCGGCTTTTGGGCGCTTATGCCTTGGGGAGCCTGGCTCATGGGGGCTTCGCGCCCACTGTCAGCGACGTGGACCTGGCGCTGGTCCTGGACGGCCGGTCACCGGATGATCTGCCTGCTATCGAACGTGTGAGAGACGAGCTGCGCGCCGGCGGTGACCCGCTGCATCAGCGGCTCTCCGTGTTCTGGAGCTCCCTGAGTGCACTGACGGGCAATCGGAGCGACGGGAGGTTCCCCGCCGTCGACCGGCTGGACCTCGCCGAACACGGGAAGGTGCTGCACGGCCAGGACATCACAGCGCATCTCCCGCGCCCCAGCGGTGCCGAATTGGCCGAAGACAGCGCCCGTTCCGCTCTGGAGTTCTTTGCGACCGATCAGGTCATCGGCACGTTCCGTGACCCCCGGGCACTCGTTGATCCCGCCGATCCTCTCTGGCTGACGAAGATCATTCTGCTCCCCGTGCGGTTTCTCCACACGGCTCGGACCGGCCGCGTCGGTGCCACCGACAAAGCCTCCGAAAGGTACTTGGCGGCTCAGAGGCCGGTGGCAGGCGACCTCATCCGGGCCGCGATGCGATGGCGCAAGGGGGAGCCCCTGCGAGAGGACGAGGCGGTTCCCCTGCTGCGCGCCCAACTCGTCCCCCTATATGTGCATTACATCGACTGTCTGCTCGCGGGGCCTCTGTCCATGGTGGGCGACTGCGGCCTCGTCATGGATTTCGAGCGCTGGCGGGATCGGCTCCTGTCCTAACGAGGACCAAAGGGGAGTCCCTGGCTTGCTGATCGGGCGTCCTTCACTGCCTTGGCTGCCACGCGCCAGGGACCGTCTTGCTGCCGGGCCTCGCCTGCGTTGCCCGGCCACGGCGGAATGGTCACCGCGACAATCTGCAGGCCGTCATTTCCGGCCTGGGACTGGAAAGACGTGCCGGCAGGGATGGTCACACAGACACCTGGCTCGAGGCGGGTCTTGTCATCCTTGCTGTCAAGGCTTCGCCACAGCTCCCCGGAGCCGGAGACGACGTACCAGATTTCCTGCACACTGCCGTGGGACAGTGCCTGCGACGCCTGATTCGGTGCAAGTTCGAACTGGGCGAAGCTTGCGACGTTCGGAAGAACGCCAAGCGTCCGCACGAGCGAGCCGTCAGGCGTGGTGTCCTTGGCGGCAACCTTATCGGCATGCATGGTCGAAAATTTCATCATCGTCCCTTCTGGGCCACGGTCCTGGGTGCAGGTCCACTCGCTGTCAGCGTCCGGGACCCGCAGGTGAACCGCACGGCGGAACCGCCACTCAGGTGACACTGTGGCAACGGTGGAGAAGCCGGTGCGCAGCTTCGAGGCAGGGCAGACAGTCGTACACGGTGACGTCCACCGCTGCGGGTGGGTGTGCAGCGAGCAGGCCTTGCGGGTTGTCGCTGACACGAGCGAGGTGCTGGTGACTGCCTGCGCGCCGGAAGCGGAGGCCCGTTGGCCCGCCCTGTATGCCAAGGCCCGCAGACGAGCTCGTCGCTGCCCTACCTCGACTCCGTGTTGGCGGAGTTACGCAGGAGAGGCTGGTCACTTAGTTGAGGACGACAGGTTCGCCCGTGAGTGCGACGCCGGCCTGGCGCAGTTCCTCGATGGCCTGGTCGGTGGTGTGGGCGGCGACGCCGGCGGTGTAGTCGAGCAGGACACGTACGGAGAAGCCGGCTTTCGCGCCGTCCAGCGCGGTGGCCTTCACACAGTGGTCGGTGGCGATACCGACGACGTCGACATCGCTGACGCTGCGCCCGTGCAGCCAGTCGGCGAGGGAGGTGCCGTCCTGGGCCGAGCCCTCGAAGCCGCTTTTGGAAGCGGAGTGCGCCCCCTTGTAGAAAACCTCGTCGACGGCGCTGGAAGCGGCGATCGGCGCGAAGTGCGGGTGGAAGGCGCCTCCCTCGCTGCCGGCCACGCAGTGCACGGGGAAGGAGTTTTGGTAGTCCGGATGGTCGGAGAAGTGGTCGCCCGGATCGATGTGGTGGTCGCGGGTGGCGACGATGTGCGCGTACTCGCCGTCGGAGCGCTGGACCATTTCGGCGATGGCGCGGGCCCGGTCGGCGCCGCCCTTCACCGGGATGCTGCCGCCCTCACAGAAGTCCTTCTGCACATCGACGACGATCAGAGCACGGCGCACAGCGCAATCCCTTCCTCGCAGGAACCCGTGCTTGTATGCCTGCCCGTCCGCTGCGAACGGACGCACCACGGGCCCGCGATTCACCTGACCGGCCCGGTCCGCGCACGCGCTTGGTCCCCGCTGTCACGCGAGTTCGGCTACCAGCACGGCGGAAAGTGATCTTGAGCTCCCCGTTCCGGCCCGTTCGGAGCGAGCGATTCGAGCCACCCGCTGCGGCCGCATGGCCTGCATGTGGTTCGTCATCCGGCCAAAGAGATCACTCCTCGTTGTGGGCGTAGAGCTTGAGTACCGGAACGCCCACTTTGTGGCGGGCCCGGTCCGCTCAGTCCCGGTGGACGAACTCCTTGACGTGGTGCGGGGCGGTCAGGACGATCACCTCATCAGCGTTGGTCTCGTCAACCACTGACCGAAGCAGGTCTAAGGGGTGGTCCGCGACCAGCTGGCCTACGGCATGTCAGCCGGCGTCGCGCAGGCTAAGGAGCGAGTGCTCCAGTGCCCGCGGCGGCGGGTCGTAGGGCCTTGCCGTCTTCGGGCTCGTCACCCGTTTCCTCCAGTTCTCCAAGCGCAACAGCTGGTCCGTCATGTCTCGCGGCTGCAGCAGAACGACCAAGGACATTGCTTTCGGCATGGCGGTTGGTGACGAAGTCGACATCTGCCGCGGACAGCGGCTGCTCGACCATCAGTGCTTGTGAACACCATCAGGGAGGTGGCCGCCAATGGGCTGATGGCCATGGGTGGTCCTCGCCTATGGGGTGAGCGCTCGTCGCAGTGCCTCGTCGAGGAGGTGACGCAGCCGGGTGGCGGTGTCGGCCACCGCGGTGGCGAGGAGAGCCGGGCCGACGAGGGGGGCCAGCACACCGTGGGCCGGGGTGTCGGGGTCGCCGAGGAGGACCGGTGGGAGGGCTGCCGGGGTGAGGGACGGGTCGACGACGAGGAGTTGGCCGCAGGCGCGGTGCGAGCCGATGACGGCCGGGCCGTCCCAGGCGGGGTGGGGGTCGCCGTAGGAGGTGTGCTGGTCGAGAAGGGGGCGGTCGGCGCGGAGCACGGTGAGGCGGGTGGTCAGGTTGCCGCTGGTCTCGCCGGTGCGGCCGAGGATTTGTTCGTCCCTCAGGACGAGGCGGGCAGTGGGGGCGAGGTGGACGGTGCAGGTCTGGCGGAGGTTGCTGCCAGCGGTGCTGATCAGGGGCTGCGGCAGCCAGTGCAGGGCGGCGGCGTCGCCGACGGTCAGGCGGACGTCGTAGGTGGCGGGGTCGTCGGTGGGGCCGCGCAGCGCGATGGTGGAGGCGGCTGCGGTGATCTGGAGGCGGGCGTGCGGGCCGGCATCGGCATGGAAGGCGAGCCGGTCGCCGCCGAGGGGGCCGCTCATGGCGCCGATGACGTCGATGCGGGCCAGGTCGCCACGCGGGCGGAGCCTTTGGAGGTGAAAGGGTCCGTCGCTGCTGAGCAGGGGCAGGGTGGTGGTGCGGCCGTTGTGAGCGGCCCGCACCCGGGCGGTTGCCGCGACGCCGGAAACATCGGGGAGGGCCGCAGGGAGGGGCTTGAGGTTTTCGGCGAGCGTGCTCATGTCTCCTGCCTGGTCGTAGCGGGATCAGTGCGCGGCGACGGTGGGTTCGGGCTGTGTGGTCCCGTGGCGCCAGGCGGTGAGGCGTTTCAGTACCCAGTCGGCGATGGGCCGGACGCCGTCGTCGCTGGTGAGGGAGGTGAAGACGACGGGGAGGTCGCCGCGCCGCTGGGCCGCGTCGGAGGCCATGGTGTCGAGGTCGGCGCCGACGTAGGGGGCGAGGTCGGTTTTGTTGACGACGAAGAGGTCGGCGGTAGTGATGCCGGGGCCGCCCTTGCGGGGGATGTCGTCGCCGCTGGAGACGTCGATGACGAAGATTTGTGTGTCGACGAGGCCCTTGGAGAAGGTTGCGGTGAGGTTGTCGCCGCCGGACTCGACGAGGATCAGGTCCAGAGGGCCGAGGCGGTCCTCGAGCTCTTCTACGGCCTCCAGGTTGGCGGAGATGTCGTCGCGGATCGCTGTGTGCGGGCAGGCTCCGGTCTCCACGGCGGTGATCCGCTCGGGGGGCAGGACGGCCTCGCGGAGCAGGAATTCGGCGTCCTCACGGGTGTAGATGTCGTTGGTGACGACGGCAAGCGCATACGTGTCGCGCAGGGTGCGGCAGAGGGCGGCGACGGTGGCGGTCTTACCGGAACCGACCGGGCCGCCGAGGCCGACCCTGAGGGCGCGGCGGGTGCCGTCCGGGCGCTGGGAGTCGGCGGAGACGCCGCCGGGGCCGTCGTGCATGTGGTCGAGGTGCATGGGCGTGAGCTCCTTCGGGTGTGCAGAGAGTTCGGGTGCGGCGTCAGGAGGCGAAAAGGCGCATCGGCCAGGCGGCGTGCTGTTCGGCGGTGATGTCGAGCAGTGGCGACGACGCCGCCGGCAGGACGCCGACTCCCTCGTCGGCGACGCGAGCGGCGGCGTCGGCGGCCCGGCGGGCCACGGCGTCGACGTCATCGCAGAGACGGGCCAGGACCGCGGTGGCATCGAACGGGTTGAGGCCGAGGAGCCGTACGGCCGCGGTGGCGGGGCCTGTGACGTGGTTGAAGGCCGCGGCATGTGCGGCATCCAACGCGGTGAGGCCGGCCGCGTGGGCGGCGATGCCGAGCACTACGGGCTGGTGGGCGCCGCCCGGCAGATCGCGTGCAAGCCGCTCCAGCGCCTCGCACGGCCAGGCCGCGCGGGCTGCCCGCAGCATCTGCCGGCCCAGCTTGCGGGCCGTGGCCCGCAGCGCCGGGGCGGGCGTACGGGCGTCGGCGGCCTCGTCCAGGACGAGCGGGTCGCATCCGGCGGCGGCCGCTGCTGCCAGTGAGGCGGAGGTGAGCCCCGCGGTGTGCAGGCGGCCACGGCAGAACGCGTAGAGGGTGGCGGGATCGTGGACGGCGCGGGCGGCGACGGCGGCCTCGACGCCGCCGGAATGCGCATGGTCTCCTGCCGGGAAACGGCCGTCGGCGAGGACGAGGAGAGCAGTAGGGCTCATGGACGGGTGGCCATGCCTTTCGAGCATGCGTCGGGAAAGACGGGACAGACGACGTCCGGCCTGCCGGGCCGCCCGCCCCCGTCGTCCGCCAGACGGTCAGAAGATGAAGTAGCGCTGAGCCATGGGGAGTTCCGACGCGTAGTGCGTGGGGGCGGGCCGCTGAGGGCACAGCGCCTCGTCGGCCTGCGCCTGTTCCTCCTTCTGCCGGCGCAGTTCAGTGATGCAGACGTCCTCGATGAACACCTCGTAGGTGTTCGGGTCGACCCTGATGTCCGGGGTGGCATCGTTGAGCACCATGTGCCGTTTGAACACCTGGCGGGTGTCCTTGATCTCGTACAGGGACTTGCTGATGCCGAGTTCCTGCGCGGTGACCGTGGCCTGCGGGCTGACGAAGTTGACCGAGTTTGCGCCTGGCGCGTTTCCTGTAGAGCCCCACATCGGGCGGGGCAGGACGGGCTGCGGGGTGGGGATGGATGCGTTGGCGTCACCGACCTGCGCGTAGGCGATCTGCCCGCCCTTGAGGACGAGGTGCGGCTTCACGCCGAAGAACTTTGGCTCCCACAGCACCAGGTCCGCCAGCTTGCCGGTCTCCACGGAGCCGATCAGGTCGTCTGCGCCGTGGGCGATGGCCGGGTTGATCGTGTACTTGGCGACGTAGCGGCGGGCGCGGAAGTTGTCTGCCTCGTGCCGCTGCTGTTCCTGTTGATCGGCGGTGCCTTCGCGCAGCTGTCCGTAGCGGGTCTTCATCACGTGGGCGGTCTGCCAGGTCCGCATGATCATCTCGCCGATGCGGCCCATTGCCTGCGCGTCGGACGACATGATCGAGATGGCGCCCATGTCGTGCAGCAGATCCTCGGCCGCCATCGTCGAGGGGCGTACACGGGAGTCGGCAAAGGCTCGGTCGGCCTCCAGCTCCGGGTTGAGGTGGTGGCAGACCATCATCATGTCGATGTGCTCCTTGACAGTGTTGACCGTCAAGGGGCGCGTCGGGTTGGTGGAGGCGGGCAGGACGTTGTCCTCCCCGCACAGGGTGATCATGTCGGGGGCGTGGCCGCCGCCGGCGCCCTCGATGTGGAAGATGTGCAAGGGACGGTCCTTGAACGCGGCCTTGGTGCTCTCCACGAAGCCCGCCTCGTTCAGCGAGTCCGCGTGCAGGGCGAGCTGCACGTTGTTGGAGAGGGGTACGACCGTCCGGTCGTCGTCCCCTGGGCTGTTCCTGCCCTCGCACACCTTGAGGCAGGTGTCGATGACCTCGGGGGTGGCGCCCCAGTCCTCGTGGATCTTGAAGCCGATCACGCCGGCCTTCACCTGGCCGAGCATCGACTCCCGGGACATGGTGTTGCCCTTGCCCAGCACGCCGACGTTCACCGGGAACTCGTCGAGCGCCTTGAAGAGACGCTCGACGTGCCACTTGCCGGGGGTGACCGTGGTCGCGGTGGACCCCTCGGCCGGTCCGGTGCCACCACCGATCAGGGTCGTCACCCCGGACGCGAGGGCCTCCCCGACCTGCTCCGGGCAGATGAAATGGACATGGGTGTCCACCCCGCCCGCGGTCAGGATGCGGCCCTTGCCTGAGATCACCTCGGTCTCCGGGCCGATCACGAAGTCCGTCGGCCCGTCCGTCCGGCCCTCGTGGATCTTGCTCATGGTCTCCGGGTTGTACGCCTTGCCGAGGGCTCTGATCTTCCCGTCCCGGATCGCGACGTCCGCCTTGACCACGCCCCAGTGATCCAGGATCACCACGCCGGTGATCACTGTGTCCGGTGGACCGTCCTTGCCGTCGCCGCGTGGCGTCGCCGACTGGCCCATCGACTCACGGATCACCTTTCCGCCGCCGAAGACCACCTCGTGCCCGCTCCTGCTCGCCAGCGGGCTGACCTTGCTCCTGTCCTTGTCAGGGCAGTCGTCCTCGGCCGCAGGATCTGGCGGAGGGTCCGCCAGATCTTTGGTGAGACCGCCTGACCAGTCATCCGTGACCTTGATACGCAGCGCGGTGTCCGCCAGCCGGATCTCGTCCCCGGTCGTCGGGCCGAACAGGTCTACGTAGTCCTCGCGCTTGGTCGTCCTGGTGTTCTTCCGCTCAGCCACGGTCAGCTCCCTCACCGTCGGAGTCGTCCGGGGCCTGGTCCTGCAGCACCCCACCGACCAGCCCGCGCAGCCCCAGCACCTTCCGCTCGCCCTCGATGCGCACCAACTCCACCGTGCGGCGATCACCCGGCTCGAACCGTTCGGACGTGCCGGCCGCGACGTTGAGCCGCTTGCCGTACGCCGGTGCCCGGTCGAACTTGAGCCCTACGTTGACCTCATAGAAGTGGTAGTGCGACCCGACCTGCACCGGCCGGTCGGTCGGGTTGTGCACCACGATCTCGGTGACGTCCAGCTCTGGGTTCAAAGGCACTGCCTCGTCGACGAAGTCGACTTTGCCGGGGTGGAGTTCGATCTCCTCGCGCGGCGCGTCGAAGGGGTCGTGGATCGTCACCAGCTTCGTGCCGTCCGGGAACGTGGTCTCGACCTGGACGTTGTCGATCATCTCCGGGACACCGTCCATGACGTCGTCCCGAGTCAGGATCCCCCGCCCGGATTCCATGATCTCGCCGACGCTGCGACCGATCCGCGCTTGGTCGTAGACGTATGCGGTGAACAACGCCACCGCCTCCGGGTAGTTCAGCTTGATTCCCTGCTCTCTGCGCTGCCGCGCCACGCCGGCCGCCACATGGACCAGCAGGCGCTCCTGCTCATGGGGAGTGAAATGCATAGTGCCCTTCTCGGCTCCAGGGACGAACGTCTGTCGACGGCGCGAGCGCCGGGCTCACTGAAGCCAGAGGTCCGGGCCACGCTGCGTCAGGTCCGATCGTCCTAGCCCGGGCTGGCGCGTTGACGTGGAACTTTCGCTTTCACTACGGACGGGCGGCGGGGCGAACATTTCGTCGAGAGCGGAAGGGAAGAGATTTTGGAGCGCAAATCGACGATTCCCGGCCAGCAGGATTCGCCCCCCCTTAGGGGCGTGACACGCGAACGTTTCTGCGTCGAGGCAGTGGGCCCTTCGCTGAGGGGCGCACTGGCGGCCGGACGGGAGCCGCCCCCTTCGGTGATCACATACCGCTCCTTCAGTGCCGATGCCCGATCAGGAACCGGCACGCCACGCAGACATCTGATATCGGCAGTGGCCGGTTCACGGCCGTCGCCCGTGATGGTGAGGTGCCGCCCGTGCGCTGCGCGCGTCAAGGCGCGGGGTTCCGGTGGCGTTCTCCAGTGCGTGCCGCAGGCTGGCGGCCTCGGATTTCGATTTCGGCGTTGCGCAGGGCGAGGACCTGGAACTGGTTCGCGTAGGCGCGGATGGTCTCTTGCAAGGCCTGCACGGTCTGCGCAGGTTCCCGCCGAAGCTTGGTCTTGTCGCGCTTCAGCTGGCGGATCTGTTCGCGGAGGCGGACGGCCTTGGGCTGGTGGGCGTCCCGGTTGTCCCGGGCCTGGGCGAACTTCTGCTTGAAGGTGTCATCGGCGCGGTAGTAGGCGTGCCGGCCGACTCCGGCTTCCTGGCAAAGGATGCGGACCGTCAACGCGCTGTCGGTCACGGTCGGCTGGGCGGCCAGGAGGCGGGTGAGCACGTCGTCGAGCCGGGCCTGGGTGGACGATCGGATCATGCCGGGAGCTCCTGCGTGTCAGCGGTGTCCTGAAGGTCGGCGATGAGGTGGCCGAGGCCGGCGATGAAGCCGGCCACACAGGTGTTTGGCCAGGGAACGTCCCAAGCAGCGAGCTGTGCGCGGGTGAAGCCGCCCGCGGGCGGCTTGTCAGGGTGACGTTGGAGTGCTGAGGGGGAGGCCGGTTCCGGCTATGAAGCCGTCGAGGACGTCGGGCCGGTGCTGGAGGCGCTTGAGCCGGTTGCGTACGAGTGCTTCCAGGCGGTCGAGGGCGACGGCGGCGAGGTTGGCCAGGCTGCGCTTGACGTGGGCCCACACCCCTCGACCGGGTTCAGGTCCGGCGAGTAGGCAGGCAGCAGGAACACCGTCAGCCACTCACGCTCGGCGATCAGGCGCCGCATCTCGCGGGAGACGTGGGTGCTCAACCGGTCCCACACGAGCACGACCGGCGCCTCGAGGGGCTGGTGGACGCCGTCCAAGGGGCCGAGGTAGTCCCGCTCGCCCGTGCTGCGGCGCTCGCCCTTGCCCGCGGCGTGGGCGCGCACGCGGTGGCACAGGCGGGTGCGGAAGCCCGGCCGCCAGGCGGTCAGCCCGGCCACCGACAGGCGTCCGGAGCGGCGGCCGCTGACCGTCACCACCGGGGTGACGCCGCGCCTGCCTCAGGTGCGTGTGGCCGAGGCTGGGACGCGGGCAAGAAGGTGGCAGGCCGGAGGCGACATGTCATCACGGACTGCCGTCTATTGCTCGTTCGGGCGAGGCGGATTCTCGGCCAAGCACCGGTCTCTGCCGACGATGCTTCGGCCCAGGTCATCAGGTCTGGGCTGGTGGGGGGCTTCTGTCCGCGTCAGGCCCAGGTGACATGATGGTCCAGTGCCAGAGCTGATCCGCCCCGACTTCCGCCTGCACGCCTCGTATGTGGATGCGATGCGCGAGCTCCAGGCAGAGGGGCGGGGAGGTCCTGATGACGACTCCACGCTGGGCAGGGCTATTCGCGAGTACGGCCCCCGGTGGCAGGACCCGCAGGTCTTCGCCGAGTACGTCGACGGGATCCTCGCCGACGCCGAGGTGGCAGGGAACCCGGAGGGGTATGTCCCTCGCAGCACGTTCTGGTACGTCGACGGAAACACCTACCTGGGACGGGTGGCGATCCGCCACTTTCTTACACCGGCGCTGCTGGAACGCAACGGTCACATCGGCTACTACGTCCGGCCGACAGCCCGCCGCCGCGGCCACGCCACGGCGATGCTGCGCGCCGCGCTCCCCCTCGCCCGCAAGCTGGGCATCGAGTCGGCCCTGATCACCTGTGACCTGGACAACACCGCGTCTCGCAAGGTGATCGAAGCCTGTGGCGGTGTGTACGAAGGCGCCCGCAGCGGCAAACTGCGCTTCTGGGTGCCTACGCTCGCCCGGATCTTCAATCAGGACCAGGGACAGGCAGGCGATGCGCCCCGGTAGGGCGCCGCGCCCAAGCTGTCTAGTCCAGATCTGATCGTTGGCAGCGATGTCACCGTGAACTCGGCCGGACCGCTGGCTGTCGACGACTGGTGACGGAGGTCTGGGACTTCAACGAGGGCGCCTACACCTTTTACCGGACTGCCGGCCTGCGACCGACCGCGAGGACGCTCGATCAGGAGCTCTGACCTCCCAGATGTTCCACGTGATGTCGGCGACGCTTGCCGGTCCACCAGAAACTCGGTGACAGGATCCAGCGAACGCCAACGCTTCTCCTCCGCGGCATCGGCGTCGGGCAGCAAGGGCGCGACACGACCAGCCAACTCCTTTGCCGCATCCTCATCCAGCTCGAACGGATGCCGGAACGGATCCACTTCTGCCCAGGTCAGGGCGTGCGCCCACAGCTCAGTCGCCACACCACTCTGCCGTGTGCAGACGCTCGATCACCAACCCAACATCGAGCGGCAGCGCCACAGTGCTGGGAAACGACCTCCGTCGCCTCCGGAATGCCTGGCCAGGGGCTCTCGTGAACAGTCCCGTAGTGGACGTCCCGTAGCGCTGGCTACGGCGTCGTCAAACGGGCTCTGGCATGACGACTCGAAGCGGCCCCGTTTCTTGAAGATCCATGACGGCTCGAAGCGGCCTCGTGCCAGCATGGCCCGGTCTCTGCCAGAGCCCGCTAGCGGACGCCCTGGCCAACGCCTGCCCGTGCATGGTGAACATCGTTCCCCATGGCATCGGCACGCTGTACGCGTGGGTGCCGATCCGTCCGGCGACGTGACCGCCCAGGGCGCCCGGCGTCGGGGTGTGAGCGGATCGCAGGATGTGCAGCAGAGGCTCCCAGGTCGTGAACTCATGGAGCGTGGACAACAGGTGCCTCCGATCGGCGCGGTCAACGTGGCGAGGTGATTATCACGGGAGGCACTGACAGCCTCCTTCTCCAGCGGCACTCGGCCTCGCCGACCGTTTGCCTTGAACGGCGAGGAACCTGCGGAAGCCGCCGACCACGGTCCGCCAGACCCAATCCGGATCCCCGGTGTTCTGCCGCTGTACCACTGCTGGAGTCGTCTGGGGCAGCGGTCGAAGTGCTGGCGGTGCGCGGCGATCATGGTCGGTGGTTCGGGCGTTTGTCCCAGGGGTGAGTCGTCCATGTCCGCCGGATCAGACTGCGCATGGTGATGATCGTGTCGGCGAGGTCGAAGAGTGCGTCGACGACGGTGGCGCGCCGCAGCGGCTCAAGCGCGGCGAAGTGGTGGGGCGGCTCGTCGCCGTCTACGAGTGAGCCGACCGGTCCAGTTCACGCGCGGTGATCAGGCCGAGCACAGTCGCGACGATACTGGCTCGCTCGCCGGTACGGTCTATCCAACTTTGGCGGTCTGCTCATCCAGTCCGCGAGCAGTCGCCTGGGCGCCGCGCGTGCGCAGGAACACTGAACGCTGGTCGGCTGTCGCCGCGCAGGAGAAGGGAGACTCCTTACGGACCTTTGCCGCTCGGTGCGCTACTTCTGAGGTTGAACAGGTTGTGCACGAGGCGGAGTTCGGCAACGATGCGGGCAGCCCACTGGCGCCCGGTCGATCCGGTTGCCGACGGCGCCCACGCCGGTCCATCGCGTACGTTCGCGGTGCTGGAGGAACAGATGGCGACGTACGTCTGGCCTTCGAGGCCGAGGAAGAAGTCTCCAGGTCTCCTCGACTCGTGTGTCTTGGCGCTGACAGATCTCTTCCCGAGCTCTCCCGTTCCCGACGCACCCTCAGCAACTGGAGACAAGCGTCTCCAGAACTGCAGATAGCAGCGAGTGCAGGCTGATCCTGCGCCACGAACGCTGGTCGTCATCCACCTCCCTTGAACCCCTTCATCTTCCTTGTGCCGTAACGGAGTTACTTGTCGTCGTATGGTCAAAGCGACATCGCCCCACTACCCTCAAATTTCAGCTGAGTTCATTGCAAGAGGGGATCTGTCCCTCCTCATGCCTCCTGTGCCTGAGGTGGCGCCCGGGATCCTCGGTATGGAGAGGTGCCGCACGAGTCTCGGTTCCATCGACGTCAGGGGGGTCCGTTGTGTCTGAATTGACCATTCGTTTCGACGGAGATGACCAAGAGGTCGCAGCCCACGTGAAGAGCCTGGTGGGCTACCTCAAGGACACGGAGAAGCTGGCTCGTGCCAAGATCGAGGCGGTGAAGAAGCCTACTAAACCTGGCCAGATGGGTGGGCTTGAAGACTTCCTGCGCATGTTCGCCGAGGACCCACGGGTGTTCATCGCAGCGCTGGGGATGGTGGGCGGGTGGATGAACTGGCTGACCCCACGGCGTGCCCCTGAAAACTTCACCGTCAGTGTGACCTGTCCGAACGGTGCAGTGATCAGCGGTACTGTGCGAAGCGCAGCGGACGCCTCAAGGCTGCAGGAACAGCTCCGGCGGGACTGTTTGCCGTGTGAGGGGGCCGGATGACCTTGCCGTTGCCGACGCGACTGCTGGACCGAGAGAGGTCGTGGGCAATTCTTGTGGGCGCCTCGGAGTATGACTCTCCCAGTCTGCCCAAGATTCCCCAGGCCATAACGAGCGTGGAGGACCTCGGGCGTGCTCTGACCGGGCCGACAGGGCTGTTCCGTAAGGAGCACGTGATCACTGTCATGGACCCCGGAAGCACTGAGGACATCCTCGGGCCGATGAACCGGATAGCACGCCATGAACCGGATGTGGTGCTCTTCTACTACGTGGGCCACGGCCTGCAGGAGTCCTTCGAAGGCCGCGGGCTCGGGTTCATGCAGCTGTTTCTGTCACTCCGCGGTTCGATCGACGAGGACGCCGACAGAATCCGCACCGGTCTGCCTATCGGCGTCGTCTTCAGCCGTTTGCGGTCTCTGCAAGCAGAACAATCCGTCGTCGTCCTCGACTGCTGCTTCGCTGGCCGAGCCCTGGACGATCCGAACGCGGGAGACGTCCATGTCCTCTGCGCCACAGGCAAGACCGGCAACGCGCGGTATGAGTTGACTGATAGGCACACGGTTTTCACTGGAGCTCTGCTCCGACTCTTCGAACGGGGAATTCCGGACGGTCCACCGAACCTTGATCTGCACACGGTGTTCCACCATTTGTCTACGATGCTCCCCACCACTCCCACGGATTCGTACAACCCGGACTGGGATCTGGAGCGTCCGCGGCAGCGTGCTACGGACCACAGCGGCAGCATCTCCTTCGTTCGCAACACCGCGTTCGGTACGGCGCTCACCCCAGAAGGCCTCGCTGCTCGTGCTGAATTTGCCCGGCGAGTGGCCAAGCTCGGGGACCATCCGCTGCTCACAGTGGGCGAGCAGCGAATGTTGGTGGCTCACTCGAAGGACCTCTACGCATCGATCACGACCGACTCCCTAGGACTTGGCTCCGACGCGAGTAGGGGTCGCTGAGTCTCCATTGCGTGGCAAGTTGACCAGCTCGTTGGCCTTGTCCGTCGGCAGGCCTGCCGCTCCTCGCCCGGCCGGGTCTGTGTCCAGCTGAGGCCGCGCTCTGGACTTCCGAATCCTGCCGGCTTGGTGGACATCCTTCAGGCGCACACATGCCGGTAGGGCAAGTCCGGGATGTACAAAGCCCATTCGGCGCGCGTCAAATCACGCCCGGCCCGTTTGCACAAGGCTGTGACGAGAACGTCCGGGGCGAGCGCGGTCTGGACGAGGAAGACGCCTGGCCGAGATGCCGACTGCTCCCAGGAGATCGCATCGTCCTGCCCCACGACACGCAGGCTTCGTTCACCGGGGCCAAAGGCCAAGCCGGTGACGGTCAGAGTCTTACGCAGCGGAAGCGGGGCACCGAGTGCCTGTAGCGTGCGGGTATCCCAGAGCGTGACCTTGGGGGCCAGAGGCTCCTGAGCTGCCAGCAGGTGACCGTCTGCGGAAAAGGCCAACAGGCCGCCGCTGGAGCGCATGCCGTTGCCGAAGGAGTAGGCATTCCCTCCGTCGAGATAGGTCAGCCGTTTGGTGGCTGTGCTGTTCCACAGCGCCAGACCTCCGGCGTAGTCGGTCGCGGCCAGCAGTGACCCGTCCGGACTGAACGCAACCTGTGTAGCCGTGGCGTAGCGGGCAAGGGTGATTTTCCGTATCCGCCCCGATGCCACGTCGATGATCTCGCCGGCATCCGACACCAGACGATGTCCGTCGACGCTGATGGCCAGCAGATTGCCCGCGACATTCCGGATGGTGCGGATCACAGCACCGGTGTCCACCTGCAGGGCCTGCACGGTGCGGCCGTCGTTCAGTGCGGCAGCCGCCACAGTACCGTCGGCGCTCAGCAGCAGGCCTCCGCCTGGTCGGAACGGGGGCCCTGTCTTGACTGGTGACGAGAAGACCAGCCCCCTCCTGCGGTAGGTGTGTGTGTCCCACACTGTTGCCGTGGATGCTGCGGGGTCGCCGACCACCAGAATCCGTCCGTCAGCGCTGAGCACCATCGCACTGGTGTCGGAGACTCCGGGAGCACCGCCGGTGCCGCGGCCGGTCGTCAGGACCCGTCCATAGGCCTTGCCTGTAGAAGGGTTGGCGATGCGTACCTTGTTGCGCTTGCCGTCAGGAGTCTGCACGGCCATGACCTGCCCATCGGCACTGATCACGCTCGCTCCGGCCCTAGCGGAGAACGTACGGCCTGCTCCGCTGTACATGGCGATGGACCTGACAGCCGGTCCGGCATTGGTACCGCGCAGAAAACGCAGCGTGTGACCGTCCGGAGCGAAGGCCGCGAAGCTGGCGTCCTCGTTGCTCAGCGGGTAGGTCGCTTCGTCAATGCCCTGATTGCTCAACGGCACCAGTGTGATCTCCTGCTCGTCAGCGAGTGCGAGTCGTGTCCCATCAGGGGTGAACGCGACGGAGATGGAGAACGGAAAACCGGGGCCGAGGACGTGAAACGACGAGAAAGTCGACCGCGAGCGGCCTGTGCGGGTGTCCCACAGCATGAACTGGCCGGCTGATACCCCTGAGGTGAAGACGGCAGCTGCCAGCAGTTTTCCGTCGGGGCTGAAGTGCCAGGAGCCCTCATCACACACGACGGAAGAGGCCAGGCGCCGAGGGGTGCTCCGTCGGGCCGACACGTCCCACAGTTCCAGCGCCGCGCCCTGAGGTCCCTCATCGCGTGGCCAGTCGCACAGCGCCAGACGGCCGCTTTGAGCGAATTCTGCTGTGGTGGCAGGGTCCGGTGTCTGGAGCAGCCGGCGGTGAGTGACGGTGTCCCAGACCTCCGCATGGTCGCCGGCGTTCAAGGCCAGAAGTCGGCCGGAGGCGTCCAGAGCCAGCGGTTCGCTGTCCCCGTCGCCCACCATCTGCGCTGTCTGCCGACCGTGCACGACGTCCCACAGCCGCACTCCCTCACCCGACTGGACGGCCATCACCCGCCTGTTGAAACTGATGACAGCCCCGCGCACCGCACCGCTGGTGTGAGGCACGGGCACGACGAATTTGCTGGTGAGCTTCTTGGTCGCAACGTCCCACACGTGCGCGGTGCCGGACTCGTCGACGTCCATCACCACACGGCTGTCCCCGGACAAGTGAACCTGGGGCTCGGGCAGATCGGGCAGGGAGAAGGTGTCCTGGTCCTGCTGCACGGTGGCGGTCAGCAGGCCGGATCGCGACTCGGGCACCTGCGCGGTCTTCCACGCGGCGACGTTCAGCAGCATCGCCGTCTGGGGATCGAACCGGCGCAGGGTGTCGGCCCGTGCGGCAATGTTGCGGGCGGCCGCCTGCCGCTGGTTCGTCGCCAGAGCTTGGGAGCGCTGCCAGGCCAGCAGCCCGGCCACGAGAGCCAGCACCAGCAGCAGGCTGCCTCCTATACCCAGCACACGCCGTTTGCTGGCGCGCCGCCGCTCCAGGGACATCGAAGCGTCCAGGAAGTCCTGCTCGACGGCGGTAGGACGCAGATGGGCGGGTGAGCCAGCCGCCCAGGCGACCTCCTCACGCAGTAGGACCGTCTGCTGGCGCAGTTCGCTGTCTTTGCGCCCGGCTTCCTGCCACAACCGTGCAGCGGCCGCCAGACGCTGGCGGATCAGGAGACCGGCTCGGTCGTCCTCCACCCAGGTGCGCAGCCGCGGCCAGGCCCGGATGAGGATTTCGTGGGCGATCTCCACCGCATCGGTGTCCCGGGTGATCAGCCGGGCCTGCGTCAGAGCGTCCAGCACGAGCGCCGCATCCGGCAGAGGTAGGTCCACGAGCAGATCGGCCAGGCGCATACGGCGCCGGGTCTCGGTCTTGTCGGTGACCTGGATCAGCCGCAGCAGCAGCGTCCTCGCCAAATCCTGGAAGGCTTCCGTCTCCAGAGCGTCGTAACAGGCGTCCGCCGTGGCGGCGATCGCGCCATGGATTCCCCCCGCGTCACGGTAGCCCGCGAGCGTCAGCGTGCCGTTCTCACGCAGCTCCCACACTGCTTGCAGCGCATGAGCCAACAGCGGAAGCGCTCCCGCATCCGCGGCCCCGTCGCTTTCCTCTGTCTCCTCACCCTCGTCGCTCTCCGCTTTCAGCCCCAGGTCGCGCAGCATGACGTCGACCAGCCCGGGCTGGAGCTTGAGACGGCACAGTTGCGCAGGCGCGGTGATGGCCTCGGCCAGGCCGGTTTGTGTCAAAGGACCAACCACCACGGCCTGTTCGAGTGCCTGCTCCAGCTCCGGCCGGGCCAGGCACTCGGGGTAGAAGTCCGCCCGCACGCCGAGAACCACCAGTGCACGCCCTGCCCCGTCCGCGTCCTTGGCGGCCGCGCTCAGGGCCTGGACGAATGCCTGACGCTCCCCGGGGTCCCCACACAGAGTGAAGACCTCCTCGAACTGATCGACAATGACCACCAGGCGCGTCCGCTCGGTGCCCTGCCCTCCTGCCCTGCTCTTGAGGATCTTCCCGACAGACTCGCACACGTACTCAGGGCGCGCCTGCACGGCGGCCGCAATCGCTTCTGCGTCCTCACCCGCCTTCAGACGGGCCAGCTCCGCGGCCAGAGCCGCCACAGGCCGGCTCGTCGGGGTGAACCGGATATGGGGCCAGGTGGCAGAGCCGAGAAGACCCAGATCCCCCCGTCCCAGCGCCGGCACCAGACCGGCACCGAGCAGCGACGACTTCCCCGCGCCCGAAGGGCCGACCACCACCAGCAGCTCCGGGGCATCCATGCGCTGTGCCAGCTGCGCGGTCAGCCGCTCAAGCAGCTTTCCTCTTCCGAAGAACCACGGCGCCTGCTTCGGGCCGAACGGCACCAGACCCGGGTAGGGACACACTGCCACCGTCTCCGTCCCGGCATTGTCCTGTGCCTCGCCGGCCGGCTCGCTGTCCGCCGGCGGCCGGTAGGCGGGATTGGCACACAGCACCAGCTCGCCTGCCCGTCCGCTCACCCGCTGACGGGGGACCGGGAACCCCCGCTCGTCCAGGATCCGCCTCAAGGAGTGCGCCGTCCCCAGCAGCGTCAGCTGCGGCCCCGCCTGAGGGTCCCCCTGCAACAGCAGTCTGATCAGCTCGCCGGTGAACGCCGTGTGCACCGCTCCCTTCGGCGCGAGCGCCAGCTCCTCCCGGGCCGCGGCAGCCAGCACGAACCCGCCGTCGATCTGTGCGAGATCGGCCTCCAGCCCTTCCGGCCCCGGCCCGAGGAACCCGACAGCCCGCCCGGAAAAGCAGCAGTCCAGTGTCACCACCAGAGCACTCGCCGAACTCAGCAGCAGCGAATCACGCACTGACGCGTACGGCAGCGCCGTATGCGCAAGCCACCCCGGCTCCGTCCGAGTCCTCCCCGTCGCCAGATGCAGCTGGCCGCTCGGACTGACCAGACCGTGGCCCACGTAGTGGAACCAGAGCACACCGGCCTGCCGCCCGATCTCCTCAGCGACGGCCCGTCCCAGTTCCCCGGGCTCCTGGGGATCCAGCACCACACGCACGTTGGCCTCGTCCACGCCGCACCGCTCCACCAGCGCCTGCCCCAGGTCGTGGACGCTGGCCGCGACCGCGGCCACGTCCTCCAGGCCCGAGTCCGCACTGTAGGTGCCGCATCCCGCCAGAAGGACCCGGGCGTCGGCCGCACCGAGAGTCCCCATCCGTTACTCCCCGTCCGGTGTGCGGGAACCGTGCTCCAACTGGCGGGTGAGATCTTCCACCAAGGCGCGGACCTCATCCGCACCGCGCAGGCTCCGCGCCAGCGGCGCCGACACCTCCACCGACGTCCCGTCCGGCCGGCTCAGCCTGCACACCACGTCCCCGACCGACTGCCGCCGGACCCACGACACCACAGCACCCACCAGGACCGCCGCGGCCCCACCAGGAGCCAAGGCAACGGCAAGCGCCTCGATCAGACCGCCCAGCCCCTCCGGCTGCTGCGGCGCCTCGACGAAGCTGACCCGTCCGCGCCATTGGGGCTCATGTGTTAGCGCAGCGTGAATCGACCGCAGAAGATCGCTTGGAACCCCGCCGCGGATCTCGATCCGGACTGTCTCGCTCACCGGTCCCCCCGATGCCGTCACTCCCTGTGTATGACGAGATACTGCACTCACTTAACGGGGCGCAATCCTCAAGCAGGCTTATATGCCTACTAGTTATCTATTTCTGGCATGACCTTCCTCTCGGTAGGCACAGTTTGAACAACGGACGACACGAACCGCACGGGATCAACACTCCGGGAGGTTCTGAGGGCGGCGCGGTCGTCAGGCGACTGCCTGAGATGACATCACGTATCGGTTGGTAACCAGGGACGGTTCCTCCTGCAGTCTTGAGTCAGTGATAGTTGGTTCCCGTTGCCGTTGGGTCAGATATGTAGATCGGCGCGAGTCCAGGCGATCTTGTCCGCCGGATATGCGGCACCTGGCCCGGGGGAGTTGGCGTTCCCCGGTAGGTGATCTTTCGCTGTGGCAGTCGACCCAGCCTCTCACGCAGGCGGCAGCTGTGACGCAGGCGCATCATGAAAGGGTGGGGAGAAGGAATTTGTCCACTGTGCGGCAGATCGGAGGGTCCCATGCCAGCCTCCGAGGGGGACGGCTCAGTCAAGTCACTCGCAGAGGACGCGTTTGTCCGCGACGTAGCGGCGCTCCTCGAACTTACGCCTGAGGAGGTCCAACGCAGGCGGCAGGCTTGCCTTTTGATGATCTCGCCCGAGTCAAGTGGGAAACGAGACTGGGCCGTATTCGACGCAGATCCAGGCCTTTCTGTCTCTGCCGCGGAATTTCTCGGCAAGAGGAAGCGCTGATGAGCCTCCGTCTTCAGATTGCCGTCGCTGATGCGTGCCTTGTCATTGCGGCGTTCAACCAGCGAGACAACGATCATGATGAACCGCTCCGGGTTCGGTAGGGACTCGATCATTTGAGAGGATCGAGTCATGGCACGTCCTTCCCAGTACCCGCTTGAGCTGCGCCGTCGTGCGGTGCGGATGGTCGCCGAGGTGCGGCCGGAGTACGACACCGAGTGGGCCGCGATGAAAGCGGTCGCCCAGAAACTGGGCATCGGCACGACCGAGACACTCAGGAAGTGGGTCCGGCAGGACCAGATCGACGCCGGCGCCCGTCCAGGCACCACGACGGAAGAGTCGGCTGAGCTGAAGCGGCTGAAGAAGGAGAACGCCGAGCTGAAGCGAGCGAACGAGATCCTCAGGGCAGCGGCGTCTTTCTTCGCGTCGAGCTCGACCGGCCACACACGCGCTCGTAGCCTTCATCGACGAGCACCGGGACCGCTTCGGCGGTGTCGAGCCGATCTGCCGCGTGCTGACCGAGCACGACTGCAAGATCGCCCCCTCCACCTACTACGCCCACCACAAACGCCAGAGGGTGCCGTCGGCCAGGTCCGTGCGGGACGCCGAGCTGAAGGAGCGGATCAGCGAGGTCTTCGAGGCGAACTACCGTGTCTAAGGGGCGCGGAAGATCTGGCGTGAGCTGAACCGGCAGCACCACCAGGTGGCCCGCTGCACTGTCGAACGCTTGATGCGCGAGCTGGGCATCGCCGGAGCGGTCCGCGGCAAGCGCGTCATCACCACGCTGCCTGGCGGGCAGGCCGAGCGGGTCCCGGACCTGCTGGACCGGGACTTCGTTGCCGGCGCCCCGAACCGCTGCTGGGTCGCGGATTTCACCCACGTGAAGACCTGGGCCGGTGTCGTCTACGTTGCCTTCGTCGTGGACACCTTCTCCCGTCGGATCGTCGGCTGGTCCGCGGCCACCGTGAAGGAAACGGTCTTCGTTCTGGACGCCCTGGAGATGGCGATCTGGCAACGCGACCGCGACCAACACCCCGTCCAGCCGGGCGAGTTGATCCATCATTCCGACGCCGGGTCGCAGTACACGAGTTTCCGGCTTGCCGAGCATCTGGACGCTGCCGGCATTGCCGCCTCGATCGGATCGGTCGGTGACGCCTACGACAAGCACTTGTCATCACACTGCACCTCTTCTCCTATCGGGTTCACTTTGAGGTCGTCGTTACTGGTCGGCGGTGGTCGAGGCGTACGCCTTGCTGGACGCGGGGCGGGTTGGGTCCCGGCTGAGGGTAAAGACAGGCGTTCTTGTCGTTGTACTTCTCGCCCTCGAGCAGACCGGCACGGTGCCATTTCCAGACGGTGGGGACGCTGACGCCGAGGAGTTCGGCGAGTTCGTGGGCGGTGAGCAGGCCACGGTCCCGCAGCCGGTCGAAACGGCTTGTGAGCTGGTAGTTCTCGCGGATGTCGCGAACCAGGAGGCGGTGGAAGGGCAGGCCCTTGCCGCTGGTCAGGCCGCGCTGGTTGAGGATGTCGGCGATCTCCGCGTCGGTATGGTCCTCGAGGAGGGTGTCGATGGCGGCGACGATGGACTTCGGGGTCTGCCACAGTTTCCCGCCGCCCAGCGGGAGAGACGGGTCGAGGGTGTGGTGCCGGCCGCCGGACAACCGGACCTGGGCGGTGATCCGTTCGGCCTTGGTGAGGGTGACGTCCGTGATCAGCAGGCGGGCGATGCGTTTGCGTTCCCGCATCGGGGTGCCCGGATCGTGCCAGAGCCGGTGCACGTCGCCGGCGAGGTGGGCCAGTTTCTCCCGCAGCGCCTCGTTGACGGGTTCGGCTTCGGTGCGGGCGCGTTCGATGTCCTTGCGGGCTGCGGCAACATCGCGCAGGGCCGCGTTCCAGTCCGCTTCCAGGCTGTCGGCGACCAGACGGTTGTCCGGATCGACCGCGAGATAGCGGCGTTTGGTCAAGTCGGCGCGGTGCTGGGTGCGTTGGAGGTGGGTGGAGCGGAGTCGGTCGGCCTCGGCGGCCTGGGCGGCGAGGCGGTCGGTGACTTTCAAGGCGGCCTCGACGGCGAGTGGGGTCAGCTCGTCCAACAGCAGCGTGGCGATGGCCTGTTCGATGCCGGGGCCGGGGATGCGCTGGCAGACTGTGCCGCCGTTTTGGATGGCGTGGGTCATGCACCGGTAGTCGCAGACTTCGCGGCCTTGCCGCAGGTGATAGGCGATGGTCATGCGCCGGCCGCAGCGGCCGCAGATCACCAGGCCCTGCAGCAGCGCGGGCCCCTCGCGCGGTGCGGTCGCGGTGCGCTCGAGGCCGCGGGAGGCGGCCTGGGCGGCGAGTGCGGTCTGGTTCGACTCCCACTGGGCGAAGGTCACATAGCCTTCGTGGTGATCTGGGATGAGGGTGTCCCACTGCTCGCGGGGCAGCAGCCGGATGTGGGTCCTGCCATCCGGACTGCGCTCGACTTTGCGCCGTCCATAGCAGAACGCCCCTGCATAGAGAGGGTTGTGGAGGACGTTGAGGACCTGCCAGTGCTTGAGCGGGCCCCAGACCAGCTCGCCCTTGTGGGGACCGGTGCGGATACGGGAGGGGAACGTGAGACGGCCGGCGGCGAAGGCCTTGACGATCTGGCGGGCCGAGCCGGTGGCCACGAAGAGGTCCAGCACGTGGTCGACGACGGCCCGCACCGAAGCGTCGGGGTCCTTGACGATCCGGTCGGCATAGTCGTGGACATAACCGACCGGCAGGCCCTGCTTCAGCTCACCGCGGCGGGCCTTGGCCAGCTGCCCGCCCCGCAACCGGGCTGCCAGCAGGTGGAGTTCGGCCTCTGACATGGTGCCTTTCATGCCCAGCACGAGCCGGTCGTTGAAAGTCCGCGGATCGTATAGTCCGTCCTCGTCCAGGATCAGAGTTCCGGACAGCGCACAGATCTCCAGCAGCCGGTGCCAGTCGGTGTTGTTCCTGGCCAGGCGGGACACCTCGAGTCCCAGGACGATCCCGGCATGTCCCATGGAGACCTCGGCGACCAGGTGCTGGAAGCCGTCCCGGCCCGCCATCGAGGACCCTGAGCGGCCCTGATCGGAGTCGATCACGATGATCTGGGAGTCCTCCCAGCCCAGCGCGACGGCCCGGCCGCGAAGAGCGTACTGCCGCTGGGTGGACTCGCTGTTGTTGACGACCTGCTTGAGCGAGGACTGGCGCACATACAGATACGCGTCCCGCCGCAGATGCTCCGCCGTGACCTTCCCACTCTGCTCGATATTCACCGCACCCTCCTCGCCGCGTCGCTGTGGTTATCCGCTGCGGCAGCCCCCGGCCGCCGTCCATGCCATGCGCGCCAGCACCTCCACCAACTCGCCCGCCACCGCGGCCGGCGCGTGCCGAACGGCCGGTAATGGAACGGGGATTCGGGCGACTGCCTTGACCCAGGCGGCCATGCCGCAGCGGGCCAGCACCGCCCAGCCGTGCCGGGATCCCCCATCGACTCCGCCGAGGACCGCGGCCCGCAGGTCCTCATACCTTCCAGCCACCTCGGCCCCACCCACCTCGACTGCCGCCTCGTCAGTAATGGGCTTCCTCCGCAGTGCGCGGTTCGCGCCGCCTGGCCAGGGCTTTCTCCACCGACCGCGGATGAACGGTGATCCCGAACCGTTCCAAGACCGCTTCCGCCAGCTGGGCCGACCGCACCGAGGCATCGTCGGCCCGGAGTTGTTCGATGAAGGCCATGACCTCCTCGGTGAGCTTGCGCGGTCCCTTCGGGCCGGGCTTGCCCGGCACCAGCGCGGCCGGCCCGCCCGCGTCCAGCGCGGCGGCGATCACATAGAAGGTCTGCCGGCAGAACCCGAAGGCCGCAGCGGCTTGGGCCACGGGGACCTTGTCCACCCTCACCCGTCGCACCATCTCGTACTTGACCTGCACCACATCGTCCGGGTCCAGGAACGGACAAGCGGCGAAGTCCTCGTCGGTCACGGCTTCGGGCCGCGGATTGAGCGCCCGGAACTCCTTCAGTGCAGCCTTCTTGTCTGCCGGCTGGCTCATCGCGCCTCCCCGTCGATCCCGATGTCCCCAGAATCAGACCGCCCACCACCGCAGCCAAGAGCGCGAAGGCCGAGCAGAGAAGCGGAAGAAGCAGGCCACGGACCATCCCGAACCTCCGCACGCCCCCAGCGGCACCTGCGAGCGCCCCCGGCAGCGGCTTCAATCCCACGACGATCACGGCGTCATCTCCCCGACACCGTTCCGGCCGCCAGACAACAGCCCGGCCACCAGATCCGCCGTGGCGCGTCCACCGGGGTGGACGTCAGAGTTTTGTCATCGTTTGCCGACCCGTTCGGGAGAGCCCGCGGCCTACGGTCGGGACACGCGCAAGCCGAAGCTCCCCACCTCACCCACGTTCTGGCGCAGCCCCGTGCGTGGTCCCTGGTTCACCTCGGCGCTCGGCTCGTGCTGCTCGGCGGGATCACGGTGCTGTTCGTGACGGGGCTGCTGTCGTACGCCGCGTACAACCCGAACCTGGCCCCGGTGAACGATCAGACCCCGGACAAGGGCCTGCTCGGCTTCTATCTCTTTTCCTGGCCGACCGACCCGTCGTGGCTGTACCGCCTCACGCAGGGCGTCCACGTCACGCTCGGGATCACGCTGATCCCCGTACTGCTGGCGAAGCTGTGGTCGGTCGTGCCGAAGCTGTTCACGCTGCCGCCGGTGCGGTCGCTCGCACACGGGCTGGAGCGGGTCTCGCTGCTCCTGCTGGTCGGGGGCGCGCTGTTCGAGTTCACGACAGGTGTGCTGAACGTCCAGCTCGACTACATCTTCCCGGGTTCCTTCTATCCGCTGCACTTCTACGGCGCCTGGGTGTTCTTCGTGGCGTTCGTGGCGCACGCGGTGCTGCGGGTTCCCATGGCGCTGCGCAATCTGCGTCATCTCCGGGGTGAGGGGCAACGTCCCGAAACGGAAGAGGAGTTGGTGGCACCGGATCCCGATCCGCCCACCGTCTCGCGGCGTGGTGCCGTCGGGTTCGTGGGTGGTGGATCGCTGGTGCTGTTCGCCACGACGGTCGGGCACAGCTTCGACGCGCCGCTGCGGGAGTCGGCCGTACTCGCGCCGCACGGCGGCCCCGAACCGGGCAGCGGCCCCGGCGGTTTCCAGATCAACAAGACGGCCGCGGCGGTCGGCATCGACATGCGGGAGACGACCGGGGAGACATGGCGGCTGGTCGTCGAGGGGCGTGGGCGCACGGTCCGGCTGAGCCTGGACGAGCTCATGCGGCTCCCGCTCCACAGTTCCGAGTTGCCCATCGCCTGTGTGGAGGGCTGGTCGACCTCCGACCAGTGGTGGCGGGGAGTGCGGCTGCGGGAGTTGGCGCGGCTCGTCGGATACGAGGAGGGCGCGGCGCCCGACGTGCTGGTGGAGTCGTTGCAGCGGCACGGGGCGTTTCGCCGGGGCGCCCTGCGCTACAACCAGGTGCGCGACCCGCGCTCCCTGCTGGCCCTGTTCGCCAACGGCGAGGATCTGACCCCCGACCACGGTTACCCCGCGCGGATCATCGTCCCCGCGGCGCCCGGCGTGCTCAACACCAAGTGGGTGGCCTGGATGACGTTCGGAGACCTGTGATGCGAAGGCCGTTGGGGAAGCCCGTTCTGGGCAGTCCGCTCCAGATCCTGCTGCTGGCCTGTTCGTTCGCGCTCGCCGGGTACGCCGGGGTGCGGCTGCTCGCCGGCGACTGGTTCGGGGTGGTGCTGTGGTTCGTGGGTGCGGCGGTCTTCCACGATCTGGTGCTCGTCCCGTTGTACGCGGGGGCGGACCGGGCTGTGACGAGGGGGCTGGGCGGGGTCGGTCGCCGTGAGTGGACGCTCTACGTCCGGTTCCCTGCCGCGTTCTCGGCGCTTCTGCTGCTGATGTGGTTTCCGCTGATCAGCGGGCAGATGGCGGGCCTCTACCGGTCCGACACCGGTCTGTCCGGCGACGGCTTCCTCGCCCGCTGGCTGCTGGTCACGGCGGTGTTGTTCGGGGGTTCCGCCGTGCTGTTCGTGCTGCGCTTGCGGAGGTCTGCGCGGTCGGAGCGGTTGCGCAGGGCGACAAAGGAGCGGCCCCCGGCCGCCCACTGAGCGTCTCGGCGCCAGCCCGTCCGGCGGGCGTATAGCAGGAGGGCGGGGGTGCCGAGGCGGGCCCATGGGAAGGAGGTACTGGCGGTACCGCGGCCGTCGGCGACGCGAACCTGCACGCGTTCGTCGATGTCGACCGGGGCTGTCTCGGCGATCAGCACTCCGTCGGGGGTGACGAGTTCGGTCATCCGGAGCAGGAGGGCGGCCGGGTCGCCGCCGATGCCGACATTGCCGTCGACGAGGAGGGCGGTGTCCCAGTGGCCCTCGCCGGGGAGCGCCTCGAAGACGGACCGGCGCAGCGCCTGCCCGCCGAGCCGCACGGTGTGGGCGACGGCCGCCTCGCTGACGTCGATACCCAGCGCTCGTCGCCCCTGCGCGGCGAGCGCCGCCACGAGCCGGCCGGGCCCGCATCCCACGTCGAGTACGACCCCTTCGCACCGCCGTAGTACCTCCAGATCGGCAGTATCGGCCTCGGCACACCACCGCTCCACCTCCAGCGGCAGCAGCCGGCCGTCGCTACTGCGGAGGTAGAGGGGGCCGCGGCCGGTGCGCAGGGCGGCGGAGTAGGGGTCGCCGGACCAGGGGTGTGCGGTGCCGTCGGACGGTGCGGGGGACGCGCGCACGATGGTTGGTGCGGTCCGCTCGACGAGATCTTGCCGCGGGTGATGCGTGAAGCGCAGAGGCTGGTGGCCCGTGAGGCTCAGCGATGGGTGGCCTGTGAGGCCGGTTGCCGGGCGCCCCACGGCAGTCGACGGTGGGCGCTCCAGGGCGCCCGGTAAAGGCGCCACCTCGTGTGCCGGGTTCATCAGCCGACTCCCGCTTTCAGCCGTGCCGATTCCGTCGCGAAGCGGCTGCCGGGTGGCGCGACTGCTGGGACGAGCCGCTCCCGCTGCACCGCATCCGTCATGGGTGTCGGCCGAGGGAGGACCGCGTCGACAGGCGCCGTGTCCGGTTCTGTTGTGGGAGAGGTGGTCACGGCTTTCACACTACGGGCACGAATAGGATGTATCAGACTTCCGGTCCTTGCGGAACACGGACGTCGGGGCGGGGGCACGGCACGTCGGTGAGGCCACTGTGCAGAAAGGCTCCACCATGTCCCACAGCCGTGGGGGCTCGTACGCGGCCACGCGCAGGACGTAGACGATGCGTCGCCCAGGAAGTACGCCGTACGGGTGATCTCGGCTCCGACGCCGAACGCTGTACCTCTTCGGCGACCTGTGGGCCCTGTTCACCGCGCTCATGACCTGGAACCTGATGCACCTGGCGGTCCTGCTGAAACGCGGGCGCGGTGGTCCCGCCCACGGCAACCAGCGCTCGGAGTGGGGCGCGGGCTGTCGTCCGGACGCCCGAACCCCGACTACCGCTGAGCCGACCGGGTCAGAGGCTCTGGGCGGGCCAGTTCAGCAGTCGGGCGCCGATGACCGCGGTCTGGAGCGTGTAGCGGTGGGCCGGGTCGGCGGGGTTGGCGCCAGTGAGTTTGTGGATGCGTTCCAGGCGGTAGGTCAGGGCGCGCACGCTCAGGGAGAGGCGGCGCGCGGCCTCGGCGGCGACGCAGCCCGAGTCGAAGTACGCGGTGAGGGTGTCCAGGAGGTGCTGGGCGCCGCCGCGGGCGGTGGTGAGCGGGCCCAGGGCGTCGAGGACGAGGTCGGCCATGGCCTGGCGGTCCCGGGTGAGGACGGGGTAGACCAGCAGGTCGGCGGCGCGTCGTACCGGGTCGTCGAGTTCGAGGCGTTCGGCGAGTTCGAGGGTGTTCAGTGCCTCTTCGTAGGACTGGACGACCTCGCCTGGGCCGGGCTGGGGGCGGCCGATGGCGACGCGTCCGCCGTCCGTGGCCGCGTACGCCTGCTTGGCGAAGTAGGTGAGGACGTCGTCCTGGTCGCCGGGCGCGACGCACAGCATCCGGCCGTCCTTGGTGGTGAGCAGGATGTTGCGGTCGCCGAAGCGTGCGATGAGGGACTGTTCCACCTGTCGTGGCACTACGGCGCCCTCGTCGTAGGCGGTCGTGCCCTGCGCGACGGCGACGGCGTGCGCGTGGGAGAGGCGCAGGCCGAAGCGCTCGGCGCGCTCGGCGAGGCGGCCCAGGTCGCTGCGGCCGTAGAGGAGGTCGTCGATGAACTCGCGGCGCGCCGCCTCCTCTTTCCGTACGGCGAGGAACTGTGCTCGTTCGTAGCCCTCGGCGAAGGCGTCGATGACCTGTTGGATCGCGGCAAGTGTGCTGTCGGCGGAACCGGGCGTCGTGGGCCAGGCGGCGCGGGCCGCGGACAGGCGGGCGCTGACGAGGGCGCGCAGGCCGTGACCGGCGTTGGCGGCCTGCTCACCAAGGGCGCGGCGTGACTCGATCTCGTCGCGGGTGAGGCGGCGGCCGGTGGCCGAGACCTCCGCCAGGATCAGGGCATAGCCGCTCAGATAGTCCTCGGGTATGTCGTGCCCCGTCACGTCGTCCCCCGGTTTCTTGACGGCCCGGTGACGACTTCTTAGCGGCGACCGGCATGCAGACCCTAGTGAACATTGCCGGGAACCGGCAATGCGCTGGTCGGTACCTGCCATGCACGATGTGCGCGGGGGAGCACGGCGGATGGTCTCGGTGTCGGACACCTGAGCGGTGTCCGGCACCGAAAGCCGGAGGGGAGCCGTGCGCCACCGCAACAGGTCGGCAGCACAACAGGACGAGTTGGGGGTGGGGGCATGTGGTCGTTTCTCGTGGCTGTCAGCGGATTTCCCACCATCCTGTTCACGGCCGCGCTTGTCGTGGTTGTCGGCTTCTGGCTGCTGGTCGCCGTCGGAGCTGCGGAGTCGCACGGCTTCGACGGCCACGTGCACTTCGACGCCTGGGGGATGGGCGGGGTACCGGTCACGGTCGTCTTCTCCCTGGTGACCGCGATCGGCTGGTTCCTGAGTCTGAGCGCGACCGTCCTGCTCGATCCCCTGGCGTCCTCCGGAGCGATCCGCGGGCTGGCCGGGCTGGTGGTCCTGACGGGGGCACTGCTGATCGCCTGGCGTGTGACCCGCCTGCTCGTACGGGCGCTGCGCCACCTCTTCCCCGATGAACCGGGGCCGTCCCGGCTGGACTTCGTGGGACTCACTTGCACCATTCGCATGGGGCGGGTGGACTCCGGGTTCGGGCAGGCCGAGGTCGCGGCCAAGGACGGCTCCACCGCGGTGGTGCAGGTGCGCCAGACCGCGGACGAGGTTCTCACCAGCGGCAGTACCGGCCTGTTGTACGCCTACGACGAGGTCGGCGAGTTCTTCTGGGTCGCGCCGTACGACACGGCGCTCGACCCGCGGGGTCACGGCACCTGAGTCGCCCGCGCCCGTTGCGCGCCGCATCTTCTCACCCGCTTGAAGTTCCTTATGCCTCAAGGACGTTTGCCATGGATGTCATCTCCTTGGGCATCGGCGTGCTCGTCGCCGTTGTCCTCCTCATCGCGATCACACTGCTGTTGGTGGTCGGCCGGCTGTTCCGCAAGGTGGAGCAGGGACGGGCGCTGATCATCTCCAAGACGAAGAAGGTGGATGTCACCTTCACCGGCGCCGTGGTGCTGCCGGTGCTGCACAAGGCCGAGTGCATGGACATCTCGGTGAAGACCATCGAGATCCGCCGCACCGGCCGCGAGGGTCTGATCTGCCAGGACAACATCCGCGCCGACATCCACATCAGTTTCTTCGTAAGGGTCAACAAGACGGTCGAGGACGTCATCAAGGTCGCGCAGGCCATCGGCACCGAGACCGCGAGCGACGCGGCGGCGATCCAGGACTTCTTCGCGGCGAAGTTCTCCGAGGCCCTCAAGACGGTCGGCAAGCAGCTGGACTTCGTCGACCTGTACACCAAGCGTGAGGAGTTCCGGGACCGGATCATCCAGGTCATCGGCACCGACCTCAACGGCTACCACCTCGACGACGCGGCCATCGACTTCCTTGAGCAGACCCCGATGACGCAGCTCGACAACCAGAACATCCTCGATGCCCAGGGCATCCGCAAGATCACCGAACTGACGACGATCGAGCACGTCCGCACCAACGAGTTCCAGCGCACCGAGCAGAAGGAGATCACCCGGCAGAACGTCGACGCCCGCGAGGCCATCCTGGAGCTGGAGCGCCGGCAGGCCGAGGCCGAGATCAAGCAGCGGCGCGAGGTCGAGACCCTCCGCGCCCGTGAGGAGGCCGTGACCGCGAAGGTGCAGGAGGAGGAACGGCTCGGCTCGCAGGGCGCGTTCATCCGCACCGAGGAGCAGCTCGGCATCCAGCGCGAGAACCAGGCCCGCGAGATCACCGTCGCGCAGAAGAACCGCGAGCGGGTCATCGCGATCGAGAACGAGCGCATCGAGAAGGACCGGCTGCTGGAGGTCATCGCCCGGGAACGGGAGACGGGCCTGACACGTATCGCCGCCGACAAGGAGGTCGAGGCCGAGAAGCGGGAGATCGCCGAGGTCATCCGGGAGCGGGTCGCGGTGGACCGTACGGTCGCCGAGCAGGAGGAGTCCATCAAGAAGCTGCGGGCCGTGGAGGAGGCCGAGCGCGGACGGCAGACCGTGATCATCGCTGCTGAGGCGCAGGCCCAGGAGAAGCTGGTCAAGGACATCAAGGCGGCCGAGGCGGCGGAGACCGCGGCCAAGCACCGCGCCGCCGAACAACTGACGCTCGCCGAAGCCCGGTTGAAGTCGGCCGACCTCGACGCGCGGGCCAAGCTGCGGCTCGCCGAGGGCATCCAGGCCGAGTCCGCCGCCGCGGGCCTCGCCGACGTGCAGGTCCGCGACAAGGCGGCCGAGGTCACCGAGAAGGCCGGCCGTGCCGAAGCCGTGGCCACCGAGGCGCGGCTGCGAGCCGAGGCGGACGGCATCGAGGCCCGGCTGCGTGCCGAAGCCGAGGGCTCGCGGGCCAAGGCGCTCGCCGAGGCCACCGGTATCGGCGAGAAGCTCAAGGCAGAGGCGGAGGGCCTCAGCCAGAAGGCCGTCGCGATGGCGGCGCTGGACGACGCGTCCCGTGGCCACGAGGAGTACCTGTCGGGGATCTGAGCGTGATCGAATTGATCGACAAGGCCTTGATGTCGGAGAGGCGTTGACGAGCCGGTAGCTGTTACGGGCGCCGAGGTGCAGGCCGATCTGGCTCGGAAGCATCCGGGCGATCTCCGCGCCCGCAAGGCCCTTTCCTTGAAGTATTCAATCCGGTCCTCATGGATGCGCCAGGAGACCATCGTGCCGATGTAGGCGTGTCGGGCCGCCGCATCTCCACTTCGAGCAGCAGGATGTTGAACCTGGGGAGGTGGGGTGACCACGGCGAGGACTGTACGGCCGTCGATGCGGCGCGCCTCGGCTTCCCTCGCGACGTAGCGGTGCGGCCATTCGACGACGGCATCCTTGGCGCCCGGAGCGGGCGACTGTGGTGAACACAGGACGGGCGTCGCACACGTTGACCGGCAGCCGAGAAAACCGCCCAACTGCGCGACTGCGGCGGCGAAGTCCGCACAGCAGCGGTGGGGGGCCGTGAACGCACTCCACCTCGTAGCCCTTGTCCGCGCCGGAGCCCGCTTCGAAGGCGGACACCTCGTCGAACGCGGCGAGGTCACAGCAGTCTGAGGATTCGTCAGCGACGAGTGCGAAACGGCCACGACAACGTGACGCTGCCGCCCGCCGGTAGCGGGTGCCAGCGTGCGGCGAAGTCGTCCAGACGGGCCAGGATGCGCTCGACGAGCTGCGACTCGCCGATACCCGGCTCCATGGAGGAGAACCAGTCAGGAAGATCCGAGCGCTGGCCCGCTCGCAACTGCCACAACGGCTCGCATAGGGAGGCCAATGTCTCGGACCGAGCCATGTCGGCATGCTCGGCCCCGCTCGGCCGCCGCTTCGCTTCCCGACGTGCCTGACGCTTCCTGACAGCAGGATCGGTCGCCCAGAAGATATTGCTTTGCCCGGCTGCAATCCGGCCAAACACACCGCCGGACAGCCCCGCCTCGACCTCAACCAGGAAGTGCACGGCGTCATGCGGCAGGTAGTCGTCATAGCCTGGCCCCTGCCGCGGCGCCAACTCCGGACCGCGTTCCCGAACGACGGTCATCCGATAACGGCGCCCGGGCACCTTGGTGAACGTCACGTCCATGGTCGGCACGGTACCCACCGCTGCCGGAAGATCGCACGCGATTATCCCGTGGCAGGTCCAGAATCGAGCTCTGAGCGCCCCGCGACCCACAGGATTTGACAATTGCTCCTTTGGTCACGGTGCACAACAGAGCGGGGTTTCTTTGACAGGCGTGGCCGTGGAGCACGATGGGCGCTTCCGCTTAATGTCCTGCATCACGCAGGAATTGAGAGAAGGCACTACCGTGGAGATCGGCTACCTGCCCCCTTCTGGCGAAGCGCTTCGGAACAAGCGCTGCCGTCGCACCGCCAAGGTCGTGCTCGCCGAGCGGCCTGAGCCCGGGCTTGTGGCGCCAGATCGTGGCGATCGGGGAAGAACCAGTGCACCGGGTCGATGAAGAGGGAGAGCAGGGCGCGAGCTGTCCCTTCCACGTCGTCTAGGCGGAAGGTGCCCCGGCGCGCACCGTCGCGGATCGCGTCGACCACGACGGCCTGTGTCTGGCGGCGTAGCACGAGGACCTCGGCGCGGTCTTCGTCGGTGAGAGCGGCAAACTCGTACTCGACAACTCGCCCGAGCTTCGCATTCTCCAGGTGCCAGCGGCTGAACTTGAAGACCATGCCCCATAGCCGCTCCGCCGGGCCATCGCTCGCGGTGAACGCCTGCCGCACACAGTCGAGAGCGACTGTGTGCCCGCGGAGCTGATCGCGTAGAGCAGGCCCTCCTCGGACTCATGGTGGACGTCGACCGTCATCGGGCTGCACCCGGCTGGCAATGTCACGGGTGCTGGTGCCGCCAAATCAGCGGTCGCTCACATCAAGGATCGCTAAGTTCTTTTTCAAGTTAGGGAAGTTGTTCATGCCTGAAGCCGTCATCGTCTCTGCCGCCCGTACGCCGATCGGTCGTGCGTTCAAGGGATCCCTCAAGGACTTCCGCTCCGACGACCTGGCCGCGATCGCGGTCAAGGCGGCCCTGGAGAAGGTCCCCGCGCTCGACCCGAACACGATCGACGACCTCTACCTCGGCTGTGGTCTGCCGGGCGGCGAGTCGGGTTTCAACATGGCCAAGATCGTCAACACCATGCTCGGCATGGATGCCGTCCCGGGTGCGACGGTGACCCGCTACTGCGCTTCGTCGGTGCAGACCACCCGGATGGCCTTCCACGCGATCAAGGCGGGCGAGGGCGACATCTTCGTCTCCGCCGGCGTCGAGACTGTCTCCCGCGTCGGCAACGGCTCCTCGGATATCCCCGGCTGTGAGAACCCGCGCTTCGACGAGGCCCGGGCCCGAACCGAGGCGACCGCGAAGTCGAACGAGAAGTGGCACGACCCGCGCGAGGACGGCCTGCTCCCCGACAGCTACATTGCGATGGGCCAGACCACCGAGAACATCGCCACCCTGCGCGGGCTGTCGCGTCGCGAGCTCGACGAGTTCAGCGTACGGTCGCAGAACCTTGCCGAGAAGGCGATCGCCGCCGGCTTCTGGCAGAGCGAGATCACCCCGGTGACGCTGCCGGACGGCACCGTCGTCTCGGCCGACGACAGCCCGCGCGCCGGCGTCACCTACGAGGCCGTATCCCAGCTCAAGCCGGTCTTCCGCGAGAGCGGCGTCAACACCGCCGGCAACGCCTGCCCGCTCAACGATGGCGCTGCCGCGGTGGTGATCATGTCTGACACCAAGGCCGCCGAGCTGGGGTTGAAGCCCCTCGCGCGGATCATCTCCACCGGCGTCTCCGGCCTCTCTCCGGAGATCATGGGCCTTGGTCCGGTCGAGGCCACCCGCCGCGCCTTGGCGAACGCCGGTATGTCCATCAATGACATCGACCTGGTCGAGATCAATGAGGCCTTCGCCGCGCAGGTCGTGCCGTCGTACCAGGATCTCGGCATAGACATCGATCGGCTCAACATCAACGGCGGTGCCATCGCTGTCGGCCACCCGTACGGCATGACCGGCGCGCGGCTGCAGAACACGATGCTCAACTCGTTTGACTTCCATGACAAGTCGACGGGTCTGATCACGATGTGCGTCGGCGGCGGTCAGGGCATGGCGCTCATCCTCGAGCGGATGTGAGCCTGCTTCGAGCCGACATCCGTCGCACGAACCGACGACGGCGCTGTCCGTGGCACGCTTCGGCGGCGAAGGCAATCACCGCGGGCGGCAGCGGTTTCGCCGAGACCTGATTCGCCGTGGATGCGGCCGCTGAGGCGGCCGCATCCTTACCGGCAAGCGGCTCACGGGCTGGATCGTCATCGACCTCGACGCCACGATCATCCAGGCCGCATCGAAGAAGGCCGGGACGGCGGTCACCTGTGGGCGACCAGCCCAGAGCGCTCCGATCAGCGACCGCTCACCGCTGACGGATCGAGGTCAAGGTTGGTGCGCAGTTTGGCGCTGTCGCAGTCCATTGGTCCGACTGCACCAAAGCGCGCAATTTCTTTGAACAACGTGGCCGTGGAACTCAACACTGGCCTCTTTCTAGTGTCCTACATCGCGCATGACATCGAGACGGCGCCGTCTCCATCGAAAGGAATTCACGTGACCAACCCAGTCGCGATCGTCACCGGATCTGCGAAGGGAATCGGCCTGAGTATCGCCCAGGAGTTGAGTTCCCGCGGATACAGCCTCGTCATCTCCGACCTCGACGCCGCCGACTGCGCTCGCGTTGCCGCCACGTTGCCGAGTGCCGTCGGGATCGCCTGCGACGTACGCGACGAGGGTCAAGTAAAGGCGCTTATCGAGCACGCCGTTGACCACTACGGTCACCTGGACCTGATGGTGCCGAACGCCGGCATCGGCCTGGTCGCTCCGATCCTCGAAACGGATTTGTCTGCTTGGCGTTCGGTAACCTCTGTGAACCTCGACGGGGTCTTCCTCTCGATACGGTACGCGGCGCCCGCGATCATCGCGTCCGGCGGCGGAGCCATCGTCACCATTGCATCTGTGACCGGTACGACCGGCTCGCCGCTCGTCGCCTCGTATGGAGCAGCCAAGGCAGCCGTTATCAACCTGACCAAGACGGCCGCGATCGAGATGCGTGACCACGGCCTCCGGGTCAATGCAGTCGTGCCCGGGTTCATTGGTACCGACCTGGTTACCCACACGGCATCCGATTTCGAACGGCATCTGGGCCTGTCCGAAGGCGGCTTCGCGTCGGTGATCTCGGCCAAGCAGGGCCGGTTCGGCACGACTGAGGACATCGCCCGGGCGGTGGCCTTCCTGGCGGATCCCTCGCAGTCGTGGGTGACGGGATCGACGCTGACTCTGGACGGAGGTCTCACCGCTGGCCTGATCTGAGTCGTACGACTGCCCGCGGGGCGCTGCCTGGACGCATCGGCAGCGCCCCGTGCCTCGTCAGCCGAGGCTCAACCCCCATCGATGACACATGGGCTCGTCAGCCGTCCTGGCTGAACAGCATGAAGCGCAGGGCAAAGGGCTACACCCGCCTCGAATTCGATGTGCTGGCGAACTTGCAGGCCAACAGCGAGGGGGACAGTGAGCCAGCACGCCACTACGGCCTGTACCACAACCACCGAGATCACCCCCCGCACTGATCAAGGTCGCTGCCCGTTGGACGCAGTGCCCCATGCCTCTTTGGTCACCATGCACAACAGTGCGGAATTTCTTTGACAGGCGTGGCCGTGGAGCGCGATGGGCGCTTCCGCTTAGTGTCCTGCATCACACAGGAATTGAGAGAAGGCACTACCGTGGAGATTGGCTACCTGCCCTGGGTTCTGGCGAAGCACTTCGGAACAAGTGCTGCCGTCGCGGACGACTCAACATCGCTGAGCTTCGAAGACCTCAACCGACGCACCGAAGCGATGGCTGTGCAGCTTGCCCAATTCGGGATCGGACCGGGCGACGTGGTTGCCGTCAAGTTGTACAACCGCGTCGAGTTGGTGATCGCCCTTGGGGCAGCGTGGCGTCTGCGTGCCGCGGTGACCCCGATCAATCCAGGATTCACCGCCGAGGAAACCAACTACCAGCTCAGCGATTCGGCCGCCAAGGTCGTGCTCGCTGAGCGGCCTGAGTCCGGGCTTGTGGCGCCGGTGCTTCCCCTCAGCGACATTGTCACCGCAACAGCCCAGATCTTGCCCGAGCCGGTTTTGCGCGGCGACGACCGCGCTCTGCTGGTGTACACCAGCGGCTCGACCGGCAAGCCGAAGGGCGTCATGCTCGATCATGCGAACTGCGAGGCCATGAGCCGCATGTTCGCTGAGCATTTCCGCCTTACCGTGCGGGATCACTGCCTCTTGGTTTTGCCGTTGTTCCACGTCAACGCCATCATGATCAGCACCCTGGCTCCATTGCGTGTCGGAGGACGCCTCACGGTTCTGCCGCGGTTCTCGGCATCGGGCTTCTTCACCGACTTCGAACGGATCCGCCCCACCTACTTCTCGGCGGTTCCGGCGATGTACGCCATGCTCGCCTCGCTGCCGGCCGAGATCGCGCCCGACACCTCCTCCCTCCGCTTCGCTGTCTGCGGTGCTGCCCCGGCATCCAAGGAACTCCTTGAAGCCTCCCAGCGCCGCTTCGGTTTCACCATCATCGAAGGCTACGGACTCACCGAGAGCACCTGCGGTGCGACCTGCAACCCGCTGGACGGGGTACGAAAGCCGGGGACGGTCGGCCCTGCATTCCCGGGGCAGCGCATCAAGGTCGTGGACCACGAGGGACAGGAGGTGCCGGCCGGGCAGGCCGGAGAGGTCCTCATCAGCGGGCCCACTGTCATGCGCGGTTACCTTGGCCGCCCGGAGGCTACAGCGGAAACCGTCGTCGACGGCTGGCTCCACACCGGAGACGTCGGCGTCTTCGACGAGGACGGCTACCTGCGAATCGTCGACCGCATCAAGGACATGATCATCCGCGGCGGAGAGAACATCTATCCCAAGGAGATCGAGAATACGATCTCGGCAATCGACGGCGTCCTGGAGGCGGCCGTCGTCGGGGCTCCCGATCCGATCCTGGGCGAAGTGCCTGTCGCCTACGTGGCTACTTACCCAGGCGTCGACATCGCCGAAGAGCAGATCCTCGACCACTGCCGCCAGTACCTGAGTAAGGCCAAGATCCCGCTCCGAGCCGCTGTCGTGGAAACCCTTCCCAAGAACCCGGTGGGAAAGATCGACAAGCCGCGGCTCCGGCAGGACCTGCAGCTTCAGGCCCGTAATTAGCCCGTCAGCTCCCGCTCCACTCATTACAAGTCAGCGGGGAATCGCTCAAGGACATCAGGCGCGGACGACCCGCGCCCATGCAGTGCTGCGCCCGCACGCGCGAAAGGAACCATCATGGGCTTCAAGACAGGGGACATGCCACCGGTAGATCCGGCAGCCTTCGAAACCATCCCATTCCGGGAAAGGATTCGAATCCTTCAGACCTTCTGGGCCGAGTACGGGACCGGTGGCCCCAAGATCATTCACACCATCTACATCGCCAAGCTGGTCTTCTTCGTCGTAGCCGGCGCGCTGATCACCGGTCTGACCACCCCGGGCCTCAGTCTGCTTCACCTGGGCGCGTGGTGGGGCGAGCCGATCGTCTACGAGAAGGCGATGCTGTGGACCATTCTCTTCGAGATCACCGGCTACGCCTCAGCCTCTGGACCCTTGGCCTTCCATTTCAAGCCTTTCACCGGAGGCTGGCACTACTGGGCGCGTCGCAAGACCCTGCGTCTGCCACCGTGGTCGCGCCTCGTGCCCTTCACCAAGGGTGATGAGCGCACCGCCTTCGACACGGTTCTGTACGTGGCGATCATCGCAGTCCTCGTCGCGAACATCGTGATGCCGGGACAGAGGACAGAAGCCTTCCCTTCGCTTCAGGCCGGCTTGGTCTCCCGCTGGGGGCTGCTCGCCTTCCTGGTGCTCATCTGCGTGATGGGCCTGCGAGACCGGGTCGTCTTCCTGGCAGCTCGCAGCGAGCAGTACATACCGGTGCTCTTCTTCCTGACCATCCTCACGCACGGCCCGGACATGATCTTCGCCGCGAAGCTGGCGATGGTGGTGAGTTGGGTCGGGGCAGCGGTCTCCAAGTTCGGGCGTCACTTCGCCTTCGTCATCCCGCCCATGCTCAGCAACACGCCGTGGATCGGGTCGAAGAAGTTCAAGCGCTCTCTCTACCGTGATTTCCCCAACGACCTGCGGCCGTCGGTGATCACGTGGGGTTTCGCCCACATCGGGGGCACCTTCGTCGAACTGGTGCTCCCCCTGATCCTGCTCTTCTCGCCGAACCGTCTCGTGACCGTTGCGGCCATCGGAGGCATCGTCCTCTTCCATATCTTCATCATCTCGACGTTCCCGCTTGCCGTGCCGCTGGAATGGAACGTGTTCTTCGGATTCAACGCAATCTGGCACTTCGGAGGCTTCGGCGCCTGGAACGGCTACGGGATCGGCGACGTCAGCTCGCCCTGGGTGCTGGCAGCCTTCGCGGTGGTGTTCTTCTCGATGCCGGTCCTGGGGAACCTTCGTCCGGACCTCGTTTCCTTCCTGCCCTCGATGCGTCAGTACGCCGGTAACTGGGCGGCGTCCATGTGGGCCTTCCGCGGACCGGAAGCCGAGGAAAAGCTCAACCGCAATCTGGTCAAGTACAATGAAACCCAGATCAACCAGCTCTCGGCGCTTTACGGCACCGAGGTCGGCGAAGTGACGATGGCCACCCCGATCGCATGGCGCGTCATGCACACTCAGGGCAAGGGAATGCTCTCGCTGATGATGCGGCACACCGACCGGTTGGAGAACTACCGGATCCGTGAAGGCGAGTTTGTGTGCTCGGTGCTGATCGGATGGGCCTTCGGCGATGGACATATGCACGACCACCGCACGATCGCCTCGATGCAGAAGCGCGTGCAGTTCGAACCGGGCGAATGCCTTGTGACCTGGGTCGAGTCCCAGCCGATCCATAAGAAGACACTCCAGTACCAGGTCATCGACGCAGCGCTGGGCGTTGTGGAGCGAGGCTGGTACCACGTCGATGCCACGACCAACGAGCAGCCGTGGCTGCCGAACGGCCCGATCGAGCACACGGTGACCTGGACCGCGCCCGGTTACAAGCCCGCCGGCGAGGCTCATCCCGCCCCGGAGCCGTCTGCGGTGACTGCATGACGACCGCCATCGTCGTCGGCAGCGGGCCCAATGGGCTCGCTGCCGCCGTCACCCTCGCCCACGCCGGAATTCGGGTGAGGGTCCTCGAGGCCGCCCCCACGATCGGCGGCGGCACACGCAGCGGCGAATACACCTTGCCGGGCTTGCTCCACGATGAGTGCTCCGGTTTCCACCCGCTGGCTGTTGACTCGGCCTTCGCCCGAGCATTCGACCTGGAACCCTACGGGCTACGGTGGCGGTGGCCGGAGGTTCAATACGCCCACCCACTCGACGAAGGCCGTGGGGCCGCGGCGTGGCGTTCTGTGGAGGAGACGGCGCGCAACCTCGGTCAGGACGGAGCCGCGTGGCACCGACTGTTCGGCCCTCTTGCTGAGCACTTTGGCGCCATCACCGAAGACTTCACCAAGCCCATCCTTCACCTGCCTCAGCACCCCGTGAAGCTGGCAAAGTTCGGACTCCGGGCAGGCATGCCGGCTACGTTGCTGGCCCAGCGATGGTCCACTGCCGAAGCCCGTGCGCTCTTTGCGGGCGTCGCGGCCCACTCCTTCAGGCCCCTGGGCTCGCTGGCTTCTTCTGCCATCGGTGTTGCGCTGGGAACAGCAGCGCATGCCTACGGATGGCCCGTCGCCGAAGGCGGGTCGGCCGCGATCACCACCGCGATGGCCGCGCTCTTGGCGAAGCACGGCGGCAGCATCGAGACCAACACGACCGTCAGCTCTCTGCACCAACTGGCTGGCGCGGACATCATCATGCTGGACACCAGCCCCCGTGCCGCCGCCCAGATCATGGGTCAACGCCTGCCGCGCCGAGTGGCCAGGGCCTACCGGCGCTATCGCCACGGACCAGCCGCCTACCAGGTCGCCTTCGCCGTCGAGGGCGGCATCCCGTGGCTCTATGAACCGGCCCGCCGTGCCGGAACGGTGCACCTGGGTGGAACTGTCGACGAACTCGCCGCGGCCGAGAAAGAGGTGTGGCGCGGGACCATGCCGCAGCGACCTTTCGTCCTCCTCGGCCAGCAATACCTCGCCGATCCGAGCCGGGCCGCCGACGGCGTCGTCCCCATCGACGCCTACGCCCACGTACCAGCGAACTGGAACGGCGACGCGACCGAGGCGATCGAGTCCCAGATCGAGCGGTATGCCCCCGGATTTCGGGCCAGGATCGTGGCTCGCCACATTCGCTCGGTGGCCGCGGTGGAGGTGCACAATGCCAACTACGTCGGCGGCGACATCGTGACCGGCGCGAACCAACCGCTGCAACTCGTCTTCCGGCCCCGCATCGCCCTCGACCCCTACTTCACCGGCGTCGACGGGGTCTTCCTCTGCTCGGCCGCGACTCCGCCGGGTGCGGGCGCTCACGGCCTGTGCGGATACCGTGCCGCGCAATCAGCACTACGACGACACGGACTGAGGTGAGGGTGCATGCCAATGTCTTCTGACAGAACAGGCATCGAGCCAGAAGACATCACTGCCGCGGTCGCCACCGTCGCCAAGCGGCTGCAAGCCCACCGCGACGAAGTCACCCAGCACATCACCGACGCCATCGCGCGCGATGTTGAGGGCCTCGATGAACCGCAGACCCTAGAGCAGCTCTACGCCAGTGTCGAGGCAAACACCTCGACCATTCTTTCGATGCTGCACAACGCCATTCCGCCCGACCACGCCCAAGCGGCACCGGCCGCACTGGAATACGCGCGGGCGCTGGCATCCCGAGGTGTGCCAGGAGACGCGCTCCATCGCGGCTACCAGTACGGGACCGACAACCTCATGGACTGGATCTTCCGTGAGATCCAGGCCTTGGAATCCCCGGACTACGTCAAGCTCTACGTCCTGCGTAAAGTCGCAGGCTTCATGCACCGATACGTCGACTGGGTCACCAAGGAACTCCTTGCCGCCCACGCCGAAGAGCAGCGGCGGTGGGCCGAACAGGCTGCCAACGTCGCCTCGGCCATCGTCCGCCGCATCCTTGACTCGGATGAGGACGACCAGGCCGCGCGCCAGGAACTGCTCAGTAACTCCAACTACGACCTCCACCAATGGCACCTCGCCCTCACCCTGTGGTTCGACGGCCCAGGACGCGGAGGATCTGGAATCGAGGCGCTCATGGCGACCGCCCGACAGCTGGCGCGGAAACTGGGCTCACGACGCGAACCATTGCTTACCACCGGAAGCAAAGGAGCCCTGTGGGCCTGGGTCGGGCTCACCGCAGGAGACGCCAGTTCTTTGGTGGACTTGGACAGCAGCACGATCAATCAGGATCTAGGTAGCTCCCATGTTCGTGTAGCACTGGGGTCGGCTGCTTACGGGACCCACGGCTTCCGCCTCAGCCATCAGCAGGCTGAACAGGCCCGACTCGTGCTCGCTGTCTCCGCGTCTCAACGTTGTCTCGCTTATTGCGACAACCACGTCCCAGTCTTGGCGATGATGGTCCATGACCCCTCGCGTCTGCGAACCTGGATCCGCGAGGTACTGGGTCCCCTGGCCGACGACACCGACAACGCGGCGCGTCTGCGCGATACCGCACTGGCTTTCTTGAGAAACGACGGCAACTACCAAGCGACCGCCGATGCACTCATCCTGCACCGAAACACCGTTCGCTACCGACTGCAACGCGTCGAAGAACTCCGCGGACGTACCCTCCTCGATGACCGCCTCGAGCTTGAACTCGCACTGAGCGCGGCCGCCGTCCTTGGCACAGAACGCGCCCACCGCCTTCCCCTCACATGACAGTGAACCGCCGACTTGTATGGGAGTAGCGGGACGCGGTCGGGTTGGCCGCTCGTAGCGTGCCGTAGGACGGCGGGCGGGTAGAGCCTCTTCGGGAGGCAGGCGGATGCCGTGGTCGAAGTCCTGTGCGCGAAGCCCGCGTCGCTCAGGGTGGTGCGGCCCGCGTGGGTGATGCGCTGCGCCGTCCATCGCAGCTCACCCTGTCAAGGTCGCCGCGAACCAGCGCGAGTGCGGCCCGCAGCCCGAGCGCGGCGGGCGGTGCCCCACCGCCCGCTGCGGTGAACAACTTCAGAGCCAGGTTGTTCAGCTCGCCGCCGTCGGACCTGGCCCTGGGCGGCGGCGTTCACCACCAGCTGGAACAGGCTCACGCACTTTCCGGCCGCCACCTGACGGCCGGCTCACGCCCCGACGAAGACCAAGAAGGAGGACAACCGGCAACCTCCGGGCCAGTGGAACCCGGCGCACTCCGCGGCGTCATGCGACGGCCCATCCTCCAGCGGCAGAGGACATTACGGGCGAACAGCCGCACCGCTCAGCGACCGACTCCCGCTGACGAATCGAGGCTAAAGGGCCTTGCGCTGTAGTCCGCAGTTCCGTGAGCACTCGTTTGTCGGCAACGGCTGAATTTGGGGCCAGTTCGAACGGTTCAATCGTGAGCCACCGTGCGGCCTCGGTGGTTCGTGTCAGTTGTTGTCGGTGGCCG
>NZ_JBEOXO010000038.1:0-75102 GCF_040296605.1 Streptomyces sp. NPDC002088 | reverse complement strand
CGGATGATTCCGCCGTGCTCCTGGTCGACACCGGGGAGGAACCCCGGCACGTCCAGGAAGGTGACGATCGGGATATTGAAAGCGTCACACATCTGAACAAAGCGCGCAGCTTTTTCGCTCGCCTCGATGTCCAGGACGCCCGCCAGGGTCTGCGGCTGGTTGGCGACGATGCCGACGACCTGGCCGTCGAGGCGGGCCAGTGCGCAGATGATGTTCCGCGCCCAGCGCTCGTGGACCTCCAGGTAGTCGCCGTCGTCGACGATCTCCTCGATGACCTTGGCCATGTCGTACGGGCGGTTGCCGTCCGCCGGGACCAGGTCCAGCAGGACCTCTCCACGGCGGTCCGGGGCGTCCGTGGAGTCCACACGCGGCGGGTTCTCGCGGTTGTTCTGCGGGAGCATCGACAGGAGGTAGCGCACCTCGGCGATGCAGGTCTCCTCGTCGTCGTACGCGAAGTGGCAGACACCGCTCGTCTCGGCGTGCACATCGGCGCCACCGAGACCGTTCTGGGTGATCTCCTCGCCGGTGACCGCCTTGACGACGTCCGGGCCGGTGATGAACATCTGCGAGGTCTCACGGACCATGAACACGAAGTCCGTCAGCGCGGGGCTGTAGGCCGCGCCGCCCGCGCACGGGCCGAGCATCACGCTGATCTGCGGGATGACACCGGACGCCTTGGTGTTGCGCTGGAAGATGCCGCCGTAGCCGGCGAGCGCGCTGACGCCCTCCTGGATACGGGCCCCGGCACCGTCGTTCAGCGACACCAGCGGCGCGCCGGCCGCGATGGCCATGTCCATGATCTTGTGGATCTTCGTGGCGTGGGCCTCGCCCAGCGCACCGCCGAAGATCCGGAAGTCATGCGCGTAGACGAAGACCGTACGGCCCTCCACCGTGCCCCAGCCGGTGATCACACCGTCCGTGTACGGCTTCTTGGCCTCCAGCCCGAACCCGGTCGCCCGGTGCCGGCGCAGCTGCTCGACCTCCCGGAAGGACCCCGGGTCCAGGAGCAGCTCGATCCGCTCCCGGGCGGTCAGCTTGCCCTTGGCATGCTGCGCCTCGGTCGCCCTCTCGCTCGGACCCGCCAGCGCCTGCGCACGGATCTCGTGGAGTTCGGCGACCCGCCCCCGCGCGTCCGTCGGCTCACCCGTCGTCTCTTCCAAAACGGTCATGTAGTGACCTTACGAAGCCGACCAAGGAAAGCGAGCCGTCGACTCCGTACAGTCTCCGGACCGTTTTCCTGGTACCCCTGAACAGAACCGCGACCCCATGCAGGCGTTCCGACTGTTCAGGGGGCGTACGGCTTGTAGGGGTCACACAAACTCAGGGACTGAGAGCCAACTCACATTCGTGAGTCGCACATGCCATCCCTGGAGTGACACGGAGGCGCAGACGGCGGCCTGCCGACAGCACCTCGACCGAGTCGTCGGCCCGGACCACCCGGTGCACGGGACGGTCCCAGACGATCTCCAGCGGCTCGCCGGTACGCGGCGGCTCACTCACGCAGAGGGTAACCGTACGGCCCGTGCGGCGGAGGAGCACGCTCGCGCCCGCCGAGGCGGCCAGCGGACCCGCTTCCGCGCCCTGCCAGAAGTTGGCGGCCGTCAGTCCGAGCGAGGGCACGTGCACCGCCTGCCGGCGGACGTCGTTGGCGAGGACCGTCAGCCAGTTCCGGTCGGCGGCACGGGCCGCGACCGCGCGGCGGGAGGCGCCGGGCATCAGCAGGTACACGTAGGCGGCGTCCGTGGGGTCCGTGCCGTGATCCAGCCAGAGGGTCTGCCAGCCACGGGTGTGCGACTCCGCCGTACCGGTGGCGTTGATGTCCGCCCAGGCGCCGGTACGGTCCTCGCGCAGTGTCCGCAGCTCGCCGTCGGGCACGACCCACCCTCCCTGCCCCTCCAGATGCGCCCAGCGCCTGCCCCGTACGAAGGCCTGGGTGCCGCGCTCCCCCAGGTTGCGGTTGTCGACGACCGTCTCGACCGGCACCCCGTCGGCACAGGTGATCCCGGCCCCCAGGCAGATCACCGCGTCCGCGGCACAGAACCAGGACTTGCGGGCCTCGAGCGTCGAGCCGAGCCCCTTCAGGTGCTGCCCCACGGCCGCGTACTCGCCGTCGGTGGTGCCGCCGACCCAGCGCACGTCCGGCTTGGGCTCGCCCCACTCGCCGCCCGCCCGGTCGGCGAGGCGCCTGGTGGAGACGGTCGTGCCGGGCAGCCGGTACCAGTCCACGGTCGGCCAGAACCAGTCGGTGTACTGATCGCTCGGGGCCCCGGCGGCCCACCACAGGACCATCCCCGCACCGGTGTGCCAGCCGCGCGGATTCTCCCCGTTGCCGCATTCGTAGTGCGCGATGCGGTCACTGGCCATGGAGATGTTCGCGGTGAAGGTGGGGCGGCGGTGGACGGCACGGTCCATCGCCGGGAAGACGCGGTGCCCGGTGGGCTCCGGGGCGGCCGGTACGGCCGAGTCGGCGACGGCGTGCAGCCGGGCGAGGTCGGCGACGTCGAACTGCCGGGCCGTCAGGATCGGGGTGACCGTGTCCCGTTCGATCCAGCCCTTGATACGGCCGTACCACCGCTCGCGCTCGGCCGGGCTCGCGCCGCCGGCGAGGAGGGCCATGGCAGCGATGATCCCCTGACCGTGGAAGTGGTCGCCGCGCAGGACGTGCCGGTCGTCGTTCTTCAGATAACCGCGGCTGATGGCACGCCCGTTGACGCTGTCCATCATCAGGCCGTCGTGGATGAGCGGCGCGTAGGCGTGTTCGACGCTGTCGAGGACGATCTGCCGGTTCGGGTCGGTCACCTCCCACTCCGACCCGGCGAGCAGCGCGAAGAGCCGGCCGAGCCCGTCGAGGAGGACCTGCCCGTACGTCCCCGAGTAGGCGACCCAGGTGTGCTGGACGAACGAGCCGTCGGCATACAGCCCGTCGCCTTTCGTGACGTACGGGAAGACGGGCGAGAGCGCGTCCCGCGCGAGGGCGATCTTCTCCGGGGACCGGCCGAGAATGCCGCGCAGGGCGACGGAACGGCACAGGTCGACGCGGTTGGCGCCGGTCGACGTACCGGAGTAGTCGCCGAGCGCGGAGTCGGGGACGAAGTGGTCGACGGCGGCGCAGGCGGCGGTGAGCTGGGCGTCGGTGAGGTGGTCGTGGAGGGCGGCCGTGATGTCCATCAGCAGACGGGGGCTGCCGATCTGCCATTCCCACCAGTTGCCGTAGCGGGTGGTGGCGGGGTTGTAGACGGTGGCGGCGAGATGGTCGAGCCCGCGCAGCACGTCGGCGAGGAGGGCGGGATCCCCTGTGGAGCCGGTGCCCTGCCGGACGTATGCCTGGGTCATCGTCCACAGCCTGCTGTAGCTCTGGGTGATGCCGGACGGAGGGTCATATGGGTAGCCGGGCCAGAGGGAGGTCGGGGCCGGGGTCATCGTGGCCCGGAAGCCGCGGGCCAGTGCGCCGGTTTCGGCGAGGCGGGAGGCGTACGGCTCGGCGGCCGGGTCGTAGCCGGTGCCGAGGGCGAGATCGAGCCAGCGGTGGCGGAGGGTGTCGTACGGGTCGCCTGCGGGGGCGTCTGCGGCGCGAGCCGCCCCTGTCCTCGCGGCGAGGCCCGCCGCGAGGACGGCCGCGCCGAGGAAGAGTCGGCGTGAGGGAGTCATGTCCGACGGGCTCAGCAGCCGCCGCAGTTGTAGTACAGGACGTCCCAGTGGTTGCCCTCGTCGGCGTAGATGTTGCCGGCGCCGGACTGGTACTGGGGGGCGCCGTCGCCGCGCAGTCCGATGTAGGTGAAGGAGTTCTTGATGTAGCTCGTCACGCAGGTGTTCTTGCCGTAGTCGAGCTTGTAGCCGTTCCAGTGGGAGTAGGTGCCGGAGGCGTGACCGGTCTCCGTACCGCCGGTGATGTTGAGGGCGCAGCCGCTGGCGCTCTTGAGAGTCTGGGCGCCCTGCGCGGTGGCGAGGTTGAGCTGCTCGAAGGACGTGCAGGTGGAGTTGTTCCGGTCGGAGCAGCCACCGGAAGAGGACCAGGTGATGCCCACCTGGCTGAACATCGAGGTCGCGGTGGCGTGGCTGATCTTGGTGACGGCGAAGGCGTCGGTGGCGGTGCCGAGGACGGCGACGCCGGGGGCGACGAGGAGGGCGAGCGCGGTGAGGGCGGAGCGGAGCTTGAGCGGTCTCGCGGTCTTCATGAGAACCATGGGAACCCTTCCTGCGGATGGCCGTGCTTCCTACGGGGCGGCTGTGCAGGTGGCGCAGGGAGATGATGCCTGAGGTCTACGCGCGTCCGCCAGAGGGCACCAAATGATTACCCGACGTAGTCTGGGGAACACGTAGCGGATGATGTTGAAAACCGAACGGAATTGCTCTACCTTCGGTCCTGTTGACCTCGTTGAAGATTCAACAGATCTCTCAGATTCCTTTCCGCGGCTTCGGACGAAACCGCGACCCGTCCCCAAGGAGCACGTCATGGGCATCTTCAGCCGCAAGAGCAGCAACGACACGACCACCGAGACCACCGCCACGGGCCCCGCCGCTGTGACCCCGGAGCTGGCCGCGCTGACCGGCGAGTACACGATCGACCCGGCCCACTCGACGTTCGGCTTCGTGGCGCGCCACGCGATGGTCACGAACGTCAAGGGCAAGTTCAACGACTTCACCGGTTCCCTGCACCTGGACGGCAGCGACCCGGCCAAGTCCACGGCGACCATCGACATCACGATGGACAGCGTCGAAACCGGCTCCGCCGACCGTGACGGACACCTGAAGAGCTCGGACTTCTTCAGGACCGAGGAGTTCCCGACGATGACCTTCCGCTCCACCAAGGCGGAGGCCCTGGGCGGCGACGACTACCGCATCACCGGTGCCCTGAACATCCTCGGCGTCACCAAGCCGCTCACCATCGACCTGGAGTTCAACGGCTCCGCCAAGGACCCCTTCGGCAACGAGCGCGTCGGCTTCGAGGGCAAGGCGGAGATCCTGCGCTCCGAGTGGGGCCTGACCTGGAACGCGGCGCTGGAGACGGGTGGCGTGCTGGTCTCCGACAAGATCAAGCTGACCTTCGACATCTCGGCGATCAAGAACGCGTGAGGTGTGCCGTCCGACGGTTGCCGCCCGACGGGTTGCCATCCCACGAGTTGCCGTCCGACGGCTGAACGCCAAGTCCTGAGCGCGCCCGCCCTTCACTCACCCTTGTGGGGAGGGCGGGCGCTCGGCGTATCCGGATGCCCGTTCGATTTCGCTCCCTATGCGGGTGCTACGAGGGGTCCGGGTGCAGTCTCCCCCACCACCTGGAGTGTGTTCGTCGGCCTTACGCGTCTCGCGCCCTGAGCAGTACCGCCCCCGCCGCCAACAACCCCGCCGCATACGCCGCCAACACCCCCAGCCCCGGCCACGGACCGATCGCCAGACGCTCCAGGTTCTTCGTCGCCTGGATCGACAGGCCCGCCGGCATCGGTGCCCAGCGTTCCAAGCGGTGCTGCCACGTGGAGGAGGCGAGGGTGTTCGCCAAAACCGGGACGATGTACAGGATGCCGAGGCCCAAAGTGATCGCGCCGCTTGTGTCTCTGAGCAAGGTTGCCAGGGCCAGGCCCAGCAAGGTCACCAGCATCAGGCAGAGGACCGAGCCCACTGCCGCGCGGAGGATCGGGCCGTCCGTCAGGGGCGGCAGGGGGTTGCGAGCTGCTGTTGGTTTGCTGAGCTGGAGTGAGTTGTGGTGAGCGGGATTGAGTCCTGTCGGCGGGTTCGCGGGGTGGGAACGGGGGTTCTGGGGCCGAATGGGTGACCTTGGCGGCTGCTGGTCGTTGAGCTGGGTGGCAGACAGATGTCCGGCTTTGAGGGGGTGATGTGGTGGGCGGTTTAAGGGAGTTGGCGGCGTCCTTCGTAGTGCCTGGGCCTTGTGGGGTGGCGGTCCGGGACCGTCTGAAGCACCTCACGCCCCTGGACGAGAAGGTGCTGCGTGCGGTCGGTGAGCATCAGGGTGTGCTGGCCTCCCGTGATCTCAAGGCTCGCTGTGCAGACGGCCTGGAGCACAGCGCGGACACCTGGGCGGCGCGCAAGCGGGGACTGACGGGGGTGTCGTCATCGCGGATCGCCGGGGCCATCACCAAGGCCACGCATGATCAGTGGGCGCTCGCGCGCCGCTGCCAGGCCGCGCACATCCAGACGCTGGCAGACGGGATCAAAACGCTGCGGCACCGGCTGTCCCTCCCGGTCGGGGAGCCCGGAACGAAGCGGGCTGCGGGCGGTTACCGGTCGAAGAACGAGTGGTTTCGAAAGTCCCGTCGCCTCGCGATGCTGGAAGAGCGGCACGCCGCTGCGGTCCGTGACTGGCAGGCCGGACGGGTCCGCGTGGTACGGGGCGGCAAACGGCTCCTCAACACCCGCCACCATCTCGCCCAGGCCCGGCTCACCGAGGAACAGTGGCGGGAACGCTGGGAAGCGGAACGCTGGTTCATCGCTGCCGACGGCGAGTCGGGGAAGCGGTTCGGGAACGAGACGATCCGCGTCACCCCGGACGGCGAGGTGTCGGTCAAACTGCCCGCTCCGCTCGCGCACCTGGCCAACGCCCGGCACGGCCGGTACGTCCTCACCGCCCGCATCGCGTTCGCGCACCGGGGTGCGGAGTGGGCCGACCGCATCACCGCGAACCGGGCCGTCGCCTACCGCATCCACCTGAATGTGGACCGTGGCCGCTGGTACCTGACCGCGTCCTGGCAACGCCCCCTCGTGAAGACCATCCCGCTCACCACCGCCCGCGCCCGCGGCATGATCGGCGTCGACACAAACGCCGACCACTTCGCCGCCTACCGGCTCGACCCGCACGGCAACCCGGTCGGTGACCCGCACCGCTTCTTCTACGACCTGTCCGGCACCACAGATCACCGCGACGCCCAGATCCGCCACGCCCTGACCCGCCTGATCAACTGGGCCAAGCGCGTCGGTGTCGCCGCGATCGGCATCGAAGACCTCGACTTCGCCACCGAGAAGACCCGGGAGAAACACGGCCGCCGCAAGAGGTTCCGGCAGCTCATCTCCGGCATCCCGACCGGCAAGCTCAAGGCCCGGCTCGTCTCCATGGCCGCCGAACAGGGCCTCGCGATCGTCGCGGTCGACCCGGCCTACACCAGCATGTGGGGTGCCCAGCACTGGCAGAAACCGCTGGCCACCCCGCACAGAAAGATGTCCCGTCACGATGCCGCCGGTATCGCGATCGGACGACGCGCCCTCGGACACCCGATCCGGCGTCGGACGGCACCGCCCCCACACGACCGGAGTGATCGTGCGGAGCATCGGACCGTCCAGGCCAGACCGGGCACCCCAGGGCGTGAGGGAACCCGCCCACCCACCACGGACCGGCTCCCCGGAGAGCCGTCGCCGAACGGAAAGCGAAAGCGGGAACCCAGCGCATCCAAAACCGTTCGGGATGCGCCCAGTACGCAGCAGTGGGCCCAAGACTCACTTATGCACACTGGTTAGGAACGGTTTCATGAGCACGGACATCAGCGCAGGCATCAGGGAAGGGATCAGCATCGTCATCGCCGACGATCACGAGGTCGTCCGTGCCGGATACGCCGGGCTCCTCGCCACTCAGCCCGACTTCACGGTCGCGGGTACCGCGCGCGACGGCGCCGAGGCGGTGCGCGTCTGCCGGGAGCGGCGGCCCGACGTCGTCCTGATGGACGTACGCATGCCGGTCATGGACGGCATCGAGGCGACCGCGCGGCTCCAGGGGCCCGAGGCGCCGCGCGTGCTCGTGCTCACCACCTTCGATCTCGACGAGCACGTGTACGACGCCCTGGCCGCGGGAGCGAGCGGGTTCCTGCTGAAGGACGTGACCGCCGAGCGGCTCTTCGACGCGGTACGGGTCGTCGCGGCCGGGGAGGCCCTGCTCGCGCCGGCCATCACCCGGCGGCTGATCGCGGAGTTCGCCCGGCAGCGGCCCAGGACGGTCCCGGCCGACGATGCGCTCGCCGCGCTCACCCCGCGCGAGACCGACGTCCTGCGGCTGCTGGCGGAGGGCCTGTCCAACCCGGAGGTCGCCGAGCGGCTGCACGTCGGCGAGGAGACGGTCAAGACGCACGTCAGCCGGGTCCTGTCCAAGCTCGGGCTGCGCGACCGCACCCAGGCCGTCGTCCTGGCGTACGAGTCGGGGCTGGTGGTGCCCCGGACGTCGTAGGCCCGCGCGCCGGGCCCGGCTGTTCCCCGTACGTCAGAACCCGCCGCCGTAGTCCCCGCCGCCCCCGCCGAAGTCGCCTCCTCCCCCGCCGTCGCCGAATCCGCCCCCGCCATCACCGAACCCGCCCCCGAAGTCGCCCGGGTCGAAGTCCGCGCCGGAGAGGTCGCCGCCCCCGTAGCCGCCGGCGCCGAAGTCGCCGTAGCCGCTGCCGTAGTCGGCCGCGTAGGACGGGGCGGCCATCACGTTGCCGAGCACGGTGCCGAGGAGGAGGCCGGGGAGGATGCCGCCGCCGAAGTAGCCGCCGGCCCAGGGGCCGTAGGCGGGGCCCGCGTCCCAGTAGGGGCGGCGGCCGTACTCGGTGTCGACCTGGCGGATCACCGGGTCGCGGCCGTCGGCCAGCCGGGTCCGGTCGGCGGCGCAGACGGGGACCTCGCGGGGCGCGCCGTCCACCGGCGTCCAGGCGGCGTCGGCGACCGAGGGGCCGTGGCGGGGGTCGAAGAAGCAGGGCGGGCGGCGTTCGGGCAGTGGGCGGCCCTCGCGGCGGGCGGCGAGCTGGGCCAGGGAGAAGCGGCCGTCGGCCAGGGCCTGGGTGACGGCGCGGACCTCCTCGGGTTTCCGTGCCTCCGCCATGTACGTCTTCGCCTGGTCGTAGGCATCCAGCGCGCGCTCGTAGTCCGCGCGCATGGTGTCGTCCGCCCTGGCCTCCGACGGGTGGAAGTCCAGGCGGTCCAGCTCCTCGCCGAAGGCGGTGATGTCCTCGTCCACCACGACGCGCAGCTTGTCCAGGGCGGCCTGCTGCTCCTCCTCTCGGCGCCGGCGGCTACGGCGGACCAGCGCGTACGCGCCCACCCCGCCCACCACCAGGACGGCGCCCGCGATGATCAGCGCGGTGGTCGAGCCCCCGTCGCCCCTGTCGGAGGAACCCCAGGTCGAGGGCGCCGAACCGCCCATGTTGGTCAGCGCGCGGCCGGTGAAGTCGTCGAGCTGGGTCTTCGCGTCGCTCTCGCCCTGGACGCTGGTGACGAGGTTCGACACCGCTGTGCGCGGCAGGACGGAGGAGTCGGCGCGGGCGTCGAAGCGGTCACCGAGGCGGATCGCGTACAGGCCGGTGATGCCGGTGGCGGTGCGCAGGTCGGTGAAGAGGTTCTGGGTCGGGTAGCCGGCGGGGAGGACCGCGACGAAGAGGGGTTTGTCAGCGTTCTTGATCTGCTTGGTCAGGGCGTTCGCGTCGGCGTCCGACAGCTGGGACGCGGCCGCCGGATCGACGTAGACGGGGCTCTTGCGGAGGGCTTCCGCGACAGCCGAGACGCTGGTGGCGGCCGAGGCGGGCGCAGTGCCCACCCACACCCCGGCGAGGACGGCGAGCACGAGGGCCAGCACCAGTCCGGGGAGGCTTCGGGTCCGTACGACGGCCTTCATGCTTCGAAACTACCCGAAGCCTCCCAAAACTGGTCATTTTATGTAGGCGGGAGACGCAGTACGTACGTCAGGCCGCCCGGTACGCCTCCGCCAGCTTCTGCACCGCCGCGCCGTACCGTCCGGTCAGGAGCAGGTGGTCGGCGTCGGCGAAGGGCTTCGCCACCGCCGCCGTGATGTTCTGTCCCACCTTCTGCTGGACGATGAGCCGCGCCTTGGTGACGAGCGCACGGCCGGCCTCCTTCGCGCCTGCCTTCTCGGCCACGGCGGCCGCGATCCCGAGGGCCTTCAGCGTCGTCTGGCCGCCTTCCGGCGCCTTCGTGAGGGTCGTCAGGCCCCAGCCGTACGGGAACTGCGGGTCGTACGCCGCATCACCGACGTTGATCGGCAGCTGGGCCTGCGACCTGGGCCAGGTGACGGGGAGCTGTCCGGTGAAGGGGCGCGCGCCGTACAGCACGTCCGCCACACCGGCGCCCTCGGTGCCCGGCAGCCAGGAGGCCACCAGCGCGTCGATGTCGCCGAGCCGGTCGCCGACGAGCTGCGGGCGGCCCGAGACGATCAGCACCGCGCACTTCATGGCCGCGCACACCTTGTCCACGGCGGCCTGGTCGGCGGCGGTCAGCTCCAGGTCGTTGCCGTTGCCGACGTCGCCGACCCCCTCGGCGTACGGGTTCTCGCCGACGACGACCACGCCGACGTCGTAGCCGCCGGTCGGTGCGGAGGCGTCCTTGGAGTAGGTGACGTCGCCGCCGGCCTCGCGCATGCCCTCCAGGATCGTCGTACCCGGGACGATGTCGCCGGACGAGCCCTGCCAGGTGACCGTCCAGCCGCCGGTCTGGTTGCCGATGTCGTCGGCGTTGGAGCCGGCGACGTAGACCTTCTGCGACTTCTTCAGGGGCAGCACACCGCCCGCGTTCTTCAGCAGCACCTGCGACTCGGCGACCGCCTGCCGGGCGACGGCACGGTGGGCCGACGAGCCGATCTGCGAGGCGCCGCTGGTGTCGGCGTAGGGGTGCTCGAAGAGGCCGAGCTTGAACTTCTGGGTGAGGATGCGGGAGACGGCGTCGTCGATGCGGTCCTCGCTGATCCGGCCCGCCTCGGCCTCGTCGACCAGGGTCGAGCTGAAGTCCTTGTACGAGTACGGCACCATCATCATGTCGAGGCCCGCGTTGACCGCCGTGCGGACGTGGGAGGCGTAGTCGCCGGGGAGCTGGTCGATGGCGTTCCAGTCGCTGATGACGAAGCCGTCGAAGCCCATACGGCCCTTGAGCACGCCGTTGATCATGTCGGCGCGGGCGTGCATCTTCACCGGGCCCTGGCCGTCGCCGGCGATGTCGAGCGAGGAGTACGACGGCATGACCGTGCCGATGCCGCGGTCGACGGCGGTCTGGTACGGGGCGAGGTGGACGGCCTCCAGCTGCTGCCGGGTGACCTTGGTGACGCCCTGGTCGATGGTGTAGCTGCCGGTGGTGGAGGAGCCGTACTCGGTGCCGCCGTCACCGACGAAGTGCTTGGCGGTGGCGAGGACCTTGTCGTTCCGGCTCAGGTCCTTGCCGTTCGCCTGTCCCTGGAGGCCCTGGATGACGGTCTCCATGGAGTCGACGAGGGCCGGGTCCTCGCCGAAGGACTCGTAGGAGCGGCCCCAGCGCTCGTCTCGGGTGACGCAGAGGCAAGGGGCGAAGTCCCAGGGGATGCCGGTGGCCCGGACCTCGGCGGCCGTCACCGCTCCGGTCTTCTCGGCGAGCTCGGGATCGCGGGTCGCCCCGATGCCGATGTTGTGCGGCATGATCGTGGCGCCGACCAGGTTGTTGTGGCCGTGGACCGCGTCGACACCGTAGATCAGCGGAATCTGGAACCGCGTCGCCTGCGCCTGGAGCTGGAAGCTGTCGATCATCTTCGCCCAGGCCTCGGCGGTGTTGGGCGTGGGGGTCGAGCCGCCGCCGGAGAGCAGGGAGCCGAGGCTGTACGTGGCGACGTCGCCGCCGTTCCCCACGGCGCCGCGCTCGGCCTGGGTCATCTGGCCGGCCTTCTCCTCCAGGGACATCCGCGAGAGGAGGTCGGCGACCCGCTTCTTCACCGGCAGCTTGCTGTTCAGATACGGCAGTCCGTGCGCGTCGATCACGACCTGCGGGGTCTCGGTGGGGGCCTTGGCGCCGGTGACCGTGAGCTTCAGCGGGATCGTCTCCGCCGACTCGGCGGACCGGTCCTTCAAGGTGGGGACCTCGATGGTCTGCGTCGCCCCGGACGCGGTGCCCGCCGGGAAGGTGAGGGTGCCGGAGACGGGGGTGTAGTCCTTGCCGGAGTCGGCGCTGCCGCCCGTCGCCTCGTATGTGACGGTCACCGGGTCGTCGATCGGGGCCGAGCCGGTGGTGGCGACCGACACCTTCACGGTGGCCCTGCCGCCCTCCTTGACCGGGTAGACGGCGGCGTCCGTGGTGACGGAGGCGCGCAGGGACTGGTCGGCCTTGCCGTACAACTCGACGCCGTCCATGGCGAACTGGCCCTTGACGCCGACGGGGAGCGTGACGGCGTACCCCCACATGCCGGTGAGGCCGAGGACGTGGTCGATGCCGCCGACGGGCTGGTAGTCCGTGCGGTATGTGAAGTCGGTGAAGGGGATCTCGATCTGTTTCCAGCCGCTGAAGTCGTCGGTGAAGGACGTCGTCCACAGCTCGGAGGCCTCGCCGTTCGCGCCGCCGTCCTTGATCTCGAAGGCGATCTTCTTGCCGTTGGCCTGACCGTCCCACCAGAAGCGGATGCCCTTGTGGGCGGACCAGTCGTGGGCGGGTTCGGTCGCGGCGTAGTCGTGGGTGAAGCCGCCGTAGCCGCTGATGTCGTAGGTGCCGGTGAGGACCTTGGCACCCTCGGGGGCGTCGGCGCGGTCGGTGAACTGGAGCGCGGGCGGGTCGTCGCTGTCGCCGCCCCAGGTGAAGATGCCCTCGGCGGGCTGGGAGGCGAAGGGGACCTCGCCCTCGAAGCGGTCGACGGGGGTGGGCGGCGGGTCGTCGGCGCCGGACGCGGTGGCGGCGGCGGTCAGCGGGAGCAGTGCGGTGAGCAGTGCGGCGGAGGCGAGCAGGGCGGTTCTTCGCATGTACCTTCCCTCGGCTCTCGGAGGCTCGCAGAATTCACTCATGACTTAGATCACGTCGTGAGTTAACTGGCGGCACGGAGAACCGTCAAGACTTCACGTCAGAACCGGTACACGCCCAAATCACGGCCGGATCAGGTGCGTTGTTCCTTCGGATTCTGAACGCGCAACCCCTTGACGGGTATACGAAGCCGTCATTTACTCACGGCTCGCACGCCTCCCATCCCCCACCTCCAGAAGGCGGCGCTCCATGAAGAGATCCAGACGAGCGGCCGGGCTGCTCCTCGCCGGGCTGCTCACCACGGCCGGCCTCACCGCGGCGACCGCGCCCGCGCACGCGGCGGGCGAGCAGGTCACCGCATGGCTGACCACGACCGACGACTCCGCCGGACGCCATGTGGTCCGAGGGCTGCAGGCCCAGACCCCGTTCGCGTTCCAGTCCGGCAGCGGCGGCAGCGGCGAGAACATCACCGTCGACGAGAACACGCGGTACCAGACCTTCACGGGCGGCGGCGCGTCCTTCACGGACACCGCGGCCTGGCTGATGAACAGCAGCGGGGCGCTGTCGCAGGCGACCCGGGACGCGACGATGCGGAAGCTGTTCTCGCCGACGGACGGGATCGGGCTGTCGTTCCTGCGCAACCCCATGGGCGCGTCGGACCTGGCACGGTACGGGTACACGTACGACGACGTGCCGGCCGGGCAGACGGACCCGAACCTGGCACAGTTCTCGATCGCGCACGACCTGGCGGACGTGGTGCCGCTGACGAAGCAGGCCCTCCAGCTGAACCCCTCGCTGACGGTGATGGCCTCGCCGTGGACCGCGCCGGCCTGGATGAAGGACAGCGGGCAGCTCAACGGGGGCTGGCTGAAGGCGGAGGACTACGGGGCGTACGCGTCGTACTTCGTGAAGTACCTCCAGGCGTACCGGGACCAGGGGGTGCCGGTCTCGTACGTGACGGCGCAGAACGAGCCGACGTGCTGCTCCGGGTATCCGTCGATGAGCTGGAACGCGTCGGGGCTGGCCTACTTCACCAAGAGCGAGCTGCTGCCGAAACTCGCGGCGGCGGGGCTGTCGACGAAGGTGCTGGCGCACGACTGGAACTGGGACGTGTACGACGCGTACGCGGCCCAGACGGTGGACGACGCGGCGGTGCGGTCGCATCCGAACTTCGGGGGCATCGCGTGGCACGGCTACGGCGGTGACGTCACCAAGCAGACGACCGTCCACAATCAGTACCCGGGGCTGGACGCGTTCGGTACCGAGCACTCGGGCGGGACGTGGATCGCCAACCAGCAGCGCGAGGACATGCTCAACATCGTCGACTACACCCGGAACTGGGCGAAGTCGGTGACGAAGTGGTCGCTGGCGGTGGACCAGAACATGGGGCCGCACAACGGCGGTTGCGGGACCTGCACCGGGCTGGTCACGGTGCACAACGGCGACGGGGCGAGCGGCACGGTCGACTACACGGTCGAGTACTACACGATGGGGCATCTGACGAAGTTCGTACGGCCGGGGGCGCAGCGGATCGCGTCGACGGCGTCGACGGCCGTGCCGAACGTGGCGTGGCGCAATCCCGACGGAAGCAAGGCCCTGATCGCCTACAACGACGCGTCGTCCGCGAAGACCGTGACCATCAACTGGGGTTCGCAGCACGCGACTTACTCGCTTCCGGGCAAGACGTCGGCGACGTTCACGTGGTCCGGGACGCAGTCGGGCAGCGGCAGCCTGTCGGGGGCCTTCGTCGGCCTGGCGGGCAAGTGCCTGGATGTCGCGGGCGGTTCTTCGGCGAACGGCACGACCGTACAGCTCTACGACTGCAACGGCTCGGCGGCGCAGCAGTGGACCGTACAGGCGGACGGGTCCGTCCAAGCGCTCGGCAAGTGCCTTGACGTGGCGGCGGGGTCGACGGCGGACGGGGCGAAGACGCAGTTGTACGACTGCAATGGAACCGGTGCGCAACGGTGGTCGTACAACGCCTCGACCGGTGATGTGGTGAACACGGCGGCGGACAAGTGCCTGGACGTGACGGACAACTCGTCGGTGAACGGGGCGCGGGCACAGATCTGGTCGTGCACCGGGGCCGCCAACCAGAAGTGGCAGCTGCGGTAGGGCGCTTCGGGCCCTGCGCGATCGAGGGGCGGGGCTCGTGAGACGTGGGGTGCGCGCCGGCCTGGCGGCGGCGGGTGCGGTGGCGGGAATCGGGCTGCTCAGTGGGTGCAGTCCGGCGCAGTTGCCGCTGGTGGCCGTGTGGCTGGACGGAGACGGACAGCCGGTCGCGACGGTGCGGCTGTGCGACGGCGATCACGGCAGCGGCGTGCGTCTCCACAGCTGGGCCGAGGACGACACGGTCGCGGACGACAACGGCTGGAGCGCGGCTTTCGGCGCGCGGGTCGACGTCACCTCGGCGACGTTCCCCCTCTTCACGCCTCCCGCCGCCTGGCACGTCGAAGCGGCCGGGCAGCAGAAGCTGCTGCCCGGCCACACGTACGCCCTTGGTTTCACCGGACCCCGCCACGGCTGGAATCCGTACGACGGCAACGTCAGCTTCACCAGCGAGGAACTGCACGCTCTGCACCCCGGCCAGGTCCGGGCCGACGACCGGGCCATGAGCCTCGGCGAGTTCGAGAAGCTCGCCGAGGACTCCTGTTGAGGCGTCGGCTACTCCGCGGGCTCCACCCCGGCGCGCAGCAGCCCGTACGTGTACGCGTCCTCCAGTGCCTGCCAGGACGCGGCGATGACGTTCTCCGCCACACCCACCGTGGACCACTCGCCGGCGCCGTCCGACGTCGAGATCAGGACGCGCGTCGTGGACTGGGTGCCGTGCTTGCCCTCGAGGATGCGGACCTTGTAGTCCACCAGCCCCAACTGGGCGAGCTGGGGGTAGATCTTCTCCAGGGCCACGCGCAGGGCGCGGTCCAGGGCGTTGACCGGGCCGTTGCCCTCCGCCGTGGCGACGATGCGCTCGCCCTTGGCGTAGAGCTTCACGGTCGCCTCGTTGGCGTGCGTACCGTCGGGGCGGTCCTCGACGATCGCGCGCCAGGACTCGACCTCGAAGTACTTGCGGGCCTTGCCCTCGGCCTCGGCGCGCAGCAGCAGCTCGAACGACGCGTCCGCCGCCTCGAACGTGTAGCCCTTGAGCTCGCGCTCCTTCACGCGCTCGACGACGCGACCGACCAGTTCGCGGTCGCCGCTGATGTCGATGCCGAGTTCCTTGCCCTTGAGCTCGACCGACGCGCGGCCCGCCATGTCCGACACCAGCATCCGCATGGTGTTGCCGACCTGCTCGGGCTCGATGTGCTGGTACAGGGCCGGGTCGACCTTGATCGCGGAGGCGTGCAGGCCGCCCTTGTGCGCGAAGGCCGAGACTCCCACGTACGGCTGATGGGTGGCGGGGGTGAGGTTCACCACCTCGGCGATCGCGTGCGAGATGCGGGTCATCTCGCGGAGCGCGCCCTCGGGGAGGACCTTCTTGCCGTACTTCAGTTCCAGGGCCGCCACGACCGGGAACAGGTTCGAGTTCCCTACCCGCTCGCCGTAGCCGTTCGCCGTGCACTGGACGTGGGTCGCGCCCGCGTCGACAGCGGCGAGGGTGTTGGCGACCGCGCACCCCGTGTCGTCCTGGGCATGGATGCCGAGCCGGGCTCCGGTGTCGGCGAGGACGGTGGCGACGACCGCCTGGATCTGGGCCGGGAGCATGCCGCCGTTGGTGTCGCAGAGCACGACCACGTCGGCGCCGGCCTCGGAGGCGGCGCGGACGACCGACTTCGCGTACTCCGGGTTCGCGCGGTAGCCGTCGAAGAAGTGCTCGCAGTCGACGAAGACGCGGCGGCCCTGCGACCGGAGGAACGCGACCGTGTCCCGCACCATCTCGAGGTTCTCGTCCAGCGTGGTGCGCAGCGCCAGTTCCACGTGGCGGTCGTGGGACTTCGCGACCAGCGTGATCACCGGGGCGCCGGAGTCCAGGAGGGCCTTGACCTGCGGGTCCTCCGACGCCTTCGCGTTCGCCCGGCGGGTGGACCCGAAGGCGACGAGCGTGGCGTTCTTGAAGTCGATCTCCTGCTGTGCGCGGGCGAAGAACTCCGTGTCCCGCGGGTTGGCGCCGGGCCAGCCGCCCTCGATGAAGCCCACGCCGAAGTCGTCCAGGTGCCGTGCGATGGCCAGCTTGTCGGCGACGGTGAGGTTGATGCCCTCCCGCTGGGCGCCGTCGCGCAGGGTGGTGTCGAAGACATGGAACGAGTCGTCGAGCTCGCTGGTTTCCGTCATGGTGTCAAGGCTCCTGTTTTGGATCTCGGTCTACCGGAATAACCGGCTCCACCGTCCCCCCCATGGTCCCTCGCGCTCCCCTCCTGGCTGAAGGTGGGCCAGGAAAACGAAAAACCTCTCGCGGGTGCGAGAGGTCTGCGCGCGGGTCGAGGACACGATGGCCGCCCGTACCTGGTCGTACGTGGCGGTCACTGCGGACCGGCGCGCCTGCTGCCAATAATCGTGGCGAACGAGAGCACGGGGGCAGTCTGGCACAATCCGCCCCCGCACTCACCGTCCGTCTCAGGATGCGAGCTGCGCCCTGGTCGATCTGGACACAGATCAAGCGTCCGGGTGAAGCGCCTCGTCCAGGAACTCCCGTACGTGCCCGAGGACCTGCCCCCGGTCCGTCCCCCGCAGCCCGATCGCCACGTGGATGGAGAAGCCGTCGAGAAGGGCGCGCAGCCGGGCGGCGAAGCGGTCGGCGTCGACCGGGCGGAACTCGCCGCGCGAGACGCCCTCCGCGATCAGGGCGACCAGGTCGCGGTGCCAGGCGCCCTCGATGGCGGCCTGCCGGTCGCGGGCGTCGTCGTCGGCGTTCTGCGAGCGGTTCCAGACCTCCAGCCAGAGGGTCCAGTGCGGATCGCGGTGGCCGTCGGGGACGTACAGGTCGACATACGCGTCGAGGCGTTCGCGGGCCGGCGCCCTGCGGGTGAGGAGCCTGCCGCGCTCGGCGCCCAGCCTGCTCTCGCTCCACTCCAGGGCCTGGAGCAGCAGTTCGTCCTTGGAGTGGAAGTAGTAGAGCAGATGGCCGCTGCTCATGCCGACCGCACGGCCGAGCGCCGCCATGGTGAGCTTCTCCAGACCGCGCTCGGCGATCATGTCCATGGCTGCGGCGAGGACCTCCTCGCGCGGCGGCGCGTTCCTGCGCGCACGTCCCGCACCGGCCATCCCTGCTCCCACCTACTTCTGGCCCTTTGGCTGCTGCTGGGTGATGCAGTGGATGCCACCGCCACCGGAGAAGATCGTACGGGCGTCCACCAGCGTCACCGTCCGCTCCGGGAACAGACGACGGAAGATACCGGCCGCGATCTCGTCGCGCGGGTCGTCGAAGCCGCACAGCACCACACCGCCGTTGCAGAGGTAGTGGTTGATGTAGGAGTAGTCGGCCCAGTGGCCGTCGGCCTCCAGGGCGGTCGGCGCGGGTACCTCGACGACTTCCAGGCGGCGGCCGCGCGCGTCGGTCTGGGACTTCAGCAGGCCGATGACCTCCTTCGTCACCTCGTGGTCGGGGTGCGCCGGGTCGGGCTGGTGGTGGGCGACCACCACGCCCGGGCGGGCGAAGGCGGCGACGATGTCGACATGGCCGAGGGTGCCGAAGCCGTGGGGCGGGTAGTCGCCGGTGAGGCCGCGCGGCAGCCAGATCGCCTTGCGGGTGCCGAGCTGGGCATGGATCTCCGCCTCGACCTGGGCGCGAGTCCAGTGCGGGTTGCGCTCGGGGCCGAGCTGCACGGTCTCCGTCAGCAGCACCGTGCCCTCGCCGTCGACGTGGATCGCGCCGCCCTCGTTGACGAGCTTCGAGGCGTAGGTCCGTGCCCCCGCGAGGTCCGAGACGTACGCGGCGATCTTCGCGTCGTGCTCCCAGCGGGCCCAGTCCTGGGCGCCCCAGCCGTTGAACGTCCAGTCGACAGCGGCGAGTTCACCGTTTCCGTTGGTGAGGAAGGTGGGGCCGATGTCGCGCATCCAGGCGTCGTCGAGGTCGCGTTCGACCGTGTCGATGCCGTCGCCCAGCAGGGCCCGCGCACCGGACGACTGACCCGGGCCACAGACCACCGTCACCGGTTCGAAGCGGCGGATCGCGCGGGCGACCGACGCCCAGGCGATGCGGGAGGCGGCGAGGTCGTCGGGGTCGTCGAAGGTGGGGTTGGGGCCGGGCCACGCCATCCAGGTGCGCTCGTGCGGGGTCCATTCGGCGGGCATGCGGAAGCCGTCGGCGGCGGGGGTCATGGGGAGTCCTTCGCTGAAAAGCGTGACACTTCTCTCGGATGTGTCACAGTTACAGAAAGTAGAGGCGGTTGAGGGAGACGGACTCGGCGGGCTCGGAGCGCAGCGGCTCTCCGTCCAGGGTGACCAGGCCGGTGCGCTGGTCGACATCGACCGCTCCGGTACGGGAGTTGCGGCGCAGGTCGGCCGGACCGATACCGCGAGTGCCCCGTACGGCGACCCTGCGTCGGCGGGTCGGCATCCTGTCGTTGCCCTGGTCGAGGGCGGCCCGGGCGACGAAGGCGACCGAGATGTCGGCGGGTGTCGTGCCGTGCGCGCCGAACTGCGGGCCCAGCACCAGGGGTTCGCAGGTGTCGGTGGCCGCGTTGGGGTCGCCGACCACGCCGTACGCCGGGAAGCCCGCCTTGAGGACGAGCTGCGGTTTGGCGCCGAAGTACTCCGGCCGCCACAGCACGATGTCGGCGAGCTTGCCGGTCTCGATCGAGCCGACCTCGTCCGCGAGGCCGTGCGCGATGGCGGGGTTGATGGTCAGCTTGGCGATATAGCGCAGGACTCGTTCGTTGTCGTGGTCCTCGGGGGCGCCGAACTCGGCCTTCATCTTCCCGGCCATCGCGAACGTACGGCGCACGGTCTCGCCCGCTCGCCCCATTCCCTGCGCGTCCGACGAGGTGATGCCTATCGCGCCCAGGTCGTGCAGCACGTCCTCGGCGCCCATGGTCCCGGCGCGGATGCGGTCGCGGGCCATGGCGGCGTCGCCGGGCAGGTCGGTCTTGAGGTCGTGGACGGAGACGATCATGCCGTAGTGCTCGGCGACCGCGTCCCGGCCGAAGGGGAGGGTGGGGTTGGTGGAGGAGCCGATGACGTTGGCGACTCCCGCCATCTTCAGCACGTTCGGCACATGACCGCCGCCGCAGCCCTCGATGTGGAAGGCGTGGATGGTGCGGCCCTCCAGGACCCGGAGGGTGTCCTCGACCGACAGGCACTCGTTCAGCCCGTCGCTGTGCAGGGCGACCTGGACGTCGTGCTCCTCGGCGACACGCAGCGCCGTGTCCAGCGCCCGGGTGTGGGCGCCCATGTCCTCGTGCACCTTGAAGCCGGACGCGCCGCCCTCGGCGAGGGCCTCGACCAGCGGGGCCGCGTCGGAGGAGGAGCCCCGGCCCAGGAAGCCGATGTTGACCGGCCAGGCGTCGAACGCGTTGAACGCGTGCCGCAGCGCCCACGGCGAGTTGACACCGACGCCCCACACCGGCCCGAACTCCTGCCCGATGATCGTGGTCACGCCGGAGGCGAGCGAGGCCTCCATGATGCGCGGGGACAGCAGGTGGACATGCGTGTCGACGGCCCCGGCGGTGGCGATGAGCCCCTCGCCGGACACGATCGACGTACCCGTGCCGACCACGACGTCGACCCCGTCGAGGGTGTCGGGGTTCCCGGCCCGTCCGATCGCGCAGATCCGGCCCTCCCGGATGCCGATGGAGACCTTCCGGATCCCCTGCACGGCGTCGATCACGACGACATTGCTGATCACGACGTCACACGTGTCGCGCACGGCGGCCGCCTTGAGGTGGAGGCCGTCGCGGGCGGTCTTGCCGAAGCCGGCGAGGAACTCGTCGCCGTACTTCTGGGCGTCGGATTCGACGCGTATGGTCAGCCCGGAGTCGCCGAGGCGGACGCGGTCGCCGGCGCGCGGGCCGTGGGTGGCGGCGTACTCGTACGGATTCATGCCTCTGCTCCCAGATATCCGCAGGCGGCGGCCCTGCGCAGGGCCTCTTCCCGCGCCCCCGGCGCGTCCAGCGCCCCGTCGACCAGACCGGCGAAGCCGATCGCGATCCGGTCGCCCCCGATCGGCACGAGCCCGACCTCGGCGCTCTCCCCCGGCCCGAAGCGCACCGAGGATCCGGCCGGGACGGCCAGCCGCATCCCGTAGGCCCGTTCGCGTGCGAAGTCCAGGCGCGGGTTGGCCTCGAAGAAGTGGAAGTGGGAGGTGACGGAGACCGGGACGGTCGCCGTGTTGGTCACCGTCAGTCGTACGGCCGCCTCGGGCTCGGCGTGCTCGGGCCCCGGCAGCAGCGCGCCCGGGGCCCGGTCGCCCAGCCCGCCGCCCCCGATGGGATCGCCGACGATCGCGAGGCGCGCGCCGTCGTCGAAGACAGCCTCGACGTGCACCTCGGTGACGACGTCGGCGACGCCCGGCAGCACGTCGTGCGGGCCGAGCACGGACCGGGCGGCGGCGATGGCCTCCGCGAGCCGTTTCCCGTCCCGGGCGGCCTCGCAGACGGTGTCCGCGATGAGCGCGGTCGCCTCCGGCACGTTCAGCCTCAGGCCGCGGGCCCGGCGGGCGCGGGCCAGTTCGGCGGCTCCGAACAGCAGCAGCCGGTCACGTTCGGTGGGGGTCAGCCTCACGACGCGGCACCTCCTTGTCTTCGTCTCTTTAGAGCATCACTCTAAAGTGTGGTTTCGCGCAACCGAGGTACTTCCGACCGATGCGTGAGCACGCCACATTGAATGTCACTCAAATCACGTCGAAGGACACCGACCGGGTGTGGACGGCCGGGGCGGTACGCGACAGGGCCGCCGCGGACACGGAGTCCGGGGCGGCCCTGAACGTGATGAGCGGCGAGGCTCAGCCCAGCTCGTGCATCCAGCCGTGCTTGTCCTCGGCCGTGCCGCGCTGGATGTCCAGCAGGGCCTGGCGCAGCTTCAGAGTGACCTCGCCGGGCTCGCCACCCGACTGCTGCCACTCGGCACCCGTGCTCCGCTTGACCAGGCCGACCGGGGTGATGACGGCGGCCGTGCCGCAGGCAAAGACCTCGGTGAGGGTGCCGTTCTCGGAGTCGCACTGCCACTGGTCGACGGAGACGCGGCCCTCCTCGGCCTCGTAGCCGAGGTCACGGGCGACGGTCAGGAGGCTGTCGCGGGTGACGCCCTCCAGGATGGAGCCGGTGAGGGTCGGGGTGACGATCTTGTTCCCATAGACGAAGTACAGGTTCATGCCGCCGAGTTCCTCGATCCACTTGCGCTCGACCGCGTCGAGGTAGCAGACCTGGGCGCAGCCCTCGGCCGCGGCCTGGGCCTGGGCGAGCAGGGACGCGGCGTAGTTGCCGCCGGTCTTGGCGTCGCCCATGCCGCCCGGCACGGCGCGGACGGTGTCCTCGGAGACCCAGATGGAGACGGGCTTGACGCCGCCCGGGAAGTAGGCGCCGGCCGGGGAGGCGATGACCAGGAAGAGGTATTCGTTGGCGGGCTTCACGCCCAGGCCGACCTCGGTAGCGATCATGAAGGGGCGCAGGTAGAGGGACTCCTCGCCGCCGTGCGCGGGCACCCAGTCCTTGTCCTGCTGGACCAGGAGGTCGCACGCCTCGATGAAGGTCTCGACCGGCAGCTCGGGCATCGCGAGGCGGCGGGCGGAGCGCTGGAAGCGCTTGGCGTTCTGGTCCGGGCGGAAGGTGGCGACGGAGCCGTCGGGACGACGGTAGGCCTTCAGGCCCTCGAAGATCTCCTGGGCGTAGTGCAGGACGTTGGTGGCCGGGTCGAGCGGGATCGCCGCGTACGGAACGAGCTGGCCGTCGTGCCAGCCCCGGCCCTCGGTCCACTTGATCGTCACCATGTGGTCGGTGAAGTGGCGGCCGAACCCGGGGGCCGCCAGGATCGCGTCGCGCTCCCTGGCGGAGAGCGGGTTGGCGGAGGGCTTCAGCTCGATCGTGGGCGTCGTCATGAGTAGGTGTCCTTCACCGGTTGTAGTGACGGGCCGCGCTCACGCCCGCACGGCCAGTGGCCAGTGTTAGGACGTCCGAGCATTCCCTCATACCGCGGCTCCGCGTTCGATTATCGCGCGGGGCATGCGGCGGAAGAAAACGGGGTGAATGCGGCCCAGTGGTTGATGGTGGCACCCGGCGAGGCATACGAAAAGCCGCCGGGTGCGGATGCGACCCGGCGGCTTCGAAAGGGTTCGAGGTGCGCGGCGGGTCAGCCGGCTACTCGTACGGAGAGGGCGTCACCGATCTCGGTGGTGCTGCGGGCGGGCAGCGCGCCGCGCTCCGCGAGGTCGGCGGAGACCGCGTCCTCGATCCGGGTCGCCTCGGCCTCGTAGCCGAGGTGGCGCAGGAGGAGGGCGACGGACAGGACCGTGGCGGTGGGGTCGGCCTTGCCCTGGCCTGCGATGTCCGGGGCCGAGCCGTGGACCGGCTCGAACATGGACGGGAAGTCGCCGGACGGGTTGATGTTCCCGCTCGCGGCGACGCCGATACCGCCGGAGACCGCCGCGGCGAGGTCGGTGATGATGTCGCCGAAGAGGTTGTCGGTGACGATGACGTCGAACCGCTCGGGCTGCGTGACCAGGTAGATGGTCGCCGCGTCCACGTGCATGTACTCGGTGGTGACCTCGGGGAACTCCGCGGCCACCTTGTTGAAGACATTGGTCCACAGGTGACCCGCGAAGGTCAGCACGTTGTTCTTGTGGATCAGCGCGAGCTTCTTGCGCGGGCGGGCCTGGGCACGGGCGAAGGCGTCGCGGACCACGCGCTCCACACCGAAGGCCGTGTTCACGGAGACCTCGGTGGCGACCTCGTGCTCGGTGCCCTTGCGGATGGTGCCGCCGTTGCCGGTGTACGGGCCCTCGGTGCCCTCGCGGACCACGACGAAGTCGATCTGCGGCTGGCCGGCGAGCGGGGTGGCCACGCCCGGGAGCAGCTTGGACGGACGCAGGTTGACGTGGTGGTCGAAGGCGAAGCGGAGCTTGAGCAGGAAGCCGCGCTCCAGGACGCCGGACGGCACCGACGGGTCGCCGATCGCGCCGAGCAGGATGGCGTCGTGCTTCTTGAGGGCGTCGATGTCGGCGTCGGTGAGGGTCTCACCGGTGGCGTGGTAGCGCCTGGCGCCGAAGTCGTACTCCTCGGTCTCCAGCTTCACATCCTGCGGAAGGACTGCGGAGAGGACCTTGAGACCCTCGGCCACGACCTCCTGGCCGATGCCGTCACCGGGAATCACTGCGAGATTGATGCTGCGAGACATGTCCGGCACCCTACTCCTCGTCCCATGGAATGACACACGACGTCCGCCATACGGACAGCTTGTCGACCATTTCGAGGTGCGGCGCGGGGCGTAGGGCCCCGCACCGCACCCCGGCGGGTGCGGCTCCCGGTACTAGGGGTTCGGTGCAGGGGTCGATACAGGGCGTTCGGTACAGAGGTTCGGCTCAGTGGCCGGTCTCGCCGCCGTTGTCCCGGCGGTCGAGGGCACGCTGGAGAGCGGCTGCGGCGTTCTTGCGGTCGGACTCGCTCATGCGGGAGACGTGACGGACTCGGCGGCGGACGGTCGTCTCGGCCATGGGAAATCGACTCCTTCGAAACCGGGAGTGCGGAACGGGTTACGAGACGCCGGAAGGGGCGGGGAGCGGAGCCGCAGGGGTTGCCTGCACGGGGCCCGGCTCACGACCGCCATTCGCTTGATCGAGCGAGACGTTCGGCTCCTACAAAGCTAAGCGAGGAGCGCGCTCCTGTCTCTACAATTACTCGGACTTCCTACTATCTGAGACGGCGGCTGCGGGACGACGGGCCCGCAGCTCCCTGATCAGGGCGCGCACGGCTGCCGTGGCGGCGAGTTCGGGGGTGGTGACGTAGCCCACCTGGCGGGTGGGGCGCTCCGTTCCGAGGTCGGTGATCCCGACCGAGAGCGGCGCTCCGGTGAGGGAGAGCGCGGGCATGATGGCCATGCCGAGACCACTGCTCACCATCGAGAGCACCGCTCCGTCGTCCTCGGCGCGCACGGTCGCCGCGGGGATCCAGTCCTGCGCCGCCCACCACTGGCGCGTGTAGGAGGAGCAGTTCTCGGTCCAGTCGACCAGGGGCAGGGCGCGCGGGTCCGGGTGACCGGCCGGGTGCACCAGGGCGTACGGCTCCTCCAGCAGTACGTCGCCGATCAGTTCCGGCGGGATCGGTGAGCTGGTGCCGATGGTGGCGATCCCCAGGTCGGCCCGCCCCGCGGTCACCTCGCCCGCCGTACCGGGGCCCACCTCACGCACCACGGTGACTTCCGCCTCGATCCCTGGGTGCCGCGCGGCAAGCCGCTCCAGCACGGGCGGCAGCAGGTACAGGGCGGCACTGCGGAAGGCGGCGATCCGCAACGGGCCGGCGACCTCCCCGGCCGCCACGCCCCGCGTCTCGGCGACCAGCACCTCCAGCATCCGCAGGACCCGGCGGGCGTGGGCCACGGCCCGGGTGCCGGCGGCGGTGGGCCGGGCGCCGTACCGTCCCCGCTCGAACAGCACGACGCCCAGTTTGCGTTCGATGCCGCGCACCGCGTGCGAGACCGCGGACTGGGTGGTCCCGAGCCGGACGGCCGCCGCCGAGAAGCCTCCCTCGCCGGCCACCGCCACCAGGGTCCGCAACTCCCGCGGCGCAAGATCGACCGTGTCCACGCCCGGCTCCCACCTGCCACTATGAGGACGCTTCATGGATCGCCCCGTTCCATGAGCGCAACCCCCTGCCCACCCCGCGCATTCCTCCCTACGGTCCCGTCCCATGACCGACACCGCGCTCACCGTGCACCAGACCGCCCGCCCGGCCGGCTTCCCCACCCCCGCCCACTTCCGCTTCGCCGAGTCCCCCGTCCCCGAACCGGCCGCCGGCACAGCCCTGGTCGAGAACCTCTACTGGTCCGTCGACCCGTACCACCGCGAAATGATGGACGGTGACTTCGAGTTGGACGCCCCGCTGGAGGGCCGCACGCTCGGCCGGATCATCGCCTCGCGCGACCCGGCCCTCCCGGAGGGCGAGATCGTCTTCCACCGCCGGGGCTGGCGCACCCACGCGGTCGTCCGCCCCGAGGAGGTCAGGCGCCTCCCCCACCACGACGGGGTGCCGCTGTCCGCGTACCTGAGCGTGCTCGGCGGTACGGGCCTGACGGCGTACGTCGGCCTCACCCGGATCGCCCGGCTGCGCGAGGGCGACGACCTGTTCGTCTCCGCCGCGGCCGGCGGCGTCGGCACCGCGACCGGCCGGTTCGCCCGGCTGCTGGGCGCCGGCCGGTTGGTCGGCAGCGCGGGCACGGCGGCCAAGGTCCGTCACCTGACCGAACAGGTCGGCTACGACGCGGCCTTCGACTACCACGAGGGCCGGGTCTCCGACCTCCTCGCCGAGGCCGCCCCCGGCGGCATCGACGTGTTCGTCGACAACGTGGGCGGCGACCATCTCGGCGCGGCGGTCGGCGCGCTACGGGAGCGCGGGCGGGTGGTGCGGATCGGCACGGTCGGGCAGTACAACACGCCGGACGCACCGCCGGTGCTCTTCAACCACGCCGACGTGGTGGAGAAGAGTCTGCGCATCGAGGGTTTCCTCGTGCGCGACTACGTCGACGTACAGGAGGAGTTGTACGAGTTCGCCGTACCGCATCTGCTGAGCGGGGCCCTGGCGCTCGACGAGACGGTGGTGGAGGGCTTCGAGCGGATCGTGGAGGCGTTCCTGTTGATGCTGCGGGGCGGCAACACGGGCAAGATCCTGGTGCGGGCCGCTACCTGACGGCCGTCACCCGACGGCCATCACCCGGTGATCCGTCACAGCACGTCGCCGTCCCGCCAGTCGAAGACCAGCTCGTGGGCGGGGTCGAGCGACCCGGCGAGCGCGGGACGCACGAAGGTGCTGCCCTCATCCTCCGGCAGGCGCACCACGCCGTCCGGGCCGTGGGCGGCGATCCGGCCCGCCCACACCTGCCAGCCGCGCGCCGCGTACAGGCGCGCCCCGGCGTCGCTCGCCGAGACCGCGCCGACGTCGTAGGCCCGGTCGACCACCCGTTCCAGGGCGCCCATGACCCGGCCGCCCAGGCCGGTCCGGCGCGCGTCGGCCCGTACGGCGACGGCCTCGACGTACCCCACCCGCAGCCAGCGCCCCCGGTGCCGCACCCGCCGCATGATCACCGCCCCGTGGGCCGCGAGCCCGGCCCCGTCGTACACCAGGGCGTGCACACCGCCGAGGCAGTGGTCGTAGTCCTCGTCGCTGAAGTCCCCGTCGAAGGCGACGTCCAGGAGATCACGGACAGCACGGAGTCCGGCGGGGGCGAGGTCGGCGGTGTGGGCGATGCGTAGACGCGGGGCGCGGAGAGGGGGAATGCGGGGGCGCGGGGTCACCGCAGCAGTATCACGCTCAGCCGCTCAGAACGCCCTCGCGACCGCTTCTCGGAAGCCTTTCGGGTCATTGGTCCAGACCATATGCCCGGCCTCCGGAAGGGTCACCCTGCGTACGTTCGGCAGGGCCCGTTCCAGGGAGTCCACGGCGGTGCGGGGCCGGATGTCCCGGGCTCCGTCGACGATCGTCACGGGCACGTCCAGGGAGCGACAGGCGGCGTACAGCTCCGGGGTGCCCCACACACGCTTCCGCTCGGCGTTGAGGGCCTTGTTGCACTCGTCGTTGATCGCGAACCACGGGTCGGCCATCCGTCCGGCGTACTCCAGCGCCCGCTCGCGGTCCTCGAACTCGACCGACCACTGGAGTACGGCCCGTTCCCGGTCCTCCGCCTCGGTCCGCCGCGGACGGTTCGTCAACTCCTGCCAGCGGGCAAGCCGCTCGGGGTGGTCGCCGAGCCGGGCGCGGAAATTCTCCACGAAAGCTTCGTGCCAGTCGGCGTCCGGCCCGATGCCCGTCCCGGCCACGTAGACCAGCGCGCTCACCCGCTCCGGATGCGCGAGCGCGTAACTCAGCGCCAGCTGCGCGCCCCAGGAGTGGCCGAGCAGCGCCATGCGGTCGAGCGCGAAGTGCCGTCGTACCGCGTCCAGGTCGGCCACGAACCGCTCGCTCGTCCACGGCCCCGCGCACCGCTGCGACCGCCCGCATCCGCGCTGGTCCCAGCGGACCACCGTGGCCAGGTCGGCGAGCAGTCCGGCCGCGTCACCGAACATGTCCCACAGACCGGGGCCGCCGTGGCACAGCACCAGCGGCTCGCCCGCGCCCGACCGCGACGCCCACAGGACCACCCCGTCGTCGGCCGTCACGGCAACCGTCTCCGTCTCGCTCTCCGTCCAGGTCATGGGAAGGAGTCTGCCCGCACATCCGCCCGTACGCCCGTACGCCCGTCCGTGCGGACACGCGAACGGGCCGGGTCGACGAAGACCCGGCCCGGCCCGTTCCACGGGGGGGGTGTCAGCCCATGTGCGGGTACGTGTAGTCGGTCGGCGGGACCAGCGTCTCCTTGATGGCGCGGGTCAGCGTCCAGCGCATCAGGTTCTGCGGGGCGCCGGCCTTGTCGTTGGTGCCGGAGGCACGGCCGCCGCCGAAGGGCTGCTGGCCGACGACGGCGCCGGTCGACTTGTCGTTGATGTAGAAGTTGCCGGCCGCGTAGCGCAGCTTCTCCATCGTGTACGCGGCCGCCGCGCGGTCGCCCGCGATGACCGAGCCGGTCAGCGCGTAGTCGGAGGCGGACTCCATCTGGGTCAGCATCTCGTCGTACTTGTCGTCCTCGTAGACGTGCACGGCGAGGACAGGGCCGAAGTACTCGGTCGTGAAGACCTCGTTCTCCGGGTCGGTGCACTCGATGACGGTCGGGCGGACGAAGTAGCCCACCGAGTTGTCGTACGAGCCGCCCGCGACGATCGTGCAGGCCGGGTCGTCCTGCGCCCGGTCGATCGCCGCCTTGTTCTTGGCGAAGGCACGCTCGTCGATGACCGCGCCGATGAAGTTCGAGAAGTCGGTGACGTCACCCATCGTGAGGTAGTCGACCTCGGCGGCGAACTCCTCCTTGAACCCGGAGTTCCAGATCGACGCCGGGATGTACGCCCGGGAGGTCGCGCTGCACTTCTGGCCCTGGTACTCGAAGGCACCGCGGGTCAGCGCCGTCTTCAGGACCGCGCGGTCGGCGCTCGGGTGGGCGACGAGGAAGTCCTTGCCGCCGGTCTCGCCGACCAGGCGCGGGTAGGAGCGGTACTTCTCGATGTTGGTGCCGACCGTCTTCCACAGGTACTGGAAGGTCTTGGTCGAGCCGGTGAAGTGGATGCCGGCGAGGTCGCGGTGGACCAGGGCGACCTTGGAGACCTCGATGCCGTCGCCGGTGACGAGGTTGATGACGCCCTTGGGCAGACCGGCCTCCTCCAGCAGCTGCATCAGCAGCACGGCGGCGTGGGTCTGGGTCGGGGACGGCTTCCACACGACGACGTTGCCCATGAGCGCGGGGGCGGTGGGCAGGTTGCCCGCGATCGCCGTGAAGTTGAACGGCGTGATCGCGTAGACGAAGCCCTCGAGCGGGCGGTGGTCGAGGCGGTTCCAGACGCCCGGGGAGTTCGCCGGGGGCTGCTCGGCGAGCAGGTCACGGGCGTACTTGACGTTGAAGCGCCAGAAGTCGACGAGCTCGCAGGGGGTGTCGATCTCAGCCTGCTGGGCGGTCTTGGACTGGCCGAGCATGGTGGAGGCGGCGAGGGTCTCGCGCCAGGGGCCGGCCAGCAGCTCGGCGGCGCGCAGGATGATCGCCGCACGGTCGTCGAAGGACATCGCGCGCCAGGCGGGCGCCGCGGCGAGGGCCGCGTCGATCGCGTCCTGCGCGTCCTGCTGAGTGGCGTTGCGGTACGTACCGATGACGGCCTTGTGGTTGTGCGGCTGCACGACCTGGAAAGCCTCGCCGCCGCCCATCCGCTTCTCGCCGCCGATGGTCATCGGCAGGTCGGCGGGGTTCTCGGCAAGCTCCTTGAGCTTGACCTCGAGGCGGGCGCGTTCGGGCGAGCCGGGGGCGTAGCCGTGCACCGGCTCGTTGACGGGGGTGGGGACCTGGGTCACAGCGTCCATGAGTTCCGTAACTCCTTAGTGAGCGGTGTTGTCGAGCGGTGTGGGCGGGCTCAGCCCTTGCTGACCATCGATCGGACGAAGAAGCGCAGGTTCGCCGGCTTCTCCGCGAGACGGCGCATGAAGTAGCCGTACCAGTCAGTGCCGTAGGCGGTGTAGACGCGCATGCGGTGGCCTTCGGCGGCCAGGCGCAGGTGCTCGTCGCTCCTGATCCCGTACAGCATCTGGAACTCGTACTCGTCGAGCTTGCGCCCGGCCAGCCGGGCGAGCTCCTGGGCGATGCTGATCAGCCGCGGGTCGTGGGACCCGATCATCGGGTACCCGTCGCCCTCCATCAGGGTCCTCAGGATCCGGACGTACGCCTTGTCGATCTCGTGCTTCTGCTGGTACGCGACCTCGGCGGGCTCCTTGTAGGCGCCCTTGACGAGGCGTACGCGGCTGCCGGCCTCGGCGAGGCGGCGGGCGTCGGCCTCGGTGCGGAAGAGGTAGGCCTGGATGACGCAGCCGGTCTGCGGGAAGTCCTTCCGCAGCTCCTCGTGGATGGCGAACATCGAGTCGAGGGTGGTGTGGTCCTCGGCGTCGAGCGTGACCGTCGTACCGATGGCGGCGGCGGCCTCGACGACGGGGCGGACGTTGGCGAGCGCGAGCTCGTGGCCGCCCTGGAATGCAGAGGCGGGCCCGGAGGGCCCTCGGTTGAGGGTGGTGGTGGGAGACGGGAGGGCCTGGCCGAACATCGACAGCTTGACCGACATCTCGACCTTCTCGCCGAGTCCGAGCTCCTGGAGCCGGCCGACCAGCTCCAGGTAGGCGTCCCGCGCGGCGGCGGCCTGCTCCGGGGTGGTGATGTCCTCGCCGACGACGTCCATGGTCAGCTCGAGACCCTTGGCGGTCAGGTCCTCGATGATCGGGACGATGTCCTCGACGGCCTCGCCGGGGATGAAGCGGTCGACGACCTGCTTCGTCACCGGGGCCGCCGAGATCAGGCGTCGCATCCGGTCGCTGCGCGACGCGGCGAGAATCACGGGACCCAGCACGGGGCACCTCCACAGAAAAGCACCAGAACGGCCGCTGCCCGACGATTCGGGAACGGCACGGAGAACCACCGTGAAACCTAAGGATCCCTCCGATCCTCGGCCATCGACAGCTGTCACGCATCCGTGCCCGGGATCTCAGACAGATGTATGAAGGGCTCTCGGAAATGCGGGAGAATGCCCGGGTGACGTCCGAATACAAGGGTGATTACCAGGAGCTGGTGGACGAGATCTCGGAGCTGCTGGACGCCCCGGCGACCCTGGAGAACCGCAACTTCGAGCTGATCGCCTTCGGGGCCTACGACAGCGAGGGCGACCTCGATCCCTCGGCACTGGACCCGGTGCGCACCCGTTCGATCCTGACCCGGCGTTCCACGGCAGCGGTCCGGACCTGGTTCGAGGGCTTCGGCATCACCCGGGCGACCAGCCCGGTCCGCATCCCGCCCACTCCCGAAGCGGGGGTCTACCGGGGGCGCATCTGCCTTCCCGTACGCCATCGGGGTGTCGTTCTCGGTTACGTCTGGCTCCTGGACGACGATCCGGGCCCGAGCGAGCGGCAGCTGGCGTCGGCGATGGCGGTCACCGGACGGATCGGCGCGCTGCTGGCGGACGAGGCCGCGGCCGGCGCGGACCTCACCCGGGAGCTGCGGGCGGTGCTGACGGCCGAGGGGGGCTGGCAGCACGACATGGCGGTGGCCGAGCTGCGCACCGCCCTCGGCAACCGCGCCGACGGTCCCCACACGGTGGTGTGCGTGACCCCCTGGCCCTCGGCCGACCCCGACGACGCACCCTCCGTGCGTACGCTGCCGGGCGCGACGGCGCTGTGCACGGTGCCGTGGGGATCAACGGCCCAGTCGCTGGCGCTGCTGGTACGGCTGCGGTCGACGGAGACGGTGACGCCGGCGGTGTCGGCGGCGGGGCGGTTGCTGGAGCGGGCGGGTGGCAGGCCGGTTTCCGCCGCCGGGATCGCCGCCCCGCGACTGGGACTCGCCGAGCTGAGGACGGCCTGGCAGGAGGCGACCGGGGCTGCGCTGGCGGCGCTGGCGGAGCCGCGGTTCGGCCCGGTCGCCGAGTGGGCGCGGATCGGCCCGTACCGGCTGCTGACCTCACTCCCGCGGCAGGCGGCCCACGACCCTGCCGTGGCCCCGCTGCTCACTGCGGCCCACCAGGAACTGGCCCGCACCGCCGAGGCCTATCTCGACTGCGCCGGCCAGGCGGGCCGCACGGCCGCCCTGCTGGGCATCCACCGCCAGACCCTCTACTACCGGCTGTCGCGCGTGGAACAGCTGACGGGCCTGGACCTGGACGACGGGGAGGACCGGCTGCTGCTCCACATGGCGCTCAAGAGGGCGCGGCTGTGAGGAGGTTCGCCGTGGACATCGCCTGGCGCCGAGGCGAGGAGTGGGACTTCCCGCTGCCGGGAGCCTGGCCGGGGCGGCCGCACGTGCGGAACGGGGAAGCTCCACCGCCCGGGTTCAGCCGGCCGCCTCCGCCCCCGCGATGACCCGGCGCAGCCCCTCGGTGAGCTGGTCGGCGTCGGTGGCGGTGCCGGGGTCGAAGAGCCACTGGACCATGAGGCCCTGGAGGAGGGTCTGGTAGAGGCGGCCCTCGGTGTCCACGGTCTCGGGGTCGACCTCGGCCTCGGGGATGTCGGTGAAGAGGGGGATGATCCCGGACCGGCCCTCCTCCTGCGCCTCGGACAGCAGGGCGCGCACCTCGGACATCCGGTCCCCCTGGAGGACCAGTTCGAAGCTGAGCAGCCAGAGCGCGCGGGCCTCGGGAACGGTCCGGATGATGGCCGTCCAGACCTCGCGGAACCGCTCCAGCGACCCGGCCGGCGTGCGGCCCTGGCCTTCGGCGCCACCCTCCCCCGGCGGCGGACCGAAGGCGGCCCAGGTGTCCCCCATCTCCTCGATCAGGGAGACGTACGCCTGCACCAGCAGGGCGTCCTTGGAGCCGTAGTGGTAGCCGATGGAGCCGAGGTTGGTCGCTGACTCCTTGACGATGTCGCGCGCGGTGGTGCGCAGGAAGCCCTTCTCCAGCAGGCAGCGCTTGGCGCCTTCGAGCAGATCCTCACGGTGTCCCATGCCCGGGAGCCTACCCGGCCTCAGACAAGCGTCCTAGACAAACGATTTACACAATCGTCCTAGACAGGCGTGTAAGACGACCGTACATTGCGGTGCATGACGCAATCGACGCAACGCTCGTCCTCCCCCGCCGTCCGTGCGGGCCGCCGTGAATGGACCGCGCTCGTGGTGCTGATGCTCCCGCTGCTGCTGGTCTCGATGGATGTGTCCGTCCTCTACTTCGCCGCCCCCGCGATCAGCGCGGACCTCCACCCGACCGGCGTCCAGCAGCTGTGGATCTTCGACGTCTACGGCTTCGTACTGGCCGGACTGCTGATGACGATGGGCGCGCTCGGCGACCGCTTCGGGCGTCGCAGGCTGCTGCTGGCAGGCGCCGCCGCCTTCAGCGCCGCCTCGCTGGTGGCCGCGTATGCCGACAGCGCCCCCACCCTGATCGCGGCCCGCGCCGTCCTCGGCATCGGCGGCGCCACCCTGATGCCGTCCACGATGGCCCTGCTCCGCACGATGTTCACCGACCCGGGACAACGGGCGAAGGCGATCGGCCTGTGGTCCGGGGTGATGACCGGCGGGATCGCCCTCGGCTCGGTGCTGAGCGGCGTGCTGATCCACTTCTTCTGGTGGGGCTCGGTCTTCCTGGTCAACCTGCCCGCGATGGCCCTGCTGCTGGTGCTCGGGCCGGCGCTGCTGCCCGAGTCCCGGGACCCGCGTCCGGGCGGCTTCGACTGGCCGAGCGTGCCGCTGTCCCTGGCGGCCGTCCTGCCCGTGGTCTACGGCCTGAAGGAGATCCCCTCGGAGGGCTGGCACGCCCGGTACGTCGTCCCGGTCGCCGTCGGTCTGGTCTTCGTGGCCTTCTTCGTCCGGCGCCAGCGCACCGCCGCCGCTCCGATGATCTCCCCCGCGCTGCTGCGCGGCCGGGGCTTCACGCCCGCCGTCGTCCTCAACCTGGTCGCCTCGTTCGGCGTGATGGGGTCGGCGATCTTCACCACCCAGTACCTCCAGGCCGTCCTCGGTAAGAGCGCCCTGGAAGCGGCCCTGTGGGCGCTGCTGCCCTCGGTGCCGATCGGCGCCGCCGCGCCGCTCGCGACGACGCTGGTGCGGCGGGGCGTGCACCGGGCGTACCTGGTGACGGCGGGGTTCGCGGTCGCCGCCGCCGGATACGGGCTGCTGACGTTGGCCGGCACCGACGCGCTGTGGACGGTGCTGACCGCCGCCGCCGTGCTCGCCTGCGGACTGGTCGTGGTGGTCTCCCAGATGACCGACCTGGCGCTCGGGGCGGCGCCGGTGGAACGAGCGGGCGCCGCGTCCTCCCTGCTGGAGACGGGCGCGGAACTCGGCGGCGCCCTGGGGATGGCGATCCTCGGCGCCGTCGGCGCGGCGGTCTACCGGCGGGGCGTCCCTGCCGGTACGCCGGACGAGGCCAAGGAGACCCTGGGCGCGGCGCTGGCCGTGGCCGGCCGACTGCCGGGGCGCGCGGGAGACGCCCTGGCGGAGGCGGCCCGGTCCGCGTTCACCGACGGGATGCACGCGGCGGGGATCGCGGGGGCGGTCGTCCTGGCGGGGGCGGCGGTGGCCTCGGCGCTGACCCTGCGGCGGATCCACGTCCGGGAGGAGGAGGCCTCGGCGCCGGACCTCGCCGCGTGAGACGTGAGAGACGGGAACGCCGGGCGGCCCCTGAAGGCAGGGCCGCCCGGCGCGCCGCGTGTCAGTAGCGGTCTACGGCGGTGAGATCGATGTCGATCGGGAAGGGCACCTTCAGCTCCAGGCGCTCGTGGTGGATGCCCGTGGGTACGTACACGTGGTTGGCGTTGTCCAGTTCGTAGACGTACACCGTGGGGCGGCGCTTCTCGGCGCGCTCGACCCGCCAGAAGTGGGGGATGCCCGCGCGCGCGTAAAGCTGCGGCTTGCGGTCCCGGTCCCGGTCCTCGGACTCGGGCGAGACGACCTCGACCACGAGGAGGGCGTCGGCCGCCGTATATCCGGTCTCCTGCCCGTCGTGCGGGTCGGAGGCCTCGGCGCGAATGACCGTGAGGTCGGGCTCGGGGCGGTTGCGCGGTCCGAGGGTCACCGTCATCTCGCGGCGGACCAGCAGTCCCTCAGGGGTCTGCGTGTACAAGGCGTGTTCCAGAACGAACAGCACCGCTGCGTGAAAGCTGCTCTGCGGCGTCACGAAGACCAGGCTCCCGTCGATCAGTTCCGTGTGCGGCGGGAGTTCCGGGATACGGTCGAGGTCGTCCGCGGTGAATCCGCCCGGCGGCGGAAAGGCCCAGGTCGGCAGCGATTCGGCAGTCATGGTTCCTCCCATGGGCGCAGTCAACCCGGATGACCCACTGTAACGGGGCGGTCTCGTCCATCTTGCCCCGAAAGAATGAACAAGGCGCCGGGCGCCCGACGTGAGTCGGGGGCCCGGCGCCTTTCCGCGGCTGCGGGGTGGATCAGACCAGGTTCACCGATCGGGCCGACGTCGCACCGATCTCCGCCGCGACCTCACCCAGCACCCCGGAGGACACCGTGTCGTCCACGGTCAGCACCGCCAGTGCCTCGCCACCGGCCACCGCACGGGAGACCTGCATGCCGGCGATGTTGATCCCGGCCTCGCCGAGGATGCGGCCGACCGTGCCGACGACGCCCGGACGGTCCTCGTAGCGCAGCACCACCATGTGGTCGGCGAGCGCGAGATCGACGTCGTACTCGCCGACCGCGACGATCTTCTGAAGGTGCTTCGGGCCGGCCAGCGTGCCGGAGACCGAGACCTCCTCGCCGTTGCCGAGCGTGCCACGCACGGTGACGACGTTGCGGTGGTCGGGCGACTCGGAGCTGGTGGTCAGGCGCACCTCGACGCCACGCTCCTGAGCGAACAGCGGGGCGTTCACATAGGAGACCGTCTCGGCGACGACGTCCTCGAAGACGCCCTTGAGCGCCGACAGCTCCAGCACCTTCACGTCGTGCTGGGTGATCTCGCCGTACACCTCGACGTCCAGGCGGACCGCGACCTCACCGGCGAGCGCGGTGAAGATGCGGCCGAGGCGCTCGGCGAGCGGCAGACCCGGCTTGACGTCCTCGGCGATGACTCCGCCCTGCACGTTCACCGCATCCGGCACGAGCTCTCCGGCGAGGGCGAGGCGCACGGACCGGGCGACCGCGATGCCCGCCTTCTCCTGCGCCTCGTCGGTCGACGCGCCGAGGTGCGGGGTGGCCACGACCTGGTCGAACTCGAACAGCGGGGAGTCCGTGCAGGGCTCCTTCGCGTACACGTCGAGACCGGCACCGGCGACCCGGCCCTCCTTGAGGGCGGAGTACAGCGCCTCCTCGTCGACGATGCCACCGCGCGCGGCGTTGACGATGCGCACGCTCGGCTTGACCTTGCGCAGCGCCTCGTCGCCGATCAGACCGACCGTCTCGGGGGTCTTGGGCAGGTGGACGGTGATGAAGTCGGAGACCTCGAGCAGCTCGTCCAACGGCAGGACCTTGACGCCCATCTGCGCGGCCCGCGCGGGCTGCACGTAGGGGTCGTAGGCGACGACCTTCATGCCGAAGCCGGACATGCGCTGAGCGACAAGCGCACCGATCCGCCCCAGACCCACGACACCCAGGGTCTTCTCGGCGAGCTCGACGCCCGTGTACTTGCTGCGCTTCCACTCGCCGTTCTTCAGCGCGGCGTTGGCCTGCGGGATGTGGCGGGCGGTGGCGACGATGAGACCGCAGGCCAGCTCGGCGGCGGTCACGATGTTCGAGGTGGGGGCGTTGACGACCATCACGCCGGCCTTGGTGGCGGCGGAGACGTCGACGTTGTCCAGGCCGACGCCGGCTCGTGCGACGACCTTCAGCTTCTTCGCAGCGGCGATCGCCTCGGCGTCGACCTTGGTGGCCGAGCGGATCAGGATCGCGTCGACGTCGGCGATGGCCGGGAGCAGTTCGGCTCGGTCCGCTCCGTTGCAGTGCCGGATCTCGAAGTCCGGGCCAAGCGCCTCCACGGTCGCGGGCGACAGCTCTTCAGCGATGAGTACGACAGGTTTCGAGCTCACGTGAGTCCTCACAAGTCCAATGCGTGCGGACGGCCGTCCCGACGGCCGCAGGCGGAGGAGGGTACTGGCCGCGTGGAAGACGCACGACGCTGTGGGCCTGACGCGTATGTAATGCAGAAGTCTAGTGGCGCGGCGGAGATCCTCTTGCGCCTCTGCGGAAGGATCACCCATCCGTGGCTGGACGGGTTGGACAACACCCTATTACCTGGTGTTACCCGTGGTTTGCCGGAGGGGCCGGAGCGTCCTGCCCCGGCCCCTCGGCCGGGAGGCTTACGCCTCCTCGTCGACCCAGCTCATCAGCTTGCGCAGCTTCTTGCCGGTGGTCTCCAGCAGGTGCTCGGAGTCCTGCTGCTTGTACTCGTTGTACTTCTTCAGACCGCCGTGGTACTCGTCCATCCAGTTCTTGGCGAACGTGCCGTCCTGGATCTCGGCGAGGACCTTCTTCATCTCCGCCTTGGTGGCGTCGGTGATGATGCGCGGGCCGGTGACGTAGTCGCCCCACTCGGCGGTCTCGGAGATGGACCAGCGCATCTTCTCCAGGCCACCCTCGTACATGAGGTCCACGATCAGCTTCAGCTCGTGCAGGCACTCGAAGTAGGCGATCTCCGGCTGGTAGCCGGCCTCGGTCAGGGTCTCGAAGCCCGCCTTGACCAGGGCCGCGGTGCCACCGCACAGGACGGCCTGCTCACCGAACAGGTCGGTCTCGGTCTCCTCGGTGAAGGTCGTCTTGATGACGCCGGCGCGGGTGCCGCCGATGCCCTTGGCGTAGGACAGGGCCAGCGCGAAGGCGTTACCGGTGGCGTCCTGCTCGACGGCGGCGATGCAGGGAACGCCGCGGCCCTCCTCGTACTGGCGGCGGACCAGGTGGCCCGGGCCCTTCGGGGCGACCATGCAGACGTCGACGCCGGCCGGGGGCTTGATGAAGCCGTAGCGGATGTTCAGGCCGTGGCCGAAGAACAGCGCGTCGCCGTCCTTCAGGTTCGCGGCGATGGACTCCTCGTAGACCTGGGCCTGGATCGGGTCCGGGACCAGGATCATGATGACGTCGGCCTCGGCGGCGGCCTCGGCCGGGGTCACCACGCGCAGGCCCTGCTCCTCGGCCTTCGCCTTGGACTTGGAGCCCTCGTGCAGACCCACCCGGACGTCGACACCCGAGTCACGCAGCGACAGGGCGTGCGCGTGGCCCTGGCTGCCGTATCCGATGACCGCGACCTTGCGGCCCTGGATGATGGACAGGTCGGCGTCAGCGTCGTAGAACAGCTCGGCCACTTTGGGTTCTCTCCTTGGTGTGCAGGTGTGCTTCCCACCGTATGACGGTGGGGGGAAAGGAAGTTTTGCGGTCTCGGTATACGGGCGGCCGACGACCATCGGCCGCCCATACCCAGACTTACGCAGATCGGTCCAGCGCGCGCAGCGACCGGTCCGTGATCGAACGGGCGCCGCGGCCGATGGCGATCGTGCCGGACTGGACAAGCTCCTTGATGCCGTACGGCTCCAGCATCTTGAGCATGGCCGACAGCTTGTCGTTGCTACCGGTGGCCTCGATGGTGACGGCGTCCGGGGAGACGTCGACGGTCTTGGCTCGGAACAGCTGGACGATCTCGACGATCTGGGAGCGCGTCTCGTTGTCGGCGCGCACCTTCACCAGAACGAGTTCGCGCTGAACGGCCGAACCCGGCTCCAGCTCGACGATCTTCAGCACGTTGACGAGCTTGTTGAGCTGCTTCGTGACCTGTTCGAGCGGCAGGTCCTCGACCTGCACCACGATGGTGATACGGGAGATGTCGGGGTGCTCGGTGACGCCGACCGCGAGCGAGTCGATGTTGAAGCCGCGGCGGGAGAACAGCGCGGTGATCCGGGCCAGGACACCGGGCTTGTTCTCGACCAGGACGGAGAGCGTGTGCTTGGACATGTCGATGGTCTCTCTGTCTCTCTCGCTCAGTCGTCTTCGTTGTCGCCGAAGTCGGGGCGGACGTCCCGAGCGGCCATGATCTCGTCGTTGGAGGTACCGGCGGCGACCATCGGCCACACCATGGCGTCCTCGTGGACGATGAAGTCGATCACGACCGGGCGGTCGTTGATCGAGTTCGCCTCCTCGATGCACTTGTCGAGGTCCTCGAGACGCTCACAGCGGATCGCGTAGCAGCCCATCGCCTCGGACAGCTTCACGAAGTCCGGGACGCGCGTGCCCTTGTTGGGCGGGGTCTCGCCCTCCGGGCCCGCGTGCAGCACGGTGTTGGAGTAGCGCTGGTTGTAGAACAGCGTCTGCCACTGGCGGACCATCCCGAGCGCGCCGTTGTTGATGACGGCGACCTTGATCGGGATGTTGTTCAGGGCGCAGGTGGTCAGCTCCTGATTGGTCATCTGGAAGCAGCCGTCGCCGTCGATGGCCCAGACGGTCCGGTCCGGGGCCCCGGCCTTGGCGCCCATCGCGGCGGGCACCGCGTAGCCCATGGTCCCGGCGCCGCCGGAGTTGAGCCAGGTCGCCGGCTTCTCGTACTCGATGAAGTGCGCGGCCCACATCTGGTGCTGGCCGACGCCCGCCGCGAAGATCGTGCCCTCCGGGGCGAGTTGACCGATCCGCTCGATGACCTGCTGCGGGGCGAGCGAGCCGTCCTCGGGGTGGTCGTAGCCGAGCGGGTACGTCTCGCGCCAGCGGTCGAGGTCCTTCCACCAGGCGCTGTAGTCACCGGTGTGGCCCTCGCTGTGCTCCTTCTGCACGGCCTGGACCAGGTCGGCGATGACCTCGCGGGCGTCCCCGACGATCGGCACGTCGGCGGCGCGGTTCTTGCCGATCTCCGCGGGATCGATATCGGCGTGGACGATCTTCGCGTACGGGGCGAAGCTGTCCAGCTTGCCGGTGACGCGGTCGTCGAAACGGGCTCCGAGGGCGACGATCAGGTCGGCCTTCTGCAGCGCGGTGACGGCGGTGACCGCACCGTGCATGCCCGGCATTCCCACGTGCAGCGGGTGACTGTCGGGGAACGCGCCGAGCGCCATCAGGGTGGTGGTGACGGGCGCTCCGGTGAGCTCGGCGAGGACCTTGAGCTCGGCGGTGGCATGCGCCTTCAGGACGCCGCCACCCACGTACAGGACGGGCCGCTTCGCACTCGTGATCAGCTTCGCGGCCTCGCGGATCTGCTTGGCGTGCGGCTTGGTCACGGGGCGGTAGCCGGGCAGGTCGGTCTGCGGCGGCCACGAGAACGTCGTCTGCGTTTGCAGCACGTCCTTGGGGATGTCCACGAGGACCGGGCCCGGACGGCCGGTGGAGGCGATGTGGAACGCCTCGGCGATCACCTTCGGGATGTCCTCGGGCTTGGTGACCAGGAAGCTGTGCTTGGTGATCGGCATCGTGATGCCGACGATGTCCGCCTCCTGGAAGGCGTCCGTGCCGATCGCCTTGGAGACGACCTGGCCGGTGATCGCGACCAGCGGCACCGAGTCCATGTTCGCGTCCGCGATCGGCGTGACCAGGTTCGTCGCACCCGGGCCGCTCGTCGCCATGCACACCCCGACCTTGCCGGTGGCCTGCGCGTAGCCGGTGGCCGCGTGCCCCGCGCCCTGCTCGTGACGGACGAGCACGTGGCGCACCCGGCTCGAGTCCATCATCGGGTCGTACGCCGGAAGGATCGTACCGCCGGGAATGCCGAATACGGTGTCGACCCCGACCTCCTCAAGCGAGCGGATGAGGGACTTTGCACCCGTGACGTGCTCGACGGGCGCGGACTGCTGTCCTCCGGATCGGGGCCGCGGCTGCGGATGGTGGGCCCCGGTGGCCTGCTCGGTCATCGGCATTCTCTTCTCGATGCTGAGGGTTTTTGCGAAGTTCGTGCGGTGTGCGGCTGTTGTACGCCAGGTGCCTGTGCAACAAAAAACCCCTCGTGCCGGAAGGCAAGCGAGGGGAGCGCGCCGGTGAGGTCGCTGGGGATTCCGGATCGTCCTCCGGTGGGTCCCAGCTCAGCCGACGCGCTGTCCAAGTACGAGAATTCGGGTGCGCATGGCACTGACCCTCCTCCCGGCACACACCCAGTGTCAAGCGGGTGGGACAGGAGTCTCATTATGTGAGCGGAGGGCCGCTCCGCCTCCGAGGACAGCGGGCACACCACCTGTGTACACCCCCGCACTGCCGCCCGCGAACGCCGGTTCGGCCGGTCCGTGCGGTACCGGATAGTGGCCGGAACCGAGCGCCCGGCGCAGTCGGTACTCATCCAGCGGGCCGGAGAACGCCATGCCCTGGCCATGGGTGCAGCCCATCGCGCGCAGGGCGACGACCTGCTCCGGCAGGTCCACGCCGTCGGCCACGGACTGCAGCCCGAGGTCGTTGGCGATACGCAGCAGCCCACTGGTGATCTTGTGCAGCCGTGCGGACTCCACGACCCCCTCGACAAGCGAGCGGTCGAGCTTCAGTACGTCGACGGGCAGCTTTCTGAGCGCCGTGATGGCCGCATAGCCGCTGCCGAAGCCGTCCAGGGCGATCCGGACGCCGAGGCGCCGCAGGGCGCTCAGGCGGCGCTCCAGCTCGTCCAGCGACACCCTGGGCTCGGCGTCGGCCAGCTCTATCACCAGGGACCCCGACGGCAGTCCGTGCCGGGTGAGCAGGGCCTCCACGGAGCCGAGCGGCATCGACCGTTCGAGGAGCCGGCGGGCGCCCACCCGCACGACGACGGGCACGGCGAGGCCGGCCGTGGCACGCTCGGCGGCCTGCTCGACGGCCTCCTCCAGGACCCAGCGGCCGAGCTCGGCGGTCTTGTCGCTGTCCTCCGCCACCCGCAGGAACTCGGCGGGCGTGAAGAGCACGCCCTGGGAGGAGCGCCAGCGGGCCTGGGCGGTGACCGAGGTGATCCGGCCGCCCTCCAGGCAGACCACGGGCTGGTGCAGCAGCGCGAACTCACCGTCGTGCAGCGCGGCACGCAGCCGTGTGGCCAGCTCCGCCTTCCGTACGACGTCCTGCTGCATCTGTGGCTTGTACAGCTCGACCCGGCCCTTGCCGCTCGCCTTGGCGCGGTACATGGCGAGGTCGGCGTTGCGCAGCAGTTCGCCCGTGCCGAGGCCGGGTTCGGCGAAGGCGACGCCGATGGACGCGGCGACCCGGACGTCGTTGCCGTCGATCACGTACGGCTGCGAGAGCGTGACCCTGAGGCGGTCGGCGAGCTCCAGGATGTTGCGTTCGCGAGCAGTACGGTCACGGCTGCCGTCGCCGACGATCAGGGCCGCGAACTCGTCGCCGCCCAGCCGGGACGCCGTGTCCCCGTGCCGGACCGCGTCCTGGAGTCTGCGGGCGGCCTGGACGAGCAGCTGGTCCCCGGCCTGGTGCCCGATCGTGTCGTTGACGGCCTTGAAACCGTCCAGGTCGATGAAGAGAACGGCCGTGCCCCGCAGGGCGGCCCCGCGGTCGGAGGAACGGCGGCCGGACAGCGCCTGCTGCACTCGCTTGGTGAACAGCGCGCGGTTGGGCAGGTCGGTGAGCGGGTCGTGCTCGGCGTTGTGCTGGAGCTGCGCCTGCAGCCGCACCCGTTCGGTCACGTCCCGGCTGTTGAAGATCAGGCCGCCCTGGTGGCGGTTGACAGTGGACTCGACGTTCAGCCAGCCGCCGTCGCCGGACCTGAAGCGGCACTCGATGCGGGTGGTGGGCTCTTCGAGGGGGCTGGCGGCGACGAAGCGGCGCACTTCGTGCACCACGCAGCCCAGATCCTCCGGGTGGATGAGAGCGGCCAGTTCCGTTCCGACGAGATCCTCCGCGGGCCGTCCGTAGACCCCGGCGGCGGCCGGGGAGACGTACCGGAGGATGCCGTTGGGCGCGGCGATCATGATGACGTCGCTGGAGCCCTGTACCAGGGAGCGGAAGTGGTTCTCCTTCTGCGCCAGCTCCTGGGTGAGGGTGATGTTGTCGAGCAGCATGATGCCCTGGCGCACCACGAGGGCGAGCACGACCGTGCCACCGGTGAGGAGCACCACGCGGTCGACGCTGTGTCCGTTGAGGACGTTGTAGAGGATGCCCAGGGGGCAGACGGCGGCGGCGAGGTAGGGCGTGAGGGCGGCCAGGGAGCCGGTGATGGGTCGGGTGGTCGGATACCGGCCGCGGTCACCTTCCTGCGGCGGCCCCTGCGGCGGCGCGGGATGGTGGCCGCCGGCGCGCTGCCCGGGCAGGTGCTCGCGCACCACGCGCGTGTGCCCTTCGTCGTCCGTCGGCCCGTGCCGACGGGAAGCGGCCCAGGGGGCGTACGCGAGGAGCAGCGAGCCGGCGAACCAGCCCGCGTCGAGCAGCTGGCCGGAGTGGTAGTTGTTGTGCAGCAGTGGCGAGGTGAACAGGGCGTCGCACATCACGGTCAGGGCGAGCGCGCAGATCGCGGTGTTGACCGCGGCGCGGTTGACCGCCGAACGTCGGAAGTGCAGCGCGAGCACCATGCTGACCAGGGCGATGTCGAGCAGCGGGTAGGCCAGCGACAGCGCGGTGTGCGCCACGCTCGGCCCGTCGAGCTTCGCGGCCTGGGCGAGCGCGAGGCTCCAGGACAGCGTGAGCAGCGAGCCGCCGATCAGCCAGGCGTCCAGCGCCAGGCAGACCCAGCCCGCCTTCGTCACGGGCCGCTTGGCCAGCACCAGCAGCCCCACGATCGCGGGCGGCGCGAAGCACAGGAAGAACAGGTCGGCGTAGCTGGGGCTGGGCACGGGCCGCTCCAGGACGACCTCGTACCACCCCCACACGCCGTTGCCCAGGGCCGCCATCGTCGAGGAGAGGGTGAACAGCAGCCAGGCGGATCGAAAGCGGACGTGGCGGGTGTGCGCGTAGCGGTAGCACGACACGGCGGCCGTGGCCGCCGCGGCGCTCAGGCCGAAGTCGCCCATGATCAGCGCGACTTCGCTCGAGCCCCAGCCGAACGCGGAACCGACGGCGTATCCCGCGCACACCAGGGCCAGTACGATTTGGGGGACCATGCTCGGTCCGCCGCCGGGGACCGGCCGGCGGAACAGCGGCGCCTGCGATGGAGGCTGTGCCCGCAGCGCTCCGTCGAGGGTGGTCACGGAAGGCGGGGGCGAGCTCACCGGGCCCTCCCGGTCCGCGCCGTTCCCACGTCCCGCGGGTCCAGGTGCGCTGGGTGCGCGTGCCTCCTGTGGCAGCTGTGCCTGCGGTGATGATGGCTCTGATGACCGCCGTGATCGGCGTGATGACCGTGTCTGCGCGCGGCCGCGCGCCAGGGCCGCCGCCGGTGGCCCCGACGCGTCGGGTCGTTCGTCCATAGGCCGTGCATCGCCCGTCGCCCCCCTCACAAGTCTCAAATGTCCGTCCCCGGCGCCGAACGGTGCGCGGCGCAGCCCCTTTCGGGACGATACACCAGTCTCGTCACTCAGGGACATAGGGTCTCTACGCTCCGTGACCGCCCAGGCGGGCGTGAGCACGCATAGCGTCCGGAAGACTGCGGAGGGTACTCGAACCGGATTACACGTCTGTTGCGCCCGTCGTACGGGTCACGTGCCGCAGCGGCTCCCGGTTCACGAAACGCCCCAACTGGTCCACCAGCAGCCGCTTCGCGCGCGGCAGGAACGCGGACGTCGGACCGCCGACGTGCGGGCTGATCAGCACGCCCGGCGCGTGCCACAACGGGTGTCCCTGGGGCAGCGGTTCGGGGTCCACGACGTCCAGGGCGGCGGTGATGCGGCCGCTCTCCAGCTCGGCGAGCAGGGCCTTGGTGTCGACGACGGGCCCGCGGGCCACATTGACCAGCAGCGCACCGTCCTTCATGCGTGCCAGGAAGCCGCCGTCGACGAGGCCGCGCGTGCTGTCCGTCAGGGGCGTGGAGAGGATGACCACGTCCGCCTCCGGGAGCAGGGAGGGCAGTTCGGTGAGCGGATGCACTGGACCGCGCGCTGTGGTGCGCTCGGAGCGCGCGACGCGCGCCACCCGCGCTACCTCGAACGGAACGAGCCGGTCCTCGATGGCCTCGCCGATGGCCCCGTAGCCGACGACGAGGACGGTCTTGTCGGCCAGCGCCGGCCGGAACCCACCGAGCCACCGGCCCTTGTCCTGAGCCCGTACGAAGTCGGGGATGCCCCGCAGCGAGGCGAGGATCAGGGCCAGCGTGAGCTCGGCGGTGCTCGCGTCGTGCACACCGCGCGCGTTGCACAACCGCACCCCGGGGCGCAGGTACTTGAGTCCGGGCTCCACGCTGTCGGTGCCGGCGGACAGCGTCTGGACCACTTCCACGGAGCTCATCTCCGGCAGGGGGCGCAGGCCGACCTCGCTGGGCTTCATGTACGGCACGACGTAGAAGGCGCAGTCGGCCGGGTCTGCGGGAAACTCCGGGGCACCATCCCAGAACAGGTAGTTGGGACCCTGCGGAAGCCCCTCGATCTCGTCCGGCGGGATGGGAAGCCACACGTCAGCACTCATGGTCAGGAGGCTATGTCAGGGCGGCTGAGAGGCAGAGGTTAGGTTGGGGGTCAGGAGAGGGAGGTTCACGAGCAGGTGGAGCGCAGGACGATCGGCGCCGGGGCGCTCGCGATGGGGGCCGTCGGACTCGGGTGCATGCCGATGAGCTGGGCGTACAGCGGGTCGCGGCAGCGGGGCGACGAGTCGCTCAGGGCGGTGCACCGGGCCCTGGACCTGGGCTCGACGCTGCTGGACACGGCCGACATGTACGGCCCGTTCACCAACGAACTCTTGGTGGGGCGGGCGTTGAAGGAGCGGCGCGAGGACGCGTTCGTGTCCACGAAGGTCGGCCTGCTGGTGGGCGAGCAGCACATCGTGGCCAATGGGCGCCCCGGTTATGTGAAGCGGGCGTGCGACGCCTCGCTGCGGCGCCTCCAGACGGACGTGATCGACCTCTACCAGCTGCACCGGGCCGACCCCGAGGTCCCCGTCGAGGAGACCTGGGGCGCGATGGCGGAGCTCGTGCGGGCCGGGAAGGTACGGGCGCTCGGGCTGTGCGCGGTGGGCGCGCGGGGCGGACGACGGTCCGGGGCTCGGCTGCACGACGGGACGATCCGGCAGCTGCAGCGGGTGCAGCAGGTCTTCCCCGTGAGCGCGGTGGAGGCCGAACTGTCCGTGTGGTCGCCGGAGGCCCTGGACGCCCTGCTGCCGTGGTGCGAGGCGCGCGGCGTCGGCTTCCTGGCGGCCATGCCCCTCGGCAACGGCTTCCTGACCGGCACGCTGACACCCGGCGAGGGCTTCGAACCGGACGACATGCGCGCCCGCCACCCCCGCTTCACCGCCGAGATGATGGCCGCGAACCAGCCGATCGTCGCCGGCCTGCGCCGGGTGGCCCGACGACACGGCGAGGACGTCACGGCGGCCCAGGTGGCACTGGCATGGGTCCTGGCCCAGGGCCGCCACGTGGTCCCGGTGCCGGGGGCCAAGCAGGAGCGCTGGGTGGCGGAGAACGCGGCAGCGGCCGGACTGCACCTGACGGCACAGGACCTGACGGAGGTGGCGGCGCTGCCGGGGGCGGTGGGGTCTTGGGACTGACGGGGGTGTGGGCTCGGGTAGACAAGGGCGCGGCGCGGGACTGAGGGGGGTGCGGACGCCGACGGACTCGTGCGCCGTCGGAAGCGCGTAGCCGTCGGAGGCGCGTAGCCGTAGCCGTCGGAGGCGTCGGTACTGACGGGGTTGACCGACGGACCCGGGGGTCGGCATACCCGCGGGCCGACAGACCCGGTGCCCGCCGACTCGTTCCCGCATCGGGTGTCTGTGATCGGGAACCCGTGAGGCGCGAGCGGTGTAAGACAAGTAGAACCCGCCGCGTCGAAGGGACCATGATCGTGCAACGTCGAGCTGTGACGGCCGTGTTGGCTGCGGGCGCGCTTCTGTGGATGGCCGGCTGCTCCTCCGACGGCGGAGGCTCACCGAGCGATGAAGGAAGCACGTCACCAAGTCGTACGAGCGCTCAGGCGTCCCCTTCCGAGCAGGCGACTGAAGAGACCCCGCCCGCGAAGGGGTCGGTGAAGGTGCTGCGCACGGTCACCGAGGACCTGAAGACTCCCTGGGGCCTGGCCCCGCTCGCCGACGGTGGTCTGCTCGTCTCCTCCCGGGACGAGGGGACGATCACCCGGGTCGACGAGCAGACCGGCAAGAAGACGGAACTGGGCGAGGTGCCGGGGGTGTCCGCGGCCGGCGAGGGCGGCCTCCTGGGCATCGCGCTCTCCCCGGACTACGCCTCGGACCACATGATCTACGCGTACTTCACCTCGGCCTCGGACAACCGCATCGTCCGCATGCTCTACGACGACAAGAAGCCCGCAGGCGAGCAGCTGGGCGCGCCCGACACAGTCTTCAAGGGCATTCCCAAGGGCGTGATCCACAACGGTGGCCGGATCGCCTTCGGTCCGGACCGGATGCTCTACGTCGGCACGGGCGAGAGCGGTGACGGCAACCTGTCCCAGGACAAGAAGTCCCTGGGCGGCAAGATTCTCCGCCTGACCCCGGAGGGCGAACCGGCGCCTGGGAACCCGTTCCCCGACTCCCCGGTGTACTCGTACGGCCACCGGAACGTCCAGGGCCTGGCCTGGGACTCCAAACAGCGCCTGTTCGCCTCGGAGTTCGGCCAGGACACCTGGGACGAGCTGAACGCGATCAAGCCGGGCGACGACTACGGCTGGCCGAATGCCGAAGGCAAGTCCTCCAACCCGAAGTACCACAACCCGATAGCCCAGTGGCGCACGGACGACGCCTCCCCCAGCGGTATCGCCTATGCCGAGGGCTCCATCTGGATGGCGGGCCTGAAGGGACAGCGCCTGTGGCGCATCCCGCTGAAGGGCACGGAGGCGTCGGCGACCCCGCAGGCATTCCTCACCGGCGAATACGGCCGCCTGCGCACCGTGGTGTCGGCGGGTGGAGACAAACTGTGGCTGGTCACGAGCAACACGGACGGCCGAGGGAACCCGAAGCAGGGGGACGACCGGATCCTGGAACTGGAAGTGAGCTGAGCACGGCGCTCACTCCGCATCGGAGTCGGACCCGCCGGACTCCCCGGACTCCTCTACAGCCGCCGACTGGGGCGGACGTACGACGACCTTCCCGGACGCGAGATCTATCGGCCCGCGTCCGGGGTCGCTGTCCCCGGTGTCCTCCCGGGTCAGCTCCAGTCGGTTCTGCTCGTCGCGGGTGTGTTTGCGGCCTGGTGCGAAGAGTTCCTCGAAGGCGTTGAACACAGGTCCTCCTCCTGCCGGTCCCCCTACAGCGTACGGCTCATGTCCGCCGTCCCGGAGGAGAACTCGTCGGACGGGAACAGCCCCATCCGATGCGCCACTGCCGCCGCCTCCCCCCTTCCCGAGACACCGAGCTTGCCCAGGATGTTGGAGACATGGACGCTGGCCGTCTTCGGGGAGATGAAGAGTTCCTCGGCTATCTGGCGGTTGGTGCGGCCGATGGAGACCAGGCGCAGGACGTCCCGTTCCCGGCTGGTGAGACCGAGGGCTTCGGCAGGGTCGGTCGTCCGCTCCGGGGCGCGGGTCAGGGAGAGGCGGGCGCGCTGGGCGAGCAGGCTGACTGCGTCGGCGAGGTTGCGGGCGCCGAGGTGTTCGGCGACGGCGTGGGCCAGGCGGAGCAGCTCGGTGGCGCGGGCGCGCTCGTCCTCGCCGCCGGTGACGAGGAGGGCCTCGGCAAGCCGGTGCCGGATGCGGGCGAGGTCGTAGGGGCGCTCCAGCTGTTCGAAGGCGGTGACCACCTCCGACCAGGTGTCGGCGGTGGCCCGGCCCTCGGCTCGGTGCAGTTCGGCACGGACCCACTTCTCGTGCGCGAGCCAGACAGGTGCGTCCGTGGTGAGGTTCTTGACCGACTCCAGGATGCGCTCCAGGACCTGCCGGCGACCCTGCTGCGCGGCGGGCAGGGCGCGGGCGTCGGCCTCGGCGGTGGCGGCGGCCAGCAGCAGGGGCCAGGCGTAGCTCTGAGTGCCGGGTGAGAAGCCGGCGTCGAGGGTGCGGTCGAGCGCCGCGCGGGCGTCGAGGAGGCGGCCTTCGGCGGCGGTGACTCCGATGGTGACGCAGGCCAGCGGAATCGACTGCTGGGGTGTGGCGTCGCGGGAACCGATGTGTACGTTCGCCGCGGCCAACCGGCGTCCGGCTTCGGTCAGGTCACCCCGGGACAGGGCGAGTTGGGCCAGACGGAGGGCGCCGGCGCTCGACGACCTGGTGTCCTGTCCGCGCCGTATCGCGTTCTGCGCCGTATCGGCGGCGGCGTCCCAGCGGCCGAGCGAGTACAGCGATTCGGAGAGGTTGCCCCACACCCAGCCCTCGGAGTCCACGAGGCCGAACTTCCGGGTGTAGTCGGCGCCCTCCTCAAGCAGCGAGACGGCTTCCTGGGAGCGGCCTATGGCCTCCAGCTTCGCGGGCAGGTTCACGTAGGCGCGGCCGCCGACGTAGGCGATGCCGAGGTCGAGCGCCCGCTCCTTGACCTCGTACATCTGAGCGAGTCCGGCGTCGAGGTCTCCGGCGTCGACCATGAGGCCGCCGAGGGTGAGGCGGGCGTTCAGTTCGATCTCGCCGGCGCCCACCATGCGTGCGTACTCCACGGCGCGCTCGGCGGCCGAGAGGGCCTCGGGTCCGGGCTCGTGCGCCATCAGCCAGGCGGCCACGTTGCCCAGCACCTCGGCGTGCACCTCCGAGGGCGGCAGACCGCGCACGAGTTCCTGGGCGGTGGCCAGTTCCGCCCAGCCGTCACCGCGGGCCAGTGCCTGCACCAGACGGGAGCGCTGGCCCCAGAACCAGGCGGCGCGCAGGGGATCGTCCTCGTCGTCCAGCAGGCGCAGCGCCCGCTTGGTGATCTGCAGGGCGCGTTCGCGTTCGCCGCAGAAGCGGCCCGCGACGGCCGCCTCGGCCATCAGGTCGAGGAAACGCAGGGAGGTGGAGGCGGGTTCGCAGCCGTAGGGAGGGTAGGCCGTCGCGTAGTCGAGGGGGCGCAGCCCGGCCCGTATGTCCTCGGGGGCGCCGTCCCACAGTTCCATCGCACGTTCGAGCAGCCGCAGCTGCTCGCTGTAGGCGTGCCGGCGGCGGGCCGTGGCGGAGGCGTCGAGGACGGCGGGCAGGGCCTTGGCCGGGTCGTGGGAGTGGTACCAGTAGCTGGCCAGGCGCATGACGCGGTCGGCGGCGGGGACGAGCGTCGGGTCGGTCTCCAGGGCCTCGGCGTAGCGGCGGTTGAGGCGGGAGCGTTCGCCGGGGAGCAGGTCGTCGCTGACGGCCTCGCGGACCAGGGAGTGACGGAAGCGGTAGCCGTCGCCGATCGGGGTGGCGAGCAGGATGTGGGCGTTCACGGCGGCGCGCAGCGCCTCGATGAGGTCGTCCTCGGTGAGCCGGGCGACCGCGGCGAGCAGCCGGTACTCGACGGTGGAGCCGCCCTCCGCGACGATCCGGGCGACGTTCTGGGCGCTCTCGGGCAGGCTCTCGACGCGGACCAGTAGCAGGTCGCGCAGTGAGTCGGTGAGGCCGGTACGGCAGCCCTCGCCGGCGGCGACGGCGAGTTCCTCGACGAAGAAGGCGTTGCCGTCGGAGCGTTCGAAGATGTCGTCGACCTGGGCGGGGTCCGGTTCGGTGGCGAGGATGCCGGCGATCTGGCGGCCCACCTCGGCCCGGTTGAAGCGGGCGAGTTCGAGGCGGCGAACCGTGCGCAGCCGGTCGAGTTCGGCGAGCAGGGGCCGGAGCGGGTGGCGGCGGTGAATGTCGTCGGCGCGGTAGGTGGCGAGGACGACGAGGCGGCCGGTGCGCAGGGTGCGGAAGAGGTAGGCGAGGAGGTGGCGGGTGGAGGCGTCAGCCCAGTGCAGGTCTTCCAGGGCGACGACGACGGTGCGGTCGGCGGCGACCCGCTCCAGCAGCCGTGCGGTGAGTTCGAAGAGGCGGGCCATGCCCTCCTCGTCGTGCCGCCCGGAGCCGCTCTCGCCGAGTTCCGGCAGCAGCCTGGCCAGTTCCTCCTCCTGCCCGGCGGCCGCGGCGGCCAGTTCGTCGGGCAGTTCGCGGCGCAGGGCGCGCAGGGCGGTGGAGAACGGGGCGAAGGGCAGACCGTCGGCGCCGATCTCGACACAGCCGCCCAGCGCGACGACGGCGCCCCGGCGGCAGGCGGCGGTCGCGAACTCCTCGACGAGCCGGGTCTTGCCGACCCCGGCCTCCCCGCCGATCAGCAACGCCTGCGGCTCGCCCGCGGCGGCACGGGCGAGCGCGTCGTCCAGCGCGCCCAGCTCCTCGGCACGGCCCACGAACACGGGGCTGACGGACCTGTTCTCCACAGGCCCGAGCATCGCACAGCGGTCGGACAGCGCCCCAACGGTTATCGGAAGCGCGACGGCGGTCCCGGCCGGTGTCCCGGCCGGTGCCCCGCGATCCGGCGGGACGGGTCGGCCGACCCCCGTACGGCCGGCCCCATCCGGCGGGACCGGCCGACCGACCCTCACACGGCCGGCCCCCGTACGGCCATCCCCTCGCGTCTCGAGGCCCCCGGCCGGGGCATCCTGCTGTGGGGCGCCGTCCGCCCGCGCCCCTCCGCCGCTCACGCGGCGCGTGTCAGCCAGTGCCGGCGAGGGCGGTGGGTATGCGATTCGCTCTCCGTGGTCCGTTCGGCGGCCTCGCGGCGGGCGGCGCGGCGGCTTCGGACGACCGCGCGAGCCAGCCGCTCCTGCTCGGCCTGGCGGATCCGCTCGGCGGAACGGATCTGCTGGAGTTCGTACTCGTACATGGTGTGCCCCCTGTGAGGTGAGAGTCGGGCTGGTGCCATCGCTCGCTGCGATGTCTCAACCTTCGTCTCCCAGGGGGGTCCGCCACATCGGGAGAGTTCCGCATCTTCCGCGGGCGGCGGGGCCTTAGACGTGCGTAAGGGGTCTTAGGGCATCCGTAAGTGCCTTACGGATGCCCTAAGACCCCTTGGGGACCTGCGGGGATGGCCTGTGGCTCAGCTCGCGGAGGGCAGGCCGAGCAGGACGTCCGTGTACTTGAGGACGGCCAGGAGGAGGCCGATGACGCCCAGCGAGACACCGGCCCAGGCGACCGACTTGATCCACGGGGCCTGCGGCTTGGCGGGGGCTCCGAAGGCGGGCCGGGCGAGGACCACGACGCCGACGATCAGCGCGGCCAGCGCGAACAGGCCGCCCCACAGCGCGGTGGTGTGCCAGGCGTCGCCGTAGACCTCCTTGATCTGCGTAGCGACGCTCGCCGTCGACGAGGTCTGGAGCTGGCCGACGAGCGTCTCGCGCGCGGCGGCCACGGTGGAGATCCAGCCGCCGGTGAGCGAGACGACACCGAGCCCGGCGGAGACCACGGCACCGGCGCCCTGGCCGACCCCGGAGGGGCCCTCCGCCTGTGCCTCGGTGTCCGCCTCGAACAGCTCGTCGCCGTCCTCGGCCTCGGTCTCGGTCTCGGTCTCGGTCTCCGTCACCTCGTCCGGGGCGTCGGTCTTGGTGACGTCCACCTTCTCCTCGTCGGTCGTCGCCTCGGCGCCCGTCTCGGCACCGGTCTCGTCAACAGTCTTCGTTCCCATGCCCCGCACCGTACGGACGGAGTCTGAGAGCGCCCTTAATGATCGTTGTGACCGGTACGCGCGCGTGCCTCGCGCCACTCGGGGGCGAGGACGGACCACACCTCGAGGTCGTGCCGTACGCCGCGGTGGGGGTGGGCCTGCCGGTGCACGCCGTCCCGGGTCATGCCCAGCCTGCGGGCGACGTTCAGGCTCGGCTGGTTGCCCGCGGCGGCGACCCACTCGACCCGGTGGATCCCGCGCTGCTCGACGGCGAAGTCGATGAGCACCCGCATCGCGCGCGTGATCAGCCCGCGCCCCGTGCCGGCGGGTTCCAGCCAGCAGCCGACCTCGCAGTTGCCGTTGGCGGCGTCGAAGTTCAGGAAGAGCACCCCGCCCACGAGCTTCCCGTTCAGCCACAGGCCGTGCAGGGACCCGGTGTCGGCGGCGCGCATGTCGGCGTAGCGCTGGAGCATGGCCCGCGTGGACGCGACGTCCGTCTCCTTCGACCCGAAGGCGATGAACTGCCCGATGAACTCCCTCCCCCGGTCCAGATGCGCCAGGAACTCCTCGGCGTGCCAGGGCTCCAGCGGCCGCAGCTCGGCCCCGTCGTCACCCAGCGATATCGCGTACATTCTGCTCCCTCCCCTGCTCCGGTACGTCCGTGATGTCCGCGAGCCTCTCATGGGCGGCGCGGCACTCGGGCGGTTCGATGCTGATGCGCGGCAGGCCGCGGTCGAGCCAGCGGGGCAGCCACCAGTTGGCGCCGCCGAGCAGGTGCATCAGGGCGGGCACGAGCAGGGTGCGCAGGACGAAGGCGTCGACGGCGACGGCGGAGGCCAGCGCGATGCCGAACATGGCGATCACGCGGTCGCCGCTGAGCACGAAGGCGAGGAAGACGGAGATCATGATGACCGCGGCGGAGTTGATCACCCGGCTGGTCTCGGCGAGGCCGACGCGGACGGCCCGGCGGTTGTCGCCGGTCTCCAGCCACTCCTCGTACATCCGGCTGACCAGGAAGACCTGGTAGTCCATCGACAGTCCGAAGAGCACCGACACCATGATCACGGGAAGGAAGGGCTCGATCGGGCCCGCGCGGCCCAGGCCGAGCAGTTCGCTGCCCCAGCCCCACTGGAAGACCGCGACGACGATGCCGAAGGCGGCGGCGACGGCTGCCACGTTCATCACGGCGGCCTTGAGCGGGATGCCGAGGGAGCGGAAGGCGAGCAGGAGCAGTACGCAGCCGAGCCCGATGACGACCCCGACGAACAGCGGCAGCTTGCCGACGATCACGCCCGCGAAGTCGTCGTAGGAGGCTGTCACCCCACCGACCCGCACGTCGAGGGAGGTGCCCGCCTCGGCGCGTGGCAGTACCTCGGTGCGCAATCGGTCGACGAGGTCGCTGGTCCTTCGGGACTGCGGCGCGGAGTCGGGGACGACGGTGAAGTACGCGGTGCGGCTGAGGGAGTCGTACGTCACCGGCGTCACCGACGCGACGCCCTCGGCGGTGCGCAGCGTGGCGTCGAGGTTGTCGAGGGCGAGCCTGTCCTCGGCCCCGTCGACCCTGGTGACGAGGGTGAGGGGGCCGTTGACGCCGGGGCCGAAGCCGTCCGCGAGGAGGTCGTACGCCTGGCGCGTGGTGGCGGACTTCGGGTCGTTGCCCTGGTCGGAGGTGCCCAGTCGCAGGGAGAACGTGGGCAGCGCGAGGACGGCGATGACGACGACTGCGACGGTGCCGAGCAGCTTGGGGTGGCGCTCGACGAACGCCGACCAGTGGGCGGCGAACCCGGTCGGCAGTTCCGGCTCGGGCCCGTGGTCGACCAGCCGGCGTCGCTCGCGGCGGCTCAGGGCACGCATGCCGATGAAGGACAGCAAGGCGGGCAGCAGGGTCACCGAGGCCGCGACCGTCAGCACGACGGTGAGTGAGGCGGCTATCGCGACGCCGTTGAGGAAGTTCAGCCGCAGGATCAGCATCCCCAGCAGGGCGATGCAGACGGTGGCACCGGCGAAGACGACCGCACGTCCGGTGGTGGCGACGGCGTTGGTGACCGCCTCGGCGACCGGCAGACCACGTTTCAGACCACGCCGGTGCCGGGTGACGATGAACAGGGCGTAGTCGATGCCGACGCCCAGCCCGATCAGCATGCCGAGCATGGGGGCGAAGTCGGCGACGGTCATGGTGTGCCCGAGCAGCACGATTCCGGCGTACGCGGTGCCCACGCCCACCAGGGCGGTGGCGATGGGCAGCAGTGAGGCGGCGAGCGAGCCGAAGGCGAGGAACAGCACGACCGCGGCCACGACCACGCCGACCACCTCGGAGAGGTGCCCGCCCGACGACTCGGTGAGCGCGATGGCGCTGCCGCCCAGCTCCACCTGGAGCCCGCCGCTCTCGGCCGCCTTGGCGGCGTCGACCACGGCCTGCGCCTCGGACTTCGTGATCTCCTCGGCCGGGTCGTCGAAGGTGACGGTGGCGTACGCCGTACGTCCGTCGTCGCTGATCCGGCTCGTGCCCTGGACGTCGCCGTACGGGCCGGCCACGGAGGCGACGCCGGGCAGGTCCGTGATCTTCTCCAGGACGCGGGTCATCGTCTGTTCGACGTCGGCGGCGTGGACGGTGCCGGACCCGGTGTGCCAGACGACCGTGTCGCTGTCGCCGCCGAGGCCCGGGAAGCCGTCCTCGAGCAGCTGGGTGGCGCGGCCCGACTCGGTGCCGGGGACCTCGTAGTCGTTGGAGTACGCGGAGCCGGTGACGGCGGCGGCCGCGATCATCCCGCCGAAAGCGAGGAGCCACAGCACAACGACGACGAGGCGGCGTTGGACACACCAGCGCGCAAGGGCTGCCACGAACGTACTCCCGGGACGACTATGTGTGGATCTTTGACCGGGAACAGTCGTCTATTAACTGAACAGCCCTCAAAGAACGCATGAGCAATGTGACGTCACTCTTTCAGGCGTAACTGATCGTTTGTCGCTTTCGTGGGCTTATTCACAAGAGTGGGAGGCGCCTCGCAGGACAGTTCCATGAACTCTGTCGCGCCGGCGGGTACTTCAGACGAATTCAGTCGAATTGGTCGCCGATCGCCATCACCATCACTCCGGCGATCAGAAGCCACAGGGCCCGCCGGGTGTGTCCCCGAAAACCCAGGACCGCCGCGAGCGCGCAGACGGCGGCGCCGAGGGCGTAGGCCGCCGGGGCGAGGGCGGGAACGGAACCGGCGCAACGGAGCAGTGCCGCGGCCAGGCCCGCCAGGGTGAGCAGGGTTCCGGTACCGGTCGCCGTCCAGCGGGCCCGGCGCGCGTCCTCGGCCTGGTCCTCCACCTCGTGCGCCTCGGCTATGTCGGCATCCCTCTCGGCATCCGTCTCGGAATCAGTACGACCACTCATGGCGGGCGAGCGTAGTCCCTCCGGCTGAGAAAACCGGCTGCGGGGAGTGTCGCCGACTGCTAGGACAGGTCCTAGAGCGTCCCGGCCGTCCGCAACCCCGGCACATCGCCGCCGACCCGAGCAGGTGCATTGTTTGAAGGTCCGACCGAGCTCCTACGCCATCCCCTCTTCCAAGGACCCAAGGAGCCCGTTCACCGATGCCCGACACCACACCCGACATCACTCAGAGGACCTCGACAGACGCCCTCACTAGCCGCCTGACCCAGTCCCGCTACCCGCGCAGCAACCGCTACGACGTCCGCTGGACCATCGAGAACCAGATGGGCCCGCACGCGCTGTGGCTGCTGGAGTGGCTGGCCCCCGCCCTCGGCCTGGACACCCTGCGCCCCGGCGCACGCGTCCTCGACCTGGGGTGCGGCCGCGCCATGACCTCCGTCTTCCTCGCGAAGGAGTACGACGTCCAGGTCACCGCGGCCGATCTGTGGGTGAAGCCCGACGAGAACGCCGCGCGCATCGCCGAGGCAGGCGTCGCCGACCGGGTCCTGCCCGTGTTCGCGGAGGCGCACGACCTGCCGTTCGGCGAGGGCACGTTCGACGCGATCGTCTCCATCGACGCGTACCAGTACTTCGGCACCAACGACCTGTATCTGCCCACGCTGACCCGGCTGCTCAAGCCCGGCGGGCGGATCGGTGTCGTCGTACCCGCGCTGCGGGAGGAGCCGGAGGGCGCCGAGCCGCCGGAGCATCTGAAGCCGTTCTGGGACCCCGGCTTCTGGGCCTTCCACTCCGCTGCCTGGTGGCGGCGCCACTGGACCCGCAGCGGCGCCGTGGCGGTCGAGACCGCCGAGTGGCAGCCCGACGGCTGGAAGGACTGGCTGCTGTGGAGCGAGGCGTGCGCCGAGGAGAGCCCGAGCGAGTTCATGGCCGGCATGGCCCGTGAGTCGGTCGGGCTGATGCGCGCCGACGAAGGCCGCGCGCTCGGCTTCGTACGAGTGGTCGGTCGCCGCCTCTGAGCACAGGCGATCACCTGCGATCACATGCCTGGGGGGATGCATCGGTGTCGATGCATCCCCCCAGGGTTCACAGAAACGGGACTCAGCCCTCGCTGACGCCCAGCTTCTCCAGGATCAGCTCCTTGACGCGGGCCGCGTCGGCCTGGCCGCGCGTGGCCTTCATGACCGCGCCGACCAGGGCGCCGGCCGCGGCCACCTTGCCGCCACGGATCTTGTCCGCGACGCCCGGGTTGCCGGCGATGGCCTCCTCGACGGCGGCCGTCAGCGCGCCCTCGTCGGAGACGACCTTCAGACCGCGCTTCTCGACGACCTCGTCCGGGGTGCCCTCGCCCGCGAGAACGCCCTCGATGACCTGACGCGCCAGCTTGTCGTTCAGGTCACCGGAGGCGACCAGCTTGGTCACCCGGGCGACCTGCTCCGGCGTGATGGCCAGCTCGTCGAGCGTCCTGCCCGACTCGTTGGCGCTGCGGGCGAGTTCGCCCATCCACCACTTGCGGGCGGAGGCGGCGTCGGCACCGGCGTCGATCGTGGCGACGATCGGGTCCAGGGCGCCGGCGTTGAGGATCGACTGCATGTCGGTCGCCGAGATCCCCCACTCCTCGAGGAGCCGGTTGCGGCGGACCAGCGGCAGCTCGGGCAGGCCGGAACGGATCTCCTCGACCCACTCGCGGGACGGGGCCACCGGCACCAGGTCCGGCTCCGGGAAGTACCGGTAGTCCTCGGCCTCCTCCTTCACGCGGCCCGAGGTCGTCGACCCGGTGTCCTCGTGGAAGTGGCGGGTCTCCTGGATGATCGTGCCGCCGCTGCTCAGCACGGCCGCGTGCCGCTGGATCTCGAAGCGGGCCGCGCGCTCGACGGACCGCAGCGAGTTGACGTTCTTGGTCTCGCTCCGCGTGCCGAACTTCTCGCGGCCGTGCGGGCGCAGCGACAGGTTCACGTCGCAGCGCATCTGGCCCATCTCCATGCGGGCCTCGGAGACGCCGAGCGCCTTGATGACCTCGCGCAGCTCACGGACGTACGCCTTCGCGACCTCGGGGGCACGCTCGCCGGCACCTTCGATCGGCTTGGTGACGATCTCGATGAGCGGGATGCCCGCGCGGTTGTAGTCGAGCAGGGAGTGGGACGCGCCGTGGATACGGCCGGTGGCGCCGCCGACGTGCGTCGACTTGCCGGTGTCCTCCTCCATGTGGGCGCGCTCGATCTCCACGCGGAAGGTCTCGCCGTCCTCCAGCTGTACGTCGAGGTAGCCGTTGAAGGCGATCGGCTCGTCGTACTGGGAGGTCTGGAAGTTCTTCGGCATGTCCGGATAGAAGTAGTTCTTCCGGGCGAAGCGGCACCACTCGGCGATCTCACAGTTGAGCGCGAGACCGATCTTGATCGCGGACTCGACGCCGGTCGCGTTGACGACCGGGAGCGAGCCGGGCATGCCGAGGCAGGTCGGGCAGGTCTGCGAGTTGGGCTCGGCGCCCAGCTCCGTGGAACACCCGCAGAACATCTTGGTCTTGGTGCCGAGTTCGACATGGACCTCGAGGCCCATGACGGGGTCGTAGGACGCCAGCGCGTCCTCGTACGACACCAGGTCGGTCGTGGTGGTCACGGTGAAACTTCCCTCTCAGCCCAGCAGGACGTCGTCGTCGCCCAGCCGCTTCAGCTCGCGGTAAAGGATGGCGAGGCCGGTGACGATCGCGACGGCCGACACCGTGGCGTCGATCAGGCGCAGCGTGTCGTGCTCGGCGCGGGCCTTCTTGATCTGCTTGGCGACACCCATCGCGCCGAAGGCGGTGGTGGCCATGGACAGGTACGTACCGGACTTGGACTTCTTGAAGCCCTTGGCCTTGGACAGTGCCTTACTCACAGCGACGGAGCCTCCTCGATCAGCGGGTGCCCCCACCTTTCCACGAAGGCGGCCTCGACGGCGGCGCCGACCTTGTAAAGACGGTCGTCCTTCAGCGCCGGGGCGATGATCTGCAGGCCGACCGGGAGGTTGTCCTCCGGGGCGAGACCGCAGGGCAGCGACATGGCCGCGTTGCCCGCCAGGTTGGTGGGGATGGTGCACAGGTCCGCGAGGTACATCGCCATCGGGTCGTCGGCGCGCTCGCCGATCGCGAAGGCGGTGGTGGGCGTCGTCGGCGAGACGATCACGTCGACCTGCTCGAAGGCCTTCTCGAAGTCGCGCGTGATGAGCGTGCGGACCTTCTGGGCGGAGCCGTAGTACGCGTCGTAGTAGCCGGAGCTGAGCGCGTACGTACCGAGCATGATGCGGCGCTTCACCTCGGGGCCGAAGCCCGCCTCGCGGGTGAGGGAGGTGACCTCCTCCGCGGAGTGCGTGCCGTCGTCGCCGGTGCGCAGGCCGTAGCGCAGGCCGTCGAAGCGGGCGAGGTTGGACGAGCACTCGGACGGCGCGATCAGGTAGTACGCCGACAGGGCCAGGTCGAAGGACGGGCAGTCCAGCTCGACGATCTCGGCGCCCAGCTCCTTGAGGAGGGCGACGGACTCGTCGAAGCGCTGGATGACACCGGCCTGGTAGCCCTCGCCGCGGAACTGCTTGACGACGCCGACACGCATCCCGGCGACGCTGCCGTTGCGGGCGGCCTCGACGACCGGCGGGACCGGGGCGTCGATGGAGGTGGAGTCGAGCGGGTCGTGCCCGGCGATGACCTCGTGCAGCAGCGCCGCGTCCAGGACCGTACGGGCGCAGGGGCCGCCCTGGTCGAGGGAGGACGAGAAGGCGACCATGCCGTAGCGGGAGACCGCGCCGTACGTCGGCTTCACGCCGACCGTGCCGGTGACGGCGGCCGGCTGGCGGATGGAGCCGCCGGTGTCGGTGCCGATGGCCAGCGGAGCCTGGAAGGAGGCCAGGGCGGCACTCGAACCGCCGCCGGAGCCGCCGGGGATCTTGGTCAGGTCCCACGGGTTGCCGGTCGGGCCGTAGGCGCTGTTCTCCGTCGACGACCCCATGGCGAACTCGTCCATGTTGGTCTTGCCGAGGATGACGACGTCGGCGGCCTTCAGCTTCTTGGTGAGGGTCGCGTCGTACGGCGGGATCCAGCCCTCGAGGATCTTCGAACCGACGGTCGTCGGGACGCCCTCGGTGGTGAAGATGTCCTTCAGCGCGAGCGGGACGCCGGCCAGCGGGCCGAGCTTCTCGCCGCGCTCGCGCTTCTCGTCGACAGCGCGGGCCTGCGCGAGGGCACCCTCGCGGTCGACGTACAGGAAGGCGTGCACCTTCTCGTCGACGGCCTCGATACGGGCCAGGTGGGCCTCGGTGACCTCGACGGCCGTGAGCTCGCCGGAGGCGATCTTCGCGGCGGTCTCGGCGGCGGTGAGCTTGATGATGTCCGTCATGATGGTCTTAGTCCTCCCCCAGGATCTGCGGCACCTTGAAACGCTGCTGCTCCTGGGCCGGGGCGCCGGACAGCGCCTGCTCGGGGGTGAGCGACGGACGGACCTCGTCCGCCCGCATGACGTTCGTCAGCGGAAGCGGGTGAGAGGTCGGCGGTACGTCTTGGTCGGCGACCTCACTGACGCGGGCCACCGCGCCGATGATGTCGTCCAGCTGGCCGGCGAAGTGCTCGAGCTCTTCGGGCTTCAGCTCCAGACGCGCCAGCCGAGCGAGGTGGGCGACCTCCTCGCGCGTGATGCCAGGCATGCAGCGTTCCTCTGGGGTGAGTGTGTGTGGTTTGGGCCCAATCCTAGGGGGCCGGGCCCTGTGCACGTGAAACGGTTTCCCCTGGACCGCCCGGAAGGCCCTGCTCAGCGGCGGCCGTCCCAGGCCGCGCTCTGCAGGAAGTGGTTGTCGTAGAGCTCCTGGACCTCCAGCAGGCTCTCCGGGCCGACCTCACCCAGGCGGATGCGCTGAAGGTGGCGGAAGTACTCGAAGCGCTCGACGCCCGGGGTAATGACGATGAGGATGTCGGCGGCGGTCCCGGGAGCGGCAGCGAAGGCGTGCGGCTTGCCCGGCGGGACGATGACCAGGTCGCCGCGCTCCGCGGTGACGATGTCGTCGCCGGAGAGGAGCTCCGCGGCACCGTCGAGCATGAAGAACATCTCGGCGGAGTTGTGGTGCAGGTGCGGGTAGGCACCGTCGGCGCCCTCCGCGAGGGTGACCCGCACGGTGGACAGCGCCCCTCCGGACGCGCTGCTGTCGGCCAGCAGCCTGACGGCGACGGGATCATCGCCGATCTTCTCGGCCTCCGCTTCACGGACGACCACGGACGAGTCGAACTTCGGCACGAACAGCGACATTTCCAAACCCCCTTGTGACTGTTACGGACACTCTCAGGCCGCGAAGAGCAGCCCGGCACTGATCAGGACAACCACGGCCGTGGCGAAGTGGATCCCGAAGGCGACGGCTTTCGTACCGCCGTGGCGCAGCACTGTCAGGGTGTCGCCGAGCGGCACGATCGCCACGGCGAGCATGAACCACGCCTCGGCGGTGGCACCGGCGAATACGAGAAGAGCCAGCCCCAGCAGGCCGAGGGTGCCGTCGCGCAGGCCCTTGATCGTGAGGTAGGCGGCGGCGTCTCCGTCCGCCTTGGCGGGCACGCCGTAGCCGGTGGCGGCGGGGCCGGGCTGGAGCAGGAAGCGGGCCCCGATGAACAGGACGAGCAGGTCGAGCACGACGGCCAGGGTGTAGGCGGTGGCGGTCACGTCAGATCTCCTTGCTAGCAGCGCTAGAGACAAGAGCGAAGCTATCAGATCGACGACAGGAAGGCTAGCATTGCTAGAATCACGGTCATGTCGATCCAGACGCGCCGGGAGCGCGAACGAGCGGAACGCGAGCGGCTGATCGTCACGGCCGCGCGGGAACTGGCGGAAGCCGAGGGCTGGGACGCGGTCACCACACGGCGGCTGGCCGCCGAGATCGAGTACAGCCAGCCCGTCCTCTACAGCCACTTCAAGGGCAAGGACGCCATCATGGCCGCGGTCGCGGTGCAGGGCTTCGCGGAGCTGGCCACCGAGCTGCGTACGGCGCCTACGGCCGCGGAGGGCGTCCGGGAGGCGCTGGCGGCGGTGGGCGAGACGTACACCGCCTTCGCACGGCGGCGGCCCGCCCTGTACGACGCGATGTTCACGCACACGCTGGACCTGCCGTTCGCCACGGCACAGGCTCCGGCGGCGCTCCAGGAGGCCTTCGGGGAGCTGCACGCCGCTGTGGGCCCGATCACGGCCGACGGCGACGAACCGGGCCTGCTCACGGAGACGTACTGGGCAGGCCTGCACGGACTGGTGACCCTGATGCGCAGCGGACGCCTACCGGCGGAAGGACACGCGCGCCGACTGGCCCTGCTGATCGGACATTTCACGGCGGGGGCGAGCCGAAAGGCAACCGCCTGACCCGCCTCGGACCGGACCGACCGCACCCACGGTCACCGAACCCCGCCGACGGGGACGCGGCCGCCGGCAGCGGGCCGCCTCCACGGGAGAGGTTCACCCGGCATCCGGGCTGAACGAGCGGGCGGGTGGGCGCGTGGGAAAGTCACTCGTCGGACGCCGCCGCAGGCAAGGCCGCCGCCGGTCGCTGCCAGCCCCTGGACCCCCGCGCCCGCAGCCACGCCGTCGTCTCCTCGGGAGGCATCGCGGCGGCGACCAGCCAGCCCTGTACGGCGTCGCAGCCCAGGTCACGCAGGCGCTCCCAGGTCTCGTCGTCCTCGACGCCCTCGGCGACCACGAGGAGGCCCAGGGAATGGGCGAGGTCGACCGTGCAGCGCACGATCTCCGCGTCCTCCGTGTCCACGGCCAGCCGGGCCACGAACGAGCGGTCGATCTTCAGCTCGCTGACGGGCAGCCGGCGCAGGTGCACCAACGAGGAGTAGCCGGTGCCGAAGTCGTCCAGGGACATCTTCACGCCGTGCCCCGTCAGCCCGGCAAGGGTGTCGGCGGCACGCTGTGGTTCCTCGAGGAGGACGTGTTCCGTTATCTCCAGCTGGAGCGACCCGGCAGGGACACCGTGCCGGGCGAGGCGAGCGGCGACGGAGCCCGCGAAGCCGGGCGTGTGGACGTCGCGCGGGGAGACGTTGACCGCGACCGGTACGTACAGGCCCTGGGCGCGCCACCGGGCCACCTGGGCCAGCGCCGTGTCCAGGACGTACTCCGTCAGGTGGGGCATCAGCCCGGAGGACTCGGCGATCGCTATGAACTCGTCCGGCGGGACCTTGCCGCGTTCGGGGTGCACCCAGCGCACCAGGGCCTCGAGGCCGGCGACCTGTCCGTCGAAGCGGACCTTGGGCTGGTAGTGCAGCTGGACCTCGTGGGCGTCGAGGGCCCGGCGCAGATCGCCGAGCAGTCCGAGCCGGTCTGGGGTGTTCGAGTCGCGCTTGGACTCGTAGACCTCCACCCCCGTACGGTCCCGTTTGGCCTGGTACATCGCGACGTCCGCCCGGCGCAGCATCCCTTCGGCGTCCAAGGCGTGGTCGGGGAAGACGGCGACGCCCGCGCTGGCCTCCAGGACGAGGGTGAGTCCGTCGAGGTCGAGCGGGGAGCTGAGGGCGGCGACCAGGCCGCGGGCGATGCGGGTCGCGGACGTCGTGGAGTCGGCGACCGGCAGTAAGACGGCGAACTCGTCTCCGCCGAGCCGCGCGGCCTCCGCCCCGCGCGGCAGGGCCAGGCGCAGCCGGTCGGCTATCTGGAGGAGCAGCCGGTCGCCGGCGAGATGACCGAGGGTGTCGTTGACCGAACGGAAGCGGTCAAGGTCGATCAGCATCAGGGCGGCGCGGGCGCCGATGCGTTCGGCGTCGTCCAGGGCCGTCCATATCCGTTCCAGCAGCCACTGGCGGTTGGGCAGGCCGGTGAGCGGGTCGCGCAACTGCTCCTCGGCGCGGGCCCGGGCTATCCACAGGGTGGAGTCGAGGGCGACGAGCGGGATGGAGAACAGCGGCAGCAGGATGGGCTCGGCGGCGGCGACCACGCAGACCAGGGGCGCGATGCCGAGCAGCGCGACCGCGACCAGGCCCTGTCTGACCAGGGCGGTGCGGGCGACGGTGGGCAGTCCGCCGTCGCGGGGGGCGTAGAGGTACCACAGCAGGGTGCGGGTCACCGCGAGGTAGGCGGCTGCGACCAGCACCACCTGGGGGGCGGTGTAGAGGGTCCAGGTGTCGGGGTTCCAGGGGTTCTCGACGGACGGCAGGCGTCCGAAGGCCGCGAGTACCAGGGCCCCGGCGCCGATGCCGAGGATGTCCACCGCGCCGTGCAGGACGCCCGGCCGCCAGCGGTGGCGCCGGGCTATGCCGACCAGGACGACGACGGTGAGGCTGACCATTCCGGCGGGCGCCCAGCCGTACAGCAGCAGCACGGCGAGGGTGAGGGCGGCACCGGATCCGGTGCCGCCCCACCAGCGGGCGCGGCCCAGCATGACGAGGTGACCGACGATGAGGCCGGCCAGCACGGCCAGCGACCAGCCGACGGTGCCGGCCGGGAAGAGCGCGTGGCTGCCGGTGAACGCCCGGTAGAAGCCGGCGCCCAGGACGAACCCGGCCGCCGCGACGACCCCCGCGGGCAGCGCGGGCAGCGGGGGCCAGGACAGGTGCCGTTCGGACTCGGTGCCGAGCAGGCCGGTCGCGTGCTCGGCGTTGAGGCGGGCGTGGCCGAGGCCGTCAGCCACGAGGGCCCGGGCGGAACCGTGGCCGTCCACGGTGGTGCGACGGCCGGCGGCGCGCCCCTCCGTGCCACCACGCGCCGAAGCACGCGTCCCCCAGCGGCTGTCCCGCCAGGCGCCGGTGACCCGGCGCAGGCGCAGCCGTGAGTCCGGGTCGGCGCTCTCGGTCGGTTCCATTCCCGTCCCTCTCACAGCCGGCGGTGCCCACGCCACGCGGCCCGATGCCCGACAACCATCAACGGCGCCGCGTTGGAAAACCCTTTCCCCTGCCCACCAGGGGCACGGGGATGCCCCGACCGCAGCTGGGCACGGCAGGCGCACACCTCAACAGTAGGCCGCAGAAGGCTTCCACGGGCAGCGGTCGTCGACGGTTGCCCGTTTGCGCCCCGGCCACCCGTATGCATCTGGTATGCGCCGATCGGGTGGCCTTCAACCGCTACTCCTCGGTCGGAAGGGCGACTTCGGCCGCCGCCTCCGGCCCCTGTTCCAGCAGGACGTTGAAGCCGTCCTCGTTCAGAACCGGCACCTTGAGCTGCATCGCCTTGTCGTACTTCGATCCGGGATTGTCACCCACAACGACGAATGACGTCTTTTTCGAAACCGAACCGGTCACCTTCGCTCCGCGGCTCTGCAACGCCTCCTTGGCGCCGTCACGGGTGAAGTGCTCGAGGGTGCCGGTGACCACGACGGTCAGGCCTTCGAGCGGACGCGGGCCCTCGTCCTCGCCGGAACCCTCCTCCTCCATGCGGACGCCGGCGGCCTTCCACTTGCGGAGGATCTCCTGGTGCCACCCCTCGGCGAACCACTCCTTGAGGGAGGCGGCGATGATCGCTCCGACGCCGTCGGTGTTCGCCAACTCCTCTTCGGTGGCCTGCTCGATGCGGTCGATGGAGCGGAACTCGCGAGCCAGCGCCTCGGCCGCCACCGGGCCCACATGACGGATCGACAGGCCGGTGAGGACGCGGGCGAGCGGGCGCTCCTTGGCGGCCGCGATGTTCTCCAGCATGGCGAGCGCGTTCTTCTTCGGCTCGCCCTGCTGGTTGGCGAAGACGGTGGCGACCTTCTCCTCGCCGGTCTTCGGATCGCGCTTGGGCAGGCCGCTGTCCTGGTCGAGCACGTACGCCTTGATGGGCAGCAGTTGCTCGATGGTGAGGTCGAACAGGTCACCCTCGTCCGTCAGCGGCGGGTCGGCGGGCTCCAGCGGCTTGGTCAGGGCCGCGGCCGCGACGTATCCGAAGTGCTCGATGTCCAGCGCCTTGCGACCCGCGAGATAGAACAGACGTTCACGCAACTGGGCAGGGCAGGTGCGGGCGTTCGGGCAGCGCAGGTCGACGTCGCCCTCCTTCATCGGCCTGAGCGGCGTACCGCACTCGGGACACTCGGCCGGCATCACGAACTCACGCTCGCTGCCGTCGCGCAGGTCGACGACCGGACCGAGGATCTCCGGGATCACGTCTCCGGCCTTGCGCAGCACCACGGTGTCCCCGATGAGGACACCCTTGGCCTTGACCACGTCCTGGTTGTGCAGGGTCGCGAACTCGACCTCCGAACCGGCCACCGTGACCGGCTCGACCTGGGCGTACGGCGTCACCCGGCCCGTGCGGCCCACACCCACACGGATGTTGACGAGCTTGGTGTTGACCTCCTCCGGCGCGTACTTGTACGCGATCGCCCAGCGCGGCGCCCGGGCCGTGGACCCCAGCCGGCCCTGGAGGCGGATCTCGTCGAGCTTGACGACGACACCGTCGATCTCGTGCTCCACGGAGTGCCGGTTCTCGCCGTAGTACGTGATGAACTCCCGTACGCCGTCGAGGTCGTCGACCACCTTGTTGTGCCGGGAGGTGGGCAGGCCCCAGGTCTTGAGAAGGTCATAGGCCTGCGAGAGGCGGGTAAGGCCTTCGTAGCCCTCCAGGGCGCCGATGCCGTGGACGACCATGTGAAGCGGCCTGGTCGCGGTGACCCGCGGGTCCTTCTGGCGCAGCGAACCAGCCGCCGCGTTGCGCGGGTTGGCGAAGGGCTTGTCTCCGGCCTCGACCAGGCGGGCGTTGAGCTCCTCGAACTTCTCCATCGGGAAGTAGACCTCGCCGCGGATCTCCACGAGGTCCGGGACGCGGTCGGCGGTCAGGCGGTCCGGAATCTCCGCGATCGTACGGACATTGGGCGTGATGTCCTCGCCGGTGCGGCCGTCGCCGCGGGTCGCCGCGCGCGTGAGGCGACCGCGCTCGTAGGTGAGGTTGACGGCGAGGCCGTCGACCTTCAGCTCGCACAGGAAGTGATGGTCGGAGGTGCCCACGTCCTTGGCCACGCGCTCCGCCCAGGCGGCCAGCTCCTCGTCGCTGAAGGCGTTGTCGAGGGAAAGCATGCGCGAGCGGTGCTCGACCGACGTGAACTCCGTCGCGTACGCCCCCGCGACCTTCTGGGTCGGTGAGTCGGGCGTGCGCAGTTCGGGATACTCCCCCTCCAGCGCTTCCAGGGAGCGCAGGAGCTTGTCGAACTCCGCATCACTGATGACGGGAGCGTCCTTCACGTAGTACCGGAAGCGGTGCTCCTCGATCTGCTCAGCGAGCTGCGCGTGCTTCTCCCGTGCCTCGACGGGCACCGTCGTCTCCGCTTGCTTGTCGCCGGCCACCGTGTTGTCCTCCCGTTACTCTGGGTTGTCCGCGAGGGATCTCGCCGCCAGGACGCAGTGGGCGAGTGCCCTGCGCGCGTACTCGGGGGAAGCCCCCGCGAGTCCGCACGACGGGGTGACCGTGACCGCCGCCGCGAGAAGCCCCGGTTGCAGTCCCAGCCTGCGCCACAGCGTCCTGACCCCCATGACGCTACCGGCAGGGTCTGACAACCGGCCGTCCGTGCCGGGGACCACACCCGCGAACAGCCGTGTCCCGCCTTCCACCGCCTCGCCGATCGCGTCGTCGTCACGCTCGGTGAGAAGCGAGAAGTCGAACGACACCGCCGCCGCGCCCGCCCTGCGCAGCAGGGCGAACGGGACGTCCGGTGCGCAGGAGTGGACCACGACGGGACCGTCGCCGTGAACCCCGGCGACGTCCCGGAGCGTGGCCTCGACGACCTGCCGGTCGACGGCGCGGTGGGTGCGGTAGCCGCTCGCGGACTTCACCTGGCCGCGCAGGACGGCGGTGAGGGAGGGTTCGTCGAGCTGGAGGACGAGCCGGGCGCCGGGGATGCGGCGCTGCACCTCGGCGAGGTGCAGCCGGAGCCCCTCGGCGAGGGAGGCGGCGAGGTCGCGGCAGGCGCCGGGGTCGGAGAGGGCCGCCTCGCCGTTCCGCAGTTCCAGGGCGGCGGCGAGGGTCCAGGGACCCACCGCCTGTACCTTCAGCGGCCCCTCGTACTCCTGCGTGAACTCCTCCAGCGCGTCCAGGTCCTGACCCAGCCACGACCTGGCCCGCTTGGTGTCCCGCCCCGGCCGGTCCCCGAGTCGCCACCCGCTGGGCTCCACGCGCGCGTACAGCTCGACGAGCATCCCGGCGGTCCGTCCGATCATGTCCGCGCCGGGTCCGCGGGCCGGCAGCTCGGGCAGGAACGGGAAGTCCTCGAAGGACCCGGTGGCGGTCTTGGCGGCCTCGCGGGCGTCACCGCCGGGGAGGGAGCCGACGCCGGTCGCGGGACCGAAGCTGAACTGCTTGTCTTCACTCACCCCGGAAGCGTACGGCCCTGGCGGTGGGGCTGGTTTTCAGCGTCCCGGTCGCACCGTCAGGTCGTTGACCTCCGCGTCCCTCGGCAGGTCGATGGCCATCAGGATCGTCGTCGCGACCGACTCGGGGTCGATCCACTTCGCCGGGTCGTATTCCTTGCCCTCCTGCTGGTGGACCTTGGCCTGCATCGGGCTGGCCGTGCGGCCGGGGTAGACGGAGGTGACGCGGACGCCGTTCGCGTGCTCCTCGTGGCGGAGGGAGTCGGCGAGGGCCTTCAGGCCGTGCTTCGAGGCCGCGTACGCCGACCAGTCGGCGTGGGCGTTCAGGCCCGCGCCGGAGTTCACGAACACCACGTGGCCGCTTGCGACGCGCAGCTGGGGCAGGAAGTGGCGGGTCAGCTCGGCGGGGGCGATCAGGTTGACGTTGAGCTGGTGGCGCCAGGACTTCGGGGTCAGCTCCCCCACCGGGCCCAGGTCGACGACGCCCGCGATGTGCAGCAGGGAGTCCACCCGGTCCGGAAGGGTCTGGTGGGAGAACGCCCAGCTCAGCTTGTCGGGGTCCGCCAGGTCACCGACCAGGGTCCGCGCCCCGGGGAACTCGGCCGCCAGTTCCTTCGCACGCCCGGCGTCGCGCGCGTGCAGCACGAGTTCGTCCCCGCGCGCGTGCAGGCGGCGGGCGACGGCCGCGCCGATGCCGGAACCCGCCCCGGTGATCACATGAGTAGCCATGCCTGCCATGCTCGCATCACTCGATGCCCTGACCCGCGGCGGGAGCCGCTGGTGTCGCGGTCTCCAGGTAGGCCAGCGCGCCGACCGGCTCCTCCGCGAAGAACACCAGGTCGGTGAGCGGGATGGGCAGGAAGCCCTCGTCGTCCATGCGCCGGAACTGCTCCTTCAGGCCGTCGTAGAAGCCCGCGCTGTTGAGCAGCACGACCGGCTTGTCGGTGTGCCCGTGCTTCTTCAGCTCGAGGATCTCCGTGGCCTCGTCGAGCGTCCCGGTGCCGCCGACCATGATCACGACGGCGTCGGCCTTCTCCAGGAGCAGCTTCTTGCGCTCGGCGAGGTCCCGCGCGATCACCATCTCGTCGGCGCCCGGACGGGCCTTCGCCGCCAGGAAGTCCACGGAGACCCCGCAGAGCCGCCCGCCCGCCTCCTGCACCCCGTCGGCGACCACCTTCATCAGACCGACGTCCGAACCGCCCCACACGAGCGTGTGCCCGCCCTTGCCCAGTAGCTCCGCGAACTCGCGTGCGGGGCGGGTGTAGCGGTCGTCGAGGTCGGCGGCGGAGAGGAAGACACAAATACGCATGCGGCAACCGTACGCGGGAAGAACCGAGGCCCCATAAGCGCTCTCCTGGTATGGCCGAAGGACACACGATCACCATCGAGCAGGGCACACAGCGCGTCCGCGTCGTCCACGGCGACCGGACACTGGCGGAGAGCGACCGCCCCCTCGTACTGCGCGAGACGGGCTGTCCCGTGCGGTACTACATCCCCGCCGAGGACGTACGGCTCGACCTGCTGACGCCCTCCGACACCCACACGCACTGCCCCTTCAAGGGCACCGCCTCGTACTGGTCGCTGCCCGACGCGGCGGACCTCGTCTGGGCCTATCCCGATCCCAAGCCGGACGTCGCCGAGATCAAGGACCACTTCTGCTTCTACGAAGTAGAAGTGTCGTGACCGATTAGTCCGGTGCCGGATGGCAGTCTGGACAAGCATGGACAAGAAGACCATCTCGCGCGACGGCACCCCCATCGCATACCAACGCACCGGCCAGGGCCCGGCGGTCGTCCTGGTGAGCGGCGCGATGTCCGCGGGCGGCACGGTGGCACCTCTGGCCGGGCCTCTCGCGGACCGCTTCAGCGTCATCGCGTACGACCGCCGGGGCCGCGGCGAGAGCGGCGACACGGCGCCGTACGCGGTGGCCCGTGAGGTCGAGGACATCGCCGCGCTCGTCGAGGTGGCCGGCGGTGACGCGGCGCTGTACGGCATCTCGTCGGGCGGCGCGCTGGCACTGCAGGCGGCAGCCGCCGGACTGCCGGTCCGTCAGGTCGCCGTGTACGAGACGCCGTTCGCCGACTACGGGGGCGGCGCGAAGGTGCGCGCCGAGTACACCGAGAACCTGGACCGGGCGCTCGCCGACGGGCGGCGCGGGGACGCGGTCGAGCTGTTCCTCCGTCTCACCGGCCTGGCCGAGGAGATGATCCAGCGCGCCCGCCAGTCCCCCATGTGGCCCCCGATGGAGGCGATCGCCCCGACCCTGGCCTACGACAACGCGGTCATGGGCGACGGCCTCGTCCCCCGGGACCGGCTGGCGTCGATCACCGTCCCCGTCCTGGCCGTCGCGGGCGGCGCGAGCCCCAAGTGGCTGCGTGAGGCGACCAGGGCGGTCGCGGAGTCCGCGCCCCAGGGCACATACCGCATCTTGGAGGGCCAGGCCCACATGGTGGACCCGAACGCGCTCGCGCCGGTGCTGGCGGAGTTCTTCACTGCCTGAGCGCTCCGCTGGAAGCGCGATGACGAACCCGCGGGCCGGTGAGGGCTGGTCGCGCCGGCGGAGCCGCATACCGACACAGCCCCGCGCCCCTTACGGGCGCGATACCGCACCGGACTCCGTCAAGGCTGCTCAGCACGCGCGCGTGCGTAGGCGGCTCAGGCCACCCCCGCCGTCGCCCGCACCGTAGAAGCGATGGTCGCCGACCCCACCACGCGCGTGCCGTCGTACAGCACGATCGCCTGGCCGGGGGCCACACCCCGCACCGGCTCCGCGAACCGCACCTGGAGGGAGCCGTCGACCAGCTCCGCTGTCACCTCGGTCTCGCCGCCGTGGGCGCGCAGCTGGGCGGTGTAGGTACCCGGGGCGGTCGGGGCGGCGCCGCACCAGCGGGGCTTGATGGCGGTCAGGCCCGTCACGTCCAGAGCGGCCGCCGGGCCCACCGTCACCGTGTTGTCGACCGGCGAGATGTCGAGCACGTAGCGCGGCTTGCCGTCCGCGGCCGGAGTGCCGATGCGCAGCCCCTTGCGCTGGCCGATGGTGAAGCCGTACGCGCCCTCGTGCGTGCCCACCTTGGTGCCGGACTCGTCGACGATGTCGCCCTCCGCCTTGCCCAGGCGGGAGGCCAGGAAGCCCTGGGTGTCGCCGTCGGCGATGAAGCAGATGTCGTGCGAGTCCGGCTTCTTGGCCACGGCCAGGCCCCTGCGCTCGGCCTCCGCGCGGATCTCGTCCTTCGTGGTGAGCGTGTCGCCCAGCGGGAACAGGGCGTGCGCCAGCTGCCTGTCGTCCAGGACGCCGAGGACGTACGACTGGTCCTTGGCCATGTCGGAGGCCCGGTGCAGCTCGCGCGTGCCGTCCTCCCGGACCAGCACCTTCGCGTAGTGGCCCGTGCACACCGCGTCGAAGCCCAGCGCCAGCGCCTTGTCCAGCAGGGCGGCGAACTTGATCTTCTCGTTGCAGCGCAGGCACGGGTTCGGGGTGCGCCCTGCCTCGTACTCGGCGACGAAGTCCTCGACCACGTCCTCGCGGAAGCGGTCGGCGAGGTCCCAGACGTAGAACGGGATGCCGATGACGTCCGCGGCGCGGCGGGCGTCGCGCGAGTCCTCGATGGTGCAACAGCCCCGCGCGCCCGTGCGGAACGACTGCGGGTTCGCGGAGAGCGCGAGGTGGACACCGGTCACGTCGTGGCCGGCTTCCGCCGCGCGGGCGGCGGCGACGGCGGAGTCGACCCCGCCCGACATGGCGGCGAGGACGCGGAGGGGGCGGGAGCGCTGCGGGGTGTCAGTCATAGCCCTTCAAGAGTAAGGGGGCCGGGGAACCGAAGCTCGCGAGTATCCGTTCACGATCACATGGGGGAGATTCAGGCGGGCGCGAAGAAGAGCGACTCGGACCGGCGGATCGGGCGGCGCGCCCTGCTGGTGGGCGGGGTGGCGGCCGCCGTCGGCACCGCCGCGCTGGCGCGCGACGAGCTGGCGCACCTGTGGTGGCGGCTGCCGGGCGTGGAGAAGTCGAGGGTGGCGGGGGCGGTCGACTTCCGGGGTGCGCAGTGGGTGGCCGCGTCCCAGGCGAACTTCCGGCGGGCGGACCGGCCGGACGACTACTCGGTCGACATGGTGGTCATCCATGTCACCCAGGGCAGCTTCGACAGCGCGGTGAAGGTCTTCCAGGATCCGGGGCACGGGGCCGCGGCGCACTACGTCGTCCGCAAGGACGGGCACGTCACACAGATGATCCGCGAACTGGACGTGGCGTTCCATGCGGGGAACCGGGAGTACAACGAGCGGAGCGTCGGCATCGAGCACGAGGGCTTCGTGGAGCGCGCCTCGTCGTTCACCGACGCGATGTACGCCGCCTCGGCCCGCCTGACGGCGGGGATATGCGCGCGGTACGGCATACCCGTCGACCGTGAGCACATCATCGGGCACGTGGAGGTGCCGGGGACGGATCACACGGACCCGGGGAAGTACTGGGACTGGGACCGGTACATGCGGCTCGTGCGGGAGGCGGGCGCCCCTCCCGCGTAGCCGCGACGCGGTCCTGGACCGCCGGCAGGGCGCGTGCCGGATGCGGTGCGCGCCCTCGCGTCAGTGGTGCCGCTACGTCAGCCCCGCCGCCCGCGCCCGCTCCACCGCCGGGCCGATCGCCTTGGCGACCGCTTCGACATCGGCCTCCGTGGAGGTGTGGCCGAGGGAGAAGCGGAGGGTGCCGCGGGCCAGGTCCGGATCGGTGCCGGTGGCGAGGAGGACATGGCTGGGCTGGGCGACGCCGGCGGTGCAGGCGGAGCCGGTGGAGCACTCGATGCCCTGGGCGTCCAGCAGCAGGAGCAGGGAGTCGCCCTCGCAGCCCGGGAAGGTGAAGTGGGCGTTCGCCGGCAGGCGGCCGGCCGGGGAGGGGTCGCCGCCCAGGATCGCGTCGGGCACCGCCGTACGGACCCTGGTGATCAGGTCGTCGCGCAGGGCGCCGATCTCCCGGGCGAACCACTCACGCTGCTCGGCCGCCAGCCGGCCCGCGACGCCGAAGGAGGCGATCGCCGGAACGTCGAGGGTGCCGGAGCGGACGTGACGCTCCTGGCCGCCGCCGTGCAGGACGGGTACGGGGGTGTACTCGCGGCCGAGGAGGAGGGCGCCGATGCCGTAGGGGCCGCCGATCTTGTGGCCCGAGACCGTCATCGCGGCGAGGCCGGAGGCGGCGAAGTCGACGGGGACCTGACCGAAGGCCTGGACCGCGTCGGCGTGCAACGGGATGCCGAACTCCCCTGCCACGTCGGCGAGTTCGCGAACCGGCAGGATCGTGCCGATCTCGTTGTTGGCCCACATCACGGTGGCCAGGGCGACATCGTCGGGGTCGCGGGCGATGGCCTCGCGCAGGGCCTCGGGGTGGACTCGGCCGTAGGAGTCGACCGGGAGGTACTCGACCGTGGCGCCCTCGTGTTCGCCCAGCCAGTGGACGGCGTCGAGGACCGCGTGGTGCTCGACGGGACTGGCGAGTACCCGGGTGCGGCGCGGGTCGGCGGCGCGGCGGGACCAGTACAGGCCCTTGACGGCGAGGTTGTCGGCCTCGGTGCCGCCGGAGGTGAAGACGACCTCACTGGGACGGGCGCCGAGCGCTTCCGCGAGGGTTTCGCGGGACTCCTCGACCGTACGGCGGGCCTTGCGGCCGGATGCGTGAAGGGAGGACGCGTTGCCGGTGACGCCCAGCTGGGCCGTCAGGGCCTCTGCCGCCTCCGGGAGCATCGGGGTGGTCGCGGCGTGGTCGAGGTATGCCATGGTGAGCCCGATTCTACGGGCCCCCGTGACCGGGCCGAGGTCGCGGGCGCCCCACCCGCGGCCGGTACCGGCGTCAGCCGCGCCTCGCCCTCAGAAGTTCCACGACACCGTGCTGTCCGCCTGCATGAACGCCACCAGCACCAGCAGGTCGGCGACCCCCAGCCCCAGACCCAGGTAGGCGCGGCCGCGGCGGGCCGTGCCGCGCCACAGGGCCACTGCCGCCAGGACGATGGCGATCGGGCCGAGGAAGAGGTTGAGGACGAGGATGCCGAGCAGGCCGAGGATGAAGGACGCGACGGCCATGCCGTCGGCATCGCGCGTACCCGCGTCGCGTGTGCCGGTGGGGCGCGTAGCCGGTGCGGTGAGTTGCATGAGGGTCAGCTCCCGAGGGTCGGACGAGCGGAAGAGTGAGCGGAAGGACGAGCGGAAGAAGGTCAGTTCGTCGACGCGCCGCGCCGGCGGCCGTGCCGCTCGCGCAGCGCGAAGATGCCGAGCCAGGCCGCGATCACGGCGGCGGCGACGACAGTGAAGGTCAGCGGCGCGTGGGCCACGGTGCCCATGACAACGCCCAGCAGAAGGAGTGCGGCGACGAGGAACAGCATGGGATCGGATCCCCCTCCGAGATACCTCTCGCGGATACCTCTCGTGACATTTCGGTGAACGGTTGTAGTTACACTTGTTCACTGACTTCTGAGTCTAGCGCGCCCGACGGCTTTTCAATTCCGGAGAACAGTTGTTAACTGGGTGTCATGAGTCACACCCTCGGCATCCGGCAGGCCCAGAAGCAGAAGACCCGGCAGTCGCTCCTGGAAGCGGCGTTGGGCCTCCTGGAGGAGCAGAGCCTGAGCAGTCTCGGCCTGCGCGAGGTCACCCGCGCCGTCGGCGTCGCACCGACGGCCTTCTACCGGCACTTCCGCTCCACCGCGGATCTCGGCGTGGCCCTGGTCGAGGAGGCGCTCGGCAGCCTGCACCCGATGATCCGGACGACGGTCACCGACGCCGGCACCAGCGAGGAACGCATAGCCCGTGCCGTCCAGTTGATCGCCCGCCATGTGGACGCGTACCCCGCCCATGTCCGCTTCATCGCCCGCGAGCGCCACGGCGGGGTGCAGCCGGTGCGGGAGGCCATCCGGGACCAACTGGTCCGGTTCGCCGAGGAAGTGCGGGACGAGCTGGCCAAGGACCCCGAGTCCGAGGGGTGGAGCGACGACGACCTGCTGATGCTCGCCCACCTCTACGTCGACCAGATGCTCATCACCGCCTCGCTCTTCCTGGAGGCCCTGGAGGCACCGGAGGAGGAGCGGGAGCGCGTCGCGCAGGTCGCGACCCGGCAGATGCGGCTCATCAGCATCGGCCGGCACCACTGGCTCAAGTGATCGGCGGGGCCCGGGAACACACAGGGGCGGGGGGGGGGGGGGGGGCCGGGGGGGCGGCGCCCCCCGGCTGCGGGGGGGCCGAA